>NZ_CP053351.1:3450000-4050000 GCF_013394655.1 Winogradskyella schleiferi
ATCTAAAAAACTACCAACAAATGTGTCGGATAGATTTAGGCCACCTTTGCCAGAAATATTAAAACCTTTATAGGTCTTAGAGTATGTTCCTTCAATGCCGAGGAAATTAGATATAATTCTATTGGGTATAGTTTGCTGATTTGGAAATAACACGATACTATTATAACCATAATTAATATCGGTATAGTTCAGAGCAAAACCCACTTGACCCAATGTATTATTAGAATAGTTAAAGCCAAGCGATGTTTGAAAGTTCTCTAAGGTTACTTTATCATTAATACTATTGGTAAAAACATCGCCAAAAAAAGCGGTCGCGGCAGCAGTCTGGTCATACTGATAGTATTTATCTTCGAAAGAAACTTTGTTAATCAACGAAATAACATTGCTATTTAAAGAATCATTTTCTTTGGTTATTCTATAAGACTGTTCAAAATAAAAACGTTTCCCTTCTAATATGTTTTCCGCATTCTCAAAATTTGGATCGAATACAGATCGGTCTTTGAACTCTTCGTTTCCAGAGGTAAAATTTTCTAGGTCCTCATCTGTTATTCCACCATTTTCTTGGTTTAGTAAATCTTGCATTACTATGTACCCTTTGGCAAAATACCTATTGTTCTTGGTGTTATAATTTGTAGTGAAACGAAAATTGCCAGAACTTGTTAATATATTCTGATACTTTCCTAAGGACCTTAAGCCTTTATATGCTAAGGAAAAATTAAACTGTTTAGATAAATTAACCGTAAAAAAAGCATCTAACAGTTGTCCTTGCTCAAAAGCGGTTTTATAAGTTAGTCTTGTCCACGGCGTCGGTACTTCATAAAACAGAATATCTTCATGTTCTAAATAGTTAAAGTGACGCGCTCTTGCACCAAAACTAGGTTGGGTTTTATTTTCTGAAGCATTAAAGCTTAGTGTATTATAGGTCTGCCCAATATTAGAAAATGGCATCAAACCAAAATTATCTTTTTGTAGGTAGTTGAATTTATAATCTTTTTTTATGGATAGTGTGGTATCGGTTGCTATGGAATCTACTTGACTATTAAATTGTAAGTACATATCTATCTTTGCAACTTTTTTGAAACCTGTTGAACGATTTACGGAAGTGGAGTCTTCATTCAATCGATTATTATTTAATTGACTCGGGCTATTTAAATCATTTTCTGAATCTCTAACTTGCTTTTGCGGAACCTGTGCGTTTAATAGACCCGCAAATAAAAGCACACTGTATAATGGAAAAAATCTCATAACTATTTATCATTATTATCCGATAAAAGAAACAAAAACACTAATATCAATATGTTTGGCCTTAGTCATTTTTGTTACTAATCCCGAAATTTGTTGGCAAAGAACAAATCTAACTTGCTAATAAAACATAACTTTTTTAACGAAGGAATCCATTTTCTTTTGTCCCTTTTAATTTTTATTCAAAAAAGCAAGATGTTGAACTCTCTTGAACTATTGAATTCGCTAAGATTAAAAAGTTTAAATGAGTTTGTTATAAATATTTCACAAAATAATAGCTTTTCATAAAATTTAAGAAGTAAAAACACTTTTAATCTTCCTCTAACGAAAATTAATCAGTCTCAAAGTCTATATGAAAAAAAAGAGGTCGTCTAAAAATTATTTAGACGACCTCTTTAAAATATATTTATTATTACTAAAATTTATAGGGAAACTGCACTATACCTAATGGTTGTATTACTTGCAGGGGTAAATGTAAATATTTGATTACTAAATGCATTAAGGGTAGTAGGTTGATCTACATATAAGCCTTCAGGATCTGCTATAACATCTATAAGCGGCTGCACAGCATCTGTAAAAAACGCTGGAACTGTGGTTCCCGTTATCGTTAAATAAACCTTGTCATCTACAATTTCTTTGCTGATATCATAAAATGCACCACCAATGGTTGATCCAATATACAATTGACCTGTATCTAAATTCAAGTCATATAAATCAATCCTTGTAACATCAAACAGAGCTACAGAGGCATTTAAGTCATTTACTAAATCTACGAAACATTGGTTAGTTAAATCTGGAGTCCAATCATCGCCCAAAGTATTTAAAAATGGATGATGTAAAATAAGAAACTCTCCTAATTCCGAGTAACCTAGAATAGGTAGAACAGGGGTTACAGAATACCCTATAACAGCTGACACTCCATTTTGTGAAGCTACATATTGTATTGTTTCTGAAGTCTCATCTAAAAAGAACTCTTCTAATAGTTCACCGTCAACCTCTATACCAGGACTTACTAATATACTGTTTTCAGTAAACAGTATACCTAAATCGAATTCATCGAAAGATCCATCTAATCCAACAAATCTAGGTTCAGCGAATAAGGTAGAACCATTATAGTTAAGATTATAACCTTGCGTACCTGTACTAGAGGTAATCTCCATAAATGAGAAAGTTCCCGATGAGCAATCATTAAAATCAAGTCTTCTCTGATAACTCTGTTGAACGCTTGCCAAACTTTCTGCATCGAAATCGGTAAAATTAGTAGGCGTTAATGTTAACGAGGCTGTATTTCTATTTCTTACATCCCTGAAATAAATAACACCATCTTCATCTACACTAAAGTATTGAAAATTATTAGTGCCTGCATAGCCAGTACCTGTTTGTACAGGATTACCATCTGGGTCTACTGCATCTGGATTAGTACCTTCAGTAATATGATTACGTGTTGTAAATACAAGCTCTGTAGTTACATTATATCTCACATCGTAAGAGGACGTTTGAAAATCAAAATCACCATTTAGAATATCTGAAGTTTGCCTTACCGAGCCATCCTCGTTAAATTGCATATAAAATGTAAACCCTCCTCTTTCATCATCCTTGGTGAAATACGTTGCCTTAAAGCCTTGTTGCGAAACCAACAATTGTCTAAGTTCATCTACTCTTTCTTGGATTCTAAGTGCTGGTGGGCTATCGAATGTTTCTTCAGTAATATCATCATTACATGAAAAGGTAAATAGAAACAATAATGATAGTATCCAATAATGTGTATAAATATTTTTTTTCATAATAACTTTTTTAAATCGTGATTAGTCGTCTATTGAATCTAACAATGCCTGATGAGCTAGTGCCTGAAGTTCATAAAGGTCAATACCAAAATCCTGAGCAAAATATTCAACTACTATTTGTTCTTTTTCTCTAATAATATTAATAGCCTCTGTATTTATAATTCTATTTCCGTCAACATCCAATTCGTAGTCCTGAGTATCTGGATCATATATACCAATATTATTTACTAAATCATCCCATTGTTCTCTAGATCTTATCAGCATTTGTGCAATCATCTCCACAAAATCTTCACCAGACTGGTTAGACGCATAATTAGTAATATAACCCAAACTTCTAGCCTCTTCATTAGTACGGTTAAACCATTGTGCCGTATAATTTCCAGGATTGATAACATCAAAAGCTGTATTGTATGGTATGGTTTGATTTAGAATGTGACCATATTCATGATGCACTGTACTAATTGGACCAACTACACTTCTTTGAACATCAAAATCGTCAGAATCACCAATAACATCACTTTCGTAAGCAATAGTTGAGAAATCTAACTCATCTAAATTAAAAAGTGTAATTCTAGCACCTGCCTCAGCAATACCTAAAGTTATTGTTGGCACACCAGGATTATAATTAAAACCACCTGCAAGAACAAATTCTCTTGGGGCAATATTTTTTATGAAATTTTCTCCACCAACAGCATTGTATGGCTCTATCCAAACATCTAAAAGAACCTGTGCGATTTTTTCAGCATTTTCAGGAAATGGCGGGTGCAAATATCTATTCACACTGGTATCATTTACATCCCATTGGTATTGAATATCAATATTATATGGGGCTACAAAGTTGCTTCGAAGCCATATATCGAGTTCATTAAGTATAGGAGTAGAAGTGTCTATTTGGCTACCGGACACATTATCTTCTGAGCCGTCACACCCTAATAGAGTTATAAAGACCGTTAGAAAAACTAATGGTAATATTTTAAAACGATTATTCATAATATTTGTATTTAATTTATCTAAATTTTAAATTATCTTGGATTTGCTTCAATACCGAATGATTGCGCATCCGTTGGTATTTGTATCGCTCTTCTAAGATCGTTTTTACCTAATGTATAAGAATTCCCACTAAAATCAAAATGTACAACTTCAATGTGATGCCTCTTAACATCAAACCATCTCACTCCTTCGTCGTGGAACATAGCTCTTTTCATATATAAAATAGCATTAATATATGGTAAAACATCACTAGGTATGGAATAATATGGGGTATAAATATTAGGATCATCAATTGCAAATCTCGTTTCGAGATCTGATTGAGACAGTACATTACTTGGACCATAATCATCGGTCTTAACAGAATACGATAAATTGATATCTGCTAAAGCTTCGTCTTTCATACCAAGCATTGCATACGCTTCTGCTCTGTTAAGTAAGACTTCATCTGTGCTCAACAAAACGAAAGTGGTAAAAGCAAAGCCAGTACCAGCAGCCTGATTTGTTACTCTGAAATATTCTTCATACTTAGGAACATTGTTTGCAATATCAGTTCCAAATACCCTGTAAGCCCAAGTTGAATTGGTACCATTATTACCACCAAAAATCACATTAGTTAATCCAGGACTCAAATTATAACGAAGTAAGGCAAAATCTCTTGCATATGTGGAATTACCAGCAACAAGCAATAGGTTTGCAGGCTCGGTAGATGAGAAATACCCTATACTTAATTCATCATAAGTTTGTGCTAAATAATCATCCGTATTGATAACACGAAGTCCATTAGCTCCAGAAGCACCTAAGGCCAAGGAACTGTGGTCAATTACTTTTTGCCATTCGGCTATATTCAAATAAAATTTTGCAGCAAAGGCATTAGCTGCTTTTCTTGTAAAATGATAAGCTGGTTCATCATAAATATCTTCAATCAAAGGTAAACCATTTACAATATCTTGCTCAATTAAATCGTATACTTCTTGAACAGAAGCCCTAGAGTACGCTGGAAGTAACGTTTCTTCAGGCTCTGTGACGTAAGGAATCCCCAAGTCTGTACTCGCTGTGTTAGGATCGTAAGCTTTAGCGAAAATATTTACTAACATGAAGTGCGCATATGCTCTACAAATTAATGCTTCACCCCTTAAAGCACTTTTATTCCCAGTGTCAGGCAGACCTTCTAAAGACTCTAGAGCCTGATTAGCTTGGGCAATAGCTTTATATGCTTCGTTCCAATAATTTGTTGGTGTATCAGAATCTGTGTCATTAATATCCCTCCAAAAATACATCTCTTCATTTATTCGCGGATTGATAATTGCATCAGGTCCCTTATCTGCAGCGTTATCTGACATAGGCTGCGTAAAAGATACGTAGGCAGCTTGCGGATAAGCGGCAACAAGTAGTTCTGCTACTTTTTCCTCAGAATCAATAGTTGTTCTGTTATCAGGTATTTCACTTAACACGTCATCACATGAAAAGGAAACTGCTAGAATTATAAGAAAAAAGAATTTTGATAATTTTTTATTTAACATTTTCATAGTATAAATTTTTAAAAGCCAACGCTTAGAGTAAAAGTAAATTGTCTTGTAATTGGATAGGCGACACCACCAGAATTAGCAAATTCAGGGTCTTGGCCTCCTAAGTCATCATCAGAATATAATAAAAATAAATTAGTTCCTTGTAACGCCAATCTTAAATTTGACAGTCCAATTTTTTCAACAGTTTCTGAAGGAAATGTATATCCTAAAGTTATATTCTTCATTCTTATAAAATCACCATCTGCAATTCTTTCTGTAGAATAATTATAAGCATTATAGGCTCTAATAACCCTATTTCTACTTTCGTCATCTGTCTCGATAAGTTGATTACTCGCAATAGTAGGAATATTAGTGAAATTCTCATCACCAGGCTGTAACCATCTGTTTACAAATTCTCTAGGAAAAACACTTAAATCAGAATAAAAAGCAGAGTATGTTGGATTTAAACGAATTTTATTTCCAGCTGAAAAAGAAACAAAAAAGCTAAAATCCCAATTTTTATAATTAAAATTATTTGACAAACCACCAGTTAAAGTAGGAAGCGTTGAACCCTCGTGTACCAAATAATCTGTTACATTATCAGTATCTTGAAAATCAACACCGCCGAATTCATCAACACCCTCACCAAAATTAAATGTAGGTAAACCAAACTCGTTTAATCCTTTAAAATCAAAAGAAAAAATTGAACCTGGAGCATAACCTATAGCGTTACCTCTACCAGTACCTGATACTAAATCAAATACGTTAGTCTGCTGTCTCAATTTAGTGATTTCTTGTTTTATATGAGAGATATTAAAACCACTAGACCATCTAAGGTTACCACCATTACTATTGTCAATATTTATAGTGTTTACCTGAAATTCAACACCATTAGTGTCCATTTCAGAATTGTTACCTAGCTTTAAAGCTTCCCCTCCAATACCAGAGGTTCTAATTAAATCTATTAAATCAATACCTTTCCTAGAATATACATCGGCGACAATTTGTATGCGCTGATTAAATAAGCCTAATTCAAAACCTAAGTTTAATTCTTTAGTACGCTCATAGGTCAGGTCGCTGTTCTGAAGATCTACAATATCTATATAATTCTCTCTGTCATCTGGACTTAATCTATCTGTAACCAAGTTTTGGAATACGGCTAGATTGTTACTTGCGGCATCTGCAATTAAACCAGAAACACCATAACTTGGTCTGAACACTAAACTAGATATAAGATCAGAATCTTCTAGAAAACCTTCTTTATGTATATTCCAACGACCAGCTACAGAATATGTTGGTAACCATCTTGCTTCTGATGATTGTCCTGCTCTATTTGAGCCTTCATAATTCCCAGTAACGTTTAAAACATATTTTTTGTCATAATCGTAACTAGCTTGTATTGCTAAAGACACTTCTCTTTGACGCGTTTCCTGCGAAAAGAAATAATCATTACCATCTAAAACGGCTTTTCTCAAAATATCAGGATCTGTAAATATGGCGCCACCTCTTGAAAATTGGTAACCATAACCTGTAAATGAGGATTGTGATCTATCAGCATGTCTGTATTCTTGTGTAGCATAAACATTTAATCCATGAACATCATTGAATACTTTTGAATAATTCAATGAATTTCTAAATGTGTAAGTTGTAAGTGTATTTTTGGATTCGGTAAGAATACCACCAAATGGCAATACTACTCTTGGCAGTGCATTGGGATCTGCAGGATCCGTAAACAAAAACGTATTTGCATTTCTTACTACTGAAGTTTCATCTGCTCTGTAAGCTCCGGCAACGTTTGAATTTTCAGTAGCACCTTGCTCTCCATTAGATGTAACATATCTCGCAGATCCTAAAAAGGTATATGTTAAATCATCACTGATGTCATATTCTGCTTGACCTTGAAATTTGATATCAAACACTTTAATATTAAGATAATTGTTATCAACCTCATTTATTATATTGAAAGGCGCCCAATTATTTCTATAATATTCTAAATTTCCATTTTCATCCCTCGGCCTTAATGCTCTACTTGTACTTAAAGCATAATTAAATGGGTTTATATCAAAATCTCTACTAAAAGATCCTGAAACGACATCCTGTTGTCTGTCTTGAGCTCCTGGTGTCTTTTGATCTCTAATATTTCCTTGTAAAAGAAATGATAATTTCAACTTATCATCACTTAAGTAATAATCATTTCTTATTGTAGATGTTATTCTTCTAACCCTGTCGGCAATAGTCCATCCTCCATCAGTAAAATAACCCAAAGACGCAAACGTGGTAGAATTTTCACTACCACTAGAAAAACTAATGTTGTGGGTTTGCGTTGGCGTCATGTTAAACAATTCTTTAAACCAATCCGTGTTTGCCAATTCATAAGGCTGAAGAAAAGCGGCTTTTGCCTCAGGCGTATTAGGAATCCCGAAAGTCCCATTAGTCTCGTTATATGTATTTATAGCCTGTGCTCTAATATTATAAACACCACCATTTCTACCTTGTAATACCGATGGATAATCTAAAAACCCTTTTTGTTCTAATTCTCTGTAAACAGAAATCGTTTCTTGGGAATTTAATAAATCATATTGACTGTATCTCGGTCTGTCTCGCATAAGAAATTCAGCATTATAATTAAATCTTGGCGCTTGGTTTTTCTTACCAGATTTTGTAGTAATCACCACAACACCATTTAGTGCTCGTGCACCATATAAGGCAGTTGCCGAAGCATCTTTTAAAATTTCAAAACTTTCAACATCCGACGGGTTTAATCCTGCAATTGCAGAACTTAAAAGCGTATTTGGATCTCCTGACACCAAATCAGCTACTGAAATATTAACTATTTCCTCCTGGATAACACCATCAACAATCCAGATAGGTTTTGTATCACCTAAAATTGACGAAGACCCTCTAATTGTTATACGAGGTGCAGCACCAAATGTTCCTGTCACGTTTTGAACAGCTACACCTGCAGCACGCCCTTCCAAAGCTTGAGATATATCTGGCACACCGTCCATTTTAATATCTACAGCTTTTATAGTTTGAGATGCACCTGTAAATATTTGCTTATTAATAGTTTGATATCCTGTTACAACCACCGCATCCAAGCTTTCAGCATCTTCTTTCATTGCCACATCAATGGTCGTATTATCTGCAACAGTTATGGACTGTTTTCCAAAGCCTAAATAACTAAACGTTATTACTTCGCCAGTACTAGCGGTTATAGAATACTTACCGTCAAAATCTGTTTGAGTACCTCTACTAGTACCCTTTACTAAAACGTTAACCCCTGGAAGTGGCAAACCATCGGCTGCCGTTGTTACAGTACCCGTCACAGTTTTATCCTGCGCAAAAGAAAACTGCATAACAAAGGCCATAAAAAGCGTCAATAACCATGTTAATCTTAATTTCATAAAAACAATTGTTTGAGTTAGTCTAGCTGCAAACATCTTAATTTAATATTGAATAAGCAAGCGTTTATGCTAAAAAAATGTTAACTATGCTACGGCTTTCCAAAGATTCGCTAAAACCCTTATTCTTTAACGTTTTAGGCACTAATTCGTCTTTTAGATGCGAAAACTACACAAGGGTTGCGTTAAAATTTTAACTTTGTTCAAAAATTTAACATATTGTCCTTAAAAAATAGATATTCTTCTTACGATTTAGAATGTGGTACTGATGAGGCAGGTAGAGGTTGTTTGGCAGGTCCCGTTACTGCAGCTGCTGTTATTTTACAGCCTACGTTTGAAAATATTATATTAAATGATTCCAAACAGCTCTCAGAAAAAAACAGATATTTATTGAAACCTATCATCGAAAATGAATGTATTTCTTTTGGAGTTCAACATATTTTAGAGCCTGAAATTGACGATATAAATATATTAAATGCATCCATAAAAGCCATGCAAGGGTCTATTTCCCAATTAAGCCCAAGTCCTGAATACATTATAGTAGATGGAAATAGTTTTAAACCTTTTCAATCAATTCCACATGCCACTATAGTGAAAGGCGATAGTAAATACTTAAGTATTGCAGCTGCTTCTGTATTGGCAAAAACATACCGAGATGATTATATGGCAAAAATCCATAACGAATTCCCTATGTACAATTGGAAACAAAATAAAGGGTACCCAACAAAAGAACACCGAGCTGCTATTAAAAAATACGGTATCACCAAATACCACAGAAAATCATTTAGATTATTACCTCAGCAATACAAATTGGATGTATAACTTTTTATATTTGCAGTCTTAATATTCTATATAAATGAAACGACTGGTTTTTTTATCTATTTTTATTATCACCCTATTGTCCTGTCAAAGAGACTATAACAAAACCAAATTACCTTATAAATTTATTCCAACAGAAACGAATGCTATTATTAAAATCAACGAACTCAATGATTTCCTCAACAGCATAGAAAACAATGAAATTCTAACAGACTTATATAATAAGGAGTTAAAAAACGCTTCCAAAATTCTAAAAAACTTCAATACTACCAATCCAATTTATATAGCCTTTGCTGATTCAACCCATTCAAATTATTTAATGCTCACTAAAAATGACAGTACGTTATTTGTTATAGATTCTATTTCGAATCATATTTCGGAAACTTTAGTGGATTTAAAAATTGAAAAGACTCAAATAGATGATAATGTCGTTTACCATAAGATTATCGGAAACACTTTTGCCGGATCAAACGATCTAGAACTTTTAAAAACTCTGGATTATGAAAATGAAAACGCAGCGCTCAGTAAATTAATTGAAACTACGGATGACAAATCGGTCGCTTCTATTCTATTCAATTCAAAAGCACCAAATTATTCTAAATTGTTATTTTCAGACGCGGTAGCTAAAGACAATACTGACTTTACAATTTTAGATATTGGTTATTCTGACAAAGGCATAAATTACAATGGAATTTTGACATCCAAAGATTCAAGTGCCAATGTTCTCAATAGTTTCAAAAACACGATTCCACAAAAAATCAATACGCCTTCAATTGCACCCTATAATGCAAGTTCTTTAATTAGTATTGCTTATGATGATTTTTCGGCATTCAATAGAAATCTGTTAAAAGATAGCACAACAGCTACTTCCGAAACCTTCCTGAACTTCACCAACGAAATTGCGCTTATTGACGACGCTATTATCCTTCATTCACTAGACACGAATTTGATTTTAGAATCCATTGAAGATAAATCTAATATCGAGTCGTTTAGAGATATAGACATCTATGAATTTGGTGATTCAGACGTCTTCAAATCCAATCTAAAACCTTTTATAACTTTTGAAAAAGCCAATTACTTTGCAGTTTTCGAAAATTTTATGGTTTTTGCCAGTTCTACGGAAACCCTAAAATCAATTTTAACTGATGCATTAAACAACAATACCTTGTCAAATACGGAAGCTTTCCAAAGTATTAATGATAATTTAAGCGATGAAGCTTCACTATTTATCTTTAAAAATTCGGAAGGTTTATCCGATGTTTTGGGCAAAAACATGATAGGTTATAATGCCAATGCCGTTCAGTTTATACACGAAGACAACTATACGCATATTAATGGTGTTATTCAGAAATTCAAAAAGAGAGCTGCTTCAAATTCAGTGGCCGAAACATTTACAACCAAGATTGACGCTACGATTTTAGCATCACCTCAAGCGGTTAAAAACCATGTGACCAATTCCCATGATATTGTGGTGCAAGACGTAAACAACATGCTTTATCTTATTTCGAGTTCAGGAAATATACTTTGGAAAAAACAGATACAAGGAAAAGTCTTGGGTCAAATTGAGCAGATTGACATGTATAAAAACGGCAGGTTGCAACTGGCTTTTACAACACCAAACCGGTTGTACGTTTTGGACAGAAATGGCAAAGATGTATCACCGTTTCCTCTAAAATTCAATGATGCTATTACGCATCCACTTTCCGTTTTTGATTACGATAAACGAAAAGATTACAGATTATTGGTTACTCAAGGCAAAAACCTGTTAATGTATAATGCCAAAGGCCAATCTGTTGATGGTTTTAAGTATAAATCTAATGGTTCTGATATTAACACACAACCCAAACATTTTAGAATAGGCTCAAAAGATTATATTGTTTTTGGAGCAGGCGAAAATCTTCAGGTTTTAAACCGACAAGGTAATGTGAGAATCAACGTGAAAGATAAAGTTCGCTTTTCCGGCAATGCCATTTATTTATACCAAAATAAGTTCACAACTACTAATACGCTTGGTCAACTTATTCAGGTCGATACAAAAGGAAAACTAAGCACAGAAAACCTCAACTTAACCAATAAACACCAAATTACAACAACAAGCAAAACTCTGGTTTCCTTGCGCGAAAATAGATTGGTTATCAAATCTAGAACTATAGACTTAGATTATGGCGATTATACCGAGCCAAGCATTTTCTATTTGAATGACAAAATCTACGTAACCACTACAGATTTACAATCCAAAAAAGTGTATCTATTTGATAGCCAAGCAAAATCCATCCCGAATTTTCCCGTTTTCGGCACAGCAAGCGCAACACTGGAAAAACTGGATGGCGAACGCGGCTTAGAACTCATTTCACAAAGCGACGATAAAACGATAGTCGTTTACAAATTACACTAAAAACCCTCTCTATTTTTCTTGAAGAAAGACTTCTATTTTGAAATCTGATATTCTCAAAAATTAAGACCAATAATTTACTCATGATAAAAAGACATAAAGCCTCAATAAAAAGTTGTATCATCCACAAAGTCGGCAACAAATTTAACGGCACTAAAAATGCCTTTTCGGATGCTATTGTGCATTTTGATGAAGCGACTTATAATTTAATGTTACCATATCTTTTAAAGCCCTTCGTAAGTGTTGCAGAAAGTTATCGCTTTCACCATCACAGCGACGTCGGACTCAATGAAATCAACACCTACAGTGAACAGTTATTTAAAGATGATGTAGATTTTGTAGAAGTTTCCAAACACATCGTTACACACCTTTTTGAGCAAAGTAATTCGGCTCAAATCAAAACTGGCGATGTACTTATCTGCCATTTTGAAAACGTGCAGTATGAAGACTATTTTACAGATGCCATAGGGATCTTTAAAATTGAAAATAAAACGGAGTTTTTTCAGACCTACTTAGAAGATAATAACTACGATATTTTAGTTCAAAAAGGCATCCAAGCTAAAAAGGTGGATAAGGGTTGTTTAATCTTAAATACCTCTGATATGGAAGGCAAGATTGTGTTTAGCGTCGATAACAATACTTACGATACGCAATATTGGATAAAAAGTTTCCTAAGTATCAAATACCCAGACGATAGTAATCAACACACCAAAAATTGTATTGAGTTATGTAGGGAGTTTTCTAAAGAAGTTTTGCAACCCAATTTTGGAGGCCAAGAACAAAGTAATTTCTTGGCAAAAACGGTTGATTTTTTCAAAGAAAATGAAATCATAAATATCGATACTTTTAAAGAAGAGGTCTTTGATGAAGAAGACAAAATTCAACTGTTTGAAGATTATAAAAAAACGTACGAATCCGATAACAAAGTCCTCATCAGGAACCAGTTCGATGTTTCTGAAATTGCCCTAAAAAAGCAAAAACAAAAGATTAAAACCGAAATAAAACTAGACACAAACATCCAAATAAGACTCGATGTTGATGCACCAGATGCTTCTGCAGAATATTTGGAACGCGGTTACGATGAAGAGAAAAAAATGCACTTTTATAAGGTTTTTTTTAATGATGAGAGCTAGACTATGAAAACATTTATAAAAATATTTATAATTGTCTTATTAGTGGATATACTTCTAGGTTTTACCATGTCCTATATCGTTGGCTCGGATCAACCAAATTTTATATTTGAAATAATTGACGAAATTATTTCCTTCCCTATTAGTTTATGGAATCGATTAGTGCCCAATCAAGGGATTTACGCAAAGTCTACAAATGTTTTTTGGCTCGTGATTCTTTTTAATGCGCTCATCCAAGCACTTGTTGTTTTTATGTTAAAAAAATTACTGAAACGTTCAAAACAGTAAAACTATTAGAACTTAGTTATAGCCTGACTTTTTAAATACAAAAGGCTAACTTCGTTTATATGTGCTGAATTTGTTTCAGTAACTTTTGATATAAAACATCGAAACATATTCAAAACAATCAGCCCTCGTCTAAAAAATTAGCTATTGGTCATTTTGACCGAAAGTCTTGAAATAATGAGAGAAAAAAAAAAAAAAAAAAAAAAAAAAAAAAAAAAAAAAAAAAAAAAACGCGGTCATTTGAGTATGACACTTGTTTTTATTTGGATTTAAACATTTAAACAAATAATTTAGAACATCAATAGAATATTATGAGAAGATTTGTTCAATTAATCGTTTGTGGTTTAGGTTTATTGTTTTTCCTTTTTGTTAAACCAATTGTGAATTATGTCAAGAATTTCGCAGGTTTTGAAAATTGGGAAAGCTCTATCCTTATTCCACAAAGAGAAAATTTTTTAATTGCATTATTGGCTTGGTTATTAATTATTTTTTTACGCAAGGGAAAACGGATTTTCTTGAAACAATATGATCTTTCGGCAGAAGATAATTTAGATGCGAGAAAAATGTATACCCAAATTAATCTGTTGGAAAAAATCATAATTTTCTTTATCGTTCTTTTTGCGGCCGGTTTTATATTACTGTCTTTTGATGGCATTAAAAAAATAGGCTACGGTATATTTGCTTCCGCAGGTTTAGCAGGAATTATTATTGGTCTATCAGCTCAAAAAGTAGTTGGCGCTTTATTGGCCGGAATTCAAATTGCTATTACACAGCCTTTTAGAATTGACGATGCCGTTGTGGTAGAAAATGAATGGGGTTGGATAGAAGAAATTAACCTCACTTATGTCGTAGTTCGTCTGTGGGATAAAAGACGATTAGTGTTACCTTCAAACTATTTTTTAGAAAAGCCCTTCCAAAACTGGACGCGAACGTCTGCAAATATCATTGGCTCTGTTTTTATACACACCGATTACACCGTTTCTTTTGAAGCGATGCGAGAGGAATTAGACCGCATTTTAGAGCATACCGATTTATGGAATAAAGAAGTGAAGGTATTACAAGTTACAGATGCAAAAGAGCACTCCGTAGAAATCAGAATCTTAGTAAGCGCAAAAAACTCACCTACAGCGTGGGATTTACGTGTTCATGTCCGTGAAAAAATGATTGAATTCTTACAAAAGAATTATCCTGAAAGTTTACCAAAAACACGTATTTTGTTAGATGATAAAACAAAGCCTGATACTAAATCAGTTGAATAGCGATCTTAAACACACACATTTAAAAGCTGTTTCAACTGCCATATGAGATATGTTGATTCACACCATTCCATTACCAAATTATGTCCTAACAAATTTAGCTTGGAACAGCTTCTCAAAATGCTTTAAAAGTTTTTCTTTCAACGCTGCTTCGTCAATTTTTTCAACACCCAATTCAACATTCAAAGACGTAACTGCCTTTCCTTTAATGCCGCAAGGAATAATATGGTCAAAATAACCTAAATCAGCATTCACATTAAGCGCAAAGCCATGCATCGTTACCCAACGGCTTGCTCGTACGCCTAAGGCACAAATTTTTCGAGCAAACGGTGTACCAACACCCAACCAAACCCCTGTTTCGCCTGGACTGCGTTCCGTCTTAAGTCCATATTCAGCTAAAGTGAGAATAATCATTTCTTCTAACAATCGTAAATACTTATGGATATCTGTAAAGAAATTATCCAAGTCCAGAATCGGATAACCCACAATCTGTCCTGGTCCATGATAAGTGATGTCGCCTCCTCTATTTATTTTATAAAAGGTCGCATTTTTGTTGGTTAATTGCGCTTCAGAAAGTAACAAATTAGATAGGTCACCGCTTTTGCCCAAAGTATAAACATGTGGATGTTCTACAAAAAGAAAATGATTATCGGTTTCTAACCCAGTGTCTTCCCTTCTATTCTTAATTTTAGTATCTAAAATAGCTTTAAAAAGTGATTCTTGGTAATCCCAAGTGTCTTTAAAATCTTGAGTTCCTAAATCTTGGAATTTTATGGTTTTGTTCAAATCTTAATCTTCTAAAACAACTTCAAAATCCAATAATTTTGGATCTTTCAGCATATCGATGAATCCAACTTCAAAGGTAACTGTCTTTCTATCTTCACTAAACATCGCACCTTCTTTTGAAAATGATTTTACAGCTCTGGGAAAATGATAATTAATTTTATAGTTGGAGCCTCCAAACATCATGGCAGATTGCCCCAAACTATCGATAGATTGCTGATGTTTTTCTACATCAACAATTTCAACATTTCGTTTAAAAATTTTACCGTCGAAAGCGTAATTTACAGTTGTAGAACCATCGTCTGCCATACTAGAAAAAGGGCTTGAAGGTGTATTTTGAGATGCACCACCTTTACCTTGGAGATTACTAAAACTATTCATGGCTTTAAACATATCCTGTAAGCTATTAGCATCTTTAAAATCCGTTTCCAAATCCATAGTCATAGAATTTTGTTCAGGATCCATAACCATATGCAGTCTAAAATCTTCAAGGGCTTTAATTTTTTGCTGTTCTTCCTGAGATAAAGTAGCGATACTATCTTTATACTCTTCAATAAAATCTTTAAAGACTATTGTAGAATCCATAGCCTTTTCAAGATCTTCAGAAGATTTTCCATCGCCCATTTCCGACACCATTTGCATCATTTCAGAAGCATCTAAAGAAAACTTCATTTTACCGCTACCATCTTCATTAATGTAGATATTTTCAGAAAACTGACAGTTTGTAAGTAACACAGCGAACAAACAAGACAGCACTATATAGACATTTTTCATTTTTAGATTTTATTTGGTTCTTAAGTGTCAAAGATAAGAATTTATCGTTCAGGATTATTTAATATAACCAAAGCGGCAATAACTCCTGGAACCCAACCACAAAGCCACAATAAAAAAGTAATAACAATAGAACCACAACCTTTATCTAAAACAGCTAAGGGTGGACAAATAATAGAAAGGATAACACGCCAGATACTCATAATTCGATTTTTGATTTGATGTATTTATAGGACGTTAATTCGATCAAAATGTTACAATTTTTGTGATTTCTATATATTGAAATAAGAATAAAATTATGTAGATTCGTTACATGCGACTACTGATTCTTTTGGTCTTTTTAGTTATGTCTTTAGTTTGTAAAGCACAGTATTCATTTTCGGGCTATACCAATACCGAAGAATGGGATCGGTCTGTATATCTTTCTATAGTTGAAGATTACCGAAAAATGTCTGGCGTATATTCTGAACAAATCATCGCAAAAACAACCGCAGATTCTACTGGTTATTTTGAATTTAAGGGCAATATGCTCGATGCCGAAAACCGAATCTATCGTATTCACGTGGATCGCTGTTCTGAAGTCCAACAAGATATCAATCATTTTAATGGGCATTGTAATGATAGCGAAGCACTGTTGTTTATTGCCAAAAATACGGACAGTTTGAAGCTGCCCTTATCGTTTGGCAATCAGGTTTTTTGTAGTGTAGAATCCAATAATCCCAAAGCCAATGCGTTTGTAAAAATCGACTCGTTGAAAAACGATATGCGTTTTGCTTATGGCGAATTTAGAAGCGAAGCCAACCGTAAACTCAACAACAAAAAGTGGTTTAAAACCCTTCAATCTTTCGGAGAAGCTTTGAATGAGCCGCTTGCAGAACTCTACATTTATTCCTATTTATCGGATAGAAGTAGTGATTTGCACAGTTATTATGTCGAAGACTTAAAACAAAATGATTATTATAATCATCTCAAATCACGTTTGGAAACCACGTATCCAAACGCTAGCTATACCCAACAATACACTAACGAATTAGAAGCCGACCGTTACATGTTAGCCGCTTCAGATGGAAACTCGCCGTCCAACTGGCGTGTTCTACTCTACATCTTTTTAGGCCTTTCTTTAATTCTGAATTTATTTTTTCTATTCCAATTTTGGAAACGTAACCAATCTAAAATAGAGGATTTAAAAGCCAAATTATCAAAACAAGAACAAGTCGTTTTAGAGCATTTGCTCTTGGACAAATCCAATAAAGACATTGCAGAAGCCCTTTTTTTAAGCGTAAGTACGGTTAAAACGCATACAAACAACATTTACAAGAAATTAAATGTACAATCTAGGGATGACGCAAAATCCCTATTTATCAAATAGTTACAAAATTCAACCTTGGTACTAGTACCGATTTCCAACCCTGTTTATTCAAAATTCACATCTTTAATCTTGATGTTTGTTTCAATATTAATCAATAAAATTTTTTATTATGAAACGCACATTAAACATTGCCATTCTATTAGTTTTAACACTAAGTTTTTTTAATGCCGCACCAACAGAATTCGACAAATACGATTCTAAAGTCGCCGTTATAAAATTTAAAACCGAAGTTCTTGACTATGGCACCATTATCCAAAATTCTGATGGCACACGACTTTTTACGTTTACCAATACAGGTGACGCACCTTTACTTATAACAAAAGTAACAACCACTTGTGGCTGCACAGTGCCAAAATATTCTAAAGTACCCGTTTTACCAGGGGAGACTGGAGAATTGAACATTAAGTACGACACGAAAAGACTTGGTGCTTTTACAAAGACCATAACTGTGATGTCTAATGCTGAAGGTGGAAACAAAATTCTGAAAATCAAAGGGACAATTGTGACGGCTGAGTAAAAGCTGTGAATTAATTCAATACTTTGTCATTTCGACAGACTGAAGCATGAGTGACGAGAAATCTCATTTGAAACTATTATAACTGAGATTTCTCGATTTTGCTCGAAATGACAACAAATTTAATTTTTTCTTAAATCATCATCTCATCAAGAAATGAAAACGAACATTTTTTCAACCCAAAAGAAAGTAAAACTTAATTCAGTTTAAGAACAAAACGCTATGTCTACGGCAATAATTTAAAAATAGTGAAACAGTCTCAAAAAGCGCAGAAATTAGATTCTGAAAATAGGCAAATTCATAAAAATATTGCGGCTTTAAAATCTATGTAAAAAGGTGTTCGCTAATTTTCTGAAATAACGTAATTTTGCATCGGTCTGCCGAAAAAGGCAGAATTCTAAAATAATAAGAATGCAACTTTCAGAACAAGAATTAGTAAGACGCCAAAAGTTAGAAAAGCTAAGAGCTTTAGGTATTAATCCTTATCCAGCGGATTTATATCCAGTGAACCATACTTCGAAACAGATAAAATCCAATTATGAAGAAGGTAAACAGGTCGTTATTGCTGGTCGTCTCATGGCCATTAACATTCAAGGAAAAGCATCTTTTGCACAATTGCAGGATAGCGAAGGTCGTATTCAAGTCTATTTTAATAGGGATGAAATCTGCGAAGGCGAAGACAAATCTAAATACAATGATGTCTTTAAAAAATTATTGGATTTAGGCGATTTTGTTGGTATTGAAGGCACACTTTTCACCACGCAAGTTGGTGAGAAAACGGTTATGGTAAAAGATTTTAAATTGTTGAGTAAAGCGTTGAAACCTTTACCAATCCCAAAACAAAAAGATGGGAAAACTTATGATGCGTTTACGGATCCTGAGCAACGCTATAGACAACGTTATGCCGATTTAGCGGTTAATCCACACGTGAAGGAAGTCTTTGTAAAGCGTACAAAATTGTTTAATGCGATGCGCCAGTTCTTTAATAACGCTGGTTATTTTGAAGTGGAAACGCCAGTTTTGCAACCTATTCCTGGAGGTGCAGCAGCACGACCGTTTGTAACACATCACAATAGTTTAGACATTCCGTTGTACATGCGAATTGCAAACGAATTATACCTAAAGCGTTTAATCGTAGGCGGATTTGATGGCGTCTATGAATTCTCTAAAAATTTCCGTAATGAAGGTATGGACAGAACCCATAACCCAGAGTTTACGGCCATGGAAATCTACGTCGCTTATAAAGATTACAACTGGATGATGGATTTCTGCGAGCAGTTATTGGAGCATTGTGCTACTGCCGTTAACGGAACTTCAGAAGCTACTTTTGGTGAGCATAAAATTAATTTTAAAGCGCCATACAAGCGTATTACGATGCGTGATTCAATTTTGGAATTCACAGGTTTTGATATTTATAATAAGTCTGAAGACGACATTAGAGCAGCAGCAAAAGGTATGCATATCGACGTGGATGAAACCATGGGTAAAGGCAAGCTGATTGATGAGATTTTCGGTGAGAAATGCGAAGGAAATTATATTCAGCCAACATTCATTACCGACTATCCAAAAGAAATGAGTCCGTTATGCAAAGAGCACAGGGAAAACCCTGAATTGACGGAACGTTTTGAATTGATGGTCTGTGGTAAGGAAATTGCCAATGCCTATTCTGAGTTAAATGATCCAATAGACCAGCGCGACCGTTTTGAGCACCAATTAAAATTAGCTAAAAAAGGGGACGACGAAGCAACAGAGTTTATAGATGAAGACTTTTTACGAGCTCTAGAATACGGCATGCCACCAACCTCTGGAATGGGAATTGGTATGGACCGTTTAATTATGTTCCTAACTAACAATCAGAGTATCCAAGAAGTATTGTTCTTCCCGCAGATGCGACCAGAGAAGAAAAAAGTTGATCTTAGCGATAATGAAAAGGCCATTTTAGAAATTCTAAAACCTGAAAAACGAATGGACCTAAATGGCCTAAAATCGAAATCTGGATTGAGTAATAAAGGATGGGACAAGGGTATAAAAGGTTTAGGTAAACATGGTTTAACAAAAGTTGAAAAAACGGGTGATGGTTTGTTTGTTGAGATATTGTAGTTTAGAACTACATTAATTTTAAAAAGTGCTAATCTCAAATTAGCACTTTTTTTATGATTTAAATTAAAAATCAACTATCGTTAATATGACATTCTTTTCTCTCCAATGCAGTAGCTATAATATGGTCCAAATATGCTCCACAAAAAGTTAATTTAGTATCGAAATTAAGATGCTTTACCTCTAGAACATTGTATTTCAGTTTTCTATATTCCTTAAGACAAAAGGATTGATAAGCTATTCTGGTTTTACAAAGACCTGATTATTAATTTGAACACGCTTTAAACTCACATTAATCAACATTATACCTAATTTTTAAACAAAACATCAAAAATAAAGTTAAAATAACTATGTTTTTTTATATATTGTAAAATACATCCCCTACATATCTATTATTCAACTTCCTACCGCATTAATGTGCGTGTAATGATTTTATTGTGCTTCAAAAATAATAGATTATGACAAGAGTTTTACTACTAATACTATTCTTTACTTATGTGAATTTTTCTTTTTCGCAAGATGACCCATGTAATGCTATGCCCTTACCATTAAGTGCTGTTGGTTCCTGTACATATATTATAGGAGATAATACTGGGGCAACAGATTCAAGCAACGCAAATATTGATTCTCCTACTGGGTGTGGGCCATATGGCGCAAACTACAATGGTGCTGATGTTTGGTTTTATATAGATCTTGGGCCTACTACTACAGGCATACAAATAGACTTAACTCACATTGGAACGTCTAATTTTGATGATGGTGTTGTTGCGCTTTATACTGGTAATTGTAGTGGAACTTTAACTATTGTTGCATGTGATGACGATTCGGGTTCTGGTTTACTTGAAGCCAATATTAGTGTTTTAAATGGACTTACTCCTAATACAAGGGTTTATATTCGTGTTTGGGATTGGGGAGGCAATGACGAAGGTGCATTTAATATTTGTGCTTCAGAGATTGAAGATCCTTGCAACAACACAACCAATATACCCAGTTGTGGAACTACAGCCATAAATACCACAATAGCTTCAGGGTTTGGCGCATTTAATGACTCAAGCTGTTTTGACGTTCCAGGTGACGAAGCTGTTTTTTCATTTACACCAACAGTAACTGGCAATTATTCGATTACCCAGATCTCAACTTTCGGTCATATTAATTATTTGTATCAAACGAATTGTGCACCAACAGGATGGACATGTATTGATGATTTAATTGGCAATAATGAAACAAGTGGTACTTTTACCTTGGTGGCCGGAACAACCTATTATATCTTGCTTGATTCGGAAGACAATTCTGGAGGTAATGTTAGCTTTACTTTAAATTGCCCAATACCACTACCAGGATGTGGCGATTCATTTTACGATAGTGGAGGTTTAGGCGGTAACTACAGTAATAATGAAAATGAAACGACAACTATTTATCCCGATACACCAGGTGATGCCGTGACTGCAACATTTACAACTTTCGAAACAGAAGAAGATTATGATTTTCTCTTTATTTATGATGGTCCTAATAATACATTCCCTCTTATAGGAACATACACTTACACAAATAGTCCAGGCACTGTTACTTCTTCAGACCCGAGTGGCGCGCTAACCTTTGTGTTTACAAGTGATGGTTCAATTACTGACCTTGGATGGGAAGCCGATATTACATGCGCACCTTATGTCCCTCCAACAATCTGCGGATCTACATTTACCGATAGTGGTGGTGGAGGTAACTACTTTAATGATGAAAATACAACTACAACATTAACTCCAGATGTACCTGGTACTAATTTGGTTGCAACTTTTACAGCTTTCGAAATAGAAGACAACTATGATTTTCTATACATTTATGATGGTCCTAACAATACATTCCCACTTATAGGAACTTACACTGACACAAATAGTCCAGGCACTGTTACTTCTTCAGACCCAAGTGGCGCGCTAACCTTTGTGTTTACAAGTGATGGTTCAATTACTGACCCTGGATGGGAAGCCGATATTACCTGTGTAAACAATTGCAACCTCATAATTACAGACACTATTTATCCATTAGGTGCTGACGATTGCACACTTGATTATATAGAACTCACCACAAATGCTCCTATACCAGAGCCAACCAACACCATATACTCTGAAAATTTTAGTGGAGGAGCTTTTCCTGCTGGATGGACAAGAGTGAATGGAGCAGCTAGTGCCAATTGGATAATTTCCAATACAACTAATGCTGGAGGAACAGCAAATGAAGCGATGTTAGATTGGACAGGTGGAAGCCATAATAGCACTTGGAGGTTAAGTTCTCCTCTTATTGACATTACTGGTCAAACAAATCTCCATCTTGGTTTCAGACAGGATTTTAATGTTGTTTCATCTCCCACAATGATAGGCATTTATGTAGAAACCTCTACTGATAACACAAATTGGACAACTCAATATTCCGTTTTAAACCCTTCTGCAGATGTAATTAGTACAGAAAATATTGACATTTCAGCTTTAGATGGTAATACTGATTTATATATAAGATTTAGGCTGTCTGGTAATACCACATATTTAATTGATTGGTCAATCGATGATATAATAATTACTGCAGACGGCATTCCATCACCACCACAAGTAACCTGGTCTCCTGCAGATGGCCTTTATACAGATGCCGCATTAACCACACCTTACGTTTTGGGTAACTTTGCCGGCACAGTATATGCCGCACCAAATGGTGTTGAAATTTATACTGCTGAATATCCAATTGGCTGTACTGATAACGTAACTGTTACCTTTAACAAGAAAATATGGAATGGCACTCCTGGTAATACAGATTGGAACACCGCTACTAATTGGCTACCTAATGGTGTACCCGTTATTACAAATTGTGTTGTAATTCTAGATACTGGTGGAAATAATCCCATTATTAATGGCACCACTGATGGCTTTGGCTATACATTAACTGTAGAAAATAATGCAGCACTTACACAACAATCTAACTCTACACTAACCATTGACAACACGGTTACGGTGCAAACTGGTGGCTTATACACTATGGAAGACAGTTCTAGTCTTATACAAATTGATAATGTTAATAACACGGTGGATGGTACATTTACAATGGACAGAACAGCCATGATAAGACAGAATGATTATGTTTATTGGTCTTCACCAGTTTCTAACTTCAGTTTATCTAACATTTATGGTGCTAATACTCCAAATTACACTTACCAATGGATACCAACCATACCAGCTGGAAACACACCTCCACCAGTTACCCCAATCTGTTTTGGTGACTGGGCTTCGTATTCAGGTAATATGGATATAGGTAAAGGTTATATCTCAAGAGCTCCAATTGGCCATCCCGCAGGACCAGCAGTTGCAACAGCTACATTTACAGGTACAGCCAATAATGGTGTTATCACACAAGCCATAATTAGCGGAAATAATAACATACTCAATAACAATTTTACCCATATTCCAAACGGTACACCTCTAACCGTAACGCCTTTGGATGATAACTGGAATTTAATCGGAAACCCATACCCATCAGCCATAAGTGCCGATGATTTCTTGTCTTTCCCTGGAAATTCAATAATTGAAGGCGCTGTTCATATTTGGACGCACGGTAGCGCTCTTGGCACCTATACCGATTCGTTTTACAATGATTTTGATCAGAGTTATAACCCAAATGACTACATCACATATAATTTAACAGGTGTTACCAATCCTAACCCAACATTTGCTGGCGAAATTGCGTCTGGTCAAGGGTTCTTTGTACTTTCCCTTAATGACAATGAGACTGGCAGCGTGACTTTTAATAATTCTATGAGAAGTAATGGGTATGATAATAGTGATTTTTATAGAACTAGCTCAGATGATGAGGAGGATGAAACAAGTACAATTGAACGCCATCGGATTTGGCTCAATTTAATTGCTCCAAACCAAAATTCTTCAAGTACTCTTGTCGGTTATGTTGCAGGAGCTACACAAGCAAAAGACAGGTTATATGATGCTTACACCTTTGAATCCAACACTTTAAGTATTTACTCGAAAATAGAAGATAAAAGTATGTCTATACAAGGACGTCAATTACCATTCGATTCTAACGACCAAGTGCCTTTAGGGATAGATGTTCCAGAAAGTGGAGATTATATGATAGGTATTGCTGCATTAGACGGTCTATTTGAAGGAGAAAATGGTCAGGACATTTATTTAGAAGACACGACTACTGGCATTATTCATGATTTAAGAAATAGCCCATATTCCTTTAACATAGAAGAAGGCACTTATAGTGACAGGTTTTTATTAAGATACACTAACGAGACTTTGAGTGTTAATACATTTGAAGACACTTCGAATTTAACAATCTATATCGAAGACGAATTGGTTCAACTAAAATCTGAAACACAAGCTATTAAGTCTGTGAAAGTATATAATGTTTTAGGACAAACCTTGATAGAAACAGGTACAATTAATAGTTTCCACTATGCGCTTCGGGATTTAAGTCCTACTAACGGTGTTCTATTTGTTAAAGCCATATTAAATGATGGTAGGCAGAAAATTCAAAAGATTATGTATTGAGTTTTAGGTTATCGAAATAAAACAAAAATGACCTCATTATCTAATAGTTGAGGTCATTTTAATTTTCCAAAGCTTCGTTCTAAAATGATATTGTTTTAAGCTATAGTCCAATTTCTTAAAACATTTAGTCATCTTGATCATGCGTTTCTATTAATCAGACAAGCATTTACTATGCCTATAACGTACCGTGTTTTACATCATTACAAGGTCAAAAAAATAGGAAACATAAAATAATTGCCACATTTTTAGTATTTTCACATCTGCTATAAATAATGAAACATTCCATTATTATGAAAAAGATTTTTATACTATTGGCTGGTATAGTTTTAACGGTTTCCTGTGGTAATGATACTGATGACTTAATACCAGTACCTGACTGCAACACCGTAACCAACTTATCGTCAAATTCAGTTACCGACAACTCAGCAATAATTACTTGGGATACTTCAGACAACGCAGCTTCTTATGCAATAGAATATGGCATTTCCGGATTTGCCTTAGGTAACGGAACAACAGTTTCTGAATCTGATACAGCCATTGAACTTACAGGTTTACAAGCCAACACACCATATGATTTTTATATTCAAACGATTTGTAGCGCAAGTAACACTAGCGCATATTCAGATGTTTATAGTTTTACAACCTTAGTTCCAAATGTCGTTGCAGCTTTTGAGACCAATCTTTCTGAACTGAATTTATTTACTGGCAGTTTGAATGCACTCAATATCAGCCCAAAAGCATTTGAATATAACTTGAATTCTGCCTTGTTCACAGATTATGCCCACAAACAACGTATAATTGCTTTACCAGAAGGCACAAGCATGGAATTTGATGGCGATGGTTTACCCATTTTTCCAGACCATACGGTTATTGCAAAAACATTCTACTACAATATAGATGAACGTGATCTTAGCCTAGGGCGACAAATTATTGAAACTCGGATTTTAATTAAGTTAAATGGTATTTGGGAAACCGGAGATTATAAATGGAACGAGGCACAAACTGAAGCCGTATTGGATTTAGAAGGAAGCACATTGCCTGTCACATGGATTGATGCCGCTGGGAATTCAAATTCAACAAACTATAAGATCCCTTCAAATACAGATTGTTTTACATGCCATGCCAATAATGAGGAGATATTTCCTATAGGTCCAAAATTAAGGTCAATGAATTTTGATATCAATGGCGTGAATCAATTGGAGCAATTTATAAGTAACCAACACTTAACAGGGTTAGAAAATACCGCCTCAGTTAGAGTACTTCCAAATTGGGAAGACATCTCGCTTCCCTTGGAAACCAGAGCAAGAGCTTACATGGACATTAACTGTGCGCATTGCCATATTCCGGGAGGCACTTGTGCAGACCAATCTTCTTTAAATTTCGCACTTGAAACACCTTTAGAAGAGAGTAACATTGTAGAGCAAAGTGTCTCAATTGATTATAGAGTTTCATTCTTTTCAGAAGGCGTAAGTATGCCATTTATTGGAACTACCATGCGTCATGCCGAAGGCTTGGATATGATTCAAGAGTATATGAATTCCCTTTAAGTCTCAGGTCGAAGTATGTTTTTAAGAATCACGTTAAAAAAACACTAAAATCGCTATTTAAATTGACAGATTCTTAACAGAACTGTATTTTCGTCGAAATTTAATAAAAACGACGATTTTGAAAAACGTATCCATCAAACTATTCTTTGTAGTTTTAGGTTTAATTGCATTTTCATGCTCAACTGCAAAAAAAGCTGGTAAATCAAAAAATGATGCCACAGCAATGGCAAAACCTTCAGGAAAAAAACCTGGAAAAAATGACCCAAAACCTTTTGACAAAGTCATTACTAAAGAGGCTAAAAGTGATAAAGGCTTATTTACCGTCCATAATTTAGATGATAAGTTCTTTTATGAAATCCCAGATTCTCTTTTTAATAAGGAGATGTTGATGGTGACGCGTATTTCCAAAACAGCTTCAGGACTTGGTTTTGGAGGTGGTAAAATGAACGAGCAAGTATTGCGATGGGAAAAGAAAGGTAAAAAAGTAGTCCTTAGAGTTGTATCTTACAATGTCGTAGCTGCTGATTCACTTCCTGTTAACGAAGCAGTTTTAAATTCTAATTTCGAGCCTGTTTTATTCACATTCCCTATTGCAGCATACGGTAAGGATTCTACAAGTACCGTAATTGATGCTACTCCTCTATTTGAAAAAGATGTAAAGTCATTGGGATTGTCGCAACGAGCAAGAACACCCTATAAAGTCTCACGTTTGGAAAGCGATAAATCATTTATTGAAAGCATTAAAAGTTACCCAAGAAATATTGAGGCAAGACACGTAAAAACCTATGCTGCCGGAAATCCACCATCAAATACCAGCACTGGAACAATTTCAGTAGAAATTAATAATTCTATGGTTCTATTGCCAGACAACCCAATGAAGCGTCGTTATTTTGATGAACGTGTCGGCTGGTTTACAAGTAGCCAAACCGATTATGGTTTGGAAGATCAAAAAAGTAAATCTTTACAATTCTTGGACCGTTGGCGATTAGAAGTTAAAGATGAAGACATCGAGAAGTTTCAACGTGGCGAATTAGTAGTCCCAAAAAAACAAATTGTGTACTACATCGATAGGGCAACACCAGAAAAATGGAGAACGTATATTAAGCAAGGCATTGAAGATTGGCAGGTGGCTTTTGAAGCTGCAGGATTTAAAGAGGCTATTATCGCTAAGGATCCGCCAACTGTTGAGGAAGATCCTGAATGGAGCCCAGAAGATGCACGTTATTCAGTGGTTCGTTATTTAGCCTCTCCGATTCCCAATGCCAATGGACCTCACGTAAGTGATCCAAGAACGGGAGAGATTTTAGAAAGTGATATTAATTGGTATCATAACGTGATGTCATTATTACGTGGTTGGTTTTTTGTACAAACCGCAGCGATTAATCCTGATGCCCAGAGTCCACAGTTTAAAGATGAAGTTATGGGACGTTTAATTCGTTTTGTATCTGCTCACGAAGTAGGTCACACTTTAGGCTTACCGCACAACATGGGAAGCAGTGTGGCTTATCCTGTTGAAAAACTGCGTGATGCAGAATTCACTAAAAAATTCGGCACTGCACCATCCATAATGGATTATGCTCGTTTTAATTATGTGGCACAACCTGGTGACGAAGGTGTGGCTTTAATGCCAGACATCGGCACTTACGATAAATATGCTATTGCTTGGGGTTATAGACCGATTTTAAATAAAACGGCAGAAGAAGAAAAACCAATTCTTAATGAATGGATTACCAAACATGCTGGAGACCCAATGTATCGCTTTGGACATCAGCAAGCAGGTGATGTTGTAGATCCTAGTTCACAAACTGAAGATTTAGGGGACAATGCTATTTTGGCCAGTGCATATGGAATTAAAAACTTAAAGCGAATTGTGCCTAACTTAATTGAGTGGACTACAGAAGCTGGTGAGGATTATGATGATTTAGAGGAAATGTACGGTCATGTATTATCCCAATTTAACCGTTATATGGGCCATGTTTCCAATAATATTGGTGGTGTTTACGAATATTATAAAACGGCAGATCAAGATGGTGCGGTTTATACTGCGGTCCCAAAAGCACATCAAAAGGAAGCCATGAAATTCATTCAAGATAATTTATTTGAAACGCCGGAATGGTTAATTGACAAAGAAATTTTTGATCGTATAGAGTTTTCAGGTTCGGTGGAGCGCCTTAGAGGACTGCAAGCAAGAACGCTTAATAATATCATGAGCTTAGGTAAAATGCAGCGATTAACAGAAGCGCATACTTACGATAGCGCGAGCTATTCTTTAACAGATATGATGAGCGATTTACGTAAAGGCGTTTGGAGCGAATTGCGTTCTGGAAAATCAATTGACACGTACAGACGTAATTTGCAACGTGCTTATATCGATAGAATGGCCTACTTGATGACGGCAAAAGATCAAAGCGGAAGATCTAGAAGTCCTTATGTAAAAATGACTGCTGTTAACACTAGCCAATCCGATATCAGAGCGGTTGTTAGAGCTGAATTAAAAACGCTACGATCTCAACTTAGAAATGCACGTGGTGGCGATGCTATGAGTAGAATTCATATTGCAGATGCTATTGAACGTATTAATCTTATTTTGGATCCTAAGTAATCCAAATTATAATTCATAAAAAAGGCTTCAAGATAATATTTTGAAGCCTTTTCTGCTTTCAATAATTTAATTCAATTACTAATTTGAAATACCGCCATAAAATGCCGATTTTTCCAATACAAAAATTTCAGACAAGGAATAGTATAATTAAAGTATGATGATTGTTCTGCATAAAGAAGACTATATCAGTGATTAGCAATTTTCGATGCGTGATACCATTTTTTCTATAGGTAAAGACTAAAAACCTTAAAATAAAACTGCTTTTATCGTTTTATGATAATCTTCAAACTCTATGAGGTTATTATGACCAGCACCTTCAACCGTTATAAAATTTAAGTTTTCAATATGTAATTCTGAAAGTTTCTTTCCAGAAGCGTAAGGCACGACGCCATCATCAGTGCCATGAATAATTGTGATTGGACATTTTGTTTTGAGTAAATATTGATGGGTAGGAAAATGATACTTCAGCAATTGTTTTACAGGAAGTATAGGAAATCGATCTTTCGCCACATCCAGAATACTGTAATAAGGTGTTTCTAAAATCAGCTGCTTTGGATTATTTTTTGAAGCTAAATATGATGCAATTCCTGTTCCTAAAGATCTTCCGTGAAGTGTGATTTGTTTTTCAGCATAGTGATTTAACAAATAGTCATAACAAAACTGGGCATCACTGTAAAGTGCCGCTTCACTTAACTTTCCGGTACTTTTCCCGTAAGTTCTGTAATCCATAATCAGCACATCGTAATTCAAGTCCACAAAATATTCGGCAATGGTTCCCCAACGACTCAAATCGCCAGCGTTTCCATGAAAATAAAGGATAACGCCCTGCCTGTCCGACAGGCAGGCTTTTGGATTTTCCAGCTTAAAATGAAGGGCGTTTATCGTTGTGTTCTCATCAGTTTTTAGAAATAACTCTTCAAAATTATGATTGAACTGATAGTTGTAATCTTGCTCTAAAGTCGTTGGCAAAAACAATAACTTTTCCTGAAAAAAATAAAGTGCAGATGCTATCATAATATATAAACCCAAAAGTACAATGATGAACTTTTTAAGCCTTCTTTTTAGTGGTTTTCGAATTGTGGATAACATTGATACTTGTGGTTTCTAAGTCGATGGTTTTGGGTTCGCTATTCAAAATATCATCTAGCATATTGTGATAAGATTCAAAATTATTCAAATTTTTATGTCCACCTTCAATAACCGTATGCATTTTTGTAAGCTTTGGGTTAATCTGTGCTAATTTTACACTCGATTTATAGGGAATCAACTTATCGTGCGTACCATGAATAATATGAATTGGGCATTGTACATATTTTAGCCATTTGTAAGTTGGCAACGGGTATTTAATCAATAAGGACAATGGCATAAAGGGCATGTAGCGTGCCGTAACTTTGGTTAAACTATAATAAGGCGCATCTAAAATTAATAGTTTTGGATGATTCATGGATGCCAACTTCGCCGCAAAACCAGAACCTAAAGAACGACCATAAAGGATAATTCGGTCTTCAGTGGTTTGCTTTTTAATTTCATCATAAACCAATTGTAAATCGCGCTTTATGGCTTTTTGAGAACGCTTCCCTGTGCTTTTTCCGAAACCACGATAATCTACCATCAACACATTATAACCATGTCTCGTAAAATCGACCGCAAACTTTCCCCAACCTTTGATGCTTTTTGAATTTCCTTTGAGATACAACACCACACCTTTACTTTCACCATTAGGAAAAAAGCGTAAACCGTTAATAATGGCGCCATCCCTTGTTTCTAAATTATACTCTTTGGTATCTTGGTTTTCATAATCGAATTGAAAATCCTTAGTCAGTTTTTCGGGCTTAAAAAGCATATAATCTTGCAGATAATAAAGCGCAATGCTAATCGCTAAATAAATGGCTAAGATTAAGATTATGATTGAAATCCAGTACGTCATATCAATATCAGAATACTTTTTTAAAGATAACAAAAATTAATGCTTATACATATTTCATAAAAACATCAGCAAAAGGATCTTGATTAACGACCATATAATAAATTAAGGCGCCAAGCCATCTATGAACAAACCCATGCACATATATTTTCTTTGCTTTTAAATTTATATCCATAGAATAAAGCCAATATAAAAATCCCACACATTAATCACAGTGGTAAGATTAGCTTAAGGAAAATTGAAAATCATATGTTCTGAAATTTTTTTGTAGCTGTATATCATATATGTTGACCAAAGCCAGCGTAAATTAGGATATCTGTAACAACGTTAGAACTACTAAATCCGTAATGTTAAATTTATTGTTAAAAACAGATGACTTATTAAACGTTTCAGATCGTCATCTGTCTAAACCAGTATAACATAAATTATAAAAAGATGAAAAAATTAGTAATTATTGCCCTAGCCCTTGTGAGCCTGAACGGTTTCGCTCAACGAAAGGAAAATAAAAAAATGGACAGAGAAAATAGGACCGAGTTGAGAAAAGATATGACTCCTTCTGAAATTGCAGATTTAAAATCAAAACACCTAACCCTAGAATTAGATCTTACGGATGCGCAACAAAAGCAAGTGCATAAACTGATTTTAGAACAGGCCGAAACGAGACAAAGTAAAAGAGCTGCTCTTAAAATAGAAGATGGCGAAAAAAGAGAAAAACCATCTAAGGAAGAAATGCTAAAGATGCATAATCAAAGATTGGACGCGCAAATAGAAATGAAGCGAGAAATGAAAAAAATCTTAACTGAAGATCAATATGCCAAGTTTGAGAAAATGAAACCTAAAAAACAAGGAAAAAGAGGAAAGCGCAGTAAAAAAGATTAGTTCAAACTTCTTATTCAATAAAAAGTATCGGTTCTCCGATACTTTTTTATTTTGTTGAATAAAATGATTACTTTAGTACCTGAATTTAATTAAACAATCCAAAATGAAAAAAGTATTTACGCTATGTTTATTTGTTTTTGCGCTTCTTGTTGGGTCGAACTCAGTAATGGCACAACAAACGGTAGACAATACACAGATCAAAACTAAAACCTTCAGCTCAAAACAAGACATGCGCCAACACGTGTCGGCAGTTTGCGATTTTGTTAAAGCTAATAAAACTCAACGTAATCAAATTTATAGCGCTTCAAAAGCACTTTACGAAGGTAAATTGAATGATGAATCTATCGAAAAATTGGAAAAAGTATATAACGAAACAATTAAAGAAGCTTTATCGAAAGAGCAATACGAACTTTTCAAGACGTATAATTTAAAAAGATAAAATAAAAAGCCTCGCACTGCGAGGCTTTTTTATTACAATGTTTTGGCTATTGTTTCTACTGCCGAAATCGTAGTATTCAAATCCTCATAAGTTAACGCATCGGTTATAAACCAAGTTTCAAAAGCACTCGGCGCAATATAAATGCCTTCGTTCAGCATACCATGAAAGAATGTCTTAAAGGTTTCATTATTTCCTTTGGCAGCTGAATCAAAATCTACTACTGCTGTTTCAGAAAAATGAACAGATATCATAGAACCAATTCTGTTGATGGTATGTGCTATATTATTTTTATTCAACGCATCCGAAATACCGTCGTGAAGATATTTCGTTTTCTCTTCTAGCCTATTCATCAATCCTTTATCTGAATTAATTGTTTTAAGCATGGCCAAACCTGCTGCCATCGCCAAAGGATTCCCGCTCAATGTTCCAGCCTGATAAACAGGCCCTATTGGTGCTAAATAATCCATAATTTCATTTCGAGCAGCAAAGGCGCCTACTGGCAAGCCTCCACCAACGACCTTACCAAAACAAACAATATCTGCATCGACATTCTTTAGCTCTTGCACGCCACCTTTGGCCAGTCTAAAACCAGTCATTACCTCATCAAATATCAATAAGATATTATGGTCATCGCATAAGGTTCTCAACCCTTCAAGAAAACCATCGACAGGCGGAATACATCCCATGTTTCCTGCAACAGGCTCAATAATAATAGCGGCGATTTCGTTTTTATTGGATGCAACGAGTTTCTTTACATTATCGATATCATTATATCTCGCCAATAAGGTATCCTTCGCCGTTCCTTGGGTTACTCCAGGACTATTTGGTGTCCCAAAAGTAATGGCACCACTTCCTGCAGCGATTAGAAACGAATCGCTATGACCATGATAACAGCCAGCGAATTTAATGATTTTGTCTTTTTTTGTAAATCCTCTTGCCAATCGAATGGCACTCATACAAGCTTCTGTCCCAGAATTCACAAACCTAATTTTATCAATATTTGGCACCATGGAAACGGCCAATTCCGCAATTTCGGTTTCAATGGCTGTTGGCATTCCAAACGAGGTACCTTGTTTTGTTTTTTCAATTACGGCATCCACAACAGGAGGAAATGCATGACCTAATAACATTGGTCCCCAAGAATTTATATAATCTATAAAACGATTTCCATCTTCGTCATAAACATATGCACCTTTGGCTGATTTTGCAAAAATTGGAGTGCCTCCAACGGCATTGAATGCCCTTACGGGCGAATTTACGCCTCCAGGAATAACCTTTTGCGCTTCTTTAAACAATGCACTACTTCTTTGATATAACATAAATTAATTAGGAATAATAAGTTGTTGACCTATAGTTAGGTTATTTGATTTTAAATTGTTTTCCGCCTTAATGGCGTCAACGGTAGTTTTATATAATCTAGAAAGGGAATATAAAGTATCACCTTTTGTAACCGTATGTTTTTTTGTGACTGATTTTCTATTTCCTTCGATTATTGTAGTTGATTTTCTTGCGGTTTTAGATGCTGTTCCTTCAAGAACCTCATAATCATATTTATAAAGTTGATAACGCTCTATTAAACCAATCAATTTTTGAGGATATTTTCTATCGGTAGCATAACCTGCAGCCCTCAAGCCTTTGGCCCAGCCTTTATAATCATCTGGTTTTAATTGGAACAAACTGGCATAACGACTACGTCCTGTTAAGAATTCTGAATGATCCTCATAAGACATCTCCGCTTTTGGGTATTTTCTGAAACATTCTTGGGAGCGATCATCATCGTGATAAATTTTAGCGCCTTTCCAACCATGACATTTAATGCCAAAATGATTATTCGCCTTTACCGCTAATCGTCCTCGACCAACACCAGATTCCAAAACACCTTGAGCCAGTGTAATACTCGCCGGAATTTTATGCGTTCGCATTTTGTCTTTTGCTATATCTGCATAAAGCGCAATATAAAGATCTACAGTGCTCGGTGGATCGTTCGACTTTTCAACAGGTTTTTCTGTGTTTTCTTCTCGCTCCTTCACAACGACCGTTTTATTTTTACTTTCGTTTTTCTTCTTAGTTACAATACCCTTTTTGGGACCACAACTAAGTGCAGACAACACTATTAATATGATTATATATCTAAACTTCATTTTATTTACACTTCTATTAAAGGTTGATTTTTACGTTTCAACATGGCATTAACTCCAGCGATACCTTGCAGACCTCCAGTGTGTATGACCAATATTTTTGAATCCTTTGGAAAAAATCCCTTTTCAATTAAATCAAATACACCAAATACCATTTTGCCTGTATAAATAGGATCTAATGGAATACCATAATCTTTCTTAAATCTGTTTATAAACGCAATCAATTCAGGCTTTATTTTACCATAACCGCCAAAATGGTAATCCGTTATTAAATCCCAATGGTCTTGGTTTGCAAATTTACGAATATCTTGTTGTAAAGATTCACCTTTCAAAGCAGGAAAACCCAATATGCTCTGATGGCTTTGCGCAGCATTGATTATTCCTGAAATTGTACCACCAGTTCCTACGGCGCAACAGATATAATCAAAATTAAAATCATCTGTTTGTAAAATCTCTTCGCAACCTTTAACGGCTAAATCATTAGTTCCACCTTCTGGAAGTAAGTAAAAATCGTCAAAACGTTTTTTTAATTTTCCTATAAAATCGTCACTGGTTTTCTTTCTGTACGATTCCCTAGAAATAAACTCAAGATGCATGCCACGAGTCTTTGCAAATAGTAACGTTGGGTTTAATTCTTGTTTTGCACCCAGCTCCTTACCTCTTATAACACCAATAGTTTTGAATCCATTTGCTTTTCCTGCATAAGCAACTGCGGCAATATGATTTGAAAATGCACCACCAAACGTTAATAATGATGTTGCTTCAAGCCGTTTGGCCTCCTCTATATTATATTTTAATTTTCGGTACTTATTTCCAGAAATGAAGGCATGAATTAAATCCTCTCGCTTAATGGTAATATTTACTGAAGAATTTTCAATTGACAGGTTTTGATTAAGATTTTGAAAATTGAGCAATTTTTTTTTTTGCAAAAATAGGCAACTCAATTTAATTAATTGATCTCAATATTTGTAAGTAAATTCATATTTAAAGTAATTTATCGATGTTTTTAGTCGTTTTATCGATAAAAAATTATTATTTTTAGTTTTTATTCACTACACTTGACGAATATTTGAGCCCTAAATAAAATCGATATAGAACAAATTACGTATATCCTTTTAGATTTCCCCTCATCTAAAACCTACTTATTATGAAGAATAAACTACATTCTCCGTTATTTCGTCTATTTAACAATTGTTTAATATTCGACAAACAGCCTTTTGTTTTATTATTATTTATAGCCTTGCTGTTCACGAGCAGCTTGGTTCATGCGCAACTACCTCAATTTGATGATTTTGAATCTGGCTGGGGAAATTGGAACGATGGAGGAAATGATTGTAACTTAGACAATAATGGATATATCAATGGTAATGATACGGTAAGACTGAGAGACGACAGTGGAACCAACTCATCCACATTTAGCAATACTATTGATTTAACATCCTATTCTTCGGTAACTTTTAGTTTTCTATTTTATCCAGTAAGTATGGAAAATGGAGAAAATTTCTTTGTAGAGTATAATGATGGGAGTGGTTACTCAACAATAGCGAACTATATAAGAGGAACTCACTTTAATAATGATACGCTTTATTCGGAGTCGATAACATTAACTTCAGGTGCATATACCTTCAGTACAAACTCAAGATTCAGGATTCGTTGTGATGCTAGTGGTAATGGAGATTATGTATATATAGACGACATCAATATTACTGGTGGCAGTACCCCTTGTATTGAACCAACCAGCCAACCCTCTAATCTAATTTTTAGTAATACAACTGAGAGTTCAATGACGGTTAATTTCACACCTGCTCCTAGTACAGCAGATAATTTTTTGGTAGTTTATAATACAAGTGGAAATACACCTACAATTAATGATGGACAACCATATTATGTTGGCGGAGCAATTATTTATCAAGATAATAGAGTTATCGGTAATGATTACACCACAACATTTGAGTTATCTTCCCTTTCTCCAAACACAACCTATTATTTCTTTGTATTCGCATTTAATGACAACTGTAGTGGTGGACCAGATTATCTAACGAGCTCTCCTTTAATTGGCAATGAAACAACAGAACTCTATTGTACGCCTAGCAGTACTAATACCAGTAGATATATTGATGATTTTTCTACAACAGGAGGCACGGCTAATATTACCAATAACAATTCTGGTTTTTCGACTGATGGTTATGGTGATTTTACTTCTAATTTTGTGACTCAAGAGGCTGGTTTAGATATCGATTTTACTGCAAACTTTCAAGGTGGCACCCATGGCTTTGGTATTTGGGTAGATTTCAATGACGATGGCGATTTTACAGATACAGGGGAAGAGGTTTACCTGAGTGGCTTTTACGGCGACCCAATTAGTGATACCTTTACAATCCCAAATGGAACCGCTTTAGGTAGTTACCGTTTGCGTATAGTTGCAGATTGGAATGACACTACGCCAAGCTCATGCAGTATTAGTGGTTTTGGAGGGGAAGCAGAAGATTATATTTTAAACGTGGCTCCTAACCCCCCTTGTACCGAACCTATTGACCCACCTTCTAATATGACCTTCAATAGTACGACTGAAACCTCTATGATTATGAATTTCACACCTGCACCAAGTACTGCAGATGGTTTTTTGGTCGTTTATAATACAAGTGGAAATATACCTACAATTAATGATGGACAACCATATTATGTTGGCGGAGCAATTATTTATCAAGATAATAGAGTTATCGGTAATGATTACACCACAACATTTGAGTTATCTTCCCTTTCTCCGAACACAACCTATTATTTCTTTATATTCGCTTTTAACGACAACTGTAGTGGTGGACCGGATTATTTATTTTCAAATCCTTTACTAGGAAACAACGCCACTTTCGAATTCTGTACTACATCTAACGCCTTAGGAACATCAGATTTAGGGTGTCCATCCGTAGATGCAGGCGGCGCAGGATTAAATGGATTGGATGTAAACTTAAATTGTTTCGATTCATATACAACAACATTAGAAGCACAATTCCTAGAATTAGGAGATACATCAAGTTATGATGTTGAAACCATTGATTATAATCCGCCATTTCAATATGGATGTCTTGAAAATCCTGTAAGTGTTAATATAGATGACAGGTGGTCCGACGTTATAGATTTACCTTTTGATTTTTGCTTTTATGGCACTACATACGATTCTTGTGTGATCGGTTCAAATGGCGTCATATCTTTTGATACAAGTTTGGCTGATTCCTATTCTGGTTGGGAAATTACCACAGGCTTACCTAGTTTCACAAATAGTGATGCCGGATATTTCGGACCATCTATTTATGGGGCTCACCATGATGTGGATCCTAGTGTTGGTGGCGAAATCGGATACCAATTAATTACCTTAGACTCTGGTTGCCAAGCGCTCGTAGCTTCGTGGTATCAGGTACCAATGTATGCAAATAATTCTATAATATATACAGGAATGATGGTATTTTATGAAGCCACCAATATTATAGAGGTTTACATAAAGGAGAAAAATATCGATGGCACCTGGAACGATGGTAATGCAGTTATTGGACTTCAGAGAGATGGCACAGAAGGTGTTGTTGCCCCTAACAGAAATGCATTAGACGCCAATTGGACAGTAAGTGAAGAAGCTTGGAGATTTGTACCATCTGGACCGTCGATAACGAGTTTAAAATGGTACGAAAATTCTATTTCAGTTGCCAATGAAATTATTGACACAGATAACGATGGGCAAATTACTGTAACACCTTCTGATACTACCACTTATATTGCAGAAGTCTCTTATGATGTTTGTGATGGCCCAACACTGGTAACAACAGATGCTACAACAGTTACTATTTCTGGTCGGAAAATATGGAATGGTTCAATCAATTCTAACTGGGATACCGCAAATAATTGGACACCATCTGGTGTACCTGTTAGTACTAACTGTGTTTTTATTCCTCCTACTTTAAATAACCCCATTATTAACGGAGTAATTAAAGGTAAGGGCTATAATTTAGAGATTGCAGATGGTGCCACTTTAACACAACAATCCAATTCATCGCTCACCATTGAAGATAAAATTACTATAAACAACAACGGTGAGTTCGAAATTAGGGATAGTGCAAATCTAATTCAGGTTCTCGATGTCGCCACCAATGAAAATACTGGTACTGCAAAAGTCCAAAGAGAGGTTACAGGGTTAAATACTTATGACTATGTGTATTGGTCATCACCTGTTGAAATATTTGACGTGTCCGATATTTCCCCAAGCACCTCAACTGGTGGCAGATACGAATGGATACCAACCGTAAATAACGGTACCGCTGGAAATCACGGAGAATGGACCACAATATCTGGTAACATGAACATTGGACAAGGTTATGCCATTAGAGATTTAGGAGGCACTTTAATACCTGACATTGCACAATTTGAAGGTAAATTAAACAATGGACAGATAACGCATGTTATTAAAAGGGGGACTTATAATGGTGCTAATTATGCAGGTATAGGAAATATAGCAACCGCAGAAGATGATAATTGGAATTTAATAGGAAACCCATATCCTTCAGCGATATCATTGGCAGATTTTACGGCCGCAAATCCAGACATTGATGGTACGTTGTATTTTTGGAGACATAACTCGGCTCCAAGCACTTCAACAACAGACCCTTTTTATGAAGGTTACCAATATAATTATACGGCCAATGATTATTTAAGCGCCAATAGTTTAGGCTCAACACCTTTTGGCTTTAGTGATTACATTGCTGCTGGTCAAGGCTTTTTTGTACAGTTACTCCACACCGCTTCGCAATCCACAGGAATTGTCTTTAATAATTCCATGAGAGGCGTTTATGACAACAGTGGATTCTATAGATCGGCCAGCTCTGCTACAAATGGTGAATTTGAAGCCAACGAAAAACATAGAATCTGGTTAGATTTAATAGATGAAAACAATACAGCATTATCGGTGCTGATTGGTTATGCCACTGGTGCAACCGACGCTATTGACAGATTATATGATGGTCATCTATTAAACGATACCAACTATCAATTCTATTCAATTGTAGAAGATCCTATCAAGGACAATAAATTGGCTATTAACGGACGTGCTTTACCTTTTGAAGATACGGATGTGATTCCTCTTGGCTATAAAGCACCTGCACAAGGACAATTAACCATTGGAATCAATAATTTAGATGGTGTATTTGACTTAACAAATCAAGGTATTTATTTAGAAGATACAATGATGAATTTGATTCACGATTTAAGAGCTAACCCTTATGTGTTCACATCAGATCAAGGCGCATTTGACGATCGTTTCCTACTTAGGTTTACTTCCGAAACCTTAAGCATTAAGGATCAGGAGGCATTAATGAATTTAACGATTAGAAACCACAATAATACCATTGAGGCCACATCTACAAGAGAGACGATTAAAACATTTGAATTGTTTGATATCACTGGTCGTGTAATTCATAAAAACCTAAAAGTTGAGAGCGCAAATTACAGCTACGAAACTCATAATCTTAGTCGTGGAACTTATGTGGTTACCGTCACCCTTGATAATGGCGTTACTAAAACTAAAAAATTGATCATTTAGATTATAAGTTATATATTTAATTTTATTAGAAAGACCTTGACTATTTGAAATCAAGGTCTTTTTCTTTTTTTATACACTGCTCCTTCAATAGTTATATTTCCATAGACCAATTACTAACATACGTACTCCATTCAAGGGATATAAATTCTTATGTTTAGATTGGACTTAATTAATAGGAAAAAAAGTGAATTTCAAGTCGCCATTATTAAAGTTAGATTTTCATCAATAACCAACACAATAACTACGCTTAACTTACTGATTTTTAAAAAGAATGAGCTCATTTCAAAAGGTAAAAAAGTGATTTTAGCGTTCAAATTATGTGCTTAGTCGAAAAGCGGGCAATCATATCATTCTAACTAATTGATATATTGTAAATTATATTCATATTTATTCCCTTATTATATAAGTATGATGAAAAAATTACTTTCGTTAGTCCTATTTACAGTTTTAATAGTAGCCAAGTTAAACGCACAAGGAGATTCTGTCGCTAATGCAGAAGCCTTTTGTTCGGGTGGTGGAGAATTGGTATTTAACAATATAACTGGGTCACCTAATCTAACTACAGTTGGTTGCTTAGGCAGTATACCAAATGCCGCCTATTATTTTTTGGAAACAGATCGTCCAGGTGATTTGGTTTTTACTATATCACAAACGGATCTAGGTGGTACACCAATAGATGTAGATTTCATTGCTTGGGGACCTTTCGCGTCTATTGCTGCAGCTGACGCAGCTATTAATTTAGTACCATGTACTCCAACAGCATGTCCAGACAATACTATTGATCCAACTTTCTATCCTTACGCAAGTGACAATATAGTAGATTGTAGTTATGATCCCGCTCCAATAGAAAATTTGAGTATCACTAATGCCATGGCTGGAGAAATCTATATCGTTCTAATTACTAATTATGATGATATTCCAGGGAATATTTCTATTCAACAAACGTTTGGAACAGGTTCTACAAGTTGTAGCGGTATTCCTATTTGCGGATCGGGCTTTTATGACAACGCAGGACAAACTTCTGATTACGCTAATAATGAAGTAAACGACACCACTACGATTTTCCCTGATGTTGCTGGAGGTATAGTAACCGTGACTTTTAATTCTTTTGATTTAGCAGACGCAGGTGACACACTTGCCGTCTATGATGGAGATACCGCAACGACTTTAGTAGGAACATATTCAGGTACCTCAATCCCTGGCCCATTCACGTCGACAGATCCCTCTGGCGCATTAACCTTTGTTTTTAATAGCAACGCCTCTGGTGTTGCTTCAGGATGGGATGCCGACGTCACCTGTACGGAACCTCCACCGATTCCAGTTTGTGGAACTACATTTACAGATAGTGGAGGCATTGGAAGCAACTACTCATATGATGAATATAATATCACAACGTTTTACCCTGATTCGGCTGGCGAAGTGATTACTGTTACCTTTAATTCATTTGATATTGAATTTATTTTTGATTATATGAATGTTTATGATGGCCCAAATACATTAGCAAGTTCTTTAATTGGAACATTCTGGGGCAATGAATTGGCTTTAAGCTCAATTACATCAACGCATCCAACAGGTGCATTAACATTTCTTTTCTCTAGTGATAATATTGGCAATTATCCTGGTTGGTCCGCAGACGTTACTTGTGCCATCCCAACTTCCGATTGCGGAATAACCTTTTATGATACAGGAGGTAGCTCTGGAAATTACGCTAACAATCAATATAATATTAATACATTTTACCCAGATACTCCAGGTGACTTGGTTACTGCAACGGTTAATACTTTTAACGTAGAAAATGGTTTCGACATATTGTACGTAGTTGATGGTCCAAATCAGTATGGTACTTTAATTGGTTCATATACTGGCACCACTATTCCAACCTCGTTTACATCTACACATGCCTCAGGTGCTTTAACATTTGTTTTTTCCAGTGATGTCAGCAATGTGTCTTCAGGTTGGGATATTGAAATAACTTGTGTTGATCCGCTGAGTTCATGCGGCACAACTTTTTATGATGATGGTGGACAGGGTGGAAATTATTCTAATAATCAAAATGATGTAACTACAACCTTTTTTCCAGATAATCCTGGTGATGTTGTTACAGCTACATTTACATCGTTTAATACTAGATTATCTCCAGATAATCTTGAGGTTTTTGATGGTCCAGATGCTACATATCCTTCTTTAGGTGTCTATTTTGGAAATATAACCCTTGGGCCTTTTACTTCATCAGATGCGTCTGGTGCATTAACTTTTGTGTTTAATAGTAATAATAGTCAAAATCGAGCCGGTTGGGCAGCAGACATTACATGCAGCACGTCGCCATGTAATCTATCCATTAGGGACATTCCAAATGGAGCTTCATGTAACCCTATATACACAGAACTTTCTGTGAGTGACAACGTTGTTTTTTCTGAGAATTTTGAGGCTTTTGGTACGCCTTCGGGTTGGACTATCGACAATGGTCCTAATAATACAGAATGGTATGTTAGCAATTCATCAAATGCTGGTGGTGATGCTAATGAATTTATTTTGGCTTGGTTAAGAGGAAATCGAAATAGTAACGGAACATGGAGTTTAACAAGCCCAGTAATAACCATAAATGGAATTACAAACTTGGAATTAAGTTATTATCAATTTTTAGAAGATTTTGATTTTACGAATTATCCTTATTCAATTTTTATTGAAACATCTTTAGATAGTGGCCCATGGATTGGACAAAGTTCAATGACACCAACTGGAGATGTAGGTCCAAACATCCCAAACATTGATTTATCCACTTTATCCGGGACAACATTACAAATTCGATTTCGAATGACCGGAATGCCATATGGCTTTTTTAATTGGGCAATAGACAATGTATTGGTTACTGGAGATGGACCTCCATCTGGCGGACAAATTACTTGGTCTCCACTTACAGATTTATTTACCGATGCATCATTGACAACAGTATATTCAGGTGGATTTGCCGAAACTGTATTTGCAACCCCTAATAGCACCACAACTTATACGGCTACTGACACTTCGAATAGCTGTACGGATACCGTAGATGTCATTATAGACCTTAAAACTTGGATTGGTGGAGATACAACAGCTCCTAATACTGACCCTGTTGATTGGATGAATGCTGGCAATTGGTCCGGTGGTACTATACCCTCTGCTACAGATTGTGTGCTTATACCTAATACTTTGAATAACCCAATACTTTACTCAGGTGATAATGGAACCAGTCTAAATTTAACTATTAATGCTGGCGGCATTCTAAATCAAGAATCGAATTCCACGCTTACTGTAGTGAACAACATTTTAGTTAGTACTGGTGGCACCTATGAGATGGAAGATAGTGCGAGTTTAATACAAATAGACAATGTGGCTAACACAGTTGATGGTGCATTTACGATGCAAAGAACAGCCAACATCATAGAAAACGATTACGTGTACTGGTCGTCACCTGTAACGGCTTTTAATATTGAAGCTATTTCACCAGGAACTCCCAATGGATATAAATATAGATGGCTACCAACAGTAGGTACTCGTTTTCCTGGACCTGCACCAGATTTTGTCCCTAACGATTATGGAGATTGGCAAAGTACCAACACAGGAATCATGGCTATAGGTAAAGGCTATATTGTAAAAGGGCCTACTGGACATGGTGGCACACCTGCTCCTTACACAGCAACCTTTTCAGGAACACCAAACAACGGCTTCATCACTCAATCTATTGAAAGAGGAACGTATACTGGTACTCCCTATACGTATATTCCAAATGGGTCTGCAACACTTACCGTAACTAGTGACGATGACAACTGGAATTTAATAGGAAATCCATACCCTTCCGCCTTACATTGCATAGACTTTTTAACAGCCAATACCAATGTAGATGGTACCGCTTATATATGGACCCATGGTACGGATATTGGTACTGGAAACGGGCAATCTTTTTATGATGAATTTGCTTATTCTTACAGCGGAGCGGATTACCTGGCCGTTAATGCCACGGGAAATTCAATTCCAGAAACTTATAAAGGTTTTATTGGTGCAGGACAAGGCTTTTTTGTATTAATGTTAGATACAGGATTACCTAGTCAAGTGGTAACTTTTGAAAACAGCATGCGGAATTTCGATTATAGAAATGATCAATTCTTTAGAAACACAACCACATCTGATGAAGACTCAGATACCAAACATAGAATTTGGTTAGACTACATTAATCCTTCTGGAGGTACCAACACCGCACTGGTCGGATATATTGATGGTGCAACAAATCTGAAAGATAGAATGTTTGATGCCAAAATCACTAGAGGCGATGGTTTGAACCTTTATTCCATAATAAATGATGATGCCTATATTATTCAAGGCAGACAAACACCATTTGTAGATTCAGATACGGTTCCACTAGGCATTAATATTACCCAAGCCGGCATACAGACCATAGCCATTAATACATTAGACGGATTATTCCATGAAACAGACCAACAAATTTATATTGAAGATCTCGTCACAGGAATGATACATAATCTTAATAACGCTCCCTACATATTTACAAGTGAAATCGGCGAAATAGAAGATCGATTTATCCTAAGATATACAACAAATACACTTGGTGTAAAAGATATAGATACTTTAAACGGCATCAAAGTATTTAAGAAAGAGGATCAAATTGTAGTTAAATCTGATTTTGAAACTATTAAGTCCATTCAGGTTTACGATCTATTAGGCAGAGATCTTTTTACCAATACCTCAATCAACCATAGTCATTATTCAATTGAAGGTATCAGCCCAAAAACAGCAACCTTATTCTTAAAAATAAAATTAGTCGATGGCCAACAAAAAATAGCTAAGCTAATTTTCTAAAATAATTTACAAACGCAAACAAAGGCCTTGAATTTAAATAGTCAAGGTTTTTTTCGTTTTTATAAGCTTCCCGTTCAAAGGAAATATTTCTGTAGGCCAATTGCCAATTTTTATACTTAATCAATCGAATCGAAAATTCAACTATATAAAGGATAAAGAACGGCACTATGAGTAATTCAAGTTGCTGTCTTAAATGGATTTTTTCATGATTTATCAATACCTTGTTTTCCTTCAACCCCTGAAACTTTAAAAACATAAAAGGAAAAATTGTTAAACCCAAATACCCTTTCGGCACCATATATTTAGAAATTAAGATCATAACCTGTTCGTTTCAAAAATCAAACCATTCTCATTTTCATGAGAATGACTGCAGAATGGAAACCTTGACAATGGCAAGGAATTCTTTCTCGAATTTACATTATCTTTGTTATATATGAAAAAATACGTCCCAATTGAAGACGGAGACTTCTATCTAACACCAGAAGGTTACCGTTGCTTTACGGAACAATACCATTTAAAACGAGGGTATTGTTGCGAAAGCGGTTGCAGACATTGTCCATATGATTTCAATCCTTCGGGTTCGCTGAGTACAGGCAACAATAATTTTAAAAAAAAGTAATGCAGACTACAACGTTATCATTCAAAGATCAAATACTAGCTGGTATTCCTAATAGTTTACCAGAGCCTAAACCTTTTGATGTTTCAATAAATCACGCTCCTAAACGTAAAGCTATTCTATCTGAAGAGGAAGAAAAATTAGCCTTAAAAAATGCCTTACGTTATTTTGACAAAAAACATCACAAAACCTTATTGCCAGAATTTAAGAATGAATTGGATACTTATGGTCGTATTTACATGTATCGCTTAAGACCCGATTATAAAATGTATGCACGTCCAATTTCAGCATATCCTGCAAAATCTAAACAAGCCGCAGCCATTATGCTGATGATTCAGAATAATTTGGATCATGCCGTAGCACAACATCCGCACGAATTGATTACTTATGGTGGGAATGGTGCTGTGTTTTCAAATTGGGCACAATACCGCTTAACCATGAAATATCTGGCGGAAATGAATGACCAGCAAACCTTAGTGATGTATTCTGGTCATCCTATGGGATTGTTTCCTTCTCACAAACAAGCACCAAGGGTTGTCGTCACAAATGGCATGATGATTCCTAACTATTCCAAACCAGATGATTGGGAAAAATTCAACGCTCTTGGTGTGACGCAATATGGTCAAATGACAGCTGGAAGCTATATGTATATTGGGCCACAAGGCATTGTACATGGTACAACAATAACGGTTCTAAATGGTTTCAGGAAAATTAACAAAGAGCCCAAAGGGAATTTATTTGTAACTTCAGGATTAGGAGGCATGTCTGGTGCCCAACCTAAAGCTGGAAATATTGCGGGTTGTATCACAGTTTGTGCAGAAGTCAATCCTAAAATCACACAAGTTCGAATAGATCAAGGTTGGATTGACGAAAAAATTACCGATTTAGATCATCTTGTTGTAAGAGTAAATAAAGCTAAAGCTGAAAAAGAAACCATTTCCATTGCTTACTTAGGAAACATAGTGGATGTATGGGAAAAATTTGATGAAGCTAATATCCATATCGACTTAGGAAGCGATCAAACATCGCTTCATAATCCATGGGCAGGAGGTTACTATCCAGTTGACATGTCTTTTGAAGAGGCTAATGAAATGATGGCAAGTCAACCCGAATTATTTAAAGAAAAAGTTCAAGAAACTTTACGTCGTCATGCGGATGCGATTAATAAACACACCGCAAAAGGTACTTATTTCTTTGATTATGGAAATGCCTTTCTACTCGAAGCATCACGTGCAGGAGCTGCCATTTACAAAGATTCAACAGGAAATTTTGTTAGCAAATCTACCCTCTCTTCCCTTGGGGAAGAGACCGAGAGATGGGCATATCCTAGTTATGTCCAGGATATTATGGGACCTATGTGTTTTGATTATGGTTTTGGGCCATTCCGTTGGGTTTGCGCTTCGGGAAAACCAGAAGATTTAACAAAAACTGATGAGATTGCTTGCCAAGTTTTAGAGGATATCAAAAAGAATTCGCCTGAAGAAATTCAGCAGCAAATGGCAGACAATATTCAATGGATTAAAGGCGCACAAGAAAACAAACTCGTCGTAGGTTCACAAGCCAGAATCCTTTATGCAGATGCCGAAGGCCGAATGAAAATAGCAGAAGCCTTTAACCAAGCCATTGCAGATAATGAAATTGGAACGGTAATTTTAGGTAGAGATCATCACGATGTTTCAGGTACCGATTCGCCATACCGAGAAACGAGTAATATTTATGATGGCTCACGTTTTACGGCAGATATGGCGATCCACAATGTTATTGGAGATAGTTTTAGAGGCGCAACTTGGGTCAGTATTCATAACGGCGGAGGTGTTGGTTGGGGAGAAGTAATTAATGGTGGTTTTGGTATGGTTCTTGATGGTACTAAAGAGGCATCAAACCGGTTAAAACAAATGCTGTTTTGGGACGTTAACAACGGAATTTCAAGACGCAGTTGGGCGAGAAATGAAGGAGCCATATTTGCGATAAAACGTGCTATGGCATCAGAACCTAACTTAAAAGTAACCTTGCCAAATTATGTGGATGATGATTTATTAGAATATTTATAATTAAAAAAAAAGCGATATGAAACAATTAATGAAACCACTTAAAATTTTACCTGCACTACTTTTATTGGTGGTGCTCTCATCATGTAGCTCAGTTAAAGTTGCAGCGGATTATGATAGAGAAGCCAATTTTGATACTTATAAAACTTTTGCGTTTTTTAAGCCAGGAATTGATAAAGCAGAAATTAATGACATAGATAAGCGCAGAATCCTTAGAGCAATTGAAGCAGAGCTCATGGCAAAGGGTATGACAAAATCTGAAAATCCTGATATGCTAGTGAGCATTTTTACAAAATCGAACCAACGTGTTGATATCTACAACAATTCTTGGGGCGCTGGTGCTTGGGGCTGGGGAGGTTTCAACCGATGGGGTTGGGGCTGGGGTCCTGGTATGGGTTGGGGAGGAAACAATGTTTCCACTACAACTGAAGGAATGCTATTTATTGATTTTATAGACGCCAATAAAAAAGAATTAGTCTGGCAAGGTTCTGGTACTGGTTATTTGGTAACTAGAAATGTTGACAAGAAAGAAGCGAGAATCAAAGAATTTGTATCTAAAACAATGGAGCAATTTCCACCAGCACAATAATATACAATTGAATTACAACAAAAAGAGCATCGATTAATCGATGCTCTTTTTGTTTCTATCATTCGCATAGTGTTTAAATCTAAATACTATATCTTTGCCGACTTTTAAGAGCATATATTATGATACTAGGTCAACAAACCCGAAAAAACTTTACACAAAACCCAAAGAATGATATTCTTTCAGGATTAACTGTGGCTTTAGCGTTAGTACCAGAGGCCGTAGCTTTTGCATTTGTAGCTGGCGTAGATCCATTAGTTGGACTATACGGTGCATTTATGATGGGTATTGTAACGGCCCTTTTCGGAGGACGACCAGGAATGATCTCTGGGGCTACGGGAGCGATGGCAGTTGTTATGGTGCATCTTATCCAAAAAGGAAATGAAGTTGGCTTAAATCTTGAAAATCCTATTGAAAACCTTGGTTTGCAATGGCTTTTTATCACCTTACTATTTGTAGGTGGCATTCAAATTCTCGCAGGAGTTTTTAAACTTGGAAAATTTGTGCGCCTAATACCTCATCCTGTGATGATGGGTTTTGTTAATGGATTGGCCATTGTTATTTTCCTATCGCAATTAGGCTTGTTTCCTAATGCGGTTCCAAAAGATATTTCCTTTTTAGATAACACATCAGCATGGTTTTCTGCTCTTTTTTCTAATGCAATATTCTGGAAAATGATGGGATTTATTGGGTTGACCATGGGAATCATGTATGGTTTGCCTAAATTGACTAAGAAAATTCCAGCTGCTTTAATCGCCATCATTGTAGTAGCATGTATTACTATTTTTGGACATATTGAAGTAAGTACAGTGGGTTCTTTTATAGCTGAAGGTGGTGGCGAAGGATTAGAAGGCGGACTTCCTACTTTTCAAGATCAAATATTTGGCTTATTCAACACACTTTCTGGACATTGGAGCTTAATCCTCTCTACCGCTTTTATTTTAGCAGCCGTTGGTTTAATTGAATCACTAATGACCTTGAACCTCATAGATGAAATGACCGAAACACGAGGAAACGGCAACAGGGAATGTATAGCCCAAGGTGGCGCTAACATGTTGAACGGCCTTTTTGGTGGTATGGGAGGCTGTGCCATGATTGGGCAATCCATTATCAACGTAGATTCCGGTGGTCGCGGTAGACTGTCTGGCGCTGTGGCAGCAATTGCCCTACTCTGCTTTGTTTTATTTGGTGCGCCTTTAATTGAGCAAATTCCAATTGCAGCATTGGTAGGTGTTATGTTTATGGTGGTTATTGGTACATTTGCTTGGAGTAGTTTTAGAGTCATAAGAAAAATACCATTATCAGATGCTATTGTATTAATAGCCGTTTCGGCAATTACGGTATGGCAAGATTTAGCCATTGCCGTTATTGCTGGCGTTATCATTTCGGCATTAGTTTTTGCGTGGAAAAATGCGACTATGATTAGAGCTCGAAAACGTATGCAGCCAGATGGCACAAAAACCTACGAAATTTGGGGCCCATTATTTTTTGGATCCATTCAGAATTTCAATTCAAAATTCGATGCTAAAAACGATCCTGACAAAGTTGAAATTGACTTTGTTGAGTCTCGTGTGAGTGATCATTCTGCAATGGAAGCTATCTTTAATCTGGTCAATAAATATGAAGCTGAAGGAAAATCGATTAAGCTGAAGCATTTAAGTGAAGATTGCAAGGCTTTAATGTACAAAGCCAGTCCAAAATTTAAGGAGGTCATTATTGATGCCATTGACGATCCTCGTTACCATTTAGCGGCTGATCCTGAAAAATTTACGAAGCCATTATCTGAGTACGATGTTTAATCGTCATTTTAAGCTAAATTATAAACTAAGCCTTAGATAGTTAACAACTATTAATTGATTTTTAAAATAAGCGCCTTAAAATAATTGACATTCAACTATTTAAACTATCTTTGCCACTTAATTTAATATATTTTAATATGAGTACTGGTACAGTAAAATTTTTTAATGACTCTAAAGGTTTTGGATTCATAACAGAAGAAGGAAACAACAAAGAGCATTTTGTACATATTTCTGGTTTAGTCGATGAGATTAGAGAAGGTGATAATGTAGAATTCGATTTAGCAGAAGGAAAAAAAGGGTTAAATGCAGTAAATGTAAAGGTTATATAATTATATATCTTACAATCTTTTTAAGTATAAAACCTATCTTTTTAGATAGGTTTTTTTTGTTCAATTTGCTACGAATTTAAGTCCCACAATTGACATAATTAAAGTAGATATAAAAAATAAACGCCAAAACGTAGCGGGTTCCTTAAATACAAATATTCCTACGAGAACAGTACCTACAGCTCCAATTCCTGTCCAAACTGCATAAGCCGTCCCAATAGGTAATTCTTGCGTTACTTTGACAAGTAGATACATGCTTATTGCCAAACACAACAAAAAACCAATGTACCAATAGGTGGTTTCAGGACCTGTTGATTCTTTTGCTTTTCCGAGACAGGCTGCAAAAGCGATTTCGAATAAACCTGCAATGATCAGTAATATCCAGTTCATATTTTTGAAATTTATTCAATGTTCTAATAACGAAGTTCGCCGTTTTTAAGGAGATTATCAAATTACTTTCAACGTTTAATTTTTAAAACAATTTCTTTATCTTAAATTTACCGTTAGTTTTTACGATTGTATGCTGAACTTGTTTCAGTTAAGTGGGAAACTTCTAAATCACAAATATCTTAATATAAAAGATCCCCATTTTTATGGGGAATGTTATGATCTCACAAAATTCCATAGCACAAGTTTTTGAAACCGCTCGCGTCGAAGAGGTTATTGGCGATTTTGTTCAACTTAAAAAATCAGGAAGTAACTTTAAAGGCTTAAGTCCTTTTAGCGAAGAGCGTTCCCCGAGTTTTATGGTCTCTCCCGTAAAACAAATATGGAAGGATTTCTCAAGTGGCAAAGGTGGAAATGCAGTCACCTTCTTGATGGAACACGAGCATTTTACCTATCCTGAAGCCATAAAATACCTTGCCAAAAAATATAATATTGAGATTGAAGAAACCGAACGAACCGACGAGGAAAAGGCACAAGCGGATACCAGGGAAAGTTTGTATTTGGTTAGCGAATATGCAAATACCTATTTTCAGAAAGTATTACATCATACCAATCAAGGTAAAGCCATAGGACTAAGTTATTTTAAGGAACGAGGGTTCTCTGAAGAAACCATTAAAAAGTTTCAGTTAGGCTATTCGTTAGACGAGTGGCAAGCCTTTACAGATGATGCCTTAGGCAAAGGCTATAAACTGGAATTTCTGGAACAGACCGGTTTAACTATTGTTAAAGGCGACAAACGATTCGATAGATTTAAAGGCAGAGTGATGTTTCCTATTCACAGTATGAGTGGGCGTATACTCGGTTTTGGTGGTCGTATTTTGGTCAACGATAAAAAAGCGGCTAAATACCTCAACTCACCCGAAAGCGAAATCTACCATAAAAGTAAAGTGCTTTATGGCTTGTTTCATGCCAAGCAAAGCATTGCTAAAGAAGACAATTGTTATTTGGTAGAAGGCTATACTGATGTCATTCAGTTTCATCAAACTGGAATAAAAAATGTGGTGTCCTCTTCAGGAACTGCTTTATCTGCAGATCAAATCCGATTAATCAACAGGCTCACCAATAATATCACCGTTCTCTTTGATGGCGATGCTGCAGGAATAAGAGCATCTATTAGAGGTATTGATTTAATTTTGGAACAAGGCGTAAACGTGAAGATTTGCACGTTTCCTGATGGCGAAGATCCCGATAGTTTTTCAAAATCGAATACTTTAGAAGAACTAACTGCATATCTCAATGATAATGCTAAGGATTTTATTCAGTTTAAAGCATCTTTATTAGTTAAAGAAGCGGATAATGATCCTATAAAAAAAGCCGAGACTATTCGCGAAATCGTCAATAGTATTGCCAAAATCCCTGACCAGATAAAACGCGAAATTTATATCCAAGAGTGTGCACGAATCATGGATATTAGTGAAAACGTATTGTTCAGCACTTTAGCACAGATCAATAAGAAAGAATCTCAAGATGCCAATAAAACCTTTAAACAGGATCAAAAAGCGTTTCAAGTTGTAAAAAATGAACCTCAAACGAAGCAAAAAGTTGATGTTCAATTTGAATTGGAACGCAAAATCATAGAAATTTTAATGTTGTATGGTGACAGAACGGAACAGTTCGAGGATTTAATACTAACAGAAGAAGAGTCCACCGGCGAACTGGTTTTAGAACCCACAAAACACGAAACACGCGTCTTCGAAAAAATATACTTAGACCTTCAGGAAGATGAAATGCAGTTTTCTAACCCACAATTCAAGGTCCTCTACTACTCCATTATTGATAAATTGAATCAAGATGAAAATTTTTCGACTAAAAACTTCGTCAATCAACTCGATCAAGATGCCGCAAGTACAGTAACCAGTATTTTAATGGAGGATGAACGCTATAACTTACATGATTGGCAACGTAACCAGATTATCCCAAAAGAAAAAAAAGATTCTATTTCACAATTGGTAAGTCAAACCATATTGAGTTTGCGTTGTCATCTTATCGATAAAAAAGTAGCGGAATATAAAAACGAAACATTAAACGAAAATGCCGACACACGTTCCATCATAGAAGATGTGAAAGACTATGTGGGTCTTAAAATGTTATTGTCCCGTAAATTAGGTAAAGTTGTTGGCTAAATGCTTATGCCAAGTTATGATGCTTAGCCTGATGAATTAAATCTACAATGTTAGTCACATTAAGTTTCTTAAACAAACGCGCTTTATACGTGCTCACAGTTTTTTCATTAATGTCTAACTCTTGAGCTATTTCTTTGTTCTTACGGCCAATGGAAAGTAATTTTAAAACTTCAACTTCTCTAGTTGAAAGCTTTTTGAACATTCTGCTCCTACTCTTGCGTGTATCTTCATAGCGAAAATGTTTGTCCATTTTTTCACTTAGTGACGTTTCTCCAGTACTGATTTTACGCACAGCAGCTTCTAGTTCTTCAACACTAGCTGATTTATTCAAATAACCCGACGCTCCGGCTTTAAGCGTACTAATGGCATAAATTTCTTCTGGCTGATGGCTAAACATCAACACATTTACAGATTTATTTTCTTTTTTAATAGCTCTTAGCGCAGTAATACCATTAAGCTCTGGTAAATCGATTTCAGATATAATAACATCAACTTTATGACGTCTCACGAATTCAAATATCTCAATTCCACTGCCTAAACTGCCTATAACTTTAAAATCTGGTTTACTATTTAAAAATAATTCTAATCCAGTTCTAACGATTGGATGACTGTCAACAATCAAAATGTTTATCATGACAATTGTATTTTGGTTTTTGGTTAGGGTTATGTATAATTAAAGGCGCAATTGAATACAACAGTGGAGATTTGTTAAACAAAAATAATCAAAAATTAAATAAATTAGTAACATTATTTGCTAAAATGCAAATATTATTTTAATTTGTTGGGAATTTCGCAAATCGGTATTGGAGTCATTTTGTGTTTGTTTGAGGTATTGTAACGCATAAAAATTTCAAAGGCTTTACGTTGTCTTCCTTCAAAATCTTCAACTGTTTTACCTTCATCTTTCATTTGCATAGCCCATTCCAATTCTGGATAAGATGCGCCAATTTGATCCTCGTCACTTCGTGCATCTCCAAATAAACCATCACTAGGAGCCGCTTTCATAATAGATTCTGGCACTTTTAAATAGGCTCCAATTTGGTAAACTTCAGACTTTAATAAATCTGCAATCGGACTCAAATCGACTCCTCCATCTCCATATTTCGTATAAAATCCAACACCAAAGTCTTCAACTTTGTTGCCAGTTCCAGCGACTAACAAGCCTAACAGACCAGCGTGATAATACAAGGTAGTCATTCGCAAACGGGCTCTAGTATTTGCCAAAGCCATATCAACCGTAGTTTGTTTACCTTCTAAACTAACTTCGGTTTTAAATTCTTCAAACACAGGTGTCAAATCAACAACCGTGTCTTTTACATTAGGAAAACGCTCTTTTAATTGTGCAATGTGTTCTTGGGCTCTAGTGACATGACTTGGGGCCTGATGGATGGGCATTTCAATACACAAAAGATCTAAGCCTGTTTTCGCACAGAGTGTGGACGTTACAGCAGAATCAATTCCGCCTGAAATACCAATAACAAAACCATTGACCCCAGCTTTTGTGGCATAATCTTTTAACCAATCTACAATATGATTTATTACCTTTTCCGTTTGCATAATTTTTAATTTTTTATTTTAGAACTCATTTATAAAGAAGTGTACCTTTGCACAACAAAAATAACGCAATAGTGTTAGGATTAAAAATGTTTTACCAAATGCAAATTAAATTTTATGTTTTATTAGTTGTCGGATTGCTGTTTCTGTCCTGTAGTGAAGAGTCTAAAGTTGCAAAAGAAATTGCAAATATTGAAACCGATTTCACTGTTGAACGTTTTGACAAGGCTTTTTTTGAAGCAAAACCTGAAAATTTACCGAAATTAAAAGAAGCATATCCCTTCTTTTTTTCCAAACATATACCAGATTCAATTGTGATTCATAGAATGAAGGACACTTTACAACATGAATTATTAACAGAAGTCCAAAATACGTTTCCAGATTTTAAAACTTCAAAACAAGAATTGGAAGGTTTATTCCAACATTTAAAATATTACGATAAAACATTTACTGCCCCAAGAGTAATTACATTGACAAATGATGTCGCTTACAGAGACAAAACCATAGTCAATGATTCTTTAGTGCTCATTGCTTTAGATAATTATTTAGGAGCTGATCACCAATTTTATCAGAACATACCCATGTTTATCGCCGCAAATATGCGTAAAAGTCAAATTGTATCTGATGTGACTGATAATTATGCCAAAAAATATGTCTTTCAGACCGATAGAAAAACATTATTGGATGAAATGATCTACTTCGGGAAGTTACTCTACTTTAAAGATGTAATGATTCCGTTTAAAACAGATGCTGAAAAAATAGGCTATTCCGAAGCTCAGATCAAATGGGCGGAAGCCAATGAAAGTCAAATATGGAGCTATTTTATTGAAAAGGAATTGCTGTACGATACAGATCCTAAATTACCGAACCGATTTATTGCAGATGCTCCTTTTTCTAAGTTTTATTTAGAATTGGATAATGAGTCTCCAGGACGTTTAGGACAATATATAGGTTGGCAAATTGTAAAGGCTTACGCTGAAACAACAGGTGAAGACATCATGACCATAATGCAAACAGAGCCACAAATTATATTTAACAAAGCTAAATTTAAACCCAAAAAATAATGTCTAAAGTTATAAAATCGAAAATAGTATTAAACGTTGAACTCGATGAAAACCGCGTGCCAGAAAAACTAAATTGGTCTGCACAAGATGGTGGCGTAAACAACGAAGAAGCGAAAGCCATAATGTTATCGGTGTGGGATGGAAATGCTCAGGAAACATTAAAGATTGACTTATGGACCAAAGATATGCCTGTTGATGAGATGAAACTCTTTTTTCATCAAACCTTAGTCACTATGAGTGATACCTTTTTAAGAGCTACACAAGACGAAAAAATGACCGCTACAATGAAAGATTTTTGTGATTATTTTGCTGAAAAGTTAGAATTAAAAAAACAGTAAATTAAAAAATCCCAGATTAAAACTTAATCTGGGATTTTTATATGTCTACTGTTGGTATTATTCAATTACTTATAAATTATCTGCTTCATGTACTGTTTGGTAATAAGGTTCAATCTTAAAACTTTCGGAAGCAATATTCATATAATCCTCTTTATTCTTTCTTTTGTGTTGCACAAATTTAGTTGGGTCATAAACGGTCCAGACGGTAAGTTCATTTAATCGTCCTGTTTTTGTTTTCTTGTCAATTTCATTCTTTTTAATCAATCGGTCAACCGCATCTTGGTCACTCATTTTTTGTATTTTCTCAGAGCTCTGACCATTATTAATTTTATAAACTACCCAATAGGTACTATAAATTCTATTTGATTTTGCTAATTCAATATCAGGTATTGAAGCTTCAACAGTTTTTTTTGTTACTTTCGCTTTCGATTTAAACAGAGATAAACTGCTCATCATAGGTTGTTTTTTCTCAGCAATAGTTTCTTTTTCAGTAAGTTTAATTTCTTTTTTAGCTGGTGTTGCTTTTTTACCTGCGACTGCTAAATCAATTTTTTTCATATAACTTTCTTCCCCATAAGTCTCTTTTTGAGGTAAAGTTGATTTCTTTGTATCAACAGCCACTTTTACTTCTGCTTCATATTTTGGTTCTTCACTTTTTGGTGGTTCAACATCAGCAATGATCTCTTTTTTTGGAGCTGTTTTTGTACCAAAAAGATCTGAACTATCCGTTATTAAAGGTGCTGCTTCACGAAAACCGAAGGGTTCATTTCTCAATAAAGTAATTACGATTAATTTGTCGCTAAGAAGTGCTTCAACAATATATCTACCCACTGGGACATCTGCAATTGGAATCACCACATCATTATCCCTAACTTTTATAACACGCTCAAAATCGTCATTAAAAATTACGACTTCATAAATGGTACGTTCACATTTTAAAATAAGGTTATCTCCTGTGTTGTTGAGGTTATGTTTTAGCTCTTTAGCTCTAACATTTACGTTTTGGTATAGGGTAGATTTTTGACCATAAGCTATAGAAGCCAAAAGCACGAATGCGAGTGTATACAGTAGTCTCATAATAAGTAGGTTTTTGTTTTGGGAAACAATTTGAACACTAAACAAACCACTATGGCTGCTTACATGTTAACGACAAAGTTATTCGCTTTTTTGTATCCTGTTTTATATTTCAGACACGCTACTTGTTTTTTGGTTAATGTGTATTAAGGGTCGTTATAACACAAAAAATACGGTATAAAAGGGCAATTAATATTGATTTTAGAGACCTTTTATTTGTTCAAATAAGATTTTCATAACTTATTACTTAAATGTAATCTTATAGATAGCGGCATTTAAACAAGATGCATTGAAAGTGAACCCTAAAGGTTGGCAACTTTATTATGAGTAGAAAAATAGGGTTGGGTATTAAATAAATCTGATGTCAATGAATAGAAAAAGTCTGGATTCGAAACCTGGTGTTCCATAAATTTTGTAGTGTCATAAACTTCCCAAACCATTAATTCGTTCAGTTTACCCGAAGGACTATTGAGCTCTAGCTTATGTTTGAGAATCATTCTGTCAACAGTTTTCTTATCCACTAGTTGCATGGTTTTGCTAGAACCGCTTTCATTATTAATTTTAGTAACAGCCCAATAAAATTTCTGGTTTGCAGAGGTCTGTTTTTTTGGTTTCGAACCATTTAAAATTAAAGCTATACTCGTATTTGGAGTTTTCTTTATCACATTTAGACTTTCGTCTAACATCATGCCTTTTCCTTCGGCTATATCATTATTTTTATTCGAGTTTTTATCAACGCGATCATCGTATCGCATTATACCAAAGATGAAAACTTTATCAACCAATTTAGCTTCAATAACAAATTTGCCTTCTGGAATATCGTTTAATGGGATTTGTGCAGCCCATCCATCTACTGGGATTGTTTTTTCAAAATCTTCGTTAAAAATGTCAACTTGTAAGATTTTAGTTTCACTCCCTATAATTAAGCTATCATTAGAAGCATTTAAATTGTGCTTTAATTCTTTCGCTTTCGGATTAAAGTTCTTTAGCAATGTAAAATTTTGACCGTAAGCATTTACAATGGAAAGCAGGACGAGTAGTGTGCAGATGTTCTTTATCATAACATTTACTTTTAAAATTTGAGGGCGGTTTGCAAATATTGTCAAGTTAGAATACATCCATATTTGCTTATTCTAACACCAAGTTATGACCATATATCTATACCTGATTATTTTTAAGACATGTTGCGTTTTTTTTAGACAATTCACGCTCTTGTACGATATAAAGCAAAAAAATAGGATTTAATTGAACTTCATAAATAGGTTATATTGCCATGTATAGAAGTCGGTTTGCGAAAGGTTGGTCGTTATTCTATAACTACCAATATAGAAGGGCAAGAATTAATTATGAAAGTAATAAAGGAAAAAAGTATTTATTCTCAACAAGTACAAATTTACTCGTGAGCAAAAATTAAATACCTTAAGATTTTAATTATTGACGAGCTTATTGATGCTTTTGGATGTATCAGATGCATAATATGGCACTACATTAAATAGATTTGATTCAGAAGATTTAAAATAGGTCGCATTTCTAAGCTGTTTGCGCATAAACTTTGAGGTATTATAGACTTCATAAACCAACAATGTATTATTCTTTGCAATTTCTGTACTTAGTTCCAATTTATTCAAGGAAATCATTCGAGAGACTTCTTCCTCATTTTCCATACTCATAGATTTATAGGTGCCAGAAGTTGTGTTTTTTTCATATACCACCCAATACAATGACCGAACCGTGTCTCTTTTTTTTGTTAATTTTTTGGTTCCTAATATTGAACTATGATCTGAATGTTCTACTTTACTCGTTGTAGTGACAATTTTAGGTTCTTCAACCTTTGGCTCTATAGGTTCATTATTCACGAGATACATGATAATCCGTTTTCTCCCCAGTCTCGCTTGCACAATAAATTCTCCTATTGGTAAATTGCCAACGTCAATTTTAGATTCAGTTCCATTGACCATGACGGTTTGCATATAATGCTCGTTAAAAATATCGACTTGTCGGATTATTTTTTCACTCTTTAAAATTAAACTATCTGCATTTTTATTGAGACTATGCTCCAATTCACGAGCGTCACTATTGTCATTTTTTTGAAATACTACTACCTGTCCAAAACTAAAGCTGGAAAATAGAATAAATAGTAGTAAGCAAAAATTTTTAATCATGGTGCTTTAGAAAACATTGAGTATAATATAAAATAGTTTAAACGTTTTGATTTTGTGCGAAAATCCAATTTTTTCACCCTGTTATAGCCTATTTTTTTTTTAGAACCATATACTCAGCCATGGAACGAAAATAAACCAAAACCAGAATGAAACAATAAAAATTTTCAGCTATAAGAAAACGCTTAAACTACCTGAATACAAAGATATTAAGAATTAGTGTTATCGCATATCTTTATTTGTGCATGTCATAGTTTATTTGCGTATTTTGACGAAATTAACAGTAATAATGTTCTACTGATACTATATAAATTTACAAATCAAGTGGTTTAAACGTTTCGTTTTGAAGCGAAAATTTGAAATTTTTTTGAACAATTTAAGTCAATTTTGAGCGCGTAGACCGAGCAGATTTAAGTATAAAACCTTTGATTCAATAGAGCCATTCCTATTATAAATCAGAAAATTTAAAAGTATGACCTAATGGGTTCCTACATTTAAATTTTCTGATTTATAATAGGGATTAACATTAAAAAATCTTGATTTAGATGATTTAAAGTATGTTGGTTTTCTAAGTTGTTTACGCATAAACCTTTTAGTATTATAAACTTCGTAAACAACCAATGTATTGTCCTTTGCAATCTCTGTACTCAATTCCAATTTGTTCTTAGAAATCATTTTAGCTACCTCCTGCTTGGTTTTAAAACTCATTGTTTTAAACGATCCCGATCCCATATTTTTCTCATAAACAACCCAATAGCTAATACTTAGTTCTTTTAATTTTTCTCTAGGTTCTATACTCTGGTTCTCAAAATTAATATCAGGATTTTCATTACTGCGTACTTTAACATCTGCAGTTTCGAGGTTTTTGACCAAAGATGTCTTTTTTTCCAAATACATAACAATCCGTTTTCGGTCCACCCTAGCTTGCACAACATACCTACCAGCAGGTAAATTAGCAACCTCAATCTTAGATTCATTGCCATTAACTTCTACGCTACTCATATAGTACTTGTTAAAAATATCGACTTGGCTGATTACTTTTTCACTTTTAAAGATTAAACTATCCCTACTTTTATTTAGGCTATGGTCTAGAACTCGAGCTGCTCTATTGTCATTTTTTTCAAAACTTATGTCTTGTCCATAACTATATACAGCTAATAGTGTAAATACAAAAAAGCAAAGATTTCTAATCATGATGTTGTCGGGGAATATGATATAATTATGCTTACAAAGATAATCGGAATTATGTCTACACCATAACTCAATTAGCACAAGTCTTAATTCATTTAGGTGCTTAGATGGCGTTAATATTCATAAATAGTACAGTGACCAAAAATTAATAAGTCTTCAGCTTATCCTAGTTTATTTCAACTTAAAATAATTAAATTAGCCTATGCGAAAAATATTGTTTGGTGTTATAATTACCTTAGTAGTTTTATTCACTTTTAAATACTGCGAAGACAAAAAAGAAGATAAAATAATTATTGAAGCACACAGTGCTTTAATCCAAGAACAAATAAAAAACGTTGGTAAATTAGTCGTTACCGAAGGGCATTTTTCTGAAGTATTTAGCTATAAGAACTCTAAAGCCATTTTCGGAGACCTAATTTCTGCCGAAAAAAAAGCTCTAGTTGTTGTGAATGCAGATGTTACTGTAACCTACGATTTAAGTAAAATTGAATACAATATTGACGAAGCCACAAAGACACTTCAAATTAATAGTATTCCAAAAGAGGAAATAAAAATAAATCCGGATTTTGAATATTATGACGTACAAGCCGATTTCCTAAATCAGTTTGACGCCAAAGATTATAATAATATTAAGGATACCGTAAAAAAATCGCTGATGAAAAAAATTGAAGCCTCCGATTTAAAATCCAACGCACAAAACCGATTAATGAGTGAGTTATCCAAGTTCTTTATCTTAACCTCTTCGTTAGGTTGGAAGTTGCAGTATAATGAAAATTCTATCGAGGATTTAAATCAACTGCAGGATTTAGAAATAATTTTGGATTAGTCTTTATAAAGTTTGAGAAAATAGTTCTGCAAAGTTTACAATTTTACGGAGCTGCAGATTTAATTGAAAAAAATGGCGTTAAATCTATGTCTATAGACAAAACAAAGACCAAAAAGCCCTTTCCTTGGGAAAGGATTTAGGATAGGATTTTTCGTTTCAAGCTACCTATTCCTCCGCCATTGATGGCATCAATCCCATTAGTTTTTAATAGGCTAGCGGCATTTGCAGAACGCATTCCACTTGCGCAATGTGCAATAATAGGCTTATTGAGTTTCTTAATTTCATTTATTCTATTCCCTAATTCTTGAAGAGGAATATGTTTAGCGTTTTTTATATGTCCACCTTGGTATTCACTTTTAGTTCTAACATCTAAAATAACAGCCCCTTTTTCAATATATTCTGAAACGTTATCAGTTGATTTTCCAAATAAAGCATTTAATATTCCCATAGTATTTATTTTTGTCAAAATTCAAAAAATCTTTCAGAACCTAACGTAACCAAAGTTACATTAAATTATATTGTGCTTAGAAATCTTCCTATTTTAGTGCTTTTCAACATTTATGAAACCAGAAACACGTCAACAACAGATTATAAGAGTCGCGGCCAAACTGTTTAAAGAAAAAGGCTACAGCGCAGTAACCATGCGAGATTTAGCCAGAGCTATGGGAATCAAAGCAGCAAGTCTCTACAATCACATCAATTCAAAACAAGATATTTTAAATACCATCATTATTTCATTGGCTGAAGAGTTTACAGTTGGCATGACAGAAATTAGTACTTCAAATAAATCCTGCATAGATAAGCTTAAAAAAATCATCGAATTACACGTTCATATTTCAAGTAAAAACAGTTACGGAATGGCATCCTTAAATAACGATTGGATGCATTTGGAAAAACAATTAATCTACTACAAAAAACTCAGAAGTGATTACGAAAACGATTTTAAAATTATTCTCGAAAAAGGCATAAAATCTGGAGAAATCATAAATGTAAAACCAGATGTTATGATGTTTTCAATTTTAACAACCTTACGTTCACTTTACATCTGGATTCCAAAAAAGGAGGCTATAAACCTTCAAGAATTAACGGATAACTTATGCAATATACTTATCAATGGTATTACCAATAAATCATGACTTTACACGCGATTTGTAGCCAATTAACATATTAACAAAATCTTTAGAATTAATTTTATAACTTTGTCATGCAAACTAACAAGTGTTAGTCACCTGTTCCTACAAGCTTTCGTTTTGGTGACTGAGCTTAGTCGAAGTCAAAACCTTGTAGGTATAATTAAAAGTCGAATTTGTTTTAAAAGACATCCGAGTACAATTTAAAAAGATACCACGCTCAAGGTGTGGCACAAGATGGCAGAATTTCACAAATTAAAAGTTGCAGACATATATAAGGAAACCGAAGACACTTCGGTGATCACTTTCAATGTACCTTCAGAATTACAGAACGAATTCAAATTCCGTCAAGGGCAACATTTAACACTAAAAGCAGATATCAATGGTGAAGATGTGCGACGTTCATATTCACTATGTTCAAGCCCAAATGAAAATGAGTGGAAGGTCGCGGTAAAATTAATTCCTGACGGAAAATTTTCTAGCTACGTTAACAACGAGCTCAAAACCAATGACGACATTGAAGTGATGTCGCCAAGTGGAACCTTCGGTGTTGAGGTCAACGCAGAAAAAGCCAAGAATTATTTATTTTTTGCGGCTGGAAGTGGCATTACACCTGTCCTATCCATGGTAAAAGCACATTTACAAGGTGAACCAAATTCAACTTGCAAACTATTTTACGTCAATAAAACCGCAAAATCCATTATCTTTAAAGAAGAATTGGAACAACTGCGGAACACCTATTTTGGAAGATTGGAAATCTATTATTTCCTAACCAAGGAACGACGGGATATAGAATTGTTTAACGGACGTTTCGATGATGACAAGATGAAAGTTCTTACAAAAACCTTCATCGATATTCCAGACACCAGCGAAGTATTTCTCTGTGGTCCAGAAAAAATGATCAACTATGTCAGCTCCTATTTAATAGAAGCAGGCTTACCAAAAGAATTAGTGCATTTTGAGCTGTTCGTAAAAGGCCTTTCAGATGAAGATATCAAGCGAGCAGAACGACTGGCACAACAAAATGTAGAAGGCACAAAAATAACAATCGTAGATGGCGGAAAAGAATTTTCCTTCACTATGACCAAAGAATACGACAACATTCTAGATGCAGCCTTGGGCGCTGGAGCCGATTTGCCATTTGCCTGCAAAGGAGGCGTTTGCAGCACCTGTAAATGCGAAGTAAAAGAAGGTGCTGTAGAGATGAAAATCAACTATGCATTAGACGAAAAAGAAGTGTCGCAAAATTTAGTGTTAAGCTGTCAATCTGTACCAACATCAGACAAAGTCGTGGTCGATTTTGACGTTTAATTAAACGATCCTGTAAGGTTTTCAAAACCAGACCGGTTTAGAATTAATAATAATTTGGGCGTTACTCTACTTCGCTAAAGAGCTTCGTAGAGTCGGGCTTTCCGCTATATCTTTTTTGATAAAAAAAGGAGCCGCTACAATCCCTAACGCACTTGTCTGCCAACAATAGGCAATATCAGAAACCTTTAATTATTTGCTAAGGTTTAAAAAGAAGTTCAACAAGCTGAAGGCTAAAAGCCAACAGCTAAAAGCTTAGAAAAAAAATGAGTGAAGAACAAATAAAAAATTTAGAGGCTGAGCACAGTCGAAGTCTAGAAGAACAATTCGAGGCACGTATCGCAAGAGACGAAAAAATCGAACCGAAAGATTGGATGCCAGAAAAATATCGTAAGACACATATTCGTCAAATGTCGCAACATGCACATTCCGAAATTGTAGGTATGCTTCCCGAAGGCAATTGGATAACGCGCGCACCTTCATTACGACGAAAAGTAGCGTTATTGGCAAAAGTGCAAGATGAAGCTGGTCACGGTTTATATTTATATTCAGCAACCGAAACTTTAGGTATTTCGCGCGATGAAATGTACGAGCAACTGCATACAGGAAAAGCAAAATATTCGTCCATTTTCAACTACCCAACCATTACATGGGCAGATATGGGAGCTATTGGCTGGTTAGTAGATGGCGCAGCAATTATAAATCAAGTACCATTGTGCAATACGTCTTATGGACCATATGCTAGAGCTATGATTCGTGTATGTAAGGAAGAAAGTTTTCATCAACGTCAAGGCTATGAAATTATGATAAAATTGGCCAACGGAACACCCGAACAAAAGGAGATGGCTCAAGACGCTTTAAACCGTTGGTGGTGGCCAAGCCTAATGATGTTAGGTCCAACAGATGCCGAATCTATTCACACAGAACAATCCATGAAATGGAAATTAAAGCGAAAGTCTAATGACGATTTACGTCAACAATTTATAGACCAAACCGTTCCACAAGCCGATTTAATCGGACTCACAATTCCAGATCCAGATTTAAAATGGAACGAAGAAAAAGGAAGTTACGATTTCGGGGAAATTGATTGGGATGAGTTTTGGCAAGTAGTAAAAGGTCATGGTCCAATGAACAAAGAACGCATGAAAGCAAGAGTAGGCGCATGGGAAGAAGGCGAATGGGTTAGAGATGCCGCAATGGCATATGCTGAAAAGAACCAAGAAAGAAAAGAGAAACAAGCAATTTAACTTTCATCGTCAGTTCGAGTAAAATTGCTTTTTCTGTAATTTTGTATCGAGAACAAGATGAAACAAAACATATATTATGTCAGACAAAAAAAACTGGCCACTTTGGGAAATCTTCGTAAGAAGTAAAAATGGATTAGAACATAGACATTGTGGAAGCCTTCATGCGACAGATGCTGAAATGGCTTTAGAAAATGCAAGAGACGTGTACACTAGACGAAACGAAGGCGTGAGCATTTGGGTTGTAGAATCCAAAAACATAACGGCTTCAAATCCGGAACACAATGGCGAAATGTTTGAGCCAGCTCAAGATAAAGTCTACCGTCACCCAACCTTTTACGATTTACCAGACGACGTAAAGCACATGTGACAAATTCATGCGAACGCAGGAATCTCATAAATTAAAAGAAAACCTATGATGCTCTGGATTGTCCCGTTGAGGGGACTTTAGGGGTGTCACACTAAAAAGATTCCCACTGTCGTGGGAAGTGAAAATGAAAAACAAAACCCTATACAACTACATTCTAGGAATCGCAGACAACAGCCTAATTCTAGGCCAACGCATGGGAGAACTATGCGGGCATGGTCCAACGTTAGAAACAGATATCGCCTGCACAAATATTTCATTGGATTTGTTCGGACAAGTTCGAAGTTATTTTCAATATGCAGCAAAAATTGCTGGAGATGGAAGAACGGAAGACGATATTGCCATGCTTCGTAAAGAGCGTGAATACGTTAATGTCTTATTAGTAGAACAACCTAATACCAATTTCGCCTACACCATGGCACGTCAATTCTTGTTCGATGTTTACCATTTTGCATTTCTTTCAGAATTAGAGAAAAGTAAAGACTTAACACTTTCGGCCATAGCTAAAAAATGTATAAAAGAAGTCCGTTATCACGAACGATTTTCTTCAGATTGGATCAAACGTTTAGGCGATGGTACAGCGAAAAGTAAAGCTAAAATGCAAGAAGCTATAAACGACTTATGGACTTACACAGATGAATTGTTTCATCAAACAGAAGCAGATAAAGCAATGGTCTCTGAAGGTATAGGCGTTGATGTAACCAAACTAAAAGACAATTATTACAAGAATGTCAATGAAATCTTAGAACAGGCAACTTTGGAAATTCCAGAATCGCAATATTTCCAAAAAGGAGGAAAAAAAGGCATTCATACTGAACATTTAGGATACTTATTGGCAGAATTGCAATATATGCAACGTACGTATCCTAACATGGAATGGTAATAAAAAGCCCATCTTTCTCGATAGCTATCGGGATTCCCAAAGGAAAGAAACTATTATGAGTAAAACGAAAAACATACCGCGTCCCAGTGAGAGTTCTTCCCCTTTAGAGAAGGTGGATGGGGCCTTGATTGAGATTTTATCGAGTGTCTCAGATCCAGAAATCCCAGTGCTATCCATAATGGATATGGGAGTGGTTCGTTCCGCGATTATTGTTGATGGTATTGTGAAAGTAGAAATCACACCAACCTACAGTGGCTGTCCCGCAATGGATGTCATTGGTGATGATATTAAAAAAGCATTGAAAGAAGCAGGATATGATTCAGAAATAGACTTAATTCTGCATCCAGCATGGACAACCGATTGGATTACACCAAGAGGGCGACAAGCATTAGAAAATTACGGCATTGCTGCACCATTGGATGCAGACGCAGATAAAGCTGTATTATTGAATGGAAAGCAAATCGTAAAATGTCCTCAGTGTGGCTCAAAAAACACACGATTAGTAAGTCAATTTGGTTCCACGGCTTGCAAAGCACAATTTCAGTGTGAGGACTGTCAAGAGCCATTTGATTATTTTAAATGTTTGAAGTAAAACACAAAAGTTAAATTTTAAGATTGTCCCTTTGAGTCCCTATAGCTATCGGGATTAGGGATGTTAAAAAAATAAATATGAGTTCAATCTTACTAAAAATAGAAAACCAAATAGCAACCATAACGCTAAACCGACCAGAAGTCTTCAATAGTTTCAATCGTGAAATGGCCTTGCGCTTACAAAGCATTTTAGATGATTGCGAAAACAATGCTGATGTAAGAGCGATTGTTTTAACTGGAAACGGAAAAGCATTTTGTGCAGGACAAGATTTAAAAGAAGTGACTTCGCCAGATTCAAATCCAGGTTTCAAAAAAATATTGGAAGAACACTACAACCCCATTATTACAAGAATTCGAAACATCAAAAAACCAATTATTGGCGCCATTAATGGTGTTGCTGCAGGAGCTGGTGCAAATATTGCTTTGGCTTGTGACGTCGTTGTAGCTCATGAAAAAGTGAGTTTCATTCAGGCCTTTAGTTTAATTGGCTTAATTCCCGATAGCGCAGGCACCTATTTTCTTCCGCGATTAATAGGCTTTCAAAAAGCACAAGCCTTAGCTATGTTAGGTGATAAAATTTCGGCAGGCGAGGCAGAAAAAATGGGCATGATCTATAAAATGATTCCACTAGAAAATTTTGATGAAGAAGTCAACAAACTAGCTGTAAAATTAGCCAACATGCCAACCAAAGCATTAGGAATGATAAAGGAATTGTTCAACAAATCCATGACCAATGATTTAGAATCCCAACTAGCCTTAGAATCTAAGTTACAGATAGAAGCAGCTCAAAGCGAGGACTATAAAGAAGGCGTTGCTGCATTCATTGAAAAGCGTAAACCAAATTTTAAAGGAAACTGAGTAGAGTTCTTCCCTTTTGGGGAAGCTAGAAGGGGCTTTTTATGATTAGACAAATTCTCATACAAACACACAACAGAATAAAACCTTTTATTCACAAAACACCTGTATTAACGTCACAATTATTAAACAAAGAAGCAGGATGTCATTTGTTTTTCAAATGTGAGAACTTTCAAAAAATGGGTGCCTTTAAAATGCGAGGCGCAATAAACGCCATTCTTTCACTTTCGGAAGAAGAAAAACGAAAAGGCGTCGTTACGCATTCCTCAGGAAATTTTGCCCAAGCCGTTGCTCTTGCCGCTCAGAATCTTGGAATTAAGGCTTATATTGTTATGCCTGAAAACGCGCCTCAAGTTAAAAAAAATGCAGTCAAAAATTATGGTGGCGAAATCATTGAATGCGAATCGACCCTAAAAGCAAGAGAAGACACAGCAAACCGTATAAAAGCAGAAAAAGACGCATCGTTTTTACATCCTTCCAATCAAGATGAAGTGATTTATGGAAACAGCACAGCAACTATTGAATTGTTAGAAGACTATCCAGATTTAGATATCATCTTAACACCTGTTGGAGGTGGTGGATTAATAGCAGGAACAGCCTTAGCTGCATGTTATTTTTCAAAAAACTGCAAAGTCATTGGAGCTGAACCCATGCAAGCAGATGATGCGTATCGCTCTTTAATTTCTGGTCAAATAGAAACCAATGAATTTACCGATACCATTGCAGATGGCTTGCGAACAAATTTAGGAAATCGTAACTTTCCAATTATCAAAAAACATGTCGAAAAGATAATTCGTGTAGAAGAAGATGAAATTATAAAGGCAATGCAATTAATTTGGGAACGTATGAAGATTATTGTAGAACCTTCATCGGCTGTACCTTTTGCCGCAGTATTAAAGATTAAAGAAGAATTTAAAAACAAAACCGTCGGCATTATTTTGTCTGGCGGAAATGTAGAGGTAACAAACCTTACCTTCTAATTAATTGAAGGATTGTCCCCTTGAATCCCGATAGCTATCGGGATTAGGGGTGTTCTCAAAATGAAGAATAAATTATGAACATAGGAATAATAGGCTCTGGAACCATGGGAAGCGGCATAGCACAAGTTGCTGCCACTTCAGGTTGCAAAGTAAAACTATACGACACTAATAAAACTGCTTTGGACAAAGCTAAAGCAAATCTTGAAAAAATTCTAAAGCGTCTAATTGAAAAAGAAAGGATAGATTCTGAAGAAAAAAACAGAATCCAATCCAACATTTCTTATGTCAACAACTTAATAGATTTATCAGATTCAAATTTAACCATTGAAGCGATTATAGAAAATCTAGACATCAAGAAAAAAGTCTTTTCAGAACTGGAAAGCTTGGTTTCAGAGGATTGTATCATCGCGTCCAACACTTCAAGTTTATCAATTGCATCAATTGCAGCGTCTTTGCAAAAACCAGAACGTTGTATTGGAATTCATTTTTTCAACCCAGCTCCTTTAATGAAATTGGTTGAGGTTATTCCAGCCATTCAAACCTCAAAGGAAGTACTAGATAAATCCGTTGAAATTATTAAAGACTGGAAAAAAACTGTTGCAGTCGCCAAAGACACACCTGGATTTATTGTCAACAGGGTGGCAAGACCATTTTACGGAGAAGCATTAAGAATTTACGAAGAGGGCATGGCCGACTTTGCAACAATTGATTCAGCAATGAAAGACATAGGTGGTTTCAGAATGGGACCATTCGAACTTATGGATTTTATAGGAAACGATGTCAATTACACCGTAACCGAAACTGTTTTCACAGCATTTTATTTCGATTCGAGATACAAACCCGCATTCACTCAAAAACGTTTTGCAGAAGCTGGCTATTTAGGTAGAAAATCTGGAAAAGGTTATTTTACCTATGACAAGAATGGAAAAATAATACCTCAGCATCCTAAACTAGTTTCAGAAACTCAAAAGAATAAGGTTGGACAACAAATTTTCAATCGTGTTTTAGTGATGCTAATTAATGAAGCTGCAGATGCTTTGTTTTTAAACATTGCATCAGCAGAAGACATAGATAACGCTATGACTAAAGGTGTCAATTATCCCAAAGGATTATTGGCTTGGGCTGATGAAAAAGGCATCGATTGGTGTGTCGAAAAATTAGACGAATTATATGACGAATATCATGAGGATAGATACCGTTGTAGTCCGTTGTTACGTAAAATGAACAGAGAAGATATAACATTTTTTTAGTTAAAAGGGAGTTAGGGATTTGGTATAAGGAATTAGTATGAAAAGTAATTATCATTTTAAATTTGAAGATTTATTGGTGTATCAAAAAGCAATGGATTTTGGAGAAATAGTTGATTTATTAGTGAAAGATTTTCCAAACCATGAATTATATGCACTTTCATCTCAATTTAGAAGAGCCGCAGATTCAATCGCACTAAATATTGCAGAAGTTTACCCAGGTTCGGATGCCCAATTTGTTAAACATATCAATCACTCAATTTACAGTGCAAATGAATGTGTGAGCTGCAGTACTAAAGCTAGACGTCGATTTTATATTAACTTTGAAAAAGATGAAGAAATCAGAAAACTAATAGCTGAGTTAACAAAAATGATGTCTTCCCTGAGAAGAAAGATTTTAGAGAGAAACAAGCGTAACTAATCCCTAATACCAAATCCCTAATGCCTTTAAAAGGAGAAAAAATCCCACATAAAATGCTATCCCAAGACGCCTACAGCACGTGGCTAGGAATAGAAATCCTAGAATGTGAAATAGGCAGATGCAAAGTAGCAATGACCATAAGAGAAGAGATGCTCAACAGCATGAACAAAGCCCATGGAGGCATTAGTTACGCATTAGCAGATACAGCCTTCGGATTTGCAGCAAACACCCATGGAAAATACGCAGTTTCAATTGAAACAAGCATCAATCATATTGAAGCATTGGAAGAAGGCGATTATTTAACAGCAGAATCGGTTATTGAAAACGTGAAAAACAAACTAGGTTTCAATATTATTGAAGTCAAACGTGGTGAAGAATTAGTAGCTTTGTTTAAAGGTGTGGTTTACCGCACTCAAAAAGACTGGACTTAATTACTGCAACTTGTACTGAAATTGTTTCAGTAAGGCTTAAGTATTATGCATAGTAATAAAGAAACGTATTAAATTGAAAAACACTAACAATTAAACACTAACAAATTATGAAATGGCAAGGTAGAAGAAAAAGCGGCAACCTAGAAGACCGAAGAGGCATGGGCACCAAAGGTAAACTAGCAGCAGGTGGTGGCGTCATCGCTGTGGTAGTTATACTTTTACAATTGTTTGGCGGAGAAACCGGACAGCAATTAGCACCAATCATTGAGCAAGTTGGTGGTAGCCAAACCACACAACAAGTTCAACAACGAGAACTAACCGAACAAGAAGTTGTGATGGGTAATTTTATGGCAACCGTTTTAGCAGATACCGAAGATATATGGAATCGCCTATTCAGGGAAAATAATCTCGGAGATTATAAGGAACCCAAGATGGTTTTATTTACGGATGCCGTCAGTACAGCTTGTGGAAACGCTAGTTCTGCTTCAGGTCCTTTTTATTGCCCTGGTGACCAAAAAGTATATATGGACCTTGTGTTTTTCGACGAATTAAAATCACGGTTCGGAGCCAAAGGTGGCGATTTCGCCATAGCCTACGTAACAGCCCACGAAGTAGGACATCATATCCAGACTATTTTAGGTACATCGAGCAAAGTAAGACAGTTACAATCACAAAGCAACCAAACCCAAGCCAATAAATTATCCGTGGCACAGGAGTTACAAGCGGATTTTTATGCAGGTGTATGGGCACATCATAATAAACAATATTTGCAAGCTGGAGATATCGAAGAAGCCATGAGTGCCGCAAACGCTGTTGGAGATGATGCCATTCAACGACGTACCAGAGGCAGCGTAAATTCCGATAGTTTTACCCACGGTACATCAGAACAACGTATGGAGTGGTTTATGAAAGGCTATAATACAGGCAATATGAGTAATGGCGATACATTTTCGGCGTTGTTAAATTAATAAAATAACAACCCCATAATAGTCGAGCTTGGAATCGTTAATCGTAAATCAAAAATCGTAAATTTTTTTAATGGAAGCATACATCATAGACGGCATAAGAACACCAATAGGAAATTACAAAGGTACATTATCTGCAGTTAGAACAGACGACTTGGGCGCATTAGTAATAGAAGAAATCGTAAAAAGAAATCCAAACATCCCAAAAGACGCTTATGATGATGTCATTATGGGTTGCGCCAACCAAGCTGGAGAGGACAATCGTAATGTAGCGAGAATGGCCTCTCTTTTGGCAGGATTGCCTTTTACCGTGCCAGGAGAAACCGTTAACCGCTTATGTAGTTCTGGCTTATCAGCGATTATTCACGCCAACAGAGCAATAAAATCTAGAGATGGTCACCTTTTTATTTCTGGAGGCGTAGAAAACATGACACGTGGCCCATACGTTATCGCAAAACCTTCTACAGGATTTGGAGGCGATTCAAAAATGTACGACTCCACATTCGGATGGCGTTTCATCAATCCTAGAATGCAGGAGATGTATGGTACAGACGGTATGGGAAATACCGCTGAAAACTTAGTTTCAAAGTATTCCATTTCACGCACGGATCAAGATAAATTTGCATTTTGGAGTCAAATGAAAGCCACCAAAGCGCAAGAAAATGGACGATTAGCAAAAGAGATTGTAACCGTAAAAATTCCACAACGCAAGAAAGACCCTATCTTATTTTCAAAAGACGAATTCGTCAAACCAAACACCTCATTAGAAGTTTTAGGAAAATTACGTCCAGCTTTCAAAAAAGAAGGTGGAAGCGTCACCGCTGGAAATTCATCAGGATTAAACGATGGCGCAGCAGCTACAATCATCGCTTCCGAGGCTGCCGTAAAAAAATACAATCTCAACCCCTTGGCGAGAATTGTAAGTTCTGCTGTAGTTGGTGTAGAACCACGACTAATGGGAATTGGTCCTGTTGAAGCTTCAAATAAAGCCTTAGAAAAAGCTGGATTAAACATGGATGACATGGACATCATTGAACTCAACGAAGCCTTTGCCGCACAAGCTTTAGCATGTACACGAGCATGGGGAATTGCCGATGACGACCCAAGACTTAACCCAAATGGAGGCTCAATTGCCATAGGTCATCCACTTGGTGTTACAGGAACTAGAATTGCCTATTCTGCTGCTTTGGAGTTACAGGAACAAAACAAGCGCTATGCATTGGTTACTATGTGTATCGGTGTTGGTCAAGGTTATGCTGCGATAATAGAAAATGTAAATTTATAACGATTTGTCATTCCGCACTTGATGCGGAATCCACTATATATTTCTAAATATGAACAAGATTCAACATTACGTTCAGGGACAATGGACCACAGGAAAAGAAGAAGGCACACCAATCCTAGATGCCATAACAGGCGAAGCATTTTCAAGCGTTGCTACTGAAGGCTTGGATATTCCCGAAATTCTAAACTACGGAAGAACCAAAGGAGGCGAAAAACTTCGTAAAATGACCTTTCAGGAAAGAGGAAGCATGCTAAAAAAATTGGCATTCTACCTTACCAAAAGAAAAGAAGCTTTTTATGAGTTAAGTTACAGAACTGGAGCCACACGAGTGGATAGCTGGATAGACATCGAAGGTGGTTTTGGAAACTTATTTGCCAATGCATCTTTAAGGAAGTTATTCCCTAACCAACCCTATCACGTCGAAGGTGAGGCTATCGATTTGTCTCGTGGCGGACGCTTTATGGCACATCATATTATGGTGCCAAAAAAAGGCGTTGCTGTTCATATCAATGCTTTTAATTTTCCGGTTTGGGGCATGTTAGAAAAATGTGCGGTTAATTGGATGGCAGGTGTTCCTGCTGTGGTGTTGCCTGCACCTTCATCGTCCTATTTAGCGGAAGCCGTAGCACGGGAAATTATTGCTTCGGGAATTTTACCCGAAGGCGCACTACAAATCATCAACGGAACGGTTAAAACCATTTTAGATACCGTAGAATCCCAAGATGTCGTCACATTCACAGGTTCTGCAAAAACAGGACGTTTGCTCAAAGCGCATCCAAGATTAATACAAGAATCGGTTCCTTTTACGATGGAAGCTGATTCCCTTAATGCATCCATTTTAGGAGAAGATGCCGTTCCTGGAACACCAGAATTTGATTTATTCATCAAAGAAGTTAGAAAAGAAATGACCGTAAAATGCGGTCAAAAATGTACGGCTATTAGACGAATCATTGTTCCTGAAAATTTGGTTGAAGATGTTCAAATTCAATTAGGAAAAGCATTGGATAAAGTAACTATTGGAGACCCAAGATTGAAAGAAGTCAGAATGGGTTCTTTAGTAAGTCAGCAACAAGTGCAAGCGGTTAGAGATTCGGTAAATGATTTAGCTAAAGAAGCACAAATTGTGTATGGCGATTTAGATAAAATTGAAACCATTGGTGCAGATGCTACAAAAGGTGCATTTATGAGCCCGATTTTACTGAGGTCAGACCATCCATTTCAAAATACAATCATCCACGAACGTGAAGCATTTGGTCCAGTAAGTACCATTATGCCTTATAAAAACTTAGACGAAGCGATAACTTTAGCACAAATGGGTAAAGGGTCTTTGGTATCTTCCATTGCAACTTACGATGACAAAATTGCTAAAGACTATGTTATAAATGCCGCATCACATCACGGACGCATCTTAGTAATTAATCGCGAAATGTCCAAAGAAAGTACAGGTCATGGTTCGCCTCTACCCTATTTGGTTCATGGTGGTCCAGGTCGTGCTGGTGGTGGAGAAGAAATGGGAGGCATGCGTGGAATTAAACATTATTTACAACGTACAGCCATTCAAGGTTCGCCAACAACACTAACAGAAATTACAGGTATTTATCAACAAAACGCAACATACAAAGAAGCAGAACAACATCCATTTAAGTACCATTGGGAAGACATTCAACCAGGCATGTCCATGAAAACCCATAAGCGCACTTTAACCGATACCGACATTATCAATTTTTCCAATTTAACTTGGGATCATTTTTATGCGCACACAGATATTACCTCATTAGACGGCAGTATTTTCGAAAAAAGAACGGCTCATGGTTATTTCATAATTTCGGCTGCAGCCGGATTGTTTGTCTATCCAAATAAAGGACCAGTTTCTGCAAATTATGGACTGGAAGATTGTAGATTCCTGCGTCCCTTGTATCACAATGATACTATTTACGTACGTTTAACGTGTAAACAGAAAGTGAATAGAGATGTTGCTTCGGCAGAACATCCAAGTGGAATCGTAAAATGGTATGCCGAAATTTTTGATGCTAACAATGATGAGAAAGTAGCCTTTGCAACGGTACTTACAATGGTTCAGAAAAAGCAAGACGTTTTTACTGAAATGACTGAAGAAAAAATAGAAGAATTACTTTCAAAACTTAAAGAAGACACCAAACCAAAATGGGGTATCATGACACCTCAACACATGATTGAACATTTGGAATACACCTATAAAATTACTTCTGGAGACATTCAGGATTTTGAAATTGCTACACCAGAAAAAATTCTAGAAAAAGTACATGCGAGTTTATACAACTATGATAAGTTTCCAAAAAACTCTCAGTTTCCACAATTGGAAAAAGACAAATTAGATGATTTAAAACATCCTGATTTAGAAACAGCGATTGAAAAATTTAAAGCACAAAGAGAAAAATATTTAGAGTATTTTAAAGAATATCCAGATGCTAAATTGAAGAATTTGGTATTTGGTGAGTTGAACAGATATGAATCGTATTTATTGGAGCGGAAGCACCTGAATCATCATTTTGAACAGTTTGATTTGCTATAGCAAATCAAACTGTTCAAAGCACCCGAGAAATCGGGTGTCTCGTCTAATGAATCTATACGTTAGTTAAATCATTATTAATTCTATGAGTTACTATGAAACATTACGTCTATATTATTACAAACAAAAAGCATGGCGTTTTGTACACTGGAGAAACTGTTAGATTAAAGAAAAGAATATATCAACATAAAACAAAGGCGCATCCAAATTCTTTTTCAGCGAGATATAATTTAAACAAACTTGCTTATTTTGAAGAACATAAGACCGAATCCGAAGCTAAAAAACGTGAAATACAGATGAAGAAATGGAACAGAAGTTGGAAAATAGATTTAATAGAAAAAATGAATCCTGATTGGAAGGATTTATATAATCAATTAAAATAAAGTATAACCATTAATAAGATTCCCACTTTCGTGGGAACGTTAAAAAACATGAGTAATCCTTACGTAAAATTAAATATTGAAAACAAAATAGGCTACATAGAATTCTTCCATCCTGCACATAATTCCTTACCAGGTGATGTTTTAGCCAAACTAGCCAAAACCATAACCGAAGCAGGAAAAAACGACGACATCAAAGTCATCGTACTAAAAAGTGGAGGGGACAGAACATTCTGCGCAGGCGCCAGTTTTAACGAACTCATAAATATCAACGATGCAGCTACAGGGAAAGTATTCTTTTCAGGTTTCGCCAATGTGATTAACGCCATGCGAAAGTGTCCAAAATTCATCATTGGTCGCATCCAAGGAAAAACCGTTGGTGGTGGTGTTGGATTGGCCGCTTCAACCGATTATTGTATGGCTACTAAGTTTGCATCCATCAAACTAAGCGAATTAAATATTGGAATTGGGCCTTTTGTTGTTGGGCCAGCCATAGAACGTAAAATGGGATTAAGTGCCATGTCACAAATCGCCATTGATGCCAACACATTTTACCCACCAGAATTCGCAAAACAAAAAGGCTTATATACGCATGTTTTCGATACAACGGAAGCCTTAGACGACGCCGTCAAGGCAACAGCGGAACACTTATGTACTTACAATACAGAAGCTATGCTTGAAATGAAAAAAGTCTTCTGGAAAGGTACAGATGATTGGGATGACTTATTAGCAGAGCGCGCCGAAACTAGCGGAAGATTGGTTTTGAGTGATTTTACTAAAGAAAAATTAAAAGGGTTTAAATAAAAACAGTCAGATTAGCAAATTTTTTTAGTGAGCGGTGTGTTTTTTTTAGTAAAAGTGCTTTAGCTAAAAAGCGCACCTTCTAACGATTCTATTTTGCTGTAATATAACTACTTACGAAATTAGCTATTACTAACCACCACGTTATGAGAGCTTTTTTTGTTATTATTTTCATTCTTATTAATTGTTTTATAAGTCTAGCCCAAAATATAGATTACACTACTAGAATTGTCAGGTTTTATGCGGGTAACTGTTCGACTGAATTCGGTACTGAAGAACATACCTGGCAAGGCTGGTTGAGTGATAATGTTAATACTGCTGAGACCTATTCTGGTTGTATCCAAAGAAATTATAATGGTTCTGTAATTCAATCGGGATCATACGCTCTTAGAACAAGAAATAATACTAACGCAACCCAATTGCGCGCAAGAATAGATGCTTGGGAAGATGATACTGGAAGTAGATGTATGTATGATCCTGGAAATATTTTTACTGGTGGAGACGACTGCCGTGTATCTCAAATTTCTTACTTCAATTTCACTAATCCATTAGAATATCAGTATATTAATAATACTGTAACCGTTGGTACTGGCGATTATAACATGAGCGTGTTTTATCAATATCGTTATAGTATGACAACATTACCAGCTGCTACTGAATACAATGTTACTAATTTAATTACTGGTGGAACTAGACCATTCTGGGGCTGTAGGGGCAATTGGGCTGCTGTAGGGTCAGACTGTGCGGCATCAGGAACTATAGGTAATAACCAAACATCTTCTTTTACAACTACCGTAAGTTGTCAATCACAAGTAAGTTTTAGATGGCGCGTAAGTAGTGAGGCGAATTATGATTTTCTAAAAGTTTATGTGAATGGTGTTGAACGTACGTCAATAAGTGGAACAGTTGGTTGGACATTAGTAACCCTACCTTTAGACTACGGTAACAATACCGTAGAGTGGCGTTATGAGAAGGATGGAAGTGTCTCTTCGGGTTTAGATCGTGGTTTTATAGATGACATAAGTTTTACAAATGCTACCTCTGTCGATCCTGGATCAGTGACTGGTGGAGAAACCTTTAATATTATTGGTAATCCTGGAAATTTAGTAAACGTCGCAAATGGCCAAGCATACAGTGCTAGTCTAAATTATCAATGGCAATATAGTAATGATGGTATTACAAGTTGGTTCAATATTGGTGGTGCTACAGGATCATCTTACAATCCGCCAGCAGATCTTACCACAACTAGATATTATAGAAGAAGAATTCAAGATCAGTGTGGTAATTTAGACTACTCTAATATTTTACAAGTAGAGATACTTCCGCAATTTGTTTATGATTCTGGATACTGGGATCCTTACGATCCAGGCACAACGTCGTTTCCAAGCAATACCACACACTCCGTAATTATAAGAGAAAATACTACTCAGACTAATTCATTCTTAACAGGTAATCTAATTATTGATCCAGGCGCATCGCTTACAGTATCTGGAGATATAGGGCTTAGTGTTTTCTACCAAGTTGAACTAAATGGAATTTTAGATCTAGGTGAGAATGGCCAACTCATACAATCCAATTCCTCTGCTTTGATCTTAGGTGCAAATGGAGCGTTGAGAAAAACAAGAAATGGAAACCCTAACCTCTATCGTTATACCTATTGGGGAAGTCCTGTCTCTAATCCTGGAGCAACAGCAAATTCAGGGCATAATATCAGCAGCGTAATGAATGATGGAACAACAGGTATTCCAAGACCACTAAATTTTACAGCATCTAATGTAAATGATGGAATTCCAGGAGATATTTCTACACCAGCAACTATTTCAAGTAAATGGCTTTATGCCTTTAGAAATCTCACTAATGATTATTCTAACTGGGAACAAATAACACCAGGTACCATTCTGTCATCTGGACAAGGCTTTACTATGAAAGGTACGCAGACAGCCACAGGTACACAACCATTTATATTTGTAGGTACACCCAACAATGGTGATATTACCTTGGGTATAACAGCAAATAACAATTATCTAATTTCCAATCCTTATCCAAGTGCCATTGATTCGCATCGATTTTTGTTAGATAATCCAGATTTAGATGGTACACTCTACTTTTGGGAACATTACGGAGGAGATACACACATACTTTCTGGTTATCAAGGTGGTTATGCCACTTATAATTTTTCTGGAGGCGTTGGTGCTCCTTCAATTGCCTCACCAGATCCAGAAGTTTCGGGAGATGGTACTCCTGTCAAGATTCCAGGTAGGTACATTCCTGTAGCACAAGGTTTTTTCGTAGAGGCGACCACTACGGGTTCTTTTACCTTTGGTAATAATCAGCGTGCTTACGTTTCAGAATTACCAACACAAAGTGTATTTGTTCGATCTGCGAATGCAACTAGTTCAGAGAATGTTCAACCAGATAACAGAACAAAAATTAGACTTGGTATGACAAGTCCTGACTTCGGTCATAGACAATTATTACTTACTGTAGATCCAGCTGCTTCTTATGGTGTTGATAAATATTATGATGGACCATCTTTTGAAGTTTTGCCTAATGATTTCGCCTTCTTCTTAAATAATGGACATTATGGTATTCAAGGTATTCCATCTATAAATTTAAATGATGATATTCCCTTGGTAATAGACATTACTGATACAGGACTTTATAATATAGGATTAGATGAATTGGAGAATTGGGATGAAGATCAAAACATCTATCTTTATGATAGTGCATCAGCTATCTATTACGACCTTAGAGTAGCTGACGCAAATATTAGTTTAACAAATAATCAATATATTGGACGATTTTCTTTAAGGTTTAACAATTCAACATTATCTGCAACTATTAACGAAGCCATTGAAGATGTATTATCAGTCTATCAACCTAAGAATAGGAATAGAATTGTTATCCAGTTAAGTTCTCAAGGTTATCGCTTAGAAAAAGTAAACCTGATTAATGTTAATGGAAGGGTTATTCTTAATGCAAAATCCAATGTGTTATTAAACAGAGATAATCAATGGTTGGTTTCTACAGATGGATTGTCGTCTGGTGCTTATATCTTACAAATGAAGATTAATGGAACCTATCACACGAGAAAGTTAATTATTAAATAACTTTAAATTATATATAATTTAGGCTTATATTAAATTACTTTTGTGTAATGGCAATTTATTCATTCAAAGGTTACATTCCTGTAATACATAAAACTAGTTTCGTACATCCATTAGCTGCAGTAACCGGCAACGTCATCATCGGCAAAAATTGTTACATTGGACCAGGCGCAGCCATTCGTGGTGATTGGGGACAAATTATTTTGGAAGATGGCGTGAATGTGCAGGAAAATTGTACAATTCACATGTTTCCAGGAAAGTCCATTACACTAAAAGAAAGTGCTCATATTGGTCACGGAGCCATTATTCATGGCGCAAATTTGGGCAAAAATTGTCTTATAGGAATGAACACCGTAATCATGGATGATGCCGAAATAGGCGATGAATGCATTATAGGCGCCATGTCTTTTGTAAAAGCCGAAACTAAAATTCCGTATAGAAGTTTAGTCGTTGGCAATCCTGCAAAAGTGATACGAGGAATTACTGATGAAATGATTGCATGGAAAACCAAAGGCACACAACTATATCAACAATTACCAAGAGATTGTCATGAAACTTTAAAAGAAGTTGAGCCACTTCGAGAAGTTCCAGAACACATGAAAGTTCAAGAGGCTACTTATCAAACACTTCGAGACACTTTTAAAACGTGAGTAACTTTATGAATAGTGATTCTGTATTTCATCGTTATTTATCTAGAAGTCATATTTTCGAGCCTGAAAGTTAGAGACCTGTCAGGTTTTAAAAACCTTACAGGATTACAAAACCCGACTCAAATCAATCGCATTAGTTTCTTTACTTGTGGATAAAGCAATCAAACTCTGCACATTTCCCAAGTATGGAAGCAACGTTAATTTGGAAATGATAAAGGTTTCGTAAGCTTCAATATCTTCCACCACTAACTTCAGTAAATAATCAAAATTCCCACTTACTCTGTGACATTCTATAACTTCGGGAAAATTGTTTATTTCCTTGACAAATTTTTCTAAATAACTGCGTGTGTGGCCTTGCAAGGTAATCCCAATAAAAACGGTAAGTTTTAGACCTATCTTTTTATTGTTCAAAACAGCAACATATTTTTCTATATAACCTTCTTTTTCAAGTTTTTTAATCCGTTCAAAAATTGGAGAGGTGGTCATTCCAAGTTCAGCAGCAATACTTTTTGTTGTACGATTACTGTTTTCTTGAAGTATTTCGAGAATTTTAGTGTCAATTTTATCAAGAATATGAGCCATGAGAAAAAATTATTTTATACCTACTCAAAATTAAACAATAAAAGCATATAAAACTTATGTAAATAAGTATTTAAGAATAATATTCTTTTTAAGATTAAATTAAAAGATTTTAACAAACCTCAAATTCAAGTTATATTATCTTTAATTCTTGAAATTAAAATTATTGCATATTGAAAAATTTCGAATTAAAAATGCCCAAAATGGGCGAAAGCATAACCGAAGGAACGATCATCAATTGGTTAATTGACGAAGGAGATGCATTCGACGAAGGCGACATCATACTTGAAGTAGCGACTGATAAAGTCGATAATGAAGTACCTGCACCAGCATCAGGAACTTTAGTAAAAACGCTATTTAAAGCAAAAGATGTGGTTCCTGTTGGAGAGGTTATGGCAATTCTTGAAATTTCAGAAGAAACAACATCTTCAAAAAAAGAAAATGTTATTCAAAGCGAAAGTGAAAAATCAATTCAAAAAAAAGAAATACAAAAACCGAAATCAAGGACAGACATTTCTAAAGTTAGTGAAGTCAAGAGTGTTTCTTCCCCTTTGGGGAAATCAGATGGGGCTTCATTCTTTTCCCCATTAATCATTTCAATCGCTAAAGAACAACACATCAGTTTTGAGGAATTAGCGCGAATTCCAGCCACAGGACACGAAGGCAGATTACGCAAAAGTGACTTATTTCACTATATAGAAGAAGGACGGCCTTATAAATTTGCACAACCAGTTACTCAAGACCCAACGGCATTCAGAATTCCGCAATTATCATTCGACAAAGGCAAGGGCAAAGTCATCGAAATGGACCGCATGCGCCAAATGATTGCAGACCATATGGTGTATTCAAAACATACCTCTCCTCATGTAACAGCTTATGTGGAAGCGGATTTAACAAACATAGTCAACTGGCGAAATGCCAACAAAAAAGCCTTTCAGGAAAAGTATGGTGAACGATTAACTTTTACCCCCTTATTCGTAGAAGCCGTTGCAAAAGCAATCAAGGATTTCCCAAATATCAACGCTTCCGTAGATGGCAACAACATCATCGTAAAAGAAGATATCAATATTGGCATGGCCACCGCCTTACCAAGCGGTAACTTAATCGTTCCTGTTGTAAAGAATGCAGATTCGAAAGATTTAAAACAAATTGCAGCGAACGTAAACGCATTGTCTGCAAAAGCACGAGAAAATATATTGGCTGGCGATGATATAAAAGGAAGCACCTTCACAATTTCTAACGTTGGAACTTTTGGAAGCGTTATGGGAACACCAATTATTAATCAGCCTGAAGTTGCCATTTTAGCCTTAGGAATTATCAAAAAAAGACCAGAAGTTATTACGACCGAAAAAGGAGACGAAATCGCTATTAGAAGCATGATGTATTTATCCTTGTCTTTTGACCACAGAGTTGTGGATGGTTTTTTAGGCGGAAGCTTCGTGAGACGCGTAGCTGATTATTTTGAACAATTTGATGTTAATAGAGAAATATAAATCGTAACGTCACTTCGAGTAATTCCGATTTTCGGAATTGTATAGAGAAGCCTTAAAAAAAGTACTTGATAAAAATTTCAAAAAAGCAATTTCACTCGAACTGACGGAAATAATAAAACTATGAAACCTAACATTTCAATTCAAAAAGTAGAACATTCGAAAGTTGAAAACATCGATTTCAACAATATTCCATTAGGCACCACATTTACAGACCACATGTTTATATGTGATTACGATAAAGGCGAATGGCTTAACCCGAGAATTGTCCCAATGGGATTAATCCCAACGCATCCAGCAGCCATGGCTTTGCATTATGGACAAGCTATTTTTGAAGGCATGAAAGCCACGGTTGATGCAGAAGGCAACCCTATGTTATTTCGGGCAGATAAAAACGCAGCACGCTTAAATAAAAGTGCAGACCGAATGGGAATGCCTCATTTTCCAGAAGATTTATTTGTGGAAGGCCTAAAACAATTGGTAGATTTAGAACGCAATTGGATTCCGCCTAAAGATGGAAGCGCACTCTATCTACGACCATTTATGTACGCAGACGAACCGTTTATTGGTATGCGTGCAGCCACACATTTCAAGTTTATCATTATGGCTTCACCAGCTGGACCGTTTTTCAGTAAGCGCATTAAACTTTGGGCGGAAAAACAATATATAAGAGCTGCCAATGGTGGTACTGGCGAAGCTAAAGCTGCAGGAAATTATGCGGCAGCTATTCGACCAACGGAATTGGCGAAAGCAAAAGGTTACGATCAGGTTTTATGGTTAGATGCCGTTGAGCATAAATACATTCAAGAAGTTGGCACCATGAATATTTTCTTTAAAATCGATGGAAAATTTATCACGCCAAAACGCGATGGTTCCATATTAGATGGCATCACACGACTTAGTGTTATCGATATTTTACAAGATAAAGGTTATGAGGTTATTGAACGTCCAATAACGATTGATGAAATCATAGAGTCTTCAAAAAACGGTATTTTAGAAGAAGCATTCGGAACAGGAACAGCTGTCGGAATCGCCTATATACAAGAGATTGGTATTGAAGACGAAACCATTCATGTTTCTGACGAAAGTCCTGTTGGGCTAGAAGTGAATAAAACCCTTAATGCTATAAAAACAGGGAAAATTGAAGATAAATTCAATTGGATGATTAAAATTGAAAATGAATTGGTTTAAAAGACAACTTCACTTCGAGTGTTTTTTTTGGCACGCCTATTTTGTATCGAGAAGCTCTTAAAACGTTCTCGATACAACATTGCAAAGTAGCAATTTCACTCGAACTGACGAAAAGATTAAACATGAAAAAGAATATTTTAGAAAAAGGATTTTCAAAACTCTGCACAGCAAAAGCGATGGCAGAATTATACGAAGTAAATTTCAAACAAGTTTCAAAATACGTGCATGCCACATCTCGTGGACATGAAGCGATTCAAATTGCATTAGGGTTACAATTATTACCTCAAGATTATGCGTTTCCGTATTACAGAGATGATGCCATGTTATTAGCCTTCGGTTTAGAACCTTATGATTTAATGTTACAATTATTGGCCAAAAAGGATGACCCGTTTTCTGGTGGAAGGACCTATTACTCGCATCCAAGTTTAAAGGACGATGATAAACCAAAAATTCCACATCAATCATCTGCGACTGGTATGCAAGCAATTCCTGCAACTGGTGTTGCGATGGGACTTCAATATTTAGAAAAACAAGGTTTAAAAAATTCAGTTACGAGTAATCACGTATCGGCTTCCTTCCCTTCGGGAAGGACTGAGGATGGGCTTGTAGTGTGTTCTCTAGGCGACGCCTCAGTAACCGAAGGCGAAATAGCCGAAGCCTTCCAAATGGCAGCCTTAAAACAAATGCCAATTTTGTATTTAGTGCAAGATAACGGTTGGGATATTTCGGCAAACGAGGCAGAAACGAGAGCTCAAAATGCGTTTGAATACGCGCAAGGTTTTCATGGATTGGAAGCTATTTCTATTGATGGCGCCAACTTTACCGAGAGTTACGAAGCTTTGGAAAAAGTCATAAAAACAATACGAGAGGAACGACGACCGTTTTTAGTGCATGCTAAAGTGCCTTTGCTAAATCATCACACTTCTGGAGTACGCATGGAGTGGTATCGCGATGATTTAGACGACGCACGTTCTCGCGATCCATATCCAGTTTTAAAACAACAATTATTGGATGCTGGTTTTTCAGAAAAGGAAGTTGAGTCCATAGAAGATTCCGCAAAATCAAAAGTACAATCCGATTTTGAAAAAGCATTAAAAGCAGAAGACCCAAAACCAGAAGATTTATTCACTAACGATTTCGCACCAACACCGATTACAGAAGAAAAAGGCACACGAGCACCAGAAGGCGCAGAAAAAGTGGTGATGGTAGATTGCGCTTTATTCGCAGTCGAAGAACTGATGAAAAAACATAAAGAATGTCTGCTCTACGGACAAGATGTCGGCGGACGATTAGGCGGTGTTTTTAGAGAAGCGGCAACTTTAGCTCAAAAATTTGGAGATGATAGAGTCTTTAATACACCAATTCAAGAAGCTTTTATTGTTGGTTCAACGGTTGGCATGAGTGCCGTTGGGTTAAAGCCCATTGTTGAAGTTCAGTTTGCCGATTATATTTGGCCTGGACTCAATCAACTGTTCACTGAAGTGAGTCGCAGTTGTTATTTGAGTAACGGAAAATGGCCAGTGAGTATGATTCTAAGAGTTCCAATTGGTGCTTATGGAAGTGGTGGTCCGTACCATTCTTCTTCTGTGGAAAGTATAGTCACAAATATAAGAGGAATAAAGATTGCCTACCCAAGTAATGGAGCGGATTTAAAAGGCTTGATGAAAGCAGCTTATTATGATTCAAACCCTGTAGTTATTTTAGAGCACAAAGGGTTGTATTGGTCTAAAGTGCCAGGTACTAAAGGAGCAACTTCTATTGAGCCCGCTGAAGATTACATCTTACCTTTTGGAAAGGCTTGGGTACTACAAGAAATTTGGAAACAAGATAATGTAGAAACCCTAACCATTGTCACCTACGGAATGGGAGTTCATTGGGCATATAATGCTTCGGGCGAATTGAACATGAGAGATCAAATTGAAATCATTGATTTGCGAACCTTATTTCCATTAGATGAAGACACAATCATGAAATCAGTTAAAAAAACCGGTAAATGTTTAGTGGTTACCGAAGAACCTTCGAATAATAGTTTTGCAAGGGCTTTGGCAGGAAAAATTCAGGAAGAATGCTTCAAATATTTAGATGCACCAGTAATGACCATTGGAAGTGAGAATATGCCAGCCATTCCTTTGAATTCTACTTTAGAGGAAACGATGATTCCTTCCACAGAAAAAGTAAAAGCTAAGATTGAAACGTTATTGAATTATTAGATTATGATATGCTAAAAGGTTCGATATTTTTAGCATCTTTTACATTCCCATAACACAAAAAAGCCTTAATCCATAAACAGATTAAGGCTTTTAACACTCAAAAATTGATTGATTTAGTCCATATCAAATCGCAATCCGACAGATATATTATTTTGATCTACAACTTGATTTTTAAACAAAGGATTAAGGTCATATTTTACATATAAGGCAACATCTCCTAAAGCCACATAACCGCTTAGTCCATAAACAAACTCACTAACTTCAAATTGATCGCGTTGTTTGTCCTTTTCGCGCTCTCCATCTTCCTTGTATTTTATTTTTTGCATATTCCCTAGATTCAATCCTGCATATCCGCCTAAACCTACTTTTAATTGCTTAACCGTTGAATACCTAAAATAGTCTTCTTTTTCGATTTTTTTGGAAGGCCCGAATTCTAAGTGCATTGGGATGACAAGGTTTGTCGTTCTAAATTTTACCTTATCGGCATCTATTGGGTATTCCTGTAAAGATATATCGCCATTTGTATTGACTAAATAGTTGTTATCCTTAATCTTTAATTTATTCCATTGAAAAGAGAACCCGTATTTTAATCTCCAAAAATTAGTATTTTCAAAAATTCTTGTTTTCCAAGCGTAGCCAAGTTCCAGAAATCCAGAGCCACCCAATTTGTATGGCGAATCCTCTAAATCTTGTCCATCTATAAGTGTATTGTTAAGTCCGAAAGCAAAAACAATATCAGTAGTGGTACGTCGGTCGTATTTTCTAGGTTTATCTTCAGATTTTTTACCCAAATAGATGAGGCTCTCATTTTGCTCTTCGTCACCGCCTCCTATTCTGAAAATAAAAAGATCATCTTCTGAATCATCGGTTCCGTATTCATAAGCATCATAACCATTCCGTTGCAACAAAGCTATTTGCTTATCTATGATTTCTTTTCGATTTTGAATATTAAGAACTGCGGTTTGTGCTTCTTCCTTTTTTAAATTTTCAGCCTCCTCTGCTGTAATTTCTTTAGCGTCTAAACGCTCATTGATTTTTTCAATTTTTAATTTTAAGATTGTTTTTTCATTGTCTTCAATTATAGCTCTATCTTTTTCCAAAAGACTAATTTTAGAATTTACTTTTTCTTTATGAATAGAATCTAATTGTTTGGTTTGCGCTTGAAGATTAGAAAATGTTAGGCTTATTATTAAGCATGCTAATAGTTTTGTAATTGTGTTCATGACTGTTCGTTTTTTGATTAATGATGATTTGATTTTGATGATAATATTTTAATTTATTGTCTATTTAATTATTACGATCTGCAACGGCTGTTTTTACGGTTTCGTAACTATCCTTTAAAGCTTCGAAAACTTTAGTTCTAAAGGATTGTCCCATTTCGTCTTCAACGCTCATTAACAATGCGTCAGCATCCGTTAACTTAATTGTTTCTTTTTTCAAATTTTCCTTAAACAATTCTTTACTTGCTATTTTTAATAAGGAATCTATTTCTCGGTCTGTAACGGAACTGTTTTCTGACTTTAGAGTTTTCATAGCTGCCGTAACAGCGTTTTTTAGGATAAGGTCATCGATTTCTAATTGCAATTCATTATTAACCGTTTCGTCCTTAATAATAGGAATTTCGTTTTTATCTGTTTCGTTGATTTCAGCTAGTTGAATTTTTGACTCAGTATTTTTAATTTTTTCGCTTTTACGGACAAAGGTTTTTGATTCTTTTGGCATTGGCACAATCTCTTCCTTCTCTTCTACCCTATTTTCTTCGTTTACTAATTCAATAGATTCTTTTTGATCTGGTTGCTCCGTTTTTATATTTATTTGTTCTTTTATTATACCCTCTTCTACTATTTTAGGCATTAATTCCTCAGCATCATTAGTGTTAAAAAACTGAATTGATATCGCCATCATAATCAATAATCCAGCTGCTATACTCAACCACCAAAACATTGATTTTTTTGATTTCTTTTCATCATCATCTAAACGACCCGATAGTTTAGACCAACTTTCCGATGTTGGAGACAAGGTTCGTTTTTCGAGCTTATCTTTTATATTTTCTTCAAATTTAATTGGAGCCATAACTGTTGTTATTTAATTCTTTAATTTTTTTCTGAAGCATTTGTCGTGCTTTGAATAGTTGCGATTTTGAGGTGCCTTCAGAAATCTTTAATAATTCCGCAATTTCTTGATGTTTGTAACCTTCTATCGCATACATTACAAAAACCATTCGGTATCCTTCTGGTAAACTATCGATGAGCAATTGTATTTCTGCTACTTCGATATTGGTATTGATGTTGTTAGACGAATCGTGTTCTAAATAATCGTCTTCAACCGCAAATTCAATTTTCTTTTGTTGTCTTAAATAGGAAATAGATTCACGCACCATTATTCGTCTTACCCAACCTTCGAAACTACCTTCATTTTTATACGATTTTAAATATTTAAATACTTTGAAAAAGCCATTTAACATCACTTCTTCCGCCTGATGAACATCTTTCACATAATATCTGCAAACGCTCAGCATTTTTGGTGCATGCAACTCATACAAAACATGTTGTGCTTCACGATTTTGTTTCGCAGCACTCTGTATGAGTTTGGTTTCATTGTTATGAAGTTGAATAACTTTCATTCTAAGTTTTAAATTCTGAACGTTCTCAAAAGGCTTTCTATTTATAAAGACGCAATATTGTAACCAAAGGTTGCCTGGTGAAGTAAAAAAAATAATAATAAATTATTTAACAGACTGTATAACAGTGTTTTAAAAATTACTTTTTTCGATCAATCACATAATCGACCATAAGCTGAAGTGATGCTTTATATGGTGTTTCTGGATAATTTGCCAAAATAGTTAGGGCTTCTTCTTGAAATGCTTTCATTTTAGAAACGGCATAGTCCAAGCCTCCATTCGCTTTTACAAAAGTGATGACCTCCTTGACGCGATTTTTGTCTTTATTATGATTTTTAACCGAATTAATCAACCAAGACTTTTCTTTTTTGGTACAATTATTCAATACATATATTAAAGGCAAGGTCATCTTTTGTTCCTTAATATCAATACCAGTTGGTTTGCCAATGGCCTCTTGTCCATAATCAAACAAATCGTCCTTAATCTGAAAGGCCATACCAATTAATTCACCAAATTTTCGCATAGTCTCTACTTCGGGAGAATTTGGTTTGACGGAAGCAGCGCCCAAACTACAACAAGCAGCAATTAATGTGGCTGTTTTTTGCCTTATGATCTCGTAATAAATAGCCTCCGTAATATCTAATTGTCTGGCTTTTTCAATTTGAAGTAACTCGCCTTCACTCATTTCCCGCACGGCAACTGAGATAATCTTGAGTAAATCGAAATCATTATTGTCTATAGAAAGCAAGAGTCCTTTTGACAACAGAAAATCTCCAATAAGCACAGCGATTTTGTTTTTCCAAAGCGCATTGATTGAGAAGAAACCACGTCTGCGATTACTGTCATCCACCACATCATCATGAACCAATGTAGCAGTGTGAATTAACTCTATAACCGAAGCGCCTCGATAGGTACGCTCGCTTACCTCACCATTGTTCATCATTTTAGCTACTAGAAAAACGAACATTGGTCGCATTTGTTTCCCTTTACGATTTACAATATAATGCGTAATCCGATTAAGTAGTGCGACCTTACTAGCCATAGAGAGTTGAAACTTTTGCTCGAAGAGTTCCATTTCATAAGCTATGGGTTGTTTTATTTGCTCGGTTATTTTCATTTAAAATCTAAATGATGACTTATTTTGCAAAACTACAAATAATGATGGTTGTTTATTGAGAAAAAAGGAATATTACATTTTTAACTTTTTCTACTCAGAAATATTTGTAACTTTAGGCAATTAATCTAAAAATTATAAAACACATGAAAAAAATTACATTATTAATTTTTACTTTGTTTGCATTTTCATTCAGCAATCAAGTAAATGCACAGTGCACCGACTTTTCAGGAGGTGGACCTTACACTAATTTCAATTCAGCCTTTGGTGGAGCACCTTGTGACGACGGCACTGGCTGTCCTTTTAACGAAATTAGCACTTTTGAAGCATGGGCAGACGAATCTTATCTTATGGACAATGTTGTAACCGGACACACTTATACATTTAGTTTATGTAATGGTCCAGGTGCAGGTACATGGACACCAAGTTTTTCAATTATTGCTCCTTCTGGAGCTATTGATGCTTTTGGATTAGACGCAGGCTCTACTTGTGCCTTAACTTGGACAGCTACTGAAGATGGCACATATACCATTGGTATTTCTGAAGCAGGTATACCTTGTGACACCTCTACAAATACTACTACAAACAACGGTTTTCCTGCTATTACTTGTACAGATGGAGATACTTGCCCTGTATGTACATTAACAGCTGCTCCAGATGCAGCAACCACTCCTACACCTGCAGATGGTGCTACAGATGTTGTTTTAGTAGATGGAACAGACGTTCAATTTTTTTGGGCTGAACCTACTACTGGAGAACTAGTGGAAAGTTACACCTTTAGCATTGGTACGACTTTAACTGCTGATGATATTGGCGTATTAGAAGATGTAGCTAGTGGCGATGTGACTTTAACCGCTCAATACAATACCACTTATTTTTGGAAAGTTGAATCTGTGAACTGTTTTGGAACTACATCAAGTCCGATATGGAGTTTTACCACTGGAGCTTGTTCTGAACCTATTACAGATGCCATTACAACGCCTTCTCCTGCCGATGGAGCAACTGGTGTAGAAATTGCTTATGGTAGCGCTAATAATCTTGTTGGACCTTTTGAATGGACACCTGCAGCTACTGGAGGTGAGGTAGAAAGTTTTAATCTAAATTTAGGTATTACTTTAACTGGAGATGATATTGGTACATTAACTGACTTTGATAGCGGTGGATCTGTACTATTTAATTTTCAACCAAGTACAACGTATTTTTGGTCAATTGATGCCGTAAATTGCGCTGGTACTACCACAAGTCCAGTATTTAGTTTTACTACAGCTGCATGTACAGAAACAGCAGCACCTGCTATGGCTAGTGCTCCTGTGCCTGCTGACGCGGCAGTTAATGTAACTTTACAAGCACCTGATGCTACTGCAACGTTTAGTTGGGCAGCTACTGCACCTGGTGACAGCTATACTCTTAATATAGGAACAGCAAATCCACCAGCAACACCTTTGAGTGATTTTGAAAATGGAGGAGAATTATCATTAGCATTAAACACCACTTATTTTTGGAGTATTGATGTCGGTAATTGTTTTGGAGTAACTCCTGGACCGGTTTGGAGCTTTACTACTGATTCCACATTAGGCATTGACGATAATACATTAGAAACATTTAGTGTATATCCAAACCCTACGTCTAGTATTTTAAACATTCAATCATCACAAGATGTTGATAATGTTACCATATTTAATTTATTAGGTCAAAGCGTAGCAAATTTCACTAAGAATGAAATTACTAATTCGTCTATTGATATGTCTGATTTATCTCAAGGACTTTATTTAGTTAAGATTTCTGTTGGAGACAAATCTCAAACTTTAAGAGTTACAAAAGAGTAATTTTTTAGTTCATATATATTCAAAGAAAAAGCGGCAATTGCCGCTTTTTTTTATGTTTAAACTTTAATAGTTTAACTTTTATTTGCCAACTGTCCGCAAGCCGCATCAATATCTTTACCTCTACTTCTCCTAACAGTAACCGTGATGTTATTAGCCTCAAGCATATCAACATACATATCAATGGCTTTTGATTTGGCTTGTTGAAATTCGCCATCATCAATAGGGTTGTATTCTATAAGATTCACTTTACTTGGTGCGAATTTGCAAAACTCCACTAAGGCTTCAACATCCTTTCGCTTATCATTGATGCCATCCCAAACCACATATTCGTAGGTAATCCTATTTTTTGTAACTGCGTACCAATATTGGAGTGCTTCTCTTAAATCTTGAAGTGGAAATGTTGCGTTAAATGGCATTATGGAGGTACGAATCTCATCTATAGCCGAATGTAACGATACTGCTAACTTAAACTTTACCTTATCATCAGCCATTTTTTTAATCATTTTTGGTACTCCTGATGTAGATACCACAATACGCTTAGGCGACATACCCAAACCTTCTGGTGATGTAATTTTTTCTATGGCTTTAAGTACGTTATTGTAGTTCATCAATGGTTCTCCCATTCCCATAAATACAATGTTGCTTAAGGGTCTGTTATGGTATAACCGACTTTCATTATCTATGGCCACCACTTGATCGTAAATTTCATCGGGATTAAGATTTCGCATGCGTTTTAATCTTGCTGTGGCACAAAATCTACAATCAAGACTACAGCCTACTTGAGATGACACACAGGCGGTGGTTCTCGTTGCTGTTGGAATGAGGACAGATTCTACAATTAAATCATCATGCAATCTTACGGCATTTTTAATCGTACCATCAGCGCTACGTTGCATCTGATCTACTTTGATATGGTTAATGACAAAGTTATCTTCGAGCATTTGCCTAGTTTCCAACGATAGGTTAGTCATATCCTCAAAACTATGAGCTGACTTTTGCCACAACCACTCGTAAACCTGATTACCTCTAAAGGCTTTGTCTCCTTGACTTACGAAGAAATCCCTGAGTTGTTCTTTTGTAAGTGCTCGTATGTCTTTCTTTTTGGTTTCCATCTTTTGCAAAAGTAGTGAAATGTTTGTGGTTTGTGGTTTGTGGTTAAATATAAAACGCGTTCATATTTTGTAGTACAGTTTAAAATAACAATATGTCTTTTGAACATTGGTTATAAATCTGTTTTTTGATGTCATGCTTTTTAATCAAAATTTGGTCTTCAATAAGGCTAGTTCCTATTAATTGACCATTGGAAATTGCGTTAAGGATAGTAGTGAAAAGCCCGCAGCAATTCTGATTTTTTTATCAGAATTATGAGGACTTGTAACGGATAGCCTGACCCTGACTTTTTCGTCAGGGTAACGCCCAAAAAATGATAAAAAAAAAGCCTCAATGAAGAGGCTCTTAACTATTTGACTTACTTCTTACTAGATAATGAGCATAGCATCACCATAAGAATAGAATTTATATTTTTCCTTTACGGCTTCCTCATAAGCTTTTTTCATAAAATCATGACCTGCGAAAGCCGACGTCATCATCAACAAGGTTGATTTTGGCGTGTGGAAGTTGGTAATCATACAATTCGCAATACTGAACTCATAAGGTGGAAAGATGAACTTATTGGTCCAGCCTTCAAATTCATTTAATCTGCCGTTGGAAGACACTGAACTTTCTATAGTTCGCATCGATGTTGTACCAACTGCACATACACGTTTTTTGTTTTCTATTCCTTTATTTACAATGTCGGCAGCGCTTTGAGAGATTATAATTTCTTCACTATCCATTTTGTGCTTAGACAAATCCTCTACTTCAACTGGATTAAATGTACCCAAACCAACGTGTAAAGTTACTTCTGCGGTTTTTACGCCTTTGATTTCCAAACGTTTTAACAAATGCCTAGAGAAATGCAAACCTGCTGTTGGTGCTGCTACTGCGCCTTCGTTCTTTGCATAGATGGTTTGATAACGCTCTTCATCTTCTGGCTCTACATCTCTATTGATATATTTTGGCAATGGTGTTTCGCCAAGTTGCGTTAATTTAGTCCTGAAATCGTTATAAGAACCATCGTAAAGAAAACGTAAGGTTCTTCCTCTAGAAGTGGTATTATCTATAACTTCAGCAACTAAAGTTTCGTCTTCTCCAAAATAGAGTTTATTACCTATTCTAATTTTACGCGCTGGATCTACCAAAACATCCCAAAGACGTTGGTCTTGATTTAATTCCCGCAATAAAAACACCTCGATACGTGCGCCTGTTTTTTCTTTGTTGCCATATAAACGGGCAGGAAACACCTTAGTGTCATTCATGATCATCACATCACCTTCATCAAAATAATCGATAATATCTTTAAATTGTTTGTGTTCAATAGTTTGTTTTTCCCTATTAAGCACCATCAATCGCGATTCATCCCTGTGTTCTGCAGGATGTTCGGCAAGTAATTCGTCTGGAAGGTCAAAACTAAAGTGTGATAATTTCATATATGTTTGTTGTTTTTAAGAAGTTGCAAATATACAATCTCAACATATGCCTTGTCAAGTAAATGAAGGTTTAATTTTATTTGATCGTTTTATTAAAAACTTTGTAACACGGATTTCATGCCTGCAAGTTGGCAGAAAGTGATTTTTACAGATTATAATTGGCTTGAAGTGAATCAAAAACAAATGAAACAAATTTCAAGAATCTCTAAATCTAAACTCTAATTGGTTTTTAGTCTATTTTGAATCCTATTGTTTTAAGGTCTTCCCAAAATTGCGGATATGATTTGCTTACAACGTCAGCGTTTTCAATTATAATTGGTGTTTTTAATGCCAAAGGCGCAAATGCCATTGCCATTCTGTGGTCGTTGTATGTGGCAATTGAGATGTTGCTATTAATGTCTGTTGAGGATTTTAAATGTAAAGTTGCATCCGTAATACTAACTTCGCCTCCTAATTTTTCCAATTCAGTTTTAAGCGCTACCAAACGGTCGGTTTCCTTAATTTTTAGGGTATGTAAGCCTATCATATAGCATTCTAAACCTAAGCCAAATGCAGTTACCGCAATAGTTTGTGCGATGTCTGGTGCATGCTTTAAATCTAATTGTATTGACGATTGACGATTAACGGTTGACGATTTTCTCAGCGTCATTTTATTATTTTCAAAACGTGTTTCAACCCCAAAATCATTATAAATATTTGCTAAAACAGAATCACCTTGCAAACTTTCTTCTTTGTAGGATGCTATAGTTATTTCAGTACCTAAAGCACTTAACGCAATGAGACTATAAAAATAGGATGCTGAAGACCAATCTGACTCAACGGTTAAAATTTGTGGCTTAGGTTCAACGGTTTGTGGTTTCACTGTAATGACATTTTCAACGAAACTAGTTTCTACTCCAATTGAATTCAACAAACTCAAGGTCATTTTGATATAAGGAACCGAAGTTATTTGACCTTCTAAATTAAGTTCTAATCCGTTTTCCAGTTTTGAAGCAATGAGTAATAATGCCGAAATGTATTGGCTACTCACATTGGCTTCTAAAGACACTTTATTTTTTGCTAGTTGCTTACCTCTAATCTTTATAGGTGGAAAACCATCGTTTTCCAAATAGTTGATATCTGTACCTAAAGTTTTTAAGGCATCGACTAGAATTTTAATTGGTCGCTCTTTCATACGAGAAGACCCTGTTATGGTCACTTCCCTATTATTTTGAATAGAAAAATAAGCCGTCAGAAATCGCATTGCTGTACCAGCATGATGAATATCTATGAGTTCATCAGTTGAATTCAACGCTTTTTGCATCAACACAGAATCATCTGAGTTAGACACATTCTCAATTTGAATTTGGGGATACAAAGCCTTTAACAACAATAAACGATTAGATTCACTTTTTGATCCTGTAATCTGAATACTTTGATGGTTTTGAAGCTTTGATTTTTGGATGCTGATACGCATGAAGACTATTTAAAATAAAATGAATAGCAAATCTACTTTAATTTCTCGTTATTATGGTGTCTATCGTGGTCTCGTTTGCTTTTTTTATCCATTTTTTTATCGAAAGCTTCCTGCAAATCAATACCTGTTTGGTTTGCTAAACACAAAACAACAAACATCACATCTGACAGTTCTTCGCCTAAATCTTTATCCTTGTCGCTTTCCTTTTCGCTTTGCTCTCCGTAACGTCTAGCAATAATACGAGCCACTTCTCCAACCTCTTCAGTTAATTGAGCCATATTGGTAAGCTCATTGAAGTAGCGAACTCCGTGTTCATTAATCCAGTCGTCAACTTCTTTTTGTGCGTTTTTAATGTTCATGTTTAAGCTTTTGTTAATACTATCTGTTCGGCTTGTTTTTCTACAATTCTACCGTAGAATGATTTAAAAGCCTCATAATCCGTGGATAAAATTATCGGATTAATAATATCCATTTGTGTAACCAATTGCAAAAACTTACCATTTTGCTTTATATAATAAGTAAACTTTACATTAGCATTATTAAATTCATACACTTCCGACTTAGGCAAGGACTCTACGACATAACCTTCTGGTAACATAATATTTATCCTTTGCTTATCTGAATTAGGTATTATAAAATCTATAGGATACTGACGGTTTTCCAATTTAAACGGGTTTTCTTTAGTTCTTAAAAACAAAAGCGGCGTAAAATACAGCTTATCTCCAACCTCATCGATTCCATCGGAAAATTCATAGTCGTAGCTCACTTTAATTGGTTCGGTACTATTCTTTAAGTTTTCAACATTTAGTTCATCTATTTCTAAATCACCTTTATCTTTTTCTAATGATTTAATTTGATCTTCAGTGGTCATATTTACATACTTATCTCTATAAAAATAAGCAATATAATCCGTTAACTGTTTAGCGACTTTGCCAGTAAGCGTAAAGTCTTCATTAATTTTAACATTGAGCATTGTTGATTCAACAGACTGTGACTTAGGCTGTAAATCAACCCACCTTGATACATCATTATCTTGTATTAACCTACCTTGCCAATTTAAGGTGCGCAGAGGCAATACATTATGAGTGCTGTACTGTTCAGTAGCGTCTATTAATAAATATTGATCATCTTTTTGAACACAGCAAATAACATAATTAAATCCTTCTCGTGTTGGAAAAAGAGGAAAACCATTGTTTCTGGTGCTTAATACCACTGGATTTGCATTGACGCCATGTGAACGCAACATCGACACAACCATTAGATTAATATCTCCAACATTACCTTTGCCATCTTTGTAGGCCGAACGTACGCCGTTTTGTGCATACTTACCGTAATTACCATTCCACTTTACTTTAGACTTCACTAACTCCTCAACTAAAAAGGCTTTCTCAAAATCGTCCTCCACACCAGTTAAAGCTGCTTCCAGGTCGTCTTTATAGATATTGAACTTACTCAACTGTCCTCCAAAATCAGAATTATCGTAAATTGTCTTTGAAACTTCTTCCCAGGTTGAAGAAAATGATTTTTCCACAAGCTTTAAATTATTTAAATAAGCTGTAAGTTCCATTGCCATTTTACTTCTGTAATTATTCATATTGCCAGCATAGGCTTCTTCTCTAAGAGCTGGAATATCTTCTTCACTTAAAGTACAAACATCGATTTGATAATCAAATGGAATGGTTGTTGTTTCAGAAGATTCAACTATTTTTGGTAGATAACTCGCCCTAAGGTTATACTGTTTATTATAGACTAAGTATTCTGGTGTTGCTATTCTTACCTCTAATTTATTTACAGGAATGCTATATTGGAAGATAATATCATCAATACTGTACCTAGGCGAAACGATCTTGTATTTATATTCGATGACAGTACCTTCTTTTACATTTGGTAATGTGAAAGAACTTATCCTTGTGTATTCGTTATGATCGTCTTCAAACTTACCATCACCTTTTAGTTTATCTTTTTCAATTTTACCGTTAACAAGGTTGTATGAAAAGCCCTTTAAGCCGCTAAGTATTTCTTTCTGACCATTTCCCCTGTACAGATACAATTTTTTGGTAGCCCAATCAAATCCGTCCTTGTTGTAAATCTTTATACGCTCATGTACTTCACGTTCTTGCATAAAACCTTCATTTGTAGCATATATGAATTTAATATCCTCATTGCGATATAATATAGCGGCAGAGGTTGCAGAATCCTTTGAATGGTATTTTTCTTGAAGTTCTTCTTTCGAAATTTTTCCAAATTTAAAGTTTTGAGCGTTACTGAAATTAGCACTCAAGATTAGGGTGAAAATAATTAGTAGATTTTTCATTTTTTAAGTAATACTAAGGTTGATATGATATGATTTTTTATTTGAAATGTAAGCTTAGGATTGTATTAAAACAATCTTACTTTTATCGTATTTAACAATTTGCTTACTAAAGTTTCTAAAGGCCTTATAATCTTCTTTTTCATAATTTCCTTTATTTAGAATATAGGTTCTAGAATATTTTAATTTATTGTTTGCTAACGTTTCTATTTTGAAGTTATAACTACCAAACTTGGTTTTGATGTCTTTAGACTCTGTCATAGCTTCCACCTTTAGACCTTCTGGTATCTGAATAATAAACTCATCCGTATCCTTAAAGCCACGATCAATTTTAAACTCTAATTTTCGATCTGTATATCTCGGTGGAATCTGCGTAACTTTATTAAACATATTAGGTTGAAAAATAAGTCTTAAACCACTTTTTGAAGCATAATTAGCAAAAGTTAATTGTACCTTTTCATTATATATTATAGCATCCTTATCATTCGAAATGCTTATGTTATCGATGCTTAAATTATTAATATTATCCCAATATTCCTTATAATGTAGTTTTTGGTCTCTTTCGGTTTTCTTTTCAATACCTTCATGGATATTGTATTGATAACCCGTAGTCGTAATAGCAACGTCTGCAGTAAAACTTCCTGAAGTATCCATAATAATACTTGCCGTTGTGTTTTGAACGCTATCATCGGCTTCATATACCTTTGTGTGTACTATTTCCCCACCTTCTGGTTTTACCAATAATACTTTTCTGTCGTCTGTAAAACCTGCGGTAAACCCGAATGGGTTTGTTTGGCTTGTACATTCCAAGAATATATTTTCATCATCATTTGGAACACATAAAATCGCATGATTCCCTTGAGTGGAAGAAAACTCACTATCTATATCCCTAAGCCCTCGACCTCCATAAACTAAGGTATAATACGAAGGCACGTCCACAGCTTCCAACAATGCCTTTGTATAGTTTGTTAAACCTTTGCAATCTGCATAACCCAGCTTATCTACATCATTGGCCAACATGGGTTTCCAACCACCAATACCAACCTGAATACTGATATAACGCGTTTTATCTTGCATATACTTGTAGATTATTTTAGCACGTTCTATTTTGTCATCAACACCTGCTGTAAGTTGTTTTACATGATCTTTTGTGGCTTGTGGAATCTCATCTGTCCCAGTTAATAATCTATCATACATCCATTTTCCAAAATCGTTCCAAGTATTGTTTTCTCCTTCAACGCCTACCATTTCAAACTTTTTTAAGGCAACTTTGTAATGAGGGATTATGTTTTTCAATTCTGGAGTATAGGCTTCATATTTAATGCCTTGAATATTTTCTGCCACAAAATGGTTTTCAGAAATTTCTTTGATATTATAGCCTTCAAAATTTACCTTTTTGGCCTTCAAGTCAATATTTGCCGTATTGATGATCTCATAATCCGAATGTTCTACACTAACATAATAATCGTCAATAGGATACCAATTAGGAAAAAACGCTGTAGATGTATAGACTGTTTCAGCATTAAATTCTACCGTATAAGGATATTTTAAAGGAATATAATCTAGATATTTTACCCGATCATCTTCATAAATAGAAAAATCACTTACCGCACTGACATCTTTAAAATCTTTTTTCCTTACTTTTTTTATTTCTTCTCCGAAGGCATCGTAAATAAGTGCTTCCATTTTATTAATGGATCTACTATTGTCATAGAACAAAACCGCGTTTACATGTTTATTCCCTCTTTTATTATAGACTGTGGTTATTCGTTTTGTAGTTATTTTAATCTTATCGAGACCTAAAATTTCGACTTGATTCTTTTCAAATCTAACAACGGCATTGGCCTTATCCACTAATTCCTGTGGAACAAATAATGAATTATAGACATTTTCGGTTTGAGAAAAACTAAAAGTTGTAAATAAAACAAAAAAGGTAAGAAGCGGAAATTTTAAACGAAACATAGAAGCGAATGATTGAGTTAGGGCTTACAATATAAAAAGTTAATTACGTTCTGCAAATGATTTTTATCATCGATTTCCTACGTGCTTAATAAGTTCGATAAGCTGCGCAATTAAACGTGACCTACTCTTTTGTTTTCATTATTTTTTTACTGAAAACAAGTATAGTCAAAACAACTAAGCAAGGAATTCCAATATATTTAAGCTCACTAAGTATGACATTAATTCCCCATTCTGAAAAGAATTCTTTTATACCAATCGGAGATACTTTTATGGGTCTAAAAGGAAAGAAAAATCTTGAATTATCCACAGGAATAAAAAACCCAACCCCTTTTCCTCCTGAGGTCATAGCATCCAAAAGTCCATGTGATAGCGTTGCTATAAAAAGGACGATTGTAAATATTAGTTTTCTGTTTTTTCCGAATACAAAAGCCAATAACACACTCCACAACACAGCAAATAAAATAGAATGTGTAAAACCTCTATGTCCTAAAGGATGCGAATAAGGAATCCCGAATTTAAAAGCTAAAACGTCTAAATCTGGCAGTATTGCAGAACCAATGGCTAAAAATATAAGTAGTTTATTAGATTTTGAATCCACAACTTTGGAAACGGTATAGGCCACTAATCCATGACCGAACAATGATGCCATTAGTTTCTATTTTCAGAATCGATAATAATGGTCACTGGCCCATCATTTATCAAGTTCACTTTCATATCTGCTCCAAATTCTCCTGTTTGTATTGGTTTTTCCAATACAGTCTGAAGTATTTCTATAAATTTCTCGTACAACGGAATAGCCACCTCTGGTTTTGCCGCTTTGATATAACTTGGTCGATTTCCTTTTTTAGTACTCGCATGAAGCGTAAATTGACTAACCAAAATCACATCGCCTCCAATAGTTTTCAATGATTTGTTCATTACGCCTTCTTCATCTGAAAAAATACGAAGGTTGATTATTTTATTGCAGAGCCAATCGATATCTTCTTGAGAATCTTCATTTACTATACCGAGTAACACCAAAAGTCCGTTACCAATTTCGGCAACTTTATGCCCTTCAATTGTTACACTTGCTTCTGAAACTCTTTGAATAACTATTTTCATCCCTTTTACTTACCAGTAAGTATTATGTTTAAAATCCACAAGATTGGCTAAACTTCGTAGGTTGTAATTTTTAGCTGAGCACTGAGACTGAAAACTGCGACTAATTTTCATCCCAATGATCAGTTCTATAATGTTCATCTTCGCCTTCTAAAATCTGGACATAACTTTTATATCTTGAATAGGACACCTCATCTGCTTCCAAAGCATCCTTTACAGCACATTTTGGTTCGTTAAGGTGAATACAATTATTAAACTTACAATCTTGTTTTAGTGCAAAAAATTCAGGGAAATAATCGCCAACCTCTTCACGTTCCATATCCACAACTCCAAAACCTTTGATGCCTGGTGTATCTATAATTTTAGCATCGAAACTTAAATCGAACATCTCTGCAAATGTCGTGGTATGTTGCCCTTGACTATGTTGGGTAGAAATAGCTTTTGTTTTTAAATCAAGAGAGGGTTCGATAGCATTAACCAATGTGGATTTACCGACACCAGAATGACCTGCAAACATACTTACTTTGCCTACCATCAAGGTCTTTACTTTCTCAATGTTTTTCCCTGTGGTGGCAGAAATATCGATACATTCATAACCAATAGCACGATAAATACTAGCAAGATATTTAACCTCCAACATGGTTTCTTCGTCGTAGGTATCTACTTTGTTAAATAATAGTACGGTTTTAATGGAATAGGCTTCTGCCGTCACTAAAAACCGATCTATAAACGTAGTAAATGTTGGTGGGTTATCGATAGTGATCAATAAGAAAACCAAGTCGATATTTGAAGCAATGATATGCGTTTGCTTAGAAAGGTTTACCGATTTACGTACAATATAATTTTTGCGTTCTTCAATGCGATTGATAACTCCAGTCTCAGTATTGTTTTTCGTTTCCAATTGGAACTCTACGATATCTCCAACCGCAATTGGATTGGTACTTTTGATACCTTCCAATCTAAAACGCCCTTTGATTCTGCACTCGTAGAATTTCCCGTTGAAGGTTTTTACTGTGTACCAGCTGCCTGTAGATTTATATACTGTTCCTGTCATTAAAAATGTTTACCGTACAACAAAGAAACGACTTTAAACCAAAAAATCCTTAAATTAGTGACTTAATCAATAAAATCAACTACCATGAAAAAATACTTATTACTTATCGTATTACTTGTTGCTGGCTTCATTTCATTTTCATTTATCAATGAAGACAAACCAGTTACGGAAGTTGAATACAAAGTTATTACAAGTATTGAATCTATTGTTTCCAGTGGTTTAGGGCGTTCACGTTTGATTTCTTTTAATGCTGATAAAAATTATGAAGACTACACATCAGCACAAACCGAAGACGACAACAGTAGAAACAAATCGAAAAGGAGTGAAATACGCGTAAAGGATTTTGAGGAAACCAAATTATTAAACTTCTATAATATTGGTGGTATTCGTTTTCAAAATATTGTTTCTAATGATGCACTTGTAAGTTCCAAATTAACAACCATGGCCGCTGAAGGATGGGAACTTATGTTTATTAATAGTGCCGTAGAAAGTGATAGTGGCGAAGGCGATGGTCAAGGTATTTTCATAACGCGTTATACCTTTAAACGGGTGAACTAATTAGATAGAAAGCCTCGCAAAATGTGAGCCTTTTTTTTAACGCCTTATGGCTTTGATGGACTCTAGTTGTTTTCCATCTGCGAAAATAGCTATGATATAAATTCCTTTAGAAAATGAAGATAAATCAATATTAACTTTTTCTCCAAATTTTTGATATGTTGAATTTTGATTTATCCGTTCAATTTACAAGACCTACTCCATCGAAAAAGGCTGACCAGTACTCTGTAAAACTCCAAACCAGAATTCACCTTCCATATCTATCTTTTTTCGCTTTTTGGTTACATCTGTAATTGGCAGATATACAAATCTATTATTAACGCTTCCTACAACAAAATTCGTTTTTCCAGCCATTGCGCCATGAACTGCATGATAAGCCAAACGGTTACAATACAAACTATCGTTAGCATTTGCTGGAGCACTTCTAATTATATAGCTTGGATCTATGTACTTAATAGTTGTCTCCATGGCTATTTTATTAAAATATTCTTTAATACGCTGCTGAAGAAATAAACCAATATCTTTATGCTGAATATTTCCAGAAGCATCTTTTACTTCTTCAGTTTCATTTTGAAATAAATGTTGTCCTGCACCTTCTGCAACTACAATAACTGCATGCTTTTTCTGTTGTAGCCTAATTTTTAAATTTTCTAAAAATCCGTTTTCACCTTCTAATTGAAAATCCATTTCTGGTACTAAAACAAAATTCACGACTGGCATAGAAAGTGCTGTTGAAGCCGCAATAAAACCACTATCTCTTCCCATTAATTTTACTATTGCCATACCGTTGAATGCGCCGTTTGCTTCGTTATGTGCATCTCTAACTATTGGACAAGCTACGTCGAATGACGTTTCGAAACCAAAGGATTTATCAATCAAATCAACATCATTATCTATAGTTTTTGGAATCCCAGCTACTGAGATTTTTAAGCCTCTCTTTATAATTTCAGTACCAATAGCGTTTGCACCTTTTAGCGTGCCATCACCGCCAATGGCAAATAAAATATCAATATTATTTTCCAAAAGAGTGTCTACCATCATAGAAACGTCTTGTTGACCTCTTGAAGACCCCAAAATAGTGCCTCCAAACTCATGGATATTTTTTACCTTATCTGGAGTAAGTTCCATAAATTCATGACCAACTTCAGGATTTAAACCTTCGTAACCATATGGAATTCCGACAACTCGTTTTACTTTATAAAAATAATGTAACGCCATTACCAAACTTCGAATAACGTTATTTATACCAGGACAAAGTCCGCCACAGGTTACAATAGCAGCCGTAGTCTTTGCGCCATCAAAAAAAACTTTTTCACGAGGTCCTGAGCGCTCATAAGAATCAGGTGGTATTTCGCTTTCTAATGATGCCTCAAGGTTTTTCATTTTAACATCCGCTAAAATCCGCTCACTATCTTCAATAAAATTAAAAATATTATCACCTTTTGTCTTACTTAGATGTATTGGGGAAGTTTTAGTTGCTTTCCCTAAATTGGTGATTTTAAAGTTGGTGTTTTGCTGCATTTCGTTTTAATTTGATAGTCTATGAAATCTGATTTCTAATTAACTAATTAATTGTTTTTAGTGTGTCTATAATCGTAAAGTTAAAGATTTACATACAGAAGAACAATTGTACAGGTTTCTTTATAATTTAAAAATAGGATCATAACATAGTTATAGATTTAAAGACCTAATAAAAATTCTAAATAATAAAAAAAGGCGCGCTAATAGCGAGCCTTTTTTTAATAACATTTTTTTATTCTAATGATTAATAATCTTTTCTTGATGATTAATGGATTCTTGATGAATCGCTTTAAACATCCTTAAGATAAACTCTTCACTAAGTCCTTTTTCTTCACCTTCTAAAACCATTTTGCCTAAAATCTCGTTCCATCGTTTGCTCTGTAAAACAGCAACGTTCTTTTGTTTTTTAAGTGTTCCTATACCATCAGCAACCTTCATACGTTTACCCAACAATTCAATAATTTGATTATCAACCACATCGATCTGAGCTCTTAAATTGTTCAATTCTGTGTTGTATTCTGCTTCTGGATCTGATTCTTTTCTAATCTTCAAGTCTTTCATAATCTGAACTAAACTTTTTGGTGTTACTTGCTGTGCAGCATCACTCCAAGCGTTTTCAGGATCATAATGTGTTTCTATCATTAAACCATCAAAATTAAGATCTAAAGCCGTTTGGGATACATCAAATATCATATCTCTATTACCTGTGATATGCGATGGGTCATTGATCAATGGAAGGTCAGGGAATTTATTCTGAAATTCAATAGCGATTTGCCATTCCGGAATGTTTCTATATTTCGATTTTTCATAAGTAGAAAACCCTCTATGAATGGCACCAAGATTTTTAACACCAGCCGAATGTAATCTTTCTATGCCTCCTAACCACAATGCTAAATCTGGATTTACCGGATTTTTCACTAATACTATTTTATCCGTTCCTTCTAAGGCATCCGCTAATTCTTGCATTATAAATGGACTCACTGTTGAACGTGCGCCAACCCATAATAAATCCACATCATATTCCAATGCTAATTTTACATGAGCCGCATTGGCAACTTCCGTACAAGTTTTCATGCCTGTTTCTTCTTTTACCTTTTGCAACCATTTTAAACCTAAAGCGCCAACACCTTCAAAATTTCCTGGACGTGTTCTAGGTTTCCAAATACCTGCTCTGTAGTAATTGACATCGGTATCTTTTAGCTCGTGTGCTATTTTTAATACTTGTTCTTCAGTTTCTGCGCTACATGGTCCTGCTATTACTAGTGGATGATCTAGTTTCATATCATCTAACCATGTTCTCATTTCTTTTGTGTTTTTCATCTTGCTATTAGTCTAATTATTCTTTTACCCGTTCTGGTTTGAGATACTGAATTAAATTCAGCATTAAGCCTTACAGGAACTTCCTTTTATTATTGTATTCCGTTTAAAATATCTTTTATATGATTTGTATCTTTCATTTCGTTAAAAACCGCATCAAAATCTTCATCTTCCATCAGCTTTTTAAAATGTTGTAAATTTGAAATATATTCATTTAATGTTTCAATGACATTGGTCTTATTATGTTGAAAAATGGGTGTCCACATGGCTGGTGAACTTTTTGCCAAACGTACTGTACTTTCAAATCCACTACCTGCCATATCAAAAATATCGCGTTCATTTTTTTCTTTATCGATGACCGTTTTCCCTAACATAAATGCACTGATATGTGATAAATGAGACACATAAGCAATATGTTTATCGTGTGCTTTTGGATTCATATATCGAATTCGCATGCCTAAATCCGAAAACAATTTCAAAGCTTTTTCTTGAAGCTTAAAAGCCGTTTCTTCAACCTCACAGATAATGTTGGTTTTGCTTTTATACAAATTATGAAGCGCTGCTCTTGGACCAGAATGTTCCGTACCTGCAATAGGATGCGCTGCCAAATAATTTCTGCGTTTGGGATGGTTTTTCACTGCAGCACAAATATCTTCTTTTGTTGAGCCAGCATCAAACACCAAGGCCTCATCTGAAATATGATCCAAAACTTTTGGTAAAACGCTTAGTGTTGCATCCACTGGAATTGCCAAAATGATCAAATCGGCACTTTCTAGAGCTTCAAACTTAGATTTATGATCAATAATTTTAAGATTTATGGCTTCGTCTAAATGGGTTTCTCTTTTGTCAATTCCATATATATTGCTTTCAGGATATAATTTCTTAATATCCAAAGCGAAACTTCCACCGATTAATCCTACTCCTATTATAAAAATGTTATTCATCCCATCTGTCTCTCTGAGACATCTTTCCAAAGGGAAGAATTATCTCTGCTTATATATTTTTCCTTACAACAAAAATCAACTATCATACTGCTAATTTTAAATTTTCAATTCTTAATAGATTTACAACTGTAAACCTAATTACTAAACTATGTACTTCTCACTTTGTACTTTTTTATTCAGCATTGACAACTGAGGTTGCGACTGTGAAACTTTTCACACTCTCGCAATCGCCTGTTTCAAAATTTCTTCTGTGGCGCACAATGAAAAACGCACATAACCCTCGCCATTACTCCCAAACACCGTTCCTGGTGTTATAAAAATGGAATGTTCTTTTAATACCAAATCAGTAAATTCTTCAGATTTTAAATGTGGCGGTAATTTGGCCCAAACGAACAATCCTGTGGCGTCTTTATCATACGTGCATTTAAGATTATCTGCCAATTTCCAGATTAATTCCCGGCGCTGTTGGTAAACACTATTCAAACTTTGAAACCACATGTCTGAACATTTTAAAGCCTCGATAGCTCCTTTTTGAATGCCATAGAACATTCCAGAATCCATATTGCTTTTCACCCGTAAAACAGCATTTACAAATTCGTAATTCCCGACTAACATTCCTACGCGCCAACCAGCCATATTAAAGGTCTTACTTAAAGAATTCAACTCTAAACAAACGTTTTTAGCATTTTTATATCTTAAAATACTGATGGGATTGTCATTCAACACAAAACTGTATGGATTGTCATTCACGATTAAAATATCATGTCGTTTTCCGAATGCAATGACTTTATCATAGAACAAATTATCCGCATTACTACCTGTTGGCATATGTGGGTAATTGATCCACATAATTTTTACACGCTTTAGATTCATGCGTTCTAACTCCCCAAAATCTGGCAACCAATTTTGATCGGCCTTTAAATTGTAATAAACAGGTTTTGCTTCTAGCAATTTTGTTACAGCAGCATATGTTGGATAACCAGGATTTGGAACCAATACTTTATCACCTTTGTTCAAAAACGCCATAGAAATGTGCATTATTCCTTCCTTACTTCCCATTAAAGGCAACACTTCCGTTTGAGCACTTAAATCTACGCTATAATGTCTTTTATAAAAATTTGAAATTTCTGCTCTCAATTCTGGCAAGCCTTGATAACTTTGATATTGATGCGCTTTTTCATCCACCAAACAGTCTTGAAGCGCCATTGAAGCTTTTACAGGTGGCTCAAAATCCGGACTTCCAATTCCTAAATTTATGATTGGTTTTCCTTGCGCTTTTAAAAGTGCAACTTCCCTCAACTTTTTAGAAAAGTAGTATTCTTCTACGTTTTGTAATCGTTTGGCTACTTCAATCATCGTCTTCCATTTTTATATTCGCCTAAAACCTTAAAATTTTCTGCCATCAATTTCATAATGGAATTTGCTTTTTCATAATCTTTATAAACTTCAAAAGTGACATCCACAAAAAAGGCATATTTCCATGGTGTTTCAATCTTTGGCAAGGATTGTATTTTAGTTAAATTAAGTTTACAGTCACTCAACACGTTTAAAATCGCTGCTAAACTTCCGCGTTTGTGATCCAATTCAAATTTCAACGACGCTTTATTAATTGTATTTATATCCTTATCCTCATGATTTCGTTTTACAATTACAAAACGTGTTTCATTGTGTTTTATAGTCTGAATACTTTCTGCTAAAACATTCAGATGATATAATTCAGCTGCATTTTTACTGGCAATAGCTGCGATGCCTTTCAATTGTTGCTCTTTAATTTGTTTAGCGACATCTGCCGTGTCCTTAGCTTCCACCAGTTTTATATGTGGATAATTTTTAAAGAATACTTTACATTGTAACAACGCCATGGGATGCGAATGAACCTCTTTAATATCTTCAATATTCTGATTCGCCAAAGCCATTAAACAATGCTCAATGCCTAAATAATACTCACCTACGATACTCAACTGATGATTGTCAATAAGTGCATAATTAGGAATTATTGAACCTGCAATGGAATTTTCCAATGCCATAACAACTTCATCGGTCTGCATTTCCAACAACGAATTTATAACACCATCAAAAGACATGAACTCAACAACCTCAGCATCCGAATTGAAATAATTTTGGGCAACTATATGATGAAATGAGCCTTTAATTCCTTGTATGGCTATTGGTTTTTTCAATTTTTTTTCTTTTTATTAGATCCTGAAATACTGAAACAAATTCAGCACTAGTAAATTCAGGATCATATCAGCTTTTAAAACGTTGCTATAAAAAAAGTCCCGATCAAATCGAGACTTTATAATTTATATTTTAAATAAAACATACTAAGTCTCGTTCCTTTAGCTAAAAAAGAAATAAAACCAGTTGTAATATGTTTTAGATATATTCATATTTTTCCACATCGGTGGATATCTGTAATTAAGTGGCTAATGTAATTATTATTTTTACAAATCAAAATTGTTGTATTGTTTTTTTAGGTATTATTCTAAAGTTTTAAAGATTTATCAATAATTGCAATACAATATTCGGAATTACTTATTTTTGAACAAATTTCTATTTATATGTCCATCGAAGTTCAGAACATTACCAAATTATATAAAGATCAAAAAGCACTTAATGATGTTTCTTTTAAGGTAAAAGATGCTGAAATTGTTGGTTTCTTGGGCCCAAATGGTGCCGGAAAATCAACTATGATGAAAATTCTAACGACTTATATTGAAGCTTCTGAGGGCTCTGCCAATGTGAATGGTTTTGATGTAACTTCAGATAAAAAAAACGTCCAGAGCAGTGTTGGGTATTTGCCGGAACATAATCCGCTTTATACCGACTTATATGTCAAGGAATATTTGAATTTCAATGCAAATGTTTATGGCACCCCAAAGTCACGTATTGAAGAAGTCATTCAAATGACAGGGTTAACACCAGAAGCGCATAAAAAAATCAGTCAGCTATCTAAAGGTTATCGACAACGTGTTGGTTTGGCAAACGCCCTTTTGCATAATCCTGAGGTATTGATTCTAGATGAACCTACTACGGGTTTAGATCCCAATCAATTGGTGGATATTAGACATCTAATAAAGACTATTGGTAAAGAAAAAACCGTGTTCCTATCTACGCATATTATGCAAGAAGTTGAAGCCATGTGCGACCGCGTGATTATTATTAATAAAGGCAAAATTGTTGCCGATAAATATTTAGCGGATTTAAGAGAGGGTCAACAACAAATTGTCATCGTAGAATTTGACTATAGGGTTGAAGATGCATTTCTTTTGAAACTACCAAAGGTCACTTCCGTAAAAAACACACACGGTTTTATATATGAAATCACGTTTTCTACTAAAGATGATATGCGTTCCCATGTGTTTGATTTTGCACACGATAATGAGTTAAAGATTCTTCAACTGAATCAGAAAAATGCGAGTTTAGAGAGTTTGTTTCGGGAATTAACGAGTTAGAAAAACCCTTTTGATAACTATGGGAATAGCCTTACTACTTCGACTGCACTCAGCACAAGGTCGAGAATGAAATCTTACTCACATAACTATATTTTATATGGAATGACTAACTTAGCCCTACAAAACTTAAAAAAATTGGTTAACCAATTTTAATTCTTATTTTTATACATGACAAATATCATCTTTAAAAAATCAAATCCGTATTAAATTTGCACGCCACTCTGCCGAATGCAATTGGGTAAAAACGCTTTTATTAATACTACGAAATAACGTATTTTGACGATATAACACAAAAATCAATGAGCAAAGGAATTTATGTAGCAACAATAGAACCAAACAGCGGAAAATCCGTTGTGGTTTTAGGACTTATGCGTATGCTTTTAGGAAAAACCGCAAAAGTGGGATATTTTAGACCCATTATAGAAGACACCAAAAAAGGCGAACTGGATAACCATATAAATACTGTTTTATCGCATTTTGAACTCGATATAAACTACAAAAAAACATATGCTTTCACCCGAACTGAAACACTCGATTTATACAATAAGGGCAAAGCGGGAAAGGTCATTGACGAAATTATAAAAAAATACAAATACCTTGAAGAACGATTTGATTTCATTCTCGTCGAAGGCACCGATTTTTCCAATGAGAATACCAATTTAGAACTGGATATTAATATTTTAATCTCTAAAAACCTTGGTCTACCTGTAATCATAGTCGCCAATGGCCATAAAAAGACACAGGATACCATTGTAGAGAATATCCAATTTGCGTACAACTCATTTAAAGAAGAGGTTGAAGTCCTATCTATAATTACCAATAAAGTTAATCCTGATGAACTTGAAACTTTAAAACCACGTTTATCAGAGCGCATAAAAGCAGATACCAATATATCTGTAATCCCAACAATCAAGAGTTTATCATCGCCAACAATCAAGGAAATTGCTAAAGCTTTAAATGGTACTATTCTCTTTGGTGAAGAAATGATCAATAATCAATCAGAAAACTTTGGTGTTGGCGCTATGCAATTACGAAATTATCTAACCCATTTAAAGGATAATACTTTGGTCATTACACCTGGTGATAGAGCCGATATTATCTTGGGTGCGTTACAAGCCAATATTTCAAAAAATTACCCAAAAATATCTGGAATTGTGCTTACTGGCGGCTTAATTCCTGAAAAACCAATTCTAAAACTCATTGAAGGCCTGTCTAGCATTTCCCCCATTGTCAGTGTAAAAGACGGCACTTTTAGCGTTACAAATTCCATTGGTAAAATTAAATCTAAAATATACGCTGAAAACATTGAAAAAATAGAAACCTCCATCGCTACGTTTGAAATGCATGTGGATACTGATAAACTCTCTAATGATCTGATCACCTTTGAATCTGAAGGTTTTACACCAAGAATGTTTCAATATAATTTATTACAGCAGGCCTTAAAGGACAAGAAACATATTGTGCTTCCTGAAGGTTATGACGAACGTGTCTTACGAGCTTCGGCACGATTAATTGATGCTCAGGTGGTAGATTTGACTTTAATTGGCGATAAAGACAAAATTCTAGAACGTATAAAGAAGTTAGACATTCCTTTAGACACTAAAAAAATCAATATTGTTTCGCCGCAACAATCCGAACATTTTGATGATTACGTGCATACTTTTTATGAATTGAGAAAACATAAAAATGTCAACTTAGATATGGCAAAAGATGCTATGTCTGATGTCTCATACTTTGCAACGATGATGATTTATAAAGGTCATGCGGATGGTATGGTTTCGGGAGCCGCTCATACCACAGCCCACACGTTGCGTCCAGCGTTGCAATTCATAAAAACAAAACCAGGCGTAAAAATTGTATCCTCCGTATTCTTTATGTGTTTGGAAGATCGTATTTCCATATTTGGAGACTGCGCCATAAACCCAAATCCAAATGCTGAAGAATTAGCGGAAATAGCCATATCATCTGCTAAAACAGCTGAAGATTTTGGCATCAATCCAAAAGTAGCGTTGTTAAGCTATTCTTCTGGTGCTTCTGGAAAAGGCGAAGAAGTAGATAAAGTAAGAAAAGCTACAGAAATTGCAAAAGCACAAGCGCCACATTTAAAAATTGAAGGGCCAATACAATACGATGCTGCAGTAGATATGCGAATTGGAAAAAGTAAATTACCTGATTCTGAAGTGGCAGGACAGGCAAGTGTTTTGATCTTTCCAGACTTAAACACAGGAAATAACACCTATAAAGCCGTACAAAGAGAAACAGGTGCCTTGGCCATTGGACCAATGTTACAAGGCCTAAATAAACCCGTAAACGATTTAAGTAGAGGCTGTACCACAGACGACATCTACAGTACCGTAATTATAACGGCTATTCAAGCCCAACAATTTTAAACCATGCATCAAATATTAGTATTAAACTCTGGTAGTTCTTCTTTAAAATTTCAACTCTTCTTAATGCCTGATGAAACCGTTTTGTGTTCTGGTATTATTGAACGTATAGGGTTAGATGATGCTAAATTTATCTGCAAAACGGAGGAATCTATAATTGAATTGGTTACTCCAATTGCAAATCATAAAGAAGCCCTTCAATTATTGGCCAATCAATTATTGAACGAAAAAACAGGAATTATAAAATCTGCCGACGATATTGAAATTGTTGGCCACCGCGTTGTGCATGGAGGAAAGTACTTTAACAATTACGCAGAGATAACTAATGATGTTAAAGAAAAAATTGCGTCCTTGGAATCACTAGCTCCACTCCATAATCCTGCAAATTTAGAAGGCATTATAGTGGCAGAAGCCATTTTCAAAAATGCCAAACAAGTAGCCGTATTTGATACCGCTTTTCATCAAACTATACCAGAACATGCTTATAAATACGCCTTACCGAATGCGTATTCAGACGAGATAAGAGTCTATGGATTTCATGGTACTAGCCATAAATATGTGAGCGAAAAAGCTATTGACCATTTGGGTAAAAAAGACACGAAAATTCTTACCATCCATTTAGGGAACGGCTGCAGTATGTCTGCTATAAAAAATGGTAAATGTATTGATCATTCTATGGGATTTTCACCAACTAATGGTTTAATAATGGGCACACGATCTGGTGATATTGATTGGAGTGTCATTTTTTATTTAGCTGAAAAATTTGATTTGAACTTTAAAGAGGTCAACAACTTGCTCCAAAAGAAAAGCGGTATGTTAGGATTGACTGGCCTTAGTGATTTGAGGGATATTCAAGAAAAAGCCGAAAATGGAGACGAGGCCTGCCAATTAGCTCTTAAAATGAATGCCTATCGTATTAAAAAATATATCGGAAGTTATGCTGCCATTCTTAATGGTTTAGATGCTATTGTTTTTACCGCAGGAATTGGTGAAAACTCCAGTTTATTAAGAGCCTCGATTTGTGAAAATCTCGACTTTTTAGGGATAAACTTAGATGTTGAAAAAAATAATGAGCGACTTAGCAGCATTAGACCAATAAATACTGAAGATTCAAAAGTAAAAATATTAGTTATACCAACGAATGAAGAATTAGAAATCGCAAAACAATCGTTTAATTTACTGAAAGAATAATTGACCAGTATAGAAACGCTCTACATCTACTATTGAAGGTTGATTGACTGAAATTAAATCACCTGTTCCTCTGAGTTCGCCAGATATGGATTGCCGTGGATTGACAACCATATCGTTACCACCACGATGAAAAATAGTAACGTTTTGAGCAATTAAGTTTTCCCCTTCAAAGCGACTTGCTCCAGCATAAAACCCAACAAACAAGGTCTCCACTTCGCCATCAATAAAAAAGAATGACAGATTGTTAGACACAATTTTAAGGTTATCGGAGTTAATAGTTAATCTAAAATCGCCAACTGTAAATTCATTTTCAGCATTAAAATCTTCAGAATACAGGTTTAAAGTGTCATAATTCAAAATACCATCTGATGTTACATCATATTGTGAAGAGGTTCTTATTTCTATAATATTTGGTGCTTCAATATAAATTTTTGTGATCCCATAATCCCTTACGTAATTACAGGAATTATTATCCGTCAACACCAATTGATTTCCTCTAACTTCAACCTCAACATCATTAAGCAAATTTTCACCTGTTTCAACAGTCACTTTATAGTTTGGTGCTTCTTTGATTATTAACTCAATATCCCTATTGACTAAAATCCGTTCAAAACTTGAAACTGGAATTTCCTGTTGAATGATATTTCCAGAAGTTTGAAAACAATCGTTGGCATCTTCGCTGTTGCAAGAGACAATTAAAAGACTCAGTAAGTACACTACTTTTTTCATAATCTAACACCGATTCCAAATTCAACGGCTTCCGCTTTTGCGCCATGTGACTTTAAGGTTAATGCTCCAAACATCTTTTTTCCAAAATATCGTTTTAAACCCACTCTTATATAGGTTCGTCCTTCAAAATCATAAGGATAATAAACGTAATAGCCCAATTGCGATACCACTGACATTTTATTGATGAACAACTCATGGCCAACAAATATACCGACACGTTTGTAATCCTCCTCTCCAGTGACATCCAATTCAGGATACGCAACAGATTGATAGTAAATAAGCTCTTTTAAAAACTTAGAAAAAAAAACTTCAGCGCCAAACTGAAGCGCACTTACATGACTTAAGCGTTTATCCGCATAAGCCGAAAAAATATAAAACGGAAATTGTTTGCTTCCAATAACATCGCTTTGGTTTATCCCAGATCTAAATGCTAGATTGTATTTTACGGCTTCGGTAAATTTTTCATCATCTAAATCGCTAATGAATTCTGAATCTTCAGTATCAAGATTATACGTTAAACCTAAATTTAACGCCAAAGTATTGATACTTGTGTTTGGGGCTTTTACATTGGCATTGGAATAATGGGTAAACGACAAACCTGTTTGCACACCAAAACGACCAAAGAGTCTTTCTTTCTTGTAATTCAGCATTACATAAGTGGCACTCAAAATATCTGACCCGAATGCGATATTTTTCGGATTGTTAATCTTATCATAAGGATTGGTGGTATATGCCAAGCCTTGTGCAATTCGCAGTATCAAATTACGATTTAAAAAGTAAAAATTATAGTGTGCATAAAGTGCATAATTCACGCCTAATTTTTCACTTTTAAAATCTTGGTATGAAAACGATGCTCCAAAATCTGGATAATTATAGCGTTGTTGCCAAGTGTCATTTCCATAAGTTTTCTTATTCCAACTGAAAATAAAACCTTCGGGATGACCTGTAATTAAATGTAGAATATCATTGTTGTGAAGAGCAATATTGCCGCCGAAATAATTCAGGTCAAAATAAGTATGGGATGGTTTTCCTTCTTGTGCAAAAGACAACAATCCAATTAATATAACTAAACGCGTAAGCCAGTACTTCATTTATAAATGGTTGCCCGCAAAAATAGAATAATAAGTTTAGTTTTTATGGATTAAACATTAAGAAGCATCAAATAAGTTAGATGACAAATAACGATCACCTCTATCGCAAATAATGGCAACCACCACACCATGATCTATAGTTTTAATAAGTTTTAATGCTGTTGCAACAGAACCACCACTACTCATCCCGGCAAATATACCTTCATCTTTCGCTAAGCGCTGTGTCATCAGTTTTGCTTCTGTTTCGTTAATTTCTATTATTTGATCCACTTTGGACCTATCGAAAATGCTTGGTATATATTCGGGCGACCATTTTCTAATCCCAGGAATTTTAGACCCGTCTTCGGGTTGCGCTCCAACAATTTGAATCTCTTTATTTTTTTCTTTTAGAAATGTGGACGTTCCCATAATAGTGCCTGTAGTTCCCATAGCGGAGACAAAATGGGTCACTTTTCCATCAGTATCTCTCCAAATTTCAGGACCAGTTGTTTTATAATGAGCGCGCCAATTATCATCGTTTTCAAACTGGTTTAATAGAGTATAGCCGTCTTCATCGCGCATCTTAAAGGCTACATCCCTTGAACCTTCAATTCCAGAATCTGCCGAAGTTAAAATGACTTCAGCACCATAAGCACGCATGGTTTTTACACGTTCTTCTGTAGAATTTTCCGGCATCACTAAAGACATTTTTAAACCAAATAATTGAGCGACATAAGCCAAAGCAATGCCTGTATTTCCGCTTGTGGCTTCTACTAAACGGTCGCCTTTCTTTAAGTCACCACGTTTTACGGCTTCAGAAATCATATTATATGCAGGTCTATCTTTAACGCTTCCGCCTGGATTATTGCCTTCAAGCTTAAAAAACAGTTTCACATTTGGTTTAGTTACCAGATTTGTACTTTCAACAAGAGGTGTATTACCAATTTGGTTTAAAATGCTCATTCTTTTATCTGTTTGAGATTTTTATATCGGACTTATAAGTGACTATAGAATTTTTAGGAATGGACTTGGTGATCCAAACATTGGCACCAATTGTACTATGTTCTCCAATAATCACATCACCACCAAGAATGGTTGCGTTGGCATAAATAGTGACATGGTCTAGAATTGTTGGATGTCGCTTTACGCCTTTCAGTGCTTTTTCTACAGTTATACCACCTAAGGTCACCCCTTGATACAGGATGACATTGTCGTGAATAATTGAAGTCTCACCAATTACAACGCCTGTGGCGTGATCTATAAAAAATGAATTACCTATGTCTGCGCCTGGATGGATATCGGCTCCCGTAATTCCATGTGCATATTCACTTATCATTCTTGGTAAAACAGGAACATCCAATTGCCATAAAATATGACTGATTCGATACATGGTTATAGCGTAAAATCCTGGATATGCCAAATACACCTCTTTTAAGCTTTTAGCTGCTGGATCATTATCGTAAGCGGCTTTAGCATCTAGATAAAGTATAGGTTTTAATGTTTTGAGTTGAATTTTAAACTGGTTCCATTTACTCTCACAAAGTCCGCATTCTAAAGCTTCGGAAATTTTAAAAAAAGACAGTTTTATGTTTTGCAATAATACGTCTTGGCGCTCTGGAGATTCTAAGACACAATAAAACAATTCTCTCGCCAAATCTTCTACTTGCTCTTTAAATCTTAGAGGAATTTGTAATACTATATCCATAAGTCTCTTTTAGGCTATTATTGATTTGAAATAAACTCAGGCATAAGATTAAATTGCAACTTATTTCAAAATAATGATTATTACCCAAAAATAAGAATTGCTTAGTTATAAAAAAAGAGATACAATTAAGGAAACAACCGTTAATACTATTATTTGCACTAAAAATCTAAAATCGGACTTGTACTTTTTAATTAATTTCATGTCTGAGGGGCTTTTACCAAATTGAACTGCCCATTCAAGTTGGTGTTAATCAAGTGCAAATATCCAACTAAAAGCATACTCTTTTGTTAATTAAACCCTAAGAAACGGTTACCGCTATGTATAAAATATACTAAGTTTTTAGAAAAAATGTCTTTTTTTTACATAATAGCCTTAACCACTGCTTTTGGTGATTCTTTTCGAGTGCCATCAAACCCATTGATGCCACTAACCGTTGTATATTTTAGAACAAATTTCTTACCTGGATTCAGTCTTTTATAGGCCGATTGACACATTAAAGTGGCTTCATGAAAACCACATAGAATCAACTTCAGTTTACCTTCATATGTATTCACATCACCAATAGCATAAATACCAGGAATGTTAGTTTGGTAATCTAAAGTATCTACTTTAATCGCATTTTTTTCAATCTCAAGTCCCCAATTTCCAATTGGGCCCAACTTTGGCGATAAACCAAAAAGTGGAATGAACTCATCCGCTTCTATCAGTTCTGTTTGACCTTCTTTGGTCACAGAAACACCTTTAATATTGTTTTCGCCGTGCAGAGCTGTAATTTCCGCTGGTGTAATGATGTTTATTTTGTTTAGCAACTTTAACTCTTGCACACGTTCTACAGAATCCAAAGCGCCTCTAAATTCATTTCGTCTGTGTACCAAAGTCACTTCAGAAGCCACATCAGCAAGGAATATACTCCAATCTAAGGCGGAATCACCTCCACCAGCAATCACCACTTTTTTGTTGCGATACACTTCTGGATCCTTAATAAAGTAAGCCACACCTTTATCTTCAAAGTTTTCGATGTTTTCCAACTTTGGTTTTCTTGGCTCAAAGCTCCCCAAACCTCCGGCTATAGCAATAATTGGAGCATGATGTTGTGTACCTTTATTTGTGGTAACAATAAAACTCCCATCCTCTAATTTTTCAATAGTTTCTGCACGTTCGCCCAGCGTAAAACCAGGCTGAAATTGTTTCCCTTGTTCTAATAAATTGGAGGTTAAATCGCCCGCCAATATTTCTGGAAAACCAGGAATATCATAAATTGGTTTTTTAGGATACAATTCGGAACATTGTCCACCTGCTTGAGGTAAGGCATCAATTAAATGACACTTTAATTTTAGCAAGCCCGCTTCAAATACAGTAAATAGACCTGTTGGTCCTGCTCCGATGATAAGTATATCTGTTTTAATCATGATCTATAATTTTTGTACTATTTGTTTTTGTGCATTATGCTTTGCCAAATCAGCTTTTTGATAAATATCTGTGAAATCTACACGTTGATTAACAACTTCTCCAATAATGATTATGGCTGGATTTGAAAGTTGTTTTTCTTCCACAATAGATTCAATAGTGGAAATTGTGCCAATACCAACATTTTCATCTGGTCGTGTTCCATTTTGGATGATAGCGACAGCTGTTTCCGATTTCCCTTCATTAGAAAATATTTGTACAATTTCTGAAAGTTTACTCATTCCCATTAAAATCACAACCGTTGCCGTTGACTTTGCTGCCAATGCAATATCACCAGAAATTTTATGTGATTTTGTGGTTCCGGTAATGACCCAAAAACTTTCTGAAGCATTGCGTTTTGTCAATGGGATTCCTTGATAAGCTGGTACAGCTGCTGATGAAGATATACCGGGAACAACTCCTACTTCAATGGCGTATTCCTTTGCATACTCTAACTCTTCCGCACCACGACCAAAAATAAATGGGTCACCACCTTTTAAGCGAACTACATGTCCATATCTTAAGGCTCGTTGTACAATTAATTCATTGATTTGATTTTGCTGATAGGCATAACATCCTTTTCGTTTTCCGACGAAAATCAATTCTGCTTTAGGCGATGCATATTCTAGCAATTCTATATTTACAAGGGCGTCATATAAAATGACATTTGCTGATTTTATAGCTTTAATCGCCTTTACCGTAATTAATTCAACATCTCCTGGACCTGCGCCTACTATGGTTAATCTTGGTGTCATAATTTTAGTTTTATGCTACAACTTGTGCATCTCTGAACGTTCTTACCTGTTCTAAAAATTGTTGTGCAGTATTTATATAATTGCTGGCAAAGTCTTCTGTTGGAGGAAACACCTTTATCTGATAAATTAGATCTGAAAATGAAGTTCCTAAATCTATTCTTTTGGTTTCCACAAAAAGTTCATCAAACTGTTTAATGATACCAGCCTGTGTATTCGTTTTAATGTCTTCTGAAAGTAAAATGGCTTTTGCCGAATTCACCATAGAACGATAAGCTTCGTAAATAGCACCCGAATACACTTTATTGTGGTAAGCTTCTTTTGCTTCTTCAATTTTTTCATCACTTTCCAAGAAAAGCGTTGCGATTAAATCGATGACCACACCAGCACATTCTCCAATTCCAATGGCTTTAACGTACTTTTCTTCTGTTCCCCAATCAATAAAATCTTCTTGGGTCAAATTTTCAATATCTGACAAATCGGTTAGCAATTGATAAAAGTACTTTTCGCCCTTATCTTTATAATAATCGACAAAAAGTTTTCCGTTGGCATTAGCTTCGAAATCATTTAAAATTCTACGTAATGCTTCTGGTCCTCTTCTACTTGGAACTTTAACTACTTTATCCGCAAAATGGGCGTTTCCGTTTCCTAAATTTCCACCACCTAAAAGCACTTGGAGTGCAGGCGCAACTAATTTATCTTTAGTTCTAATAGACATCCCTTGAAAACCGATATTTGCCATATTGTGCTGTCCGCAAGCATTCATACAACCACTAATTTTTATGACTAAATCATTGTTTTCTAAATATTGTGGGTATTCAGCTTTGATCACACGTTCCAACTCTTCAGCGATTCCTGTACTACTTGAAATTCCTAAATTACACGTATCAGTTCCTGGACATGCGGTAATATCTACAGCTTTGTTATAACCTGCCTCCACAAAACCTAACTTTTCCAATTCGGTGTAGAAAAAAGGCAATAAATCTTCCTTTACAAAAGGAATTAATATGTTTTGTCTTAAGCTCAATCTTATTTCACCTGCTGCATACTGCTCAACTAAATCCGCTAATAAACGAGCTTTGTCTGTGTAAAAATCGCCCAACAAAACTTTGATACCAATGGCAACATAACCCTTCTGTTTTTGAGGAATTATATTGGTTGCTTTCCATAAATTATAAGCCTCAGTGTCTTGGATATCTACTTTTGGTGCAGATACGGAAACTGGTCTTGATGCCGTATAGTTAGATTCGTCTATAGCGACGGTTTTTAACGCTATCGCATTTTGCTCTTCTTCTACTAATTCCTTAAATGCGTCTAATCCAATATCTTTTAATAAGAATTTGAGTCGTGCTTTGGCTCTACTTTTTCGTTCGCCATAGCGATCAAAAACCCTTAAAACACCTTCCATGACAGGGATAATTTTTTCTGCTGGCAAAAATTCATAAAACAAATCGGCATGTCTTGGTTGCGAACCTAAACCTCCACCCAACATGACTTTGAAGCCTTTGACGCCATTTTCAATTTTAGCAATAAAACCCAAATCGTGCATATAGGACAAACCTGTATCTTCATCTGATGCAGAAAAAGACACTTTGAATTTTCTACCCATTTCTTGGCAAATCGCATTTCTTAAAAAGAACCTGAATAAGGCATCAGCATAAGGCGATACATCGAAAGGTTCGTTAACATCAATACCTGCAGTTTCACTTGCAGTGACATTTCTTACGGTATTCCCACAAGCTTCCCTAATGGTAACCTCATCGCGTTCCAATTCTGCCCAAAGTTCTGGTGTTCGGTTTAAATCTACATAATGAATCTGAATATCTTGTCTCGTGGTAATATGCAAACGACCTCGTGAGTATTCGTCTGAAACTTCCGAAATACGTCGTAATTGATGACTCAGAACTTTACCATAAGGCAATTTGATTCTAATCATTTGCACGCCTTCTTGTCGCTGCCCATAAATACCTCTTGCTAAACGCAGACTTCGAAATTTTTCTTCATCCACGCGTCCATTGTTGAATAGCTCAATTTTATTGGCTAAATCAAGGATGTCCTTTTCTACTACTGGATTTTCTAATTCTGTTCTAAAACTTTGCATAATCCTATCCTAACCTTCCCTAAGGGAAGGAATTTTTGTTATTAATAATTATTGAAAGTGTATACCACATTCTCTATTAAGCAGCGCTTTTATTGGGTCGAAATAATAGTGGTTTTTCGTCAACTTATTATCCTCTATATATTGGTCTAAATCGGTATCGCTCCAATAATAAAATGGACTCACTTTAAGAATACCATCTTTGCTATAACTTAAAATATCTTTCTTGTCTCTATATTCGGTTTGCCTTACCCTAATATTTGTAAACCAGATATCAGGATTTTGCTCTTTTAAAGCGCGTCTAAACGGTTCAAGCTTTACGGCTTCAGAAAAAACTGCATGATTGTCGTCTTCTAAACTTGGCAATCCGATTGTGGCGTCAATTTCTTCTTTAGTGTATAAACTTTGATATTTAAAAATATTGAGGTTATACTTTTTAATCAAATTGGAAGCATGTTCATAGGTGCTGGGTTGATTATAAAGCGTATCGCACCAAATCACTTTTATGGTGTTATCCAGTTTAGACATTGTACTCAACAAAACCGACGAGTATATACCAAAACTTGTGGTTACAATTTTATTGTCAGATAATTTTAAAGCCCATTTTGCTATTTCAATAGGCGTTTTATCCTTTAATTTTTTGTTCCAAAAATCAATATCTACGTCTATCATTTTCCCCATTTTATAGAATTCCAAGTACGTTCGTGAAAAAAGTAAAGCACCATTTTAGACACCAATTCGATGCCACCAATTGAAAATGCCAATGCTAAAGTGCCAGTTATGAGATAAGAAATCGTTACGGTTGCCAAGGTTCCGACTACCCTCCAACTTACAGTTTTTACAATGCTTCTCTTAATATTTTCTTGAGTGGAATTCAACTCTTGATTTTCGTTTTCTAAACTTAAATCTGTTTGTAATACGCTATCCATATAATGCTATTAATTTTTTTAATCCTTTTACCCTATCGATTTAATAGGATAATACAAACATAGGACTTTTATTTAAATGAAGCAGCTAATAATTCCGAAAAAATAAGCGCGGAAATTTGAGAATCTGATAATTACACCAATCGAACTTCAAAATAAATACCCATAAAATTGAAGAAAATAAACCCATGAAATTTACCCGCAACCCAAGTGTAGTTTACAATGAAGTCTGTAATTCATTTTAAATTAAAAAAGAAAAAAACACGTTTCCATCAGGTATATTCTATCTATTTTGAAATAGATAAATCAGCCAAAGTTGTATTTCGGAAAATTTGAAGTGTATTATCGCGAACTTCAATCATTAATTTATGTACAGCACAAGCAGTCTCATCCGGACAATCATCGCACTTTTCATAAAAATTGAGGCTCACACAAGGTACCATGGCAATAGGACCTTCCAACAATCGCATAACCGTGGTCATTGGAATTTCCTTTGGATCCTTCAATAAATAATAACCACCACCTTTACCCTTTTTAGACCCTAAAAGTCCATTTTTTCTTAAGGTCAATAGTATACTTTCGAGAAATTTTTGAGAAATATTTTCAGATTTTGATATTGAAGAAATTTGGACAGGAGTGCGTTCCTCCTGTCGTGCTAAGTACACCAAGGCTTTTATTCCGTATTTTGTTTTCTTTGAAAGCATTATGCTATTATAGCTATGTTTGAACTGATGTACTAATTTGAAGTGTGCGTTTTTTCTAAAGCATAAAAAGTGGCCTGCGCATAGTCATCAGCATCTCCAGAATTGTTCACATGATATACGCCAGCTTTAAAATACATGTATTGTCCACCAACATTAAAGCCACTATTAGCCATATTGACAGTATTCACAACATCATCCTTACCTTCTCTGATGATTGTAACCGTTAAATCATCTCCAACGACTTTAATAGTATAGCTAAATTTTTCATCGAGTGCTATTCCATCAGCAGGATTCGATGCACTACTACTCCTTGAACCTATCATATCATACCATTGTTCAGCACCATTTCCATCAGTAGGTTCGTGGGCAAAATAAATAGAACCCAATGCATTGTTTGGTAGTTTTCTATAGTAAATACGAATGGGCTCATCGTTATTCGCGTGAATTTGCCCTATAATTACACGTCCTATATGGCTACTACTACCTGTTGTTGTTACATGATTTACCGCAAGTGTAGCATTCATTTCGCCATCATAACCAGCAGCAGCGCTTATATCGGCTGCAGGCGCTGTACCAAAAACCCAATTGTTTCCATTAACTCCTTGGGTACTTATACTGGTATTGGTGCCTCTGAGCATTTCCCGTAACTCTACTCTCGTGTAACTTGTATTTACAGAAGTTGTAAAGCCCTCTACTGGACATTTAAAAACCATGCCACCATCGTCGGCCGTATAAAAGTAACTACTATTTTCATAGCCATTGTTAATCTGACTAACCGAAATTGTAGTGGCTGTACCATTGCCTTGATTTACCGGAATACTGAGATTCCAAGTCGATAAATTGAAATTTTCTGAAGGCGCTTTATTTGGATCTAATGTTCCTGAGGTATTTTCTGCTGCTATTTGTGTAATTGTTAAGTCTCTTGAAACACTGCCACCCGAAACCGTTACAATTCCTGTACGATTATTAAAAGTTGGGTTTGCCGCTACAGAAACAATTATAGTACCACTATTAGTTCCACTTGAAGGTGTTGTAGAAATCCAGTTGACATTTTCACTTACTGTCCAATCTAAATTAGAAGTCACCAAAACAGTTTGCAAGCCTTCGTTTGCAGAAAATTCTGAAACTGAAGATATTTCTAAATTTTCTATTGGTTCTTCATCAACCGTATCGTTAGAACTACAACTAACAATATTTATAAAAGTGAATAATGTAAAAGCAATGCTTAATGATTTCATATAGCTATAATATTAGTTTTTATCCTCGTGGTATGTTCGTTTCTGCCCGAGCAAAAGTAGCTTGCAAGTTAGTGATCTTAACTAAGTATACGAAACTTCGTTTTTTGAGGTTGTATATTTTTTATAGTAAAAATAATAAAAATCAAGTATAATCATTTAAACCCAAAGAAAACATAAAAAACGCAAAATGAATTCAGATTCCATTTAATTTATATATTTTTGTCCAATCAAAATTAAGAGGAAAAATTTGTCTGATTGCAACCTCTCGTGCTGACTTGTTCAGCACCTGTTCTCAAGAACAGATCCTGAAATAAATTCAGGATAAAAAATGCTAAAGCAGTAAGTTTAGGACTTCTCTAGCGACCCAGCAATCTCAAGTTTTTTTTATAATAACCATAACCTAAAAACAATAGGAATTATGCCATATTTATTTACTTCGGAAAGTGTTTCTGAAGGCCATCCAGACAAAGTTGCAGATCAAATTAGTGATGCTTTAATCGATAATTTTTTAGCTTTCGATCCTGAATCTAAAGTAGCTTGCGAAACGTTAGTCACCACAGGGCAAGTCGTTCTTGCTGGCGAGGTAAAATCCAACACCTATTTAGATGTACAAAAAATTGCCAGAGATACCATAAACAAAATAGGCTACACTAAAAGTGCTTATATGTTTGATGGCAATTCTTGTGGTGTTTTTTCAGCTATTCACGAACAATCGGAAGAGATTAATCGTGGTGTGGATAGAGCCACAAAAGAAGAACAAGGTGCTGGTGACCAAGGTATGATGTTTGGTTACGCCACAAATGAAACCGACAATTTTATGCCTTTGGCTTTAGATTTGTCGCACAATATTTTAAAAGAGTTGGCAGAATTACGTCGCGAAAATAAAGACATTACTTATTTGAGACCTGATTCGAAAAGTCAGGTAACTATTGAATATAGTGATGACAATGTACCACAACGCATCGATTCTATCGTAGTTTCTACGCAGCATGACGAGTTTGATACTGATGATGATATGTTGGCGAAAATTAGAAAGGATATCATTGAGATATTAATTCCTAGAGTCATTGCTAAGTTGCCGGAACATATTCAAAATTTATTTAATGATGACATCACCTATCACATCAATCCAACTGGAAAGTTTGTTATTGGCGGACCACATGGAGATACAGGTTTAACCGGTCGTAAGATTATTGTTGATACTTATGGTGGAAAAGGCGCACATGGTGGAGGCGCATTTTCAGGAAAAGATCCAAGTAAAGTAGATCGAAGTGCTGCTTATGCTACACGGCATATCGCCAAAAATTTAGTTGCTGCCGGATTATGTGATGAAATTCTGGTACAGGTCTCTTACGCTATTGGTGTTGTAAAACCAATGGCCATATTTGTTGATACCTACGGTACTTGCCATTTTAATTTAACCGATGGCGAAATCGCAAAAACTGTAGAAAAACTATTTGATATGCGTCCTGCTGCTATAGAAAGTCGTTTAAAATTAAGACAACCAATGTATAGCGAAACAGCAGCCTATGGCCATATGGGAAGACAACATGAAGTGGTCAGCAAATCATTTCAGCAACCCAATGGAGAATCTATTACATTAGATGTAGAGTTGTTTACATGGGAAAAGTTGGATTATGTTGATAAAGTGAAAGCGGCTTTTGAAATTTAGTGAAATAATTAAATTCAGATATAAAAAACACCCTAACTGTTATTGTAGTTAGGGTGTTTTAGTTTAAATAGCCAACATTTAAAATTCAATTATGACAAAAAAACCTGTCACTATTTCCTGATATACGTAATAAATGAAAACGCATACGCATGATTATCATCGGCATTATGAGTTTTTCTGTTCACTTCTTCCCATTTGGATTTATCAATTTCCGGGAAAAATGCGTCTGCATTTTCGAAGGTGGAATGTACTCGCGTAATTTCTAGCTTATCCACTAAAGGCATCGCTTGTTTATATATTTCGCCACCACCAATTACAAACGGCTGTTTATCAAATCTAGCTGCATCAAGCGCATCCTCTAAAGAGTTTACAACAATAACACCTTGAGGAACTTTGTAATCCTTTTGCCTTGTTATGACAATATGTGTTCTATTCGGTAAGGGCTTTGGGAAACTTTCAAAAGTTTTGCGTCCCATAATAATATGGTGACCATTGGTCAGTGATTTAAAATGTTTAAGATCATCACTTAAATGCCATATCAGACTATTATCTCTTCCGATAGCATTGTCTTCTCCAGCAGCAACAATAATAGTTAATTCAGAGGTCTTTTTTTTTTCAGAAACTTTAGAAGTTTCCTTCGCTTCATTATAAGCTTGCGTTTGCGCTATTTTGGTTTCTTCCTTTAGGAAATTTTGCTTTAATTTCTCTATACGTGCTTGTTGCAGGTTTACGAGCTTGTCCAGTTGCTGTTTTTCCCATTCTTTACCCATAAATTGATGCGTAATGAACACGGAAATAAAATGATAAATAAAGATAATCAGCCAAGCCAATATGGCATATACAAACCAATTTATGCCTGCAATTGTAAAATCTTTACCGATACCTAAAACCGTATTTGCTAAAATTAAAAAGACAGCACCAATCAAAAAGAGTACAAAATGTATGTACAAACGCTTCTTTTGCCTAATACGTTTTTGAGCATTTTCTATGAGCTCTAATTGATCTTTATCTATAGTTGAGACTGGTTTTTTCTTCCCGAACATAATCGTAATTTAATAGGATAAAGATACTTTTTTTTAACTTTATCATTGTAGTATTTCATGGAGTTTTAACAATTAATAATTCCGAAATCGATATAGTTGAAAATCAAGGGGTAAGCACAATTACCATATGTTGTTAATCTATTAAAATTACAAGATTAATTTTGCATACATCAATAAAAAGCCTTGGCTATTTTATGAAAATGACAATTCTTTAATTTTTAGGCATTTAATCGATTAAGAATGTGCTTTTCTTTTATATTTTTGCGCCGTAATTAAATTAATTATTATGGCAATTAAAAAGCAGTATTTAAAAAGTAAGCCAGTTTGTAAGGTAACATTTTCTGTACCTGCAGAAGAGGCAAAAAGTGTAGCAGTTGTTGGAAGCTTTAACGAGTGGAATACTAAAAAAGCTACAAAATTGAAAAAATTAAAAAACGGAACTTTTAAAGGAACGTTAGATTTAGAAAAAGACAACTCTTATGAGTTTAGATACCTAGTTGATGGTACTTCTTACGTCAACGATGAACAAGCAGATTCTTATGCTTGGAATGAGTTCGCTGGAGCAGAAAACAGTGTGATCAATTTATAAGATTTTCTTATAAAACTTACGACATTAAAAAAATAGCGTTTCGACTTTTCGGAACGCTTTTTTTTGTTGTAAGATTTGAATAACTAAACTGCCACCTTCCCTCTAATATGAGGATGAGGATTGTAATCCTCAAGTGTGAAGTCTTCAAATTCAAAATCAAAAATATCTTTAATTTCAGGATTCAAAATCATTTTAGGCAATGGTCTTGGTTCTCTAGAGAGTTGTAATTCCAATTGTTCCATATGATTATTATAAATGTGAGCATCACCAAAGGTGTGGATAAAATCGCCAGCTTCGAAACCACAAACTTGAGCCATCATCATCGTGAATAGAGCATAAGATGCTATATTGAAAGGCACGCCTAAAAAGATATCTGCACTACGTTGATAAAGTTGGCAAGATAATTTTCCATTAGCGACATAAAACTGAAAAAAGGCATGGCATGGTGGCAATGCTGCTTTTCCATTAGCTACATTCTCAGAAAATGATTTAGATGTATCTGGTAAAACCGAAGGGTTCCAAGCAGAAACCAACATTCTACGACTATTAGGATTGTTTTTTAAAGTCGCAATGATCTCCTTTATCTGGTCGATGTCTTCACTCGCCCAATTTCGCCATTGATGGCCATAAACGGGTCCGAGGTCACCATTTTCATCTGCCCATTCGTTCCAGATTCTTACGCCATTTTCGGTTAGATATTTGGTGTTTGTATCGCCCTTTAAAAACCAAAGCAATTCATATATAATAGATTTCAGATGTAATTTTTTGGTGGTTACCATCGGAAAACCTTCACTCAAATCGAAACGCATTTGGTAACCAAAAACACTTTTTGTTCCTGTACCTGTTCTATCTCCTTTTTCGTTGCCTTCTGCTAAAACGTGTTTTACTAGGTCGTGGTATTGTTTCATAGGCCCTATTCCTGCGAAAGCAGGAATCTTATTATTAATTAGAAAATATTTAAAATTTCATGAAATTATTCTTGAAAAATCGAAATTAAAAAAAACATGTATATCAGTTGAATATCAGTCAAAAATAATATCAAAAGTTATCAACTCAGAAAAAAATTATGGATTATTCAATAGCATTTCGATATCATCCAAATCATGGAAATCTTTGAAGTTTTCATCTAAATTTTCAAAGATTTCTTTAGCATAATTAGCATATTTTCTTTGTGTAGGGTAATTTCTATTAATAAAGGTCTCAGCAAAATCAATATAGGTTTTCATTAATGTGTAACTATCAACTCCCTCCTTGTTTCTAATAATTTGAGAACAAGTTTTTGTTAATTCTATTTCTACTTTATCTGCAGCATTTGTACTTCCACGACAATCTAACGCATTCATCTTGTTTTTATACCATACTGAAGTATTAGGATCCTTCTCAATCGCAAAATCAAAATATTTTATCGCATTTTTGTAATCCTCCATTGCGCTATATGAGCAACCAATGAGATTCAAACATTCAGGAGTTTTCATACCAACTTTATAGGCATTAAAAGCATAAGTTAAAGCTTTTGTGTTCTTTCCCAATCTGAGATAGCACCATCCTAACAAACTTATAGCATCTATATTTTCTTGTTCACTTTCTAAAATTTTGTTTAGTAGATTTATGCTGTCTGAATATTCTTTTAAATTGTATTTTAATTGAGCCTCTGCAAATTCAAATTTCCCATTAATAAAATCATTGTTTTCCTTCTCTATATATTCTCTTTCAAATTCCGTTGCATTTTCAATTAATTTAACGTTTATGTTATCATTGTTTCCTTTTATAGAGTTTAATTTTAAACTATCAAACTCATTTGTAAACTTTTGAATTATTTGTTTATTATCAACAAATACAACATTTTCTTCATTTTTCGATTCAGCATGATTTGTCCAGTTATAAGAACCTGTAGAACCAAAATTTGTATCGACAATAAAAAATTTATGATGAAAATTTTCGGATGGATTAAAGAAATATAATTTCCCACCATTTTCTATAAATCTATCCCAGCCAATAGATTTTGTTGAATTATTAATAGAATCATCTCTGATAATTATTTCTATACTAATACTTTGATCCAATTTGAGTAATAATGCATTATAAATACGCTTATTAGTAAACCAAGCTACTGCAATTTTTATTGAATTTTCAGCGTCGATTATTGCCTTAATAATTTCACTTTCAATATTATCAAAATACAATTTAATCATAGAATAAAGTTCATGAGATTCCTGCGTTCGCAGAAATTGGGTTACCCAATTATCATCCCAGCAATAGTTGCCGAAACCAATGAAGCCAATGTACCACCAATTAAAGCTTTCATTCCAAATTTAGATAACTGTGTTCGTTGTCCTGGCGCCAATGAACCAATACCGCCTATTTGGATGCCAATTGAGGCGAAATTGGCAAAACCACATAGCATGTATGTTGCCATGATTATTGATTTTTCATAAGTAAGATGCGTTGTGTTTGCTACGTTTTTCAAATCCGCTAATTGAATGTAGCCTATAAATTCACTTGCGGCTAATTTAATTCCTAGCAGCTGCCCCATTAACGCCATATCTTCTGAAGCGACTCCAATTAACCACATTAAAGGTGCAAAAACGTAACCTAAAAGAAATTCCAAGGATAGACTATCATATGGTGTATTTGCAGCGATAACCTCGTTCAAAGATGTAAAATGCCAATTAACATTCCATTTTTCAATAATAATACCGTCAAAACCTGCAATACCTCCTAAGATTCCATTTATCATAGCAATAAAAGCCACGAAAACCAAAAGCATCGCTCCGACATTAACAGCTAACCTTAATCCTTCTGTAGTTCCATTAGCAATGGCCTCTAAAATGTTTGAACCTATTTTTTCTTGAGATACAGCCACGTCTGTATTTATTTTTTCTGTTTGTGGAAATAATATTTTTGAAATCACAATAGCTCCTGGTGCTGCCATCACTGAAGCTGCTAATAAATGTTTCGCATAAAATAACTGTAAAGCTTCGTCCTCTCCTCCTAAGAAACCAATGTATGCCGCTAAAACCGCTCCTGCAACCGTCGCCATGCCTCCAATCATAACAAGGAGAATTTCAGACTTATTCATTTTTTCCAAATATGCTTTAATCAACAAAGGTGCTTCGGTCTGACCTAAGAAAATATTACCTGCAACACTTAAACTTTCGGCACCTGATATACCTAAAACTTTAGTCAACAACCAACCCATGCCTTTTACGACTTTTTGAATCAACCCTAAGTAAAATAACACGGAAGTTAAAGCTGAGAAAAATATAATTGTTGGTAATACCTGAAATGCAAATATGAAACCGAATGACGTGACATCCAACATACCGCCAAATAAGAATTCGCTACCGGCTTGTGTAAAGCCAAGTATGGCTATAAAACCTTGACCAATAAACTCGAAAGCAGATTTCACAACATCTACCTTTAAGACTCCAATAGCTATTATAAGTTGAAATAGTAATCCCAACCCAACCGTTTTCCAATTAATGGCTTTGCGGTTACTACTAAATAAGAATGCGATAAAGATTAAGGTTACCATACCTAAAATTCCTCGCCATAAACTTGTTATCGAGAATCCTTGATTTGGTATAATAGTATCCGTTTTAACTTCAGTAGAAGCAACAACAGCATCACTCTTTAGAGCTTTGAGATTAAAGCTGATTTCTTTTCCAGAAAAAACCAAAGTAGAATCAGTTAATTCTGTAATCTTATATTTATCAATTGAGTTTAATGAATCGTTCGGATAAAGTACCAACAGATTATTTTGGTACATATAATCGCCTTCAAGATTCTTGTTAGAATTAGAAGAAAATTTAAATTCTCCTTTTTTAAACTCTAAGGTATCATAATTACTTTGCGGAGATGTGGACTCCCAAGTTTTTTCAAGTTCCTGTGCTGTAATTGAAGAAAGACCAATAAAAATAGCAAGAAAGGCCTTGAAAAACTGATTCATAAAATATGGAGTTAATTAACGTTTAGAAATTTCATCCCTTATTTTAGCCGCCTTTTCGTAGTCTTCATTAGTTACGGCTTCGTCTAAGAGCGAATTTAGCTCATCGAGAGATTTATTTTTATAACCTTCTTGTTCTGCTGATGCAGCTTCGATTTCTTCAACTATGAGGTCATCAACAAGAATACTATCCTGTTCTTCATCTTCCTCTTTTTTAGGATTGACTTTCAGGTAAATCCCTGCTTTGTCCAAAATATTTTTATAAGTAAAAATTGGTGCCTGAAAACGTAAGGCCAATGCAATAGCATCACTAGTTCTAGCATCGATAATTTCTTCAATTTTATCGCGTTCACAGATTAAACTTGAATAAAACACACCATCAACCAACTTATGAATAATCACTTGTTTAACGACAACATCGAAACGGTCTGCGAAGTTTTTAAATAAATCGTGAGTCAAAGGACGTGGAGGGCGAATTTCCTTCTCCAATGCGATAGCAATAGATTGTGCTTCAAAAGCACCAATAACTATTGGCAATTTTCGGTCACCATCTACTTCATTAAGTATTAAAGCGTAGGCACCATTTTGGGTTTGACTGTAAGAAATGCCTTTGATATTTAAACGAACTAAACTCATATATTAAAACTAAAATCCTCAACCTTCTAGATTGAGGTTACCTTTTCCACCTTTCCTTAGGAAAGGTCATAATTCTAATTTTGGAATTATGGGTAAGGCAAAACACAAAGAACTGTTTAAATTTGGACTTTACCAACTTGATTTTACAGATTTGGTTAATTTCATCTATACTTTCGATAAAACGTAAGCGAATAAGTCAAATCTGAATTTAAAGAGTCCTTATTAATCTTAATCCACCAGATTAAAATTGGATTTTAAAGGTAATAAAAAAAAACCTCTAAGCAAGCCTAGAGGTTTTTAAACTGAGATACTGCCATAAAAGCGGTATTATGCGTTTGCAGCTTTAAAAGCTTTTAATTTTTCAATGAGTTTTGGAACAACTTCAAATGCATCACCTACAACACCGTAGTCTGCAGCCTTAAAGAAAGGCGCTTCAGGATCTGTATTGATAACCACTTTGACTTTTGAAGCATTGATACCTGCCAAATGCTGAATCGCTCCAGAAATACCAATGGCAATATATAAATTAGACGCAACAGGTTTTCCTGTTTGCCCAACGTGTTCGCCATGTGGTCTCCATCCTAAATCCGATACAGGTTTCGAACAAGCTGTAGCTGCCCCTAAAACTTCGGCAAGTTCTTCAATCATTCCCCAATTTTCTGGGCCTTTAAGACCTCTTCCTCCTGAGACAACAATTTCCGCATCGGCAATACTTACTTTATCAGTTGCTTTATCAACAGACTCTACAGTGACGCCAGAATCTGGAATTGATGGCGAAAAGCCTTCTACAGAAGCACTGCCTCCCGAATCTACCAATCCGAATGAATTATTGGATAGACCAACAATTTTCACATCAGTTGTTATTTCTGTATTGGCAAAAGCTTTATTTGTAAATGCTGAATGTTTTACTGTAAATGGTGACACACTTGATGGTGCTTCTACCACATTGGCTACGTAACCTGCGTCCAAACCTACAGCCAATAATGGCGCTAAGTATTTACTATTCGCACTAGAACTGACCACAACTACTTTTGCACCTTCATTTTTTGCAGCATTTTCTATAATGGCTGCATATTTTTTGGCGTTAAACGCTTTTAAACTATCGTCTTTAACTAAAAGTACTTTAGAGGCTCCGTAATTTCCAAGCGTTTCCGCATTATCCGCATTAACAGCAACTGCCGTCACTGAAGTTCCCATTTGGTCGGCAATAGCTTTGGCGTAAGACACGACTTCTAAAGCCGCTTTTTTTAATTTTCCGTTTTCGGATTCTGTATATACTAGAATTGACATAAAATTTTATTTTCCTATCCCAACCCTTTCCAAAGGAAAGGGCTAAGACCGTATTAATTATTCAGTTTTTTTCATTGATAAATACCCGCAATTGTCCCCTTCCTTAGGAAGGGTTAGGGTAGGATTTAAATCACCTTAGCTTCATTATGAAGCAAATTCACTAATTCATCTATATTATCGGCATCTACCAATTTAACTGTACCTTTTGGTGCTGGTTTTTCAAAACTTAACGCTTTGGTTTCTGCATTTGCATCAGTAGGCTCTACAACCGTTAAAGGTTTTTTACGTGCCATCATAATACCTCTCATATTTGGAATACGTAGATCACTTTCTTCAACCAAACCTTTTTGTCCGCCAATAACCAATGGTAACGTAGTACTTACCGTTTCTTTACCACCATCAATTTCCCTTACCGCCTTTGCATTAGTGCCATCAACTTCTAAACTGATACAATTGGCCACAAAATTAGCACCAATCATTCCTGCTAACATCCCTGGAACCATTGCACCATTGTAATCAATGGATTCTCTACCAGCAATAACCAAATCATATCCACCATCGTTAACCACTTTTGCCAATTGCTTGGCCACGGCATAACCATCCGTTGCAGGTGTGTTTACTCTAATAGCCGAATCTGCACCAATGGCTAAAGCTTTTCTTAAAGTTGGCTCAGTTTCCGCACCTCCTACATTGACCACATCCACACTTGCACCTTGTTTTTCTTTAAACCACATGGCACGCGTTAGACCAAATTCGTCATTAGGATTGATAACAAATTGTACACCATTAGTGTCAAATTTAGTATCACCATCTGTAAAATTAATCTTTGAGGTTGTATCAGGTACATGACTAATACATACTAATATTTTCATATAAAAATGATTTATTTTAAATGTTTTTCTTACTGAGCACGAAGATAAAAATAATAAATTGAATTTTACTATGCATGCATAGTAAAATTTTCATAAAATTAATTTTCAGTTGTTAAAGTGTCAATTTTTCAAAAATTTGAAGATTTTTTGCTTAATCTGCTACATTTTTCAATTTCCCATTTAAAAAGTATTCGTTAAATGACACACACATTAGAATAAAAATAAGTCTTCTCATAAGTCTTCTCAATTTTTTCTTTTTTCAGTTTAAAATTAATGGCATTATATAGCATAGAATTATTATTTTTGTTCTTCGATTAAAAACAAGAACATGAAGACAATTCAATTTAGAGAAGCTATTTGCGAAGCCATGAGCGAAGAAATGCGCAGAGATGAAAGTGTGTACCTTATGGGTGAAGAAGTAGCAGAATACAACGGTGCCTATAAAGCATCTAAAGGCATGTTAGATGAATTTGGAGCCAAACGTGTTATTGATACACCTATTGCAGAGCTCGGTTTTGCTGGTATCGCTATTGGGTCTACAATGACAGGTAACAGACCTATTGTAGAATATATGACCTTTAACTTCTCTTTAGTTGGTATTGATCAAATAATAAATAATGCGGCAAAAATCAGACAAATGTCTGGTGGTCAGTTCAACTGTCCTATCGTATTTAGAGGCCCAACAGCTTCTGCCGGTCAGTTAGGCGCAACGCATTCGCAAGCTTTTGAAAACTGGTTTGCAAACACTCCTGGTTTAAAAGTAGTAGTACCATCCAACCCTTATGATGCCAAAGGTTTGCTAAAAGCTGCCATTAGAGATGACGATCCTGTTATTTTTATGGAAAGTGAGCAAATGTATGGTGATAAAGGTGAGGTGCCAGATGGAGAATATGTATTGCCAATTGGCGTTGCTGAGATTAAGCGCGAAGGCACCGATGTGACTATCGTATCTTTCGGTAAAATTATAAAAGAAGCCTATAAAGCTGCAGACGAATTGGAGAAAGAAGGCATTTCTTGTGAAATCATAGATTTGCGTACGGTAAGACCTATGGACAGGCAAGCAATCTTAACTTCTGTTAAGAAAACAAATCGTTTGGTCGTTTTGGAAGAAGCATGGCCTTTTGGAAATGTCGCGACAGAAATCACCTATTTAGTTCAGTCGGAAGCCTTTGATTATTTGGATGCTCCAATTGTAAAAATAAATACTGCAGATACTCCTGCACCTTATTCTCCGGTTTTATTAGAAGAATGGTTGCCAAATAGCAACGATGTTGTTAAGGCCGTAAAAAAAGTAATGTACAAATAAATAGCAGTTTTCTGCGTTTAGTAAACTTCATTAGTAACCCTTAAACTATAGTTTAGCATGGTTGTTGATGAAGTTTGTTTTTTTATTATGAAGTTAAAATTATCAATACTTTTTATAGCACTAGGTTTTTTATCTGCCATCGCTCAGACCAAAGTTAGCGGTCATGTCTATGATGAAAATAATGTTCCTATTCCCTTTGCCAACGTATTGTTCAAAGGCTCTACCCTAGGCACTATAACCAATGAAGATGGCAAGTTTTATTTGGAATCTGACGACAATTGGGACACTCTTATTATTTCATTTGTTGGATTTGAAATGCTGGAAATTCCGCTGACCAAACGTGTCAATTACGATTTAAGATATATACTAAAAGAAGAAACATCCTCTTTGGATGAAGTACTCATTGTAACAGGAAAACAATCCAAGAAGGCCTCTGAAAATCCAGCGATACGAATTCTTAAAAAAATCTGGGAACGAAAACGTAAAAATGGACTTAGTCAATTTAAACAATACGAATACGATCAATACGAAAAAGTAGAATTTGACCTCAACACCATCGATAGTGCCTTAATAAAAAGTAAGCTTTTTAAAGGTATGGAGTTTGTATTTGAAGAAGTGGATACGTCTAATGTTACGGGAAAAACCTATTTACCTATTTTTTTAAACGAGTCTGTAAAGAAAATATCTGGTGACAATATCATCAATAAAGAACGTGAAGATTTAATAGGCAATAAAAATTCCGGATTTAGTAATAACCAGGTTATTATCGATTTTATTGATGACCTCTATTCCGAATATAGTGTTTACGACAATTACCTAAAGTTTTTTGATAAAAGCTTTGTTAGTCCTTTGAGTAGGACAGGAATCCAAACGTACAATTACGTGTTGTCCGATAGTGCCTTTATTGGTGACAAATGGTGTTACAATATTATATATTACCCAAGGCGAAAAAACGAATTGACCTTTAAAGGCGACTTTTGGGTCAATGATTCTACTTATGCCATAAAAGAAATTAATCTTCAGGCCTCAAAAAGTGCCAATATCAATTGGGTTAAGGAGATTTATATAGAACAGGAGTTTGAAGTTCTAAACGACTCCGTTTTTCTTATAGAACGTGATTATTTCCTTTCCGATTTTGCTCTTAACAAAAAAGAAATGTCTAGAGGTGTCTACGGCAAACGGACTACGATTTATGACAACTATAAATTTGATCAACCCAAAGATCCAGATTTTTACGACAAGGAAGTCTATAACTATGATGCAGATGTTTATAATCGAGAAGACGACTTTTGGGAAACCAATAGACTTGAAGCCTTAAACAAAGATGAAAAAGGCGTTTACAAAATGTTGGACACGCTTAAAACGGTTAAGAAATTTAAACGCTTATACAATCTAGGAAGTATTCTCGCTTCGGGATATATTGAAGTGCCGAGTATTAATTTCGATTATGGTCCTATATTTTCAACTTTTGGGTATAACGAAGTCGAAGGAATAAGGTTACGAACAGGAGGACGAACCTACTTTGGCCCAAATGATCTTTGGCGACTGGAAGGCTTTTTAGCTTATGGATTTAGAGATGATAAATTCAAATATGGTATTTCGGGCAAATGGCTTATGGACAAGCGTTCGCGATTAACCATTTTTGGTGGTAACCGTCGCGATGTGGAACAGATTGGAGCGAGTTTAACCAGTTCTTCCGATGTTTTGGGCCGTAGTTTGGCATCGTCTGCCGTTATTGGCACCAGCACTAACGATAAATTGAGTAATATTAATTTGACCAATCTTGGATTTTCTATTGAACCCATCAGGAATTTCGAAATACGTGTGGACGGTAGTTTAAGAACACTGAGCTCTGCATCTCCAACGTTTAGTTTAGATTATAACGACCCAAATTCTCCCACAGGCATTTCTTCCGAGATCGACCAATTTGAATCCAGGTTATCCCTCGCCTTTTATCCTAAACGCCAAATGACAGGTTTTGGCGTGGAACGCAGAATCAAGAACGACAATTTTGCAACGTTGTTTGCTCAAATAAGTCGAGGAGATCGCAATTGGTTTAACAGTGATTTTGACTATACCAAAGTACAGTTTTCGTACATACAACCATGGCAAATTGGTGGTTTCGGAAGATTGGCGACTTCGGTAGAATTAGGAAAGACATTTGGAGCAGTCCCTCTCGGTTTACTGAGTATTGTTCCTGGTAATCAGAGTTATTTTTCAATTTACAATACGTTTCCTCAATTGGACTTTTACGAGTTTGTTACTGATACCTATAGCTCTATGCATATTGAGCATAATTTTAATGGTCGGGTTTTTTCCAGGATTCCATTCCTAAAAAAGTATAATTTAAGAGCTATTTTGGGCTTAAGAGGTGTTTGGGGCGAACTCTCGGATGAAAATATCGCGCTTAATACCACAGGCAGTCCTGTTCAAATCCCATTGGTAGCTCCTGATTCTCGCATTTATTACGAGTATAGTTTTGGTATTGCGAATATCTTCAAAGTGCTACGTTTAGATTTTAATTTCAGAGGTAATTATTTAGACCGACCAAATGCGAGACCGTTTGGTGTTACCGGAAGTTTTGGTTTTTATTTTTAGCGTGCTATCAAATCAGGTATTATGCCAATTATGGTAATTTATTTTCTATTTTTTATTTCGGATCTCCGCATTGGCATAGCATCGATCGTAGCAAAAAGTTTATCAGTGGTAAGTATATTATCTTGCTGAAGCTTTATAGAACCATCCAAGCCAATTAAAATCACTTTAAAATCCGATTGATTGTTGGCATACCTCTTAAACAATTTAGAGGAAGTCGTCCAATTATTGTCCGACTTACCGTTTTGGTAATCCACCGATTTATATTGATCAGGTAATATATGATATATGATTAATCTTCTGTCCGCAAAACCTTCATATGATGTATCGAATTCTTCAATTTGGTTGTTGTAAACTTCGGAATCTTGGGTTTTAGAGATAATGAGAATTAGTCTATTTTCCCATTTATGCGAATCGAGATTTTGGCCAGTTAATTTAGAGGTCATTAGAATTAGTGCTACTATTAAAAAGGCTCTCATTTTATTGTTTTGAATGTTGTCTATAGTCAATTTTCAAAGATTGATAAAGATACAACTTATATAAAACTCATTAAATCATTTTCCTTTGATGTTTTTATAGCCAGTTAATTTGTAGATTCCAGTTGTTTATGCGAACCATCACAATTAGGCATTCGTTTCGATAATCCACAGACACAATCATGCAATCCTTTTCCGTTAAAGATTCTTTCCATGTGTTTTTCAATTCTAGACTGTCGTGTTTTGGCTTGTTTGGCTTTAGCGAAGTGAAGAAGATATCCTCTTTGCCGTCCTCCTGTTAAGGCTTTAAATGCCTTTTCAAACTCTGAATTTTCTTTAAACTTTTGTTTTAATTCTTCTGGAACATCATAGTCCGACGTTTTCTTTTTTTTAACCTGTAATCCCAATTTTTCAACTTCAATTGCTTCAAAAATGTAGGCTTTTATTATGGGTTTGAGAACTTCAATTTCTTTAGTGTTTGTAAATCTAATTTGCCGTCCGTATTGGGTATTCTCCGTTTGTTGAATGAGAATTTTTTCTAGATCCTTAAGCAATGCACCTTTATTAAATAGTAGGGCGCAATAATCTTTAAACCCATGAATTAAGGCAATATTCTTACCGTTCAGTGTATAGCAAGGATGCATCCATTTAAAATCTTCAGTCAAACCACAATCGAGGATTATTTCACGAAGTTTAGTGAGTTCGTCTTGCCAATGGTTAAGTTGACTTAGGTATTTATCTACTTTATTGTTCATTGGTTGTTATATAATTCGATGGCTTGCAAGAATTTTTTTCCGCCTGCTTCCGTTTGGTCGTATATGAATCCATTTAATTCAGGATGGTTTTCATCAATCCATTTTAAGAGTTTTGTTCTGTTTCTTTCCCAAGTTTGTTCATCCCAACTCACATATTCTGTTTCTATAGAACTAATTTTATCATTTTGAAATCTTAGAATTTCATAGGTAATAAATGGTTTTTCGTGAAGCAAAGTGATTCTTTTGTCTAACTTTGAAATCTTTGCTTTTACCATATCGTTGTACTCTTCCATTTGAAGAATTTCGTAAGTAGGCTCAAATGCCGAATCCCATTTCAACCAGTTCTCGATATAGTTTTCCTGCGAATATCTCTGTACATAATTATATTCAGGTATTTCAGTCAGCAGGCTATCGATCAATAGAGTTTTTACAGCAGCACCATCAGACTGGTCTAGTGCTTTGTAGTATTGTTTTGCGATGTTTAGTCTGGTAACAGCTTTGCCTGCATTTTCACAGCTTATGAGTGCTATTATGACTAAAAGAAAAATGATTAATGTTTTGTTCATTTTTGCTTCGTTGGAATGAGTCTTTAAAATGGCTATGTATTATGAGGATCTAATGAAATCCTTAAAGCTTTTGGGACCAAAGATTTGAGCATAACTATTTTATTCCTCTGTTTCTTTTACAACTTTAGTTTTAGACAAAAAGTCGTGAATTCCGTTTTTCACGAATAAAAACGAAATTCGGTCAAATGGAATAAGTCTGCAAAAAGTACGAGAAATAATATCTGCATTCTCAGGTTTTTCACCATTCATTTTTATTACTCTCGTTTTTGTCACAAACTTTCCAACAGTTTTTTGAAACTTAATTTCCATTATTGCATAATATCCAATGAATGTTACAAATATAATTACATATCCAAGTAACATTTGATTTCCATCATTAGCACTTAATGGAAAAGTCAAAATTGCTGAAATAATTAGCCAAATAATAAAGTCAATTATGAAGTTTAAAAATCGAATGCCAGAACCAACTACATTAGAGTCAACTTTTTGTTTTTTCACTTTCTCAACGGTTGCTTTTTCTTTTATTCTTTCAAATTCTGACGTTTCAATATTCCGTCTTTCAACTTCCGCTTCTGCTGCTTCAATTGCTGTTGGATTATAATTTCCTCGTTCGACTGTTACAATCCTTATTAATTCTTTGTCTGTCCTTTCGGACATCACTTTCACAAATTCATTTTCCATTATTATGATGGTAGGTTTATATTAATGCCAACAAGTTATAAGATTAACAAATATACCCATATCCCATTTCAATTTAGGGATAAGCGAAATTTTGTTCCTATTTCTCACAATAACACCATATCCACAAATCCATCATACATCATTGCCAAAATCAAACAATAAACTATATTTGCAGCTTCTTAAATCGTTGAATATTTCAACTGATATTGAAGTATAATAAAACAAATTTACCATGTCAACAAAAGAAAATTTAACTTTCGATGTATTAATAGAGATACCCAAAGGAAGCCGTAATAAATATGAATACGATTTTACATTACATAAAATTCGTTTCGATCGTATGTTGTTTTCATCTATGATGTATCCTGGAGATTATGGTTTTATTCCTGAAACCTTGGCTTTAGATAGCGACCCCTTGGATGTATTGGTCTTAGGACATCAGCCAACTTACCCAATGGTAGTTATGGAAGTACGACCAATCGGTGTTTTCCACATGACCGATGAAAAAGGACCGGATGAAAAAATAATCTGTGTACCAGTATCAGACCCTATCTGGAGTAACAATAAAGATATTAGCGATTTAAATCCGCATAGATTAAAAGAAATAGAGCATTTCTTCCAAGTGTATAAAGATTTAGAAAAGAAGAAAGTTGATGTCGGTGGTTGGGGAAATGCCGAGGAAGCTATTCAAATTTATCACGAGTGTGTGCAACGCTATGACGAAAGTGAACATAAAAAGAAACGCACCTTTACAATTTAGGATTAGACGATTTTTTAAACTTTAAAATATTAAAAAAGCAATATTGAGCAATTGATATTGCTTTTTTCGTAAAATATAATTCATTTTACTACTTTTGCCCAGCTAAAAAACAATCAAATTAAAAATTATAATATGGAATCAATGATGATTTACATGCCAATCGCTTTGGCTGCTTTAGGATTAATTTACATGATGGTAAAAAAATCATGGGTTATGAAACAAGATGCTGGAGATGGCAAAATGAAAGAAATTTCAGATCATATCTACGAAGGCGCACTCGCATTCTTGAATGCTGAATATAAATTATTGGCTGTTTTTGTAGTCATAGTCAGTGTACTTTTAGCTGTTGTTTCTTTTATAGTTCCAACAACCCATTGGCTAATCGTAATCGCCTTTATCTTCGGCGCTGTGTTTTCTGCATTCGCTGGAAATATAGGAATGAAAATAGCAACTAAAACTAACGTCAGAACAACACAGGCTGCACGTACAAGCTTACCAAACGCTCTTAAAATCTCTTTTGGTGGAGGAACCGTAATGGGTCTTGGTGTTGCAGGTTTAGCAGTACTTGGATTAACTGTATTCTTTATTATATTTTTCCATGTGTTTATGGGTGGTGTATGGACAAACACTATGGATATGACCATTGTTTTGGAAACCTTAGCTGGATTTTCACTTGGAGCAGAATCTATCGCCTTATTCGCAAGAGTTGGTGGCGGAATCTACACAAAGGCTGCCGATGTTGGTGCAGATTTAGTCGGTAAGGTTGAAGCTGGAATCCCTGAAGATGATCCTCGAAATCCTGCAACTATTGCAGATAACGTTGGTGATAATGTAGGTGATGTTGCTGGTATGGGAGCCGATTTATTTGGGTCTTATGTAGCAACCGTTTTGGCTGCCATGGTTTTAGGAAATTATGTTATTAAAGATATGGGAGGTAATATTTCTGAATTAGGATTCGGAGGTATTGGCCCAATTTTATTACCAATGGCCATTGCAGGTGCAGGAATCATCATTTCAATCATCGGAACGATGTTGGTGAAAATTAAGAATAATGACGCAAAAGAAGCTCAAGTTATGAGTGCTTTAAATGTTGGTAACTGGACTTCAATAGTTTTAGTGGCGGCATCTTGTTTTGGCTTATGTGTCTACATGCTGCCAGAAACCATGAAAATGGAATTCTTTGGTGAAGGTTTACAGGAGATTTCAAGAATGCGCGTATTCTATGCTACTTTAGTTGGTCTATTTGTAGGTGCTGTTATTTCTTCGGTAACTGAATATTATACAGGTTTAGGTAAAAAACCAATCTTAAAAATCGTACAACAATCCTCTACTGGAGCAGGAACAAATATCATCGCAGGTTTGGCAACAGGAATGATTTCTACATTCCCATCCGTATTGTTATTTGCTGGAGCGATTTGGGCATCTTATGCTTTTGCAGGATTCTATGGTGTGGCTTTAGCCGCTTCTGCAATGATGGCAACTACAGCAATGCAATTAGCGATTGATGCTTTCGGACCAATCTCTGATAATGCTGGCGGAATTGCCGAAATGAGTGAACAAGAACCGATCGTAAGAGAACGTACAGATATTTTGGATTCTGTTGGTAATACAACGGCAGCTACAGGAAAAGGGTTTGCTATTGCTTCTGCTGCATTAACATCATTAGCGCTATTTGCGGCTTATGTGACTTTTACAGGTATCGATGGTATTAACATTTTTAAAGCACCTGTTTTAGCGATGTTATTCGTTGGTGGAATGGTACCAGTTGTATTTTCTGCTTTAGCTATGAATGCTGTTGGAAAAGCGGCCATGGAAATGGTACAGGAAGTACGTCGTCAGTTTAGGGATATTCCAGGTATTATGGAAGGTACAGGACAACCAGAATACGATAAGTGTGTGGCAATTTCGACTGAAGCCTCTTTAAAGGAAATGATGTTACCAGGTTTATTAACCATTGGTTTCCCATTGGCTATTGCCTTTATTCCTATGATTTTTGGAATGGATCCTTTAGCGATTGCTGAAATGTTAGGTGGCTATATGGCTGGAGTTACCGTTTCTGGTGTACTTTGGGCAATTTTCCAAAACAATGCTGGAGGTGCATGGGATAATGCCAAGAAATCTTTTGAAGCTGGTGTAGAGATTAATGGTGAAATGACCTTTAAAGGTTCTGAAGCGCATAAAGCTGCGGTCACTGGTGATACGGTTGGAGATCCTTTTAAGGATACTTCTGGTCCTTCAATGAACATCTTAATTAAGCTGACCTGTTTAATCGGTTTAGTGATTGCACCTATTTTAGGAGGTCATACCGAAGAAACTGGTTTAGCAAGTATTGAGGAAGAAGTTTCTATAGAAATGACCGTTGATTCCGAAGATATGGCCAAAGCTACTGTCGATTATTCTATAATGACGAATGGCGAAAAAGTAATGGAAACTATTATTTTTGAAGGCACTAAATCTCAAGTAGAAAATTCATTAAAAACTTTTGAAGCCTCATTGACCAACGAAGCAGGTGACGTTGAAAAAGTGATTGAAAAGATAGATATCACTAAAGGGTAAACGTTAATAACTTTTACGTTTTGTAGTAGGCCATAGACTATAGAGATAAGGCTTACGACTTTCATGAAGCTAATAACAATGCTTTTTTTCAGATTTTAAAAGTCTTAAATAAGATTACCAAAAAAACCCTGTTTTCAGGGTTTTTTTGGTCAATCTAATAAGCGTCTAGAATAGCTTAAACTTTATATTTTAAAGGCAAATAAATCACTTTTTTAGTATCAAAAAACGGCTCTTCAAAATAATCGGATAGCAAAAAGGCCTTGACGGTTTTATACTGTTTTAATTCTTCAGTTAAATCCCCACCTTTCAAATATAGGACACCATTTTTTAAATCGTTTTTTTGGGTTTTGGCGATTTTTCCCTTGACCCATTTTGTAAATTCTGGCATGGTAGTTACCGCTCTACTTACAATAAAGTCAAAGGTTTCATCGATGGCCTCTACTCTACTGTGTGTTGTTTTTATATTGGTAAGCCCAATAGCTTCACTAACAGCATTAATTACCTTTAATTTTTTATTGATACTATCTACCAAATGAAATTGGCATTCTGGAAATAAAATAGCCAAAGGCACACCTGGAAACCCACCTCCTGTGCCCACATCTAAAATTGAAGAATTAGCTTTAAAATCAATTACTTTCGCTATTCCCAATGAATGTAAAACATGCCTTAAGTAGAGTTCGTCTATGTCTTTACGGGAGATCACATTTATTTTGCTATTCCAATCTTTGTACAAACCATCTAAAGCTTTAAATTGTTGAATTTGGATTTCGGTTAGATTCGGGAAGTATTTTAGGATCAATTCCATTTTTAATAATTTCAACAAAAATAGTTAATTTTTAATTTGAGAATTCATCTTGACTTTTTCTATTCAGTTTAAAACGGATTTAATTTGCCCAAATTTCAGCTATTTCTTATGCCTAGCAATGCTATGTCTTTCAAAAAAAGTTTCATCTGAACTAATTTATTCTCTCCCGATAGCTATACGGGATCGGATAAACATAAAAAATCAAGATGAGTTCTGTATAATTTTACGTTAATGGATTAGGGTTACTTTTTATTTATTAACTATCTTTGCTTTGTTATAATGAATTAAAACCCCTTACGTTATAGCAATAAATACCTTAGACTAATGGCACAACAAACTGTAAAGTTCTCTAGAATAGATTCTGCAAAGTTCTTTAGAACCCTAAACAAACGCGTAAATAATTATTTCAAAGAAAACAATATTAAAAAAACAGGTAACTGGAAGCTTTACATTAAGGCTGTAATAATGTTTACCTTATTACTCGGCCCACTAGTTTTGTTGTTGACGGTTGATAATTTACCTGGCTGGATACAAATTCTATCAATGGTTGTTATTGGTATCGGAATGGCAGGCGTAGGAATGAATGTGATGCACGACGCCAATCATGGTTCGTTTTCCAGCAAAAAATGGGTCAATAAACTCATGGGAAGTAGCATTCACATCTTAGCTGGTAATGATTACAACTGGAAAGTACAGCACAATGTATTACACCATACGTACACCAATATTCAAGGTCATGATGAAGATATCGATGCTGGACGGATTATTCGGTTCTCTAAGCATTCCAAATGGCTTAAAATTCATAAATACCAAAGATATTATGCCTTTTTATTATATGGATTGTTGACCGTTAATTGGGCAATAACAACAGATTTTAAGCAAACTTACCAATATCTTAAAAGAAAATTGTCTTATGGCGATTTCCCGAATCCAGCTACACAATGGACCAAGTTAATTATAGGTAAGATATTATATTATTCCATTTGGGTGGTTTTACCTTTAGCTTTAGGTTACGCGTGGTGGCAAGTTTTAATCGGCTTTCTAATTATGCATTATACAGCTGGAATGATATTAAGTGTTATTTTTCAATTGGCGCATGTAATGCCAAATACAACGATGCCATTACCTGATGAAAATGGCACCATGAAAAACACTTGGGCCATTCACCAACTATTTACAACGTCTAATTTTTCACCTAAAAGCTGGATAGTAGAGTTTTATACTGGTGGTTTGAACAGGCAAGTTGAACATCATTTATTTTCGAATATAAGCCATGTGCATTATAAACACATTGCTAAAATAGTGAGAGAAACGGCTCATGAATTTAGTTTACCTTACAATGAATACAATTCTATTTGGACAGCTATAGCAGAACACTATCAGCAATTAAAACAATTAGGTATGAAGCCAAGTATGGCCTAATATTATTCCCAGAAAAAATAACACAACCACATGAATCAACTTTCGGATAGAATTAATAACCTAGCCACATCAGCTACGCTCGCCATGGCAGCAAAAGCCAGAGAATTAAGAGCAGAAGGCAAAGATATTATTGGATTAAGTTTGGGCGAACCCGACTTTAACACACCAGACTTCATTAAAGATGCCGCTATCGAAGCCATTAACCAAAACTACAATAGTTATTCTCCTGTTGATGGTTATGTGGAATTGAAACAAGCGATTATTACAAAATTCAAACGTGATAATCACCTCAATTATACACTACCACAGATTGTGGTTTCAACAGGTGCAAAACAATCTTTGGCAAATATTGCCGCTGTGATGCTTAACCCAGAAGACGAAGTTATTTTACCTTGTCCATATTGGGTAAGTTATAGTGACATTGTAAAATTGAGCGCTGGTGTTCCTGTGGAGGTTCAAACCTCAATCGATACCGATTTTAAAATGACAGCAGCGCAATTGGAAGCTGCCATTACGCCTAAAACCAAAATGATTTGGTACAGCTCGCCTTGTAACCCAAGTGGTTCTGTTTACAGCAAGGAAGAATTGAGAGCCTTAGCGGATGTCTTAAAAAAGCATCCTAATATTTATGTGGTTTCAGATGAAATTTATGAGCATATCAATTTTAAAGGCGGTCATTTTAGCATGGCTGAATTTGAAGATATGTATGATAGAACCATTACCGTAAACGGCGTGTCTAAAGCGTTTGCTATGACAGGCTGGAGAATCGGTTACATAGGCGCACCAGATTGGATCGCTAGGGCATGTAACAAAATGCAGGGACAGATTACAAGTGGCGCAAATTGTATTGCGCAACGTGCCGTAATTACCGCTTTAGAAGCAGATCCTTCCAGTATAAAATATATGGTAGATCAGTTTAAGGAACGACGCAAGCTCATCCTTAATTTATTAGGCGAAATTGACGGTTTCAAAACTAATGAGCCAGAAGGTGCATTTTATGTATTTCCAAATGTCTCAGCATATTTTGGAAAAACCATCAAAGGAAAAACAATCAATAATGCATCAGACTTTTCTTTATTCTTATTAGAAGAGGCTTTAGTTGCTACAGTTACCGGAGAAGCCTTTGGAAATCCTGATTGTATAAGAATTTCATATGCAGCATCGCAAGATGATATAAAAGAAGCAATAAAACGCATAAAAACTGCTTTGAGTTAAATTAACTAAATCAGTTAAGTAAATAATTATTGAAGACCTGTTAGTTTTGTTTTGTTGGCTGTGCGCAGTCGAAGTCAAAACCTGACAGGTCTTTTTTATTTGTAAAATAGCATCCAAACCAAGACGGCAATTATGATAGCAGTTAATCCGATGACTTTTACCCAATGCATTTGATTTTCTTTTTTCAATTTGCGTCTAATTTCTATTAATTGCTCTGGTGCAGCTTTAGGAAAATCGTATTCAGGCTTTCTGCTTTTCCCATAACCTCCTAGTGACTTTCTAAATCTTTTTGATTTATCAAGCATTATGCGCTTGTTACTATTTACAACAGAAATCATTGATTCTCCTAGTGGCATAATTCACAATTTTCTTTATCTAAAAATTAATAGGTTAATAATTCGGTAATTCCATCTGCCGAATACAAAAACAGATATACAAGACCAATACATAGAATTAAAGTCAACCCTATAACTTTTAATAGTCGAACCTTTCGTTCTTCCTTTATCCGTTTAGCAATGACTTTGAGTTGTTTAGTAGTAGCTTTAGGTAAATCATATTCTGTTTTTTTATCAGAATTAAAACCACCTAATCTGTTTTTCATTCTATCGCGTTTAGAAAGCAAATTCAAATTATTTCTAACGCTAGTAATCATTGCTCCTGCAGACATAGTTTCTAAGTTTTAAAAGGTTGAAATGGTGTAATGCGTATAGCGTACGTATATTTAAAAAATACTACCGTAGCTATAAAAGGCACAAATTTATGTGTCAGTTAAACGTTCAGAATATGATGCTACTCGTTTTTAGAACAAAGCAATTAAAGCAATGGCGAATACAGATAATTTCAAGATTACAGCTGTATGGTTTACCATATTTAATTGAGACGCCTTAAGTCGTTGTCTAATTCCAAATACAGATGCTGAAGATGGTTGGCTGAAATTTTTTCTTACAACAGATTTGTAATTTGAATTCAATAACCCGTCTGTTGTAAAATGAGATACCTCGATGGGTTCTGGTAAAGATTCTAACGATGTGTTTAATACTAATTCCATGATTGATAATTTAATTGGTTATACTAATAAGACGCACAACAATTAAAAATGTTACAAGCCGTGTTGCAACTATAGCGTTAACTTTAAGGGTTTTATATTCAGAATATCAGTATTAATATAGGCTAGCTATAATTTGAAAATCTTGAAAAAAAGTTGAAAATTTATCGGTTTCGCCAAAAGAAAGGCGTCAATAATATCAGAACTGTAAACAATTCCAATCGACCAATAAGCATTAAAAAGGAAGCCCACCATTTTCCCAAGGGTGGTAATGCTGCGTAATTATTTACAGGACCGAAATCACCCAAGGCAGGTCCCACGTTTCCTAAACTCGAGGCCGAAAGCCCGATTGCAGATGTAAAATCCATCTGAAACATAGAAAATACCAACGCACCAATTATAAAAGATAACATATACAGGATGAAGAATCCTAATACGTTAAATACAATATCCTTAGATACCGACTTTCCGTTATAACGAACAGGTAAAATCGCATTAGGATGCAACGCACGTTTAAATTCTATAAAGCTATTTTTAATTAAAATTAATTGTCGCATTACTTTTACACCACCAGATGTACTTCCTGCAGAACCACCTAAAAACATCAATCCAAAAAAGAAAACGGTTAAAAATGGTGTCCACAAGGTATAATCAGCGGTTACAAAACCTGTTGTTGTAATCACACTTAACACCTGAAAAAGCCCATGTCTTATAGCACTTTCTCCTTGACCTAACACCATAGGATGATCAATAGACGACAAGGATAAATCTGCCCTGAAATAGATTAAAACTGCAGCAATTATTGTAAAAACAGCTATGAATTTAAAATAAAGCTTAAATTCTTCATCTTGTAAAACCTTGCCGACCTTTCCTTTAAAAAGGTAATAACTCAACACAAAGTTAGTACCAGCCAAAAACATAAAAAATATGATAATATACTGTATCGCAGGATTATCGTTCCAATAGGCGACACTCGCATTTTTTGTTGAAAAACCACCAGTGGACAAGGTACTCAATGCATGGTTAATCGCATCGAAAAAAGACATACCAGCAATTTGCAACAAAATGGTTTCAGCAACTGTATAACCAACATAAATTAACCATAAACGTTTTGCTGTATCTGTGATTCTTGGATGTAATTTATCGCCTCCAGGTCCTGGTGCTTCGGCCGCAAATAATTGCATGCCTCCAACACCCAATAATGGCAAAATGGCTATAGCCAGTACAATGATTCCCATACCACCAATCCAATGGGTGGTACTTCTCCAAAATAATACACCTTCCGGGATGATTTCAATATCATTTAAGATACTCGCGCCTGTTGTGGTATAACCTGACATGGTTTCAAAAAAAGCATCTGTGAATGATGGAATGGCTTCTGTAGCAACATAAGGCAAAGTGCCCGATAACGACATCACTATCCAACCGAAAGCAACAACAATATAACCTTCGCGTTTGTTCATTTCTTTGCGATGGTCTTTTGTTCTGTACATTGCTATGGCACCTAATAAAAGTGTCGCCAATCCCGCCAAAAACAACTCAATAGTTACACCATCTTTATAAATAAGACTGATTAAAGTGGCAATAAGCATAAAGCCACCATTAAACAATAATAGCAGTCCAAAAAAATGAAAGATAATTTTATAATTGAGTTTTATACGAGACATACGATCTACTTACAATTAAGAGAAAAATGCTTCAACTTCAGAAATGGAACGTGGCAAACAACAAACCACCACACGATCACCTGCATCAATTTTAAAGTCACCTAATGGAATCAACCCTTCTCCATCTCTAATAATACCTCCAAAAATAGCGGAACGTGGAAATTTTAAATCCTTAATCTTCTTATTGGTGATTTTGGAATTAGGTTTTACCACAAACTCTAAAAGTTCAGCGTTCATATTGGTTAACTTGGTCATTGCTACGACCTCGCCTTTTCTAATATATCTAAAGATATTATTGGCAGCCAATAATTTTTTATTGATTAAGGTATCGATACCTATGGATTGTGACAATTGATAATAATCCATATTCTCCACTAAGGCAATTGTTTTCTTTACACCCTTAGATTTTGCCAACAGACAAGACATAATGTTGGTTTCAGAATTACCAGTCACGGCAATAAAAGCATCCATGTCCGTAATGTTTTCTTCTTCTAATATTTCAACATTTCTACCATCACCACAAATTACTAAAGCATTTGGCAAATCTTCCGCTAAATCTTCTGCAACACTCCGCTTACTTTCCACCAACTTAACATTAAATTTACTCGTACATAGGTCTTTTGCCGTTTTAAAACCGATTTGACTTCCACCAAGAATCATGATATCCTTAATATGGACTTTAACTTTTCCAGATAACTCAAACAATTCATCATCGCCACCTTTTGAAGTCATAAAAACGACTTTATCACCTTCTTTAAAAATCGTATCTCCTCGTGGTATTATAGTATACTGCGTACCCAATCTCTGAATGGCGATTGGAATAAAGTGCAATTCAGGATATATTTCGGCCGCTTGTTTAACTGTTTTATCAACAAAAGTTGCCGTGCGTGACAAACGTAAACCCAACATGGTCAAAGCGCCATCTTCAAACTCATAAGTATCATTAAATCCATATTGATTCAGTAATAGCTCTATTTCTGAAGCGGCTAAGGATTCTGGCGAAATCAATTCATCAATTCCAAATTTCGAAAACCCAACAGTCTCTTTGTTTTCAATAAATTCAGTATTGGAAATACGCGCAATGGTTCGTTTTGCACCTAATTGCTTTGCTAATACGCAAGCTGTAATATTTGTAGTTTCCGAAGACGTTACCGCAATAAAAAGCGCTGCAGTTTCGATACGTGCATCTCTTAGAATAGCAATTGACGTTGCATCACCTTTTATAGTTCTGATATCCAGATGCTCTCCTGCATATGCTAAACTATCTTTTTTAGTATCTATTAATGTGATTTCTTGTGACTCGTAAGATAAGAGTTTCGCCAAATGAAATCCTACTTCACCTGCACCTGCGATAATTATTTTCATTGTATTCTCTTCAAATGAACATGCAAATATATGGATAAGTTAGAAGTTAATAAGGGCCGGAAGTATTTAATGTTTTAAAACTTATGAGTTGGCAACAATCCAAAGTACTTAAAATCGTTAAATAATCTTCTAAACAAACAAAACTTTAAATACTTGTAACTTTAAGTACTTATAACTTCTTAGTATATTTGACAAAAATTTTATGGCTGAAAAAGTAAATCCATATAAGGACAGCGACCAATCCAAAAAGGTTCAAGTCACTAAAATGTTCGACACCATTTCTAAAGAATATGATGGTCTCAACCGTGTTATTTCGTTTGGTATCGATGTAAAATGGAGAAACAAGGTTGTAAAATTAGTGGCCCAAACTAATCCTGAAAATATTTTGGATATCGCTACTGGAACGGGAGATTTAGCTATTAGCCTAACTTCTACGACCGCAAAAGAAATTATTGGCTTAGACATAAGTGATGGCATGTTGGAAGTTGGACGAAAAAAAATTAAATCCAAAAACTTAGATAATGTCATATCCATGGTTATTGGAGATTCAGAAAATTTACCTTTTGAAGATGACACTTTCGATGCTATAACCGTTGCTTTTGGTGTTCGTAATTTTGAACATTTAGAAAAAGGACTAGCTGAAATATTAAGAGTACTAAAACCGAATGGTATTTTTGTGATTTTGGAAACTTCAGTACCTACAAATCCGATATACAAAGCGGGTTATAATGTACATACAAAATTAGTGATGCCTGTGATCGGAAAACTATTTTCCAAGGATAAAGTCGCCTATGATTATCTAAGTGAATCTGCTTCAGTTTTTCCTTATGGTGAAGCTTTGAACAATATTTTGAGAAAAATTGGGTTTATTAATGTGAAAGACATGCCACAAACTATGGGAGTGGCCACTATTTACTCAGCATCCAAATCGTAGTATGAGGAAAACAATTTATGTTATTGCATTTTTATTAACGTTCCAAAACGTTTCTGCTCAACTTTTTACCAAAGAAAAGGTAACTAATTCCATTGACAACATCGACAAGAAGTTTTTGACTTGGGGTTATTTTATTGGGTTTAACCAGTATGACTTTAATTTTGATTATAACGAAGACTTGAAAGATATTCTAGTTGATAAATCCTTTGGATTCCATTTAGGGCTTATTGGTGATATGCGAATCAATGATTATCTCAATTTAAGACTTGAACCAGGCGTTTTCTTTACCACAAGAAATTTGCGTTATGACGAAAGTTATTTTGAAGGTATGGAATTTAATAATTCTGATTTGCTAAGAGAAGTAAAATCCACTTATGTCCATGTGCCTTTATTATTAAAAGTATCCACTAAACGGATTAATAATTTTAAACCATTTATTGTAGGAGGCGTTTCGGCTGCCCTAAACCTTTCAAGTAATCAAGATAACCCAAATGACAATAGTTCTGGTGAGTTTAGAATGACCAAAAACACGTACTTCTATGAAATAGGTTTTGGTATAGATTTGTATTTACTCTATTTCAAATTTACGCCATCCATACGCGGTATTTTTGCTATGAATGATGAACTTATTAGAGATGCCGACCCAAATAGTCCTTGGACAGGAAATGTCTCAAAAATGCAAACCAGAGGTGTTTTTATCAATTTCACATTTCAATAGTACGCCTTCGAAATTCACTTAATAGTATTGCCGTTGCATTGGCAACATTTAAACTTTCGGTGTCTTTAATTTCCCCAAATTGTGGAATGGTAACTTTTCTGGTCACGTGAGCTTCAACGGCTTCAGATATCCCATTAGCTTCATTTCCTAGAACAATAATTCCATTGGGTGGTAAATTCGTGGTGTAAATGTTTTCGCCAGTTAAGAAAGTCCCAAAAACTTCGGTCTTACTAGATTCTAAATAGTCTATTAAATCCAAATACTGAACATTAACTCGTGTTAAAGAACCCATTGTCGCTTGCACTACTTTTGTATTGTAGCAATCAACCGTATTTTGGCTACAAACCAAATTTTTAATACCAAACCAATCGCAAAGTCTAATAATAGTTCCTAAATTACCAGGATCCCTTACGTTATCTAAAACTACGGTTAACCCGCTTTGTTGGGCTGATTTTTCTTCTGGAATTTCAAAAATAGCTAAACCTATATTCGGATTTTTAAGAGCTGATATTTTCTTTAATTCAGTTTCTGAAATCTTAGTAATTAAATGGGTTGGTGCCTCAAAAATCAAATCAGTAGTATAGAGATTTTTCAACCTGTAATCCGATTTCAAAAACTCAGAAATTCCTTTGATGCCTTCAACTATAAACAAAGCATTTTGTTGTCTGCCTTTTTTTTGACTTAAGCTTTTAACTAACTTGATTTGATTCTTTGATAAAATTGAACTCATAGAACTCGTTTAAACTTTTTTAATTTGGTATAATATACAAAGTAAACCTATTTTGGTTTAAAAGTGTTTTAAAATTAAATTGACTATTCTATTTCTGTAGCAGAAATGGTATTATTTTTGTTTCAGGTAATAAATTAAATAAGACACCTCTTTTTGAATCTACAACACTTAACTTCAATAGTATATCCCTTCAACAAATCGATGTATCGGAATGCACTGGTTTTGGTATGCGTATTCATGCTAAGTTCTTGTAATGTCGTAAAACGTGTAAAAAGCGATGAGCATCTTATTACCAATAACACCATTCTCGAAGATGGAGATAAAGTGACCAATGAGCGTATTAATAATATTATTGCGCAGCGCACCAACTCTGGTATGCGCAGGTTTTTAGGATTTCCATTAAAACTTCATATTTACAACCTGGCCAGACCCAACATTGATTCCATTTTATACGCCAATGTATTGAGTGACTCTTCTAAAGTAAAACGAAGAACGGCTCTACTTTCCAAAAAGCAATTTGATAAATTGATGGAATCGCGACGCAATTTTAATTCATGGTTAAAGCGTACAGGTGAAGCTCCCGTAATTTACAATGAGGACAAAACTATCAAAACCGCTAGTAATCTTAGAAAATACTATTATAGTAAGGGATGGTTTAATAATGAAATTACTTACGAGGTTGACAAGGACAGTAATAAATTGGCTCAGGTCACTTACAAAGTCAAAAAACGCAAACCTTACATTTTAGATTCCATTACGCCTTATATCAGTAGTCCTGCGATTGATATACTTTATGATAAATTCAGTAAAAACTCTTTACTGAAAAAAGGAGAACAGTACGACGAACAGAATTACGAAACGGAACGCGAACGCATCAACAGTTATTTACGAAATGCTGGCTTTTATCATTTTGGGCAAGATTACATCCGTTTTGAAATGGACACTATCAACACCAATCATAAAGTACACACTGATATCATTATAGCCAATAGAACGATACGAGGCGATGATTCTACAACTACCAGGCCTTTTAAGATTTATAAGATAAAGGAGGTCAATATATTTACAGACGACAATTATGAAAATCGTAACAAACCAATAACAGATACCACAACCTATAAGGATTTTAACCTTTACAGTAAGGAAAAATTAAGATTCAGGCCGAAAGCGTTGACAGATGCTGTTTTTATAAATAAAGGCGACACTTTTAGTGCTTTAGCTCAAAGTAGGACTTCCCGATATCTTAACGATCTACAGATGTTTAGATATCCAAATGTTGATTTTATTGAAAATGAGGAGGATACTACACTTACCGCAAATATATATTTAGAGCCCAAAAAGCAATACGGTTTAAGTTTTGATCCAGAAATCAACACTAGTAATATTCAAACGATAGGGTTTTCATTTAGTGCAGGATTAAAGATAAGAAATATTTTCAGAGGCGCAGAAACGTTGGAAATATCTGGAATCGCAGCCATTGGCGCTTCAAAGACCCGAAATGATCCTGAATCTGCTTTTTTCGATATTAATGAATTTGGTGGCAATATTCGTTTAACCATTCCAAGGTTATTCAGCCCATTTAACACCGATAAGATTATTCCTAAATACATGTCGCCAAGCACAGCCATAAGTCTTTCTGCTACGAGCCAACAAAATATTGGGCTAGATAAACAATCACTTTCAGGCATATTTAGTTATAATTGGTTTCCTTCAAAAACCGTGACCAACACCCTAGAACTGTTTAATGTCAACTTTGTTAAAAACTTAAATACCAGCAATTACTTCGGTGTGTATCAAAACTCCTTTAATAGGTTAAATTCAATTGCCCGAGACATCAATTACATAGCCAGCGATGCTATTTTACAGGATGACGAATTAGGGTCAAATCGGTATCAGCCTGCAGATATTTTTATTGATGATGTTTTGGTAGGAAATACCAGTTTATCGTCTAATGACGACGATTACTTAACTGTAAATAATATAGATGAGCGAAAAGAACGACTTACTGAAAACAACCTTATTTTCTCTACAAGTTTCGATTATAAAATAGATAAGCGAAACAATATTTTTGATAATGATTTCTCTGTTTTTAAATGGCGATTAGAATTAGCTGGTAATCTACTTTCTAACATTTCCAATATTGTAGGATTAACTAAAAATGATGCTGGTAATTACGAAGTCTTCGGAGTGGCGTTTTCGCAATATGTCAAAGCCGAAGTAGATTACGTAAAGTATGTTGATTTGGGGAGAAAGAATGTATTTGCTTTCCGCAGTTATGTTGGTGTTGCTATTCCGTATGGAAACTCCAACAGTATTCCTTTTGCTGAAAGTTTCTTTGCTGGTGGACCCAATGACAATAGAGCTTGGACGGCTTATAATTTAGGTCCAGGAAGTTCTAAAACTACTAATGAATTTAATGAGGCAAACTTTAAACTGCATCTAAGTGCAGAACAACGCTTCAGCTTATTTGGAGCATTTCAAGGTGCTATTTTTGCAGATGCTGGAAATATATGGAATGTTTTGGACAATGTTGAAGAGGATGCTGCAACATTAACCAGTTTTGACTCGTTAAAAGATATTGCATTAGGCTCTGGTTTTGGCTTGCGATACGACTTTGATTTTTTTGTACTACGTTTCGATGTTGGGTTCAAAACTTATGACCCTTCACAGGTTGAGAGCAACCGTTGGTTTAGGGACTATAATTTTAGTAATGCGGTTTATAATATTGGAATTAACTATCCTTTTTAAATATGAAAGACTTGAAACCGCTGCGCTTATAGATATTAGAATCAAGACTTGACTAAATCACGAGCTGATAAAATTTTTTATAATGTATTGAAATGTGTAACTAGTCAATATGTACTTCTCGAGATAACTTACTGATTGTCATAATAAAAATTTAACCGCTAGGAACCCAAGGAAAAATCGTAAGGATTGCAAGGTGATTAATTTTAAAGTTTTAATGCATTCGCCCTTTGCGTAAATCTTTGTGAACCTTACGATTTTAAAATATATGAATTATAAAAATGGTAAAATGATTTTAATTCTGTTTCTCAGATACTTAGAATTTGCCTTTGTTCTTGATTCTAACAGCGCAGCGGTCAATTGACTTATATCGTACAACATTGTTCCAGAATAGCGACAAATTAATTTTTAGAACTCAAAAGTGTATAAACACACCAAACCGATAACGTTTTCGGGATTTTATAACAGTTTAGAAGTTATAAATACTCAAATTATCCGTATTTTTGATATCTAAAATTTTCAATCCAAAAACCAAAAAATTATGAGTCACAATATTAAACCTGGAGTTGCTACAGGTAAAGAAGTTCAGAATATCTTCAATTATGCTAAAGCAAAAGGCTTTGCCTTACCAGCTGTAAACGTTATTGGTTCTAACACTATAAATGGTGTTTTAGAAACTGCAAGAGATTTAAATGCTCCTGTTATTATTCAATTTTCTAATGGTGGTGCACAATTTAATGCAGGTAAAGGCTTGAGTAATGAGGGTCAGAAAGCTGCTATACAAGGTGCTATCGCAGGCGCAAAACATGTGCATCAATTAGCTGAAGCTTATGGTGTACCTGTAATTTTACATACCGATCATTGCGCTAAGAAATTATTACCATGGATTGATGGTCTTTTAGATGCTAGTGAACAGCACTATAAGGAAACCGGAAAATCACTTTACAGTTCCCACATGATTGATTTATCGGAGGAACCGATAGAGGAAAACATTGAAATCTGTAAAAAATATCTTGAGCGTATGAGCAAAATGGGTATGACTTTAGAGATTGAATTAGGTATTACAGGTGGCGAAGAAGATGGTGTGGACAATACAGATGTTGACGATTCTAAACTATACACCCAACCTGAAGAAGTGGCTTATGCTTATGAAGAGTTAAGTAAAGTAAGTGATCAGTTTACAATTGCGGCTGCTTTTGGAAATGTACATGGTGTTTACAAACCTGGAAATGTAAAATTAACACCGAAAATCTTAAAAAATTCTCAAGACCATATCTCTAAAAAATATGGTGTTGAGCATAATCATATTGATTTCGTTTTCCATGGTGGATCTGGTTCTACCGTTGAAGAAATAAGAGAAGGTATTAGTTACGGCGTTATTAAAATGAACATTGATACAGATATGCAATGGGCTTTTTTAAGTGGTGTTAGAGATTATGTTCAAGATAATAAAGACTATTTACAAACTCAAATTGGCAATCCAGACGGAAATGATGTGCCTAACAAAAAATACTATGATCCACGTGTTTGGTTACGTAAAGGAGAAGATGCTTTTGTAGATAGACTTAAAAAAGCATTTCAAGATTTAAATAATGTAGATACGTTATAAGATTTTACAAATCACTTTTAAAAACCCATTAGAACTTGATATCAGTGTTTTAATGGGTTTTTATTTAATGAACTCATCTTGACTATTTCTATCTCCTAAAAATGGAAGAAATCCGCCCATACTTCGTTACTTCTCTTATCCGTAGCGATGCAATGTCTTTCAAAAAGTGTCTAATCTGGACATATTTCATCTCACCCGATAGTTATACGGGATCGGTTAAACCCAAAAAAGTCAAAATCTGTTCGTCTACAAAATTCAAATTTTAAGATACTTTTCTCAATTTTTGAGTTATATTTAATAAAACAGTAAGTTTGTACCTTATACATTTGCAAACTACAACTAACTAAAACTAACGACAACGATTTTTTAAGATCTAAAAATCGTAAACCCTAAACATTAAATCGATATGGCTTGGTTTAAAAGAAAAGAAAAAGGTATACATACGTCTACGGAAGAAAAGAAAGATACTCCCAAAGGACTTTGGTACAAATCTCCAACAGGAAAAATAATAGATACTAAAGAACTTGAACAGAATTTTTATGTAAGTCCTGAAGATGGTTATCACGTGAGAATTGGCAGTAATGAATATTTTCAAATTCTGTTTGATGATAATAAATATAAAGAGCTGGATGCTAATTTAACCTCAAAGGATCCACTAAAATTTGAAGATACTAAAAAATATCCGGACCGCTTAAAGGCGGCACAAGAAAAGACCAACCTTAAAGATGCCGTGCGTACTGCTGTTGGTAAATCTAATGGAGAAGATTTAGTGGTTGCTTGCATGGACTTTAGTTTTATTGGTGGTTCCATGGGAAGTGTTGTTGGCGAAAAAATCGCTAGAGCGGCAGACTATTCCTTGAAAAAGAAAATACCATTAATGATTATTAGTAAATCTGGAGGTGCTAGAATGATGGAAGCTGCATTATCTTTAATGCAATTAGCTAAAACCTCTGTAAAATTAGCACAATTGGCAGATGCTGGTATTCCTTATATTTCATTGTGTACAGATCCTACAACTGGAGGCACAACCGCCTCTTTTGCAATGTTAGGTGATATCAATATTGCTGAACCTGGTGCATTAATCGGTTTTGCTGGTCCAAGAATTGTACGCGATACAACTGGAAAAGAATTACCTGAAGGATTCCAGACTTCCGAATTCTTATTGGAACATGGGTTCCTGGATTTTATAACCCATCGAAGGGATTTAAAAATGAAAGTGAATCTATATCTCGATTTGATAAAGAATAAGCCTATACGTACTGCGTAAAAACATAAAGCGAGCCTACTTCTCAGTAAATGATGGCTCGCTTTTTTATTCTAATCAACCAAAAAAAATCTTCTAATTTAAAGTAAAAGGAATTTCTGTCCCATTGTTAAAAGTAAATGTGGCTTGGTCATCACAAGCTCCATCTCCATAATCCAATATGCCACCAAAATTGGTTCGCTGTACATCAAAAGTCCCACTCACGAAATACGCACAATTAGCCGGTCTACTCAAAGGCGTTAACACGGTGTAGGTATGAGAATTACCATTAATAAAAATTGCTGTCCAATTTCCTGTGATTTCAAAAATATTATCACTAAAATCACCAGTACCAAAACCTTCAACCCATTCTCTAATTTTTGCACCTTCTCTTGAAGCTTCAGCTCCATTTGGCCAAACTACAGTTATATCTAGGCTATGTGTAAACTGAGGGTTGCCATTGTCGTTGGATCGCTCTCTTAAAATAGAACGACTTGCAATGACGTTTTTGGCGTCAAAGTAAAAGTCCAGTAAATTATAGTTAATCATAATTTGTTGTGCTTCTGGATTTCTTGTATAGTCAAACACAATTTGTCCACGTATCAAATGCCCACGTACCATGCAACCTTCCGTACCAAAATCTAAAGTGACTTGACGATAACCTTGCTGAGCAACAATCGTGATAGTGACACATGCGGGAATAGTTCCATCTTGAGGATTTCGATCGGAAATACCAGATTCTTGTTCTTCATAAGCCTCAATAACGAGATCGCCCAAGACGCTATCTATTTGGTCAATTTCTGCTGACCGCTGCAACTCTAAGGTAGCTTCCAGCTGACTTTCAGGTTCTGTGGTGTCATTGTTATTGCTACAAGAAGTACATATTAAACCTAAAACCGCTAGGCTTAACACTGCTCTTTTAAATAAATTAAAGTTTTTTCCCAGATCGTTACTCATAATTCTTTTGACTTCGTGATGTAATGTTTTCATGATAACTTTTTTTTTGAACTTATCTTATGCTATTAACATTTAACGAGTTCATTGTTAATATATTGTTAAGACCAATAGTTTAACAAAAGGTTTAATCACTTAAAAAAAATTCGTTTTTTTAATGAAGTCTGTATTCTGTAACAAGGTGAAAAGATTATAGTTGCTTCCTCAGCATAAGCCTCTAAAATGAGGCCTAGCGTTTGAGCATCATCAATTTCTAAATTAACGTGACTTTTATGAAATGAAACCCAGTATTTGTTATATCGTCTATAGCTCTTTTGAAAATTCCGAACTAGAATTGGTATATTTTTTTAGCTTAAAACAGGATGAATATGAGTTTTGGCACTTAAAAAGTAAATCGAAAAACATGTTCCTTTACCCACTTCACTTTCCACTTCTACTTTACCTCCAATACTTTCAATATGGTTTTTGGTAATATACAATCCTACTCCCCTAGAATCATGATGCTTGTGAAACGTACCATTTAATGTAAACAATTGATCACTATGAGTGTTTAAATCAATGCCCAAACCATTGTCTTTTATATTGAGAACCAAATATTCATCTTTTAATGTACTCGTAAGCTCAATCACTGGTAATCGTTTTTCTGACTTATATTTTATAGCATTGGTTAGAAAATTTAGAATAATGCTATCCAAGTATGCTTCAATACCTAAAATTTTCAATTTTTTATCTACGTTATTGATGATTGTACCATTTTCTTTTTTTACCAAGGCACTGACGTTATATATAGAATTTTCGACGTATTGGTAAAGTGATAACGGATTTAGTGCATTAAATTTCTTTGGTTTATCTAGCCTAATTAAATTAAGATGGTTAATGGTTTCATTGAGATTAGATAAAGAGTCCTTTAACATTTTGTAATTGTCATTCTTAATTAAGACGTCCTCTAATTCTTCTTCCAAAAATTCGGTAATAGAACTCAAATTTCCTACATGTGTCCTGATATCGTGGGTGGCAATATGTGCAAAATCCTTTAGTTTTTCATTTTGGCCTTTAATAACATTCATTAAAAACTCCATGTGCCATGTCGCCGATTTCTGAGCAGAAATATCCGTTATCTGAGAAATGAAATAGATAGGTTTATCATTATCGTCTCTCACTAAAGAAACCGATAGCAAGGCCCAAACCACATAGCCTTTTTTATGAAAATAACGTTTTTCAATTTGATAATTATTTATTTTCCCATCTATGAGTTGTTGCATAAAGTTTAAATCCAACTCCAAATCATCACGATGTGTTATATCTTGAAAACTCATTTGGTAAAATTCCTCTTTTGTATAACCCAACAAGTCCAAGACACTTTGATTTGCCTTAATCCATTTGCCTTTAGGACTGACAATTGCTATACCACCATTGGCATAATTGAATATATTTTGAAAAAGTTTATTTTTATAACGTTCTATATGTTTTGGCATGGAAAGTAATCAAGTAATTAACATTCAAAAATAATTAAGGTCTATAAATACTATTAACTCAAATGAATATAATCGTACAACTTTTAAGCTTTTTTAAAACAGATAGAGAATTCAGTTCCAACATCAACTTCACTTTTTACCTCTATTTTTCCGCCTAACGATTCAATGTGATTTTTTGTTATAAAAAGTCCTATCCCTATGGCATCGTCGTTATTATGGAAGGTTTTATACATTTGAAAAAGTGTATCTCCAAATTTATCCAAATCTATACCAAGTCCATTATCTTTAATAGTGAGCACCACAAAATCATCCTGAATAATAGATCTCAACTCAATAATGGGCTTTCTTTTTTCAGATTTATATTTTATGGCATTGGTAAGAAAATTAAGAATGATACTATCGAGATATGCTGGAATGCCTTTTACACAAACATCTTCATCAATTTCATTATATATTAGGGCTTCTGCGTTCTGCGCTAATGCAATGATATTATAGGTCGCCTTTTCTGCAAAGTCATAAAGATTAAGGGAATCCATTTTAGAATCTTCGATTTCCTTAATTCTTGCCACTTCTGTTAAATGAGATACCGTTTCTTGTAAATTTTCAATAGCCGTTTTCAATAATTGAAAATTCTCATTCTCGTTTAAGTTAGAGTAATCCTCTTCTAAAAAACCCGTTAATGATGATAAATTACCGGAATGCGACCTTAAATTATGAGTTACAATATTGGCAAAAGACGTCAACCGCTCATTTTGTTCCTTGGCGACACTAAGCATCAGTTTTAGTTTATCCTGACTTTTTTGTCGATTGGTCACATCATTAAATTGCCAAATCATATGAGCCCTACCTTCCTTGAAATAAACTAAGGACACTGAAATCAACATCCAAATTATGGTACCATCTTTATGAAAATAACGCTGTTTTACACGATATTTGTCAATAGCTCCATTGATAAGTTTTTCAAATTTTTCCTCGTGAACACCAAGATCTTCGGCATAGACAATATTATTAATGTCCATATTAAAGAGTTCCCATCTTGTATATCCAAAAATTTCGCAAACACTCTCGTTGACTTTTAACCAATTTCCATCTAAATTTACAATAGCAATGCCATTGTAAGTATTATTAAATGTGCGCTCTAAAACGTCGTAAGCGTTAGAGAAGTTTCGCAGATGATTTGACACTTTCATTGAATTAGAATTACAAGGATTAATCTACTGAAAGCTATTATTTAGTAAGGGTAAACTCCGTTAAATTATGGTTACTATTGTATTTAACATCAAAAAGTTACGAAAAAAAACCCAAATCACAAAAAAACACTATATTTGCCGCTCGAAAGAAAGGCTTTCGTGTACATAAAAATCATTTACAATAATATTAGCATGTATTTAGATCAAAAAGAAAAGGAAAAACTTTTCAAAAAACACGGTAAAGATGCAAAGGACACTGGATCTGCAGAAGGACAGATTGCATTATTTACAGCAAGAATCAATCACTTAACTGAGCACTTAAAGAATAATCGTAAAGATTATAATACAGAGCGTTCGTTAGTAAAACTAGTTGGTAAACGTAGATCATTACTAGACTATTTAACTAAGAAAGATATCTTAAGATATCGTGCGATAGTGAAAGAATTAGGATTAAGAAAATAATCTCAATAAATAGACCACGCCTAACAGCGTGGTTTTTTGATATATAACAACTCGATTTTGGACGAGTATAAAAACCAAAATTGAAATTAAGCATGAGTACCTGAAACATCCTGATAGTAATCGGGACAGGACTAGCGGTTTTTCATTGGTCACGACTTAAGAGGTCACACAACAACTACACACAACAACACAACCCTGTCCGTCTAGTTAGGCGGAGACCATTGTTTAACAGAATTCTGGTGGCTGAGCGTAGTCGAGGTCCCGGTAAAATTCAAGAATTAAAAAATTTATGATTCCAAAAGTTTTTAGAGAGGTCATTGACCTAGGAGACGGTAGAGAAATTTCTATCGAAACCGGAAAATTAGCAAAACAAGCGCATGGTAGCGTTGTGGTGCAGTCTGGAAAATGCATGTTATTATGTACAGTAGTTTCCAATTACGAACAAAAAGACCTTGATTTTCTTCCGTTAACGGTAGATTACAGAGAAAAATTTGCTGCGGCTGGGCGTTATCCTGGTGGTTTCTTCAAGAGAGAAGCAAGACCAAGTGACGGCGAAGTATTAACGATGCGTTTAGTGGATCGTGTTTTACGTCCATTATTCCCAAAAGATTATCACTCGGAAACACAAGTGATGATTCAATTAATGTCTCATGACGATGACGTTATGCCAGATGCTATGGCAGGATTAGCTGCTTCTGCTGCTATCCAATTATCAGATTTTCCATTTGAATGTGCGATTTCTGAAGCAAGAGTAGGCCGTGTAAATGGCGAATTTATCATCAACCCTACACGATCTCAACTAGAAGAATCTGATATCGATATGATGATCGGAGCTTCTGCGGATTCCGTAATGATGGTTGAAGGTGAAATGGACGAGATTTCCGAAGAAGAAATGACAGAAGCCATTAAGTTTGCCCATGAAGCAATTAAAGTACAATGTGCTGCTCAATTGAGATTGGCTGAAGCTTTCGGAAAGAAAGAAACTCGTGAATATCCTGAAGAACGATCAGACGAGGATTTGGCTAAGAAAATCCATGATATGGCTTACGATAAAGTATATGCCATTGCAAAAGCTGGATCGTCGAAACACGAAAGAAGTACAGCATTTTCTGAAATTAAAGAAGAAATCAAAGCTACGTTTTCTGAAGAAGAATTAGAAGACTTTGGTGGATTGGTTTCTAAATATTATCGAGCTGCCGAAAAAGCGGCTATTAGAGACCTGACCTTAAATGAAGGACAACGTTTAGACGGAAGAAAAACAGACGAGATCAGACCGATATGGTGTGAGATAGATTATTTACCGTCTGTACATGGGTCTTCAATCTTTACTCGTGGAGAAACTCAAGCTTTAGCAACAGTAACTTTAGGAACTTCTAGAGATGCCAATCAGGTAGACATGCCATCTTACGAAGGTGAGGAGCGTTTCTATTTGCACTACAACTTCCCTCCTTTTTGTACAGGTGAAGCAAGACCAATCCGTGGCACCTCTCGTAGAGAAGTTGGTCATGGTAACTTAGCACAACGCGCCTTAAAAGGCATGATTCCTGAGGATTGTCCTTATACAGTACGTGTAGTTTCTGAAGTATTGGAATCTAACGGTTCGTCTTCAATGGCAACAGTTTGTTCTGGAACAATGGCATTGATGGATGCTGGTGTGCAAATGACAAAACCAGTTTCAGGTATTGCCATGGGATTAATTTCTGATGGAGATTCTGGAAAATATGCCGTATTGTCTGATATTTTAGGTGATGAAGATCACTTAGGAGATATGGACTTTAAAGTGACTGGAACTGCAGATGGTATTACCGCTTGCCAAATGGATATTAAAGTAAAAGGCTTGACTTATGAAATCCTTGTCAATGCTTTAAAACAAGCTCGTGATGGTCGTTTACATATCTTAGAGAAGATAACGGACACTATTGCTAAGCCAAATGCTGAAGTAAAAGAACATGCACCAACAATGGTAACGAGACGAATTCCAAATGAATTTATCGGAGCATTAATTGGACCTGGTGGAAAAGTGATTCAGGAAATGCAAAAAGAAACTGAGACTACTATCGTAATTAACGAAGATCCAGTAACTGAAGAAGGTATTGTTGAAATTTTAGGTGTTGGTAAAAAAGGCATTAATGCTGTAATGGCAAAAATCGATGCTATTTTATTTAAGCCTGAAGTGGGCAGCATTTACGAAGTAAAAGTGATCAAAATGTTAGATTTTGGTGCTGTTGTTGAGTATATGGATGCACCAGGAAACGAAGTGTTATTGCACGTATCTGAATTAGCGTGGGAGCGTACAGAAAATGTATCTGATGTGGTAAACATGGGCGATGTGTTTGATGTAAAATATTTCGGTATTGATTCTAGAACACGTAAGGAAAAAGTATCACGTAAAGCGATTTTACCAAAACCAGAAGGTTTCAAGGAAAGACCGCCAAGAGACAATAATAGTCGTGGTGGACGTGATAACAACAGAGGAAGAGATAATCGTGGACGTGACAACAGACGTGATGATCGTAAGCCTAGAGAGAATAAGAAGGAAGATTAATTTCATTCTAATCTTAATATATTTGAAAAGCCCAACCGTGATGTTGGGCTTTTTTGTTTTCTTTATTATAATCTATAAAGTGGATAATACAGACATGAATCTATAGGTGTATTTTAATAATGATTGTAAAAGCGTAGTGAATTACCAATTAGTTACGCCACACATATTTATTACCGAAAGATTTAGAGCAAATAAATAGCCCTTTGGATAATGCAATTAAAAAATTATCTTTATAGGAAAAAGAGAAAACACTCACTATATCCTAATATATTTACGGGATATGAGTAATAAATCTTATTATTTTAAACGATGTTTACAATACGAAGAAACTCTGAAATATGAAGGATATTAAGATTTTATTATTAACTTTTCTATCTCTGACTTTGTTCAGACAACATTTGAAATGTTGTGAATCGGCAAAAAAAAAAGTTGAAACTTATTTAAGCGGGTTTTGGAGAATATCCGAAAATAAAAATTGAATTCATTTAATTGGAAGATGATTTTGGTCCGGAGTTCATTCACAAATTATCAAAACAATGGGATATTCCAGTGAATTTTATGTTCATAGGATCTCCAGGAGACCATTTCCCATACAGAGTTGAAGAATTGGGTGGTGTTCGATTGATTATATAACACAAAAAACTAAAAATTATGAGTTTATTATCAGAAAATGTAATTCCGGGAAATCACGGAAAAGTATTTGGCACCGATGCCACCGAACCTAAAGATTTAGAACGTATTAAAAAGAACATTTTAGCCATTAAAGGTGTAAAAGAAGTTGTTATTAATGCAGATTTATTCCCAAAGGAATTGACGGTTCAAACCAGTACACTAGTTGAAATAAAGGATGTTGAGGATGCAGTTTTACCGACTGGTTTTCATGTCATACCCAAAGGGCTTTTCGAACTTTAAATAGAACACTTTTTGACACTACAGATTTATGGTTAGCGGTGGGAGTTTATTAAAGATGAACGTGCCTTGTATTCCTTTTTTTAAATCAACTTATCCAAAGTTTCGTTTTTTTCGGAGCTATTAAAGTTTTGAGTATAAAAGGAATGCAAAATTAAAGATATAACGATTTACACCAAACTGATACTTATTACTAAAATTTCAATAGTACTTATAGATCATGGAACTATTGATTCTAAAATATTTTTTGAAAACATGACCTGTGATGTTAAACCAGACATTGAACCACACCATAATATTAAAAGAATACAACCATAAAATAAGAATGTTTAAAAACGGAATTTAATCTTGCTTTTTAAAGAAAACAGCATATGCCTTATCTATTCCATTAATACTATCTTCAGGATAATCATTGTACAAAAAAACGATGGAGTCATTGTTCATCTCACTAATTGGGTATACGATAAAATCATTGGTATCGTATCCTCTATAAAAAGTAAGTAAATCGTTTTCTATGAGCCAACCATTAACACCACTTGGAAAACACCATGGAAAGTAATTAGCTGATTCTGACTTCATGAGTTTAACCAAAGGTTTGTTCGGATTTTCATAGGGACAGTCCCAACTATATCCAATTAACTTATTTGAATAAAATTGTATGGTATCAGTTCTATCTCCAGTTGGCCAACCCGTTCCAGAGTCGTAACTAATTTCAACAGATGCATCAAGCATTGTATCATAACGATATCCAAAATACCACTTACCAATTAATAACCTTTCAGAATTTGAAGATTGAGAATACAGATCTTCTCCGTTGTATTGATCTGGACTTGGATATTCATCATTTTTATTGGATGAACAAGCCATAGTTAAAACAGTAAATAATAAAACTAATTTTGTCATAATTATTTAATAATCAGCGATTAAAAACTTAAGAATTATAATTTAGAATACCATCAAAATTTTTGGTAATTTTTTCATTTTAAGTTTTAAGTTAATTGACTATTCCTTACCCAGTTGGTAAACAATAGAATATTTTTCCATCAATCCTAATTGCTTCTTATAGTTATCCATTTTATAATCTATAGTTATTTTCTTTCTACTGGATCCTATAAGTGCGCCAATTATTCCACTGGGAATACACGCCACAATACCGCCTGCAGTAGCTTTCTCTTCCTTAGTTAAACTAAACCAACCTGTATCATCATCTCCTCCAGATAAACCTATCACGTAGCCCAAAGCAGCACCAGCCAATCCGCCAACTAAAGAAGCTTTAGCCACTGATCCTCGTTTTCTTATTTTTATGATATTAATTTTCTCTGCAGGAACAAATAGAAGGGTTTCCAAATCAATTTTTTTTGTTTTGCTAAGTGTTATACCTGTCTCATCCACCGCATAAAAAAAACCTTTTACTTTTTCAGTATCTGTGTTAACCCATACTTTATATAAAGCCACTTTGTTATTAGACTTACTCCGCTCTTGTCCATAAGATATTACCGAAATAAATAAAGCTACAATAATTTTCAATGCAAAAGTTTTCATGAATACTTGTTGTTTTCTAACATGGTCAATACAGTAAAATATCTAACTGAATTAAGATTAATTAAATATGATGCAATTGTAAGTTATGTGTTTTAAAAAAAGCGCATTATTTAATCATATAAAATCCTCGTTTATAACACATTTGATACAAGACATAGCTTGAGTCTAAATTAGTATTTTGACTAGAATTGGTATCCGAAATTCTCTTTAGAACCAGAAATAGGACATAAAAACATCGTTTATTAATCATCTATAATCTACTACGATACGACGTTGGCGTTTCTGAAGTAAACTTTTTAAAAGCAGAATAGAATGTGGATTTAGAATTAAACCCGCATTCTAAACCAATAGCCACAATGGTATATTGTTTAAACCTATCACTCAGCAATAGTTTTTTGGCTTGTTGAACCCGAAGCGAATTAATAAAATCCGAAAAGTTATAGGTGCTATAAGTGTTGATTACTTTGGATAGATGACTATTGCTAATATTCAATTCTTCAGAAAGTAGATCCATACTAAAAAATGGATCTAAAAACCGTTTGTTATCAATCACATAAGTTTTAATAGTTTCAAAATCAGCTCTATGCTTTTCTTTGAGTTTAGCATTTTGTTTTTCACTAGAAATTTCTAAAATGGTATTGGGTTCTCGGTTTTCAATTTGTTGTCTAATGTCTATTCTTTCATTTGTTGTTTTCGAATGAATCAAACCTTGATAGCCTAACCAATAAATTAATATAGAATAGATAATTTTTAAGGGATCATAGAGCCATGCTTCCCGAGTAAAATAATAAATTATAACCGTAATTATCCATAACACCATAATGCCTGCGCCTGCCTTCAATATGGCTTTTATCCATTTAATATCATCAAATGGTGTAATTTTAGATGACGCGTTTTTATCAAAGAACACCAACTTTATAATATGATAGAATATAAAGACCGCGTAAATAGCATTGCAAATTTCTTCAACGATAATATATTCACTAAAACGCACTTCAAAATCCTTACTAAACAGCATTAAGCCTGTTCTAATAAGGATTTCAGCACTAAAAATCAGCAATGTGAATTTTAAATAGTTTGGATATTCGTCTTTAATTTTAAGATAATAGATCAAAAAGATATAAAAAAAAGGCACTATTAAAAAATGCCAAGGAACAGCCAAGTAGATATAAAGAATTACGCCAGACAAGTAATTTCCGTCATATACAAACTCTCTTAAATTATTTAACGAAAGGCACAGTACTACGATGTTTAAGTATTTTATGGAAATATTAATCTTCTTTCTATTAAGAAAGACGAAAGCATTGAACACAAAACCCTGAACTATACCTATCAGTATGATTAATCGTATTATACTGTCATAATTCATTATTTTAATTGCGTTAACAGTTTACAAATGAGTGTTTTAAATATTGAAGATAAGCAATTATAAATTGCTAAATAGATAAAATACTAATCTTGTATATTTAATCATATTGATTTTTAACACTTAAACTTCCTAATGTTAAATAAAAACAAAAAAAAATCTAAACTTAAAATGTCAACGTACATCTGTTTTAATTAATGAGTCTAACAAAATTCTTACAAATAAAATATATGGCATCAAAACCAAATTCCTCAAACTCACTCTTATCGGCCTCAAAAAGCAGAACCAAAAAAATCTCGAATGGCCTTAATTTATTTTTAAACAGTAAATCAAAAACAGAAAGCTCTCAAAATAAAATTGTATTATTCAGCTCGTTTTTACTTTTAGTTATCGGCATTTATTTTCTCTCTGTTTTTCACAGTGATTTTGAACAATTCCGTGCAGCGAAAGCGAGCACAACTCTAGGCTATACTTTTATCGTTGTGGCAACTGGCCTATTTGCTTTTAAGGCCTCTTTCTTTTTCTATAAAGCTTACAATTACTTTAAATACAAACCAATTGATTCCGTTTCAGACGAAGAGCTTCCAACGGTTACTGTAATCGTACCTGCTTATAACGAAGGAAAGCAAGTATGGGATACATTAATGAGCTTAGCGGATAGTAATTACCCAGAACATAAACTTCAAGTGATATCTATCGATGATGGCAGTAAAGACGATACTTGGACATGGATGCTGGATGCAAAGGATAAATTGGGCGATCGTTTAGACATCTATCAACAGCCTAAGAACCAAGGAAAACGTCACGCGCTTTATCGTGGATTTAATTTAGGCACTGGAGATATTTACGTGACTGTAGATAGTGATTCCATTGTTACTGAAGATACCCTTAGAAATTTAGTAAGTCCTTTTATTAAAGATGAACAATGTGGAGCCGTTGCAGGAAACATCAGAGTCTTAAACAATAAAAAGGAAATGCTTCCTAAAATGCTGGATGTGAGCTTTGTAATGAGTTTTGAGTTTGTGCGTTCTGCGGAAAGTTATTTGAATTCCGTTATGTGTACGCCTGGAGCTTTAGCAGCTTACAGAAGTACCGCCGTGCATAACTGTTTACCAGAATGGATCAACCAAACCTTTATGGGAAAAGCATCGGATATTGGAGAAGATAGAGCTATGACCAATATGATATTGAAACAAGGTAAGCACGTTTTATTTCAAAAGAATGCGGTAGCATATACCAACGTACCAGATCAATATATGGGTCTTTATAAAATGTTTATTCGTTGGGGACGAAGTAACGTAAGAGAGAATCTGGAAATGGGAAAATATGTATTCACTAATTTTAGAGCCAAAGGAAAAACGGGAACTCGAATCTTATTTATTAGCCAATTCTTAAAAATATTAATGAGCTATCCTTTACTGATCTCTATGTTATTCTTTGTACTGGTACATCCGTTATTATTTTTAGGATCTACATTGGTCAGTATTTTAATCGCATCAACATTTTCAGTACTGTTTTTTGCCAGTCAATATAAAACCACAGAAGGTATTTGGGCTTATTCTTATAGTATTCTATATACATTCGCCTTATTCTGGATTACGCCTTATGCAATTGCAACAGCCAGCAGAAGAGGTTGGTTGACTCGTGAGTTGACATAGAGCAAGAAAATTAATTTTAAAACATTGCATAAAACCTATCAACATTAAATTTGATAGGTTTTTTTATTGAAACTTCCATTATGTCACCGACAGCCTGTCAGCATAACAACTATTGTTAAATTTTCTAATTTCCATTTTCTTAGGTAAAACTTGAAGAAATCACTAGTTCCTCAATGAAAAGCTCAAATATTTCACAATGTCATAATTCTCAAAATCAATATTCTATTTGGGCACTTCCGTACAGTCCTTGCGGTAAATAGGGTGAAATAAATTATATAAAAATGAGAGTATTAGTAATTGGCGCAGGAAATATGGGTTTAACCTACGCGGAAGGTATGGCGGAATCGTCATTACTCAGTAGGCATAAACTTAGAATTTTTGATACTGACCCAATAAAAATTGAAAGTCTTAGCAAAGATGTTAGATTTAAAGTTTTATATGCTTTAAATGACTGTTTGCCAAAGGCAGATATCGTATATATAGCTGTAAAACCTTACCACAGTGATAGTCTGTTCGAAGCCATGAAACCGATGATCAATGATAATCAAATTTTTGTTTCGCTCATGGCAGGCGTGACTATAGACACCATTCAGCAAAAGTTGGGTGCTAAAAAAGTCATTCGGACTATGCCTAACTTACCTGCACAAGTTGGTAAAGGTGTCACATCTTATACAGAATCAAAAGAAGTTTCTAAAGTTGAGCTTATTACGGTACGGAATCTTTTAGATACCACAGGAACATCCATTCATGTTAATTCTGAAAATTTTATCGATGCCTCAACTGGAATTTCAGGAAGTGGTCCAGCTTACGTCTTTTATTTTATGCAATCTATGCTTGAAGCAGCTCAAAAAATGGGCTTTTCAGAAGACGATTCAAAAATATTGGTAAGCAGCACCTTTGAAGGTGCCATTGAACTGTTCAATCAAAATGATATTTCACCAAAGTCATGGATAAAGAAAGTAGCCTCGAAAGGTGGTACAACCCAAGCTGCGATTGACTCAATGGAAGACAATAATGTGAAACAGCTTATCCAAGATGCGGCCTATGCAGCATTTGACAGAGCTGTGGAATTGGGAAAAGAAGACTAAAAATAAGTTGTGGTTGATTCGCCAAAATATTGAAACAGCCCAGTAACTCAATAATTCAAATTATAGACAATAACCAAAGTAGTAGAAACAAACTTTTAAGTTTTCAAAATCTGCAACTTGACACTAAAAATTATGAATAGAGAAATAAAACGTGTAGTCGTAAAAGTAGGGACCAACGTACTAACGAATAAAGACAATAGAATATTAGGACCAGTGCTTAGAGAGTTGGTAAGACAAATTGCCGTATTATATGAAGAAGACATTATGGTAGTATTAGTATCATCTGGCTCTGCAATTGCAGGAATGGAAGTGTTGGGAGATACGGATATTAAAGATAAATCTGTGAGAAGACAAGTCTATTCGGCCGTTGGTCAACCAAGGATGATGCGCCACTATTATAGTATTTTCCACGATTATGGAATGCGATGTGCCCAAATCTTAGCCACGAAACGTGATTTTGATCCAGGAAAACACAGACAAAATATGATTAATTGTTATGAAGGTTTACTGTCCGAAGGGGTAATTCCTATTGCCAACGAAGATGACGCGGTTTCATTGTCAATGTCCATGTTTTCAGATAACGATGAGTTGGCGAGTTTGGTTGCTGAACTGTTGGACGCAGACCGACTGATTATTCTTTCTGATACAGACGGTCTATTTACAGGACATCCTGATGATATAAACTCCAGAATGATTCATGAAGTTAAGACCCATCACAATGTTGAAAAATACGTTCAAGCTTCCATTAAAAAAGAAGGCGAAGGTCGAGGCGGAATGGCTTCAAAATTAAAAATCGCGAAAGGAACTGCCAATAAAGATATCCCAACTTACATTGCCAACGGCAAACGTGAAAATGTAATTATAGATATCATCAATAATAAAGAAGTGGGTACCAAATTTATTAGTGCCTAAAATAAACTTCAATTAAAAATTTATACATATGAAATTATTACAAACAGACATAAAAAACAAGGTCCTAAAATCAATGATAAAGATTTTAGGTCGTGAAAGACAAGCCATTATCGAAGCGAATAAAAAAGATTTAGAGGCTTTTACAAAAGAAGACCAAGCCCTTTATGACCGCTTGATTGTGAATGATAAAAAAGTAGATGAAATGATTGCTGCGGTCGAAGCCGTAAATGATCAAGATGATCCTGTTGGGCAGGAAATATCTAACCGTACTTTAAAAAACGGCTTAAATATCGTAAATACAACAGCACCATTTGGTACTATTCTTATTATTTATGAATCGCGACCAGATGTTACCATTGAAGCTGCGGTTTTAGCGTTTAAAGCCAATAATAAAATTTTATTGAAAGGTGGAAAGGAAGCCTTAAATAGTAATCTTATTCTTGAAAAATGCTGGCACGAAGCTTTAGAGGAAAACGGATTATCCAAGGATTGGATTAAGCTGTTGCATCTAAAGCGTGAAGAAACCCAAGAATTTCTAAAAAACCCGACGGAACCACTAGATTTAATCGTCCCTCGTGGAGGAGAGCGGTTGATCAACTTTGTAAAAACCCATGCCACATGTGCTGTTTTGGTGAGTGGACGCGGAAATAACTTTTTATATGTTTCAGAACATGCAGACTGGAGCAAAGCTGTCAATGTGATCATTAATGCTAAAACAGATAAGATTTCCGGTTGTAATGCTTTAGACAAGGTATTGATCAATAAAAATCTGCCTGAATATGAAACGAAATTAAAAATGCTTCAGCAAAAACTGGAAAAGCATCAGGTTGAAATTATTGTCGATGACAAAGTATCTGATATTTTATCCCAAAAAGAGACCATTTCAGATGTTGATATATGGTACGAAGAATTTTTAGCCTTAAAACTATTGATTGGCGAAGTGGAATCTTTAGAAGAAGCCATTGATGCTATCAATAAATATTCGGGGAAACATTCGGCTGCCATTATAACGGAAGATAATAATGAAGCGATGCAATTTATGCATAACGTGGATAGTGCTGCCGTTTACCATAATGCTTCTACTCGATTTACAGATGGAGGACAAATGGGTGTTGGTGCAGAATTGGCAATTAGCACAGACAAATTACACCATCGTGGCCCATTAGGTTTAAACCAATTGGTGACCAATAAATATTATGTTTATGGCGATGGACAGGTGCGTGTATAGTTTCATTGTTAGCAGATTAAATCAAATTAAGAACCATATTTCATTAAGTGATTTAGAAATCGTTTGATTTTTTTGAAGTATATTAAATAACACTAGGACTTCAGTATTGAGTTTTTCAAAATTTAGGCTCAAAAATTTGGATATCTCAATAAAAATCCTTATAATATAGGTTATGATAACACAAGACAAAGAGAAGTACGCAGAAGAGTTAAATCAATCCATTTCCTATCTCGAAAATTTAGGATACTCGAATATTAAAGCTGATATTGAAGGCTATGAAACACCAAAATCCTATCATAAGAAAGGTAGTGATATTGATGTTACGCCAGATATTGTAGCCGAAAAAGAAGGTAGAAAACATATTTTCGATTTAAGTTTAAAATCGAAGAAACCAAGATTACTGAAATCTAAGTGGTTGTTTCTAAACACCTTAAGTCAGATTAAATCTTATCGTTTCAGGTTAATCACTAAACGTGGCCATTATAAATTTACAAATGAAACTGTAGATGCCATCAACCTTGATTCTGTAAAACAGATGAAAATCTAAAAATTTTATTATTATTGTGTAACATTTAGTTGCTTTCTTACGTATAATAAAAGCAACATGTTGTTGTAAATTGCACAAATCTTAAAATAAAATGAGACAACTTAAAATTACCAAGCAGGTTACCAATAGGGAAACCGCCTCCTTAGACAAGTATCTTCAAGAAATTGGTAAGGTAGATCTTATTACCGCAGACGAAGAGGTAGAATTAGCGCAACGCATCAAAGCTGGTGACCAGTTGGCTTTGGAGAAATTAACAAAAGCGAACCTACGATTTGTGGTTTCTGTTGCCAAGCAATACCAAAATCAAGGGTTAACACTACCAGATTTAATTAATGAAGGTAATTTAGGTTTAATTAAAGCCGCACAACGTTTTGACGAAACCCGTGGTTTTAAGTTTATTTCTTATGCCGTTTGGTGGATTAGACAATCCATTTTACAAGCCTTGGCAGAACAATCCCGTATTGTGCGTTTACCGCTAAACAAGATTGGCTCTATTAATAAAATCAACAAGACTTTTGCATTTTTAGAGCAAAGTCATGAGCGACCACCTTCTGCGGAAGAAATCGCGAAAGAATTGGACATGACGATTAATGATGTAAAGGAATCTTTAAAAAATTCTGGTCGTCACGTCAGTATGGATGCACCCTTAGTTGAAGGTGAAGATTCAAACCTTTACGATGTTTTGCGTAGTGGTGAATCACCAAATCCAGATAAAGATTTATTACACGAATCATTACGAACTGAAATTGAACGTGCTCTAGAAACTTTAACACCACGTGAAGCTGATGTAATTCGCTTATATTTTGGTTTAGGCAATCAACACCCAATGACTTTAGAAGAAATTGGCGAAACTTTCGATTTAACGCGTGAGCGTGTAAGACAGATTAAAGAAAAAGCAATCAGACGCTTAAAGCATACGTCTAGAAGTAAAATATTAAAGACATATTTAGGTTAGTTTCGACTGCGCTCAGTTACCGACAACATTGTAAGAATTGAGCATCATAAGCGACTAACCTAATAATGATAACAACAGTTACAAACATAACTGTTCGTTTTTTGATTGATGAAAGAACCCACGGCTGATTACCGTGGGTTCACTTTTTCCCATCCTAACCTTCTCCCATCTTCCGTTTTCCCGAAGGGAAGAAACTGTTCCCGTCTTTCACTACAACTTTATACAAGCTCCGTGCTCCGTGCTCCGTGCTTCGTGCTTCGTGCTTCGTGCTTCGTGCTTCGTGCTTCGTGCTTCGTGCTTCGTGCTTCGTGCTTCGTGCTTCGTGCTTCGTGCTTCGTGCTTCGTGCTTCGTGCTTCGTGCTTCGTGCTTCGTGCTTCGTGCTTCGTGCTTCGTGCTTCGTGCTTCGTGCTTCGTGCTTCGTGCTTAAAAAGTAAAAAAACCTTTAATCACTTTTGACCATTAACTTCATAATTTATTTACCTTTGCTGAAATCTAAAAAGAACTAAATTTAATGGCTTCAAAATTAATTGCTCCATCAATGCTTGCCGCCGATTTTGGCAATCTTCAACGTGATACAGAAATGGTGAATAATAGCGTTGCCGATTGGTTTCATATCGACGTTATGGACGGGCATTTTGTGCCTAATATATCTTATGGCATGCCTATTATTGCAGCTATTAAAAAGCATGCAAAGAAACCATTGGATGTTCATTTAATGATTGAAAAACCGGAACGTTATATTGAAGAATTCGCTAAAGTTGGCGCAGATATCATAACAGTTCATTATGAATCTACCGTTCATTTGCACCGCACTTTGAGGCAGATAAAAGATGCAGGCTGCAAAGCTGGCATTGTACTTAATATTACGACGCCACTTAATGTTTTAGAAGATATTCTTCCCGAATGTTATATGATTTTGTTAATGTCAATTAACCCTGGATTCGGTGGGCAAAAGTTTGAAGATGTGACCTATAAACGTGTAAAAAACCTTCGAAAAATGATAAACGACCAAGGTTTAGATACTCGTATTGAAGTTGATGGCGGCGTCACAGATAAAAACATCAAAAAACTGGTTGATGCTGGTGCAGACACTTTTGTAGCCGGCAGTCATGTCTTTAAAAGTGACAATCCGACGTCGACCATCAAAACCCTAAAGGGTATAGCGAATTCTTAAAAGAGACACTTACCGTGGATTTATAACTGCTTCAACAAATAATTAATTAAATCCGTAGTCGTGACGATACCAACCAACAAACCGTTATCTACAACAGGTAATGCATGAAATTCTTGTGTTGCCAGTATTTTAGCTACATCCTTAATTGTAGTATCAGAAGTCACCGTTACTACATTTTTAACCATCACTTGATCTATGGTAAACATATTATAGACTAAAGTATCGACTTCCGTTTCGGTTTCATCAACAGCATCAGCAAAACTTATCCTTAACAGGTCAGTATAGCTTAACATACCAATGACAACCTCCTCTTTAACTACAGGAATATGTCTGATTTTATGTCTTTTGAATAATAATTCTGCCTTTTCCAAATCATCGTCTCTATTGAGCGCAATGATATCGGTTGACATTATTGTAGAAATCGGTTCTAGAGTTTTCATGACTTGTAGTTTTATAATTCACTAATAAAAGTAATTCATAAAACCCTTAGAAAGTATGACAAATATCACCGAATAATAAATTAATTATTCTTTACTTCCGTAGCCGTAGTTATAGCCATAGTTATAACCATAACCGTAAGATTTATTGGTATCTACACTATTAATCACGTAGGCCATGTTTTTCAATTTTCCAGATTCAAATAAATCTCTCGAATATTTTAAAAGATTTTTCTCCGTATAATTAGCGCGAGCTAAATATATAGTGGCATCAGCCAATTGAGAAATTAACATGGTATCAGTTACCAATATTGTTGGTGCAGTATCAACGATTATATAATCATACTCATCCTTTGCTTCTTCAATTAGTTTTGTAAAGCGTCCGTTAGTCAACAAATGCGCTGGATTAGGTGGAATACTTCCTGACAAAATAATATGATGGTTAGGATGTTTTTCAAAACCATTGATCAGGGCGTCTTTCCAATTATAATTGATATCATGAAGATAATTAGACAACCCTGGTTTATGTTTTTCCTCTTGAATATGTACATGAATCTGTGGATTTCTTAGATCTGCACCAATTAGTAAAACTTTCTTATTTATACTTGATAAGGCTAAGGATAAATTCAGGCTAATGTAGGTTTTACCCTCTCCTTTGATGGTAGATGTACAATAAATAACTTTTCCTTTTCCATCATTTCTGGGTGGAAGTAAATAGTCCACATTAGAACTTAAAATCCGAAATGCCTCAGCTAACGCAGAATTATCTTCTGGATCCTTGAAAATAAGTTGGCCTGTTTTTATTTTCGGAATCTCTCCAACAATAGGCACCTTAGAATTTAAATGATTAATATCTTCTCTTCCTTTTATTTTAGTATCTAACAGTAAAAAGACATAAATAATTCCGAATGGAACCGCTAAACCCATTACAATTGCCAATAAATAGGTGTTTCTAGAATTAGGTGAGATTGGAGTTCCGTTAGAAATAGCATATTCAACCACTTTTATGGATGGTTCCGTAATTGCTAGATTGATTGCCGATTCTTCTCTTTTTTGAAGAAGAAAAAGGTATAAACTTTGCTTAATCTCACGTTGTCTATTGATGTCTGCCATTGCTTTCTCCTTAGCAGGTAAACTATAAACTTGAGAAGAAAATCGCTTATTTTTACGCATCAATTGTGTTCTAGAAGCGCTCAATTGTTTAGAATAAGAATCAATGGAAGCTATAATATTAGATTTGACGTCTTTCAATTTAGAATTTAAAACGATGACGTTAGGATTATTTTCACCTGCACTGGTAATTAAATTATCACGTTCAAAAACGAGTGCATTGTAATTATCAACTAAGCCATTTATACTCGTATTATCGATTCCTATATTTGCTGGTAATAACCCTGAATCAGGATTAGGTGTCTCAATGGTTTCTTTAAGAAGATCAGATACCATCAATTGCCTATCTATTTCAAATAATTCTTCTTCAGATAAGGTACGTTGAGTGATACCCAATTCTGCATCTGACTCTAATGTAATTAAGTTGTTTTTTTGCTTATAATCCTTGATGCCAACCTCTATAGAATCTAATTCCCTAGCTAAAAGAGCAAAACGCTTATCTATAAATTCTATTGTGCGTCTGGAAACGTCCTGACGATCACTGATGCCGTCATCATTAAATACCTCAATTAACGTGTTAAGAATACGTTCGTTTAAAGCCTTGCTCTGACTTGTATAATTCAATTGAAGTAAATCACTGTTTTTACCCAGCATACTTATATTTACTCGTCCTTTTAAAGCATTTGTTACACTTTGAACCGATGAAAACCTTACAATAAAAGTCTTGCCACTAATTTCTCCTATATTATTTCGGTTATCTAAACTTAACTCAAAAGGAAGATTGTGATTAAATTTAGTGGTATTAAATTCTGGAAATACGAAGGTTTTTCCAGTCCCTGACGACGTTACTTCAAATGACTCAGGTTTTACATCAATTCTATACGCAAATCCATTATAAATACTATCGTTACTAATGGTCTTGATAATATTAAACGGTAAATGATTGATTTCCGTCGTCAGAACATTCCCCTCTTCATAAAATCGCATGGTTAAATCCAATCGATCTACTACATTTTCTATAATCCGATAGGACTTAAGAATTTCAATTTCATTTTCAAGATTAATATTAGAACGGTTAAATATAAATGCAGACGATGGCATTTCTAAACCTTTTGTTTTATTTAATATTTTTATCTTGGCAGCGGCAGTATAGACCTTGGGTGTATATCTTAAATATATGTAGGCACCAATAAATGCTAATATGGCGCCTAAAACAAACCAATACCAATAGCTCAAATATTTACGGAACTCGCCTTTTATAAACTCCCCTTGATCCTTGCTTTTTTGGTAGTTGTTTTCTTGAGCTTGATTCATCTTATTTTGTGATTAAAACGACGGTAGTAAATAGAATTGAAACTACGGAAAGTAGGGTTCCCACATTACCTATAAAACCAGCACTTTTTACTTTTGGATTATTAGGATCAACGATTATGGTATCATTGGGTTTAATAAAATTATACGGCCCGTTTAACCAATCAGCTGATGTTAAATCGATATGCGCTATATGCTGGACTCCATTTTCATATCGCATAATTTTTATGTCCTCACGCTTACCATTAATAGTTAAATCACCTGCATAACCTAGAGCCTGTAATAATGTAATATTCTGCTCTGCAAAAGTATAGGTTCCAGGCCCATTAACTTCGCCTAAAATTGTCACTTTAGCATTTACTAGTCTTACCTCTACTGTAGGGTTTTTTAAGTGACCTTCATCCTCTAATTTCTGTATAAGAAACTTAGAAAAATCCTGAACTGTCATTCCTGCCACAGACAAGACGCCTAAAATTGGGAAATTGATTGTTGATTTTTCAGAAACTAAATAACCCTCCAACTGCATTAATTCTAAACTATTACCAGAAGTGTTGTTGGAGGATTTATTATAAGGAATCGCCGATTCTGGTATCAATGCGCTGACGTTAATACGCAATACATCGTTCGGTTGAATAATAGAACTTGAATAAACAATCTCGTTCTTGTTATATTGATCCGCATCTTGTAAATAAAGAATTTCTTTTTTGCTTGTGCACGAAAATATTAGAGCGCAGCATAATAGACAATAAAAGTACTTTGACATTCGTAAGTGTTTAGTAAAGCAACAAATATAAGTGCAATATTAGTTTTCACAAAGCATTAGTTAATGGAGCTTATAAATTATGTTATTCTTTCTATAAAACTATCTTCCCTTTAACCAATCATAAAGAAAATACAAGGAGTACAATATAGCTCCAGAAGCAAGTAATAGTAACAATTGCCAGTTGATATCCAAGTTTCTGCCAAAGTAAGAAATAAAAATTAAAACAATATTTATACTTACAATGGTTGCAGTTGTTTGAATATGTGAAAAACCACAGCTTAAAAAGCGATGATGCAAATGATTGTTATCTGCCGAAAAAGGACTTTTTTTATGAACCACTATTCTTATAAAGAAAATTCTTAAGGTGTCCAATAATGGAAAAAACAATATAGCCACACTAATAATCGGTGAAGATGTATGGAATAGACTTGAACCAGAACCTTCTGAAGCATCAATAAACCTTACGGCAAATACAGCAATGATAAAGCCTAAAATCATTGAGCCCGAATCTCCCATAAACATTTTTCTTCGTTTTGAAAAATTAAAAACCAAAAATGGAACTAGTGCACCAATAGCCGAAGCGGCCAAAACTAACATACTTATATCATTATATAAATAGAATACAATGCCAAAAAAAGAAGATGCCATTAACGCTAACATACCTGCTAACCCATCTACGCCATCAATAAGGTTAAAAGCATTAATAATTAAAAGATAGACGAAGAGTGTAAATAAAACGGAAAGCCAATAAGGCATTATCGTAATTTCAAAAATCCCAGATAAGCCATGGATACGTGTATCTGTAAACACAATTAATAAAAAAGCCGCTAACAATTGACCTATGAACTTTTTGCGTGGGGATAAAATTAAAATATCATCTTTTAAACCTAGAAAGAATAAAATGGTTATGCCACCTAAGATTAACAGTAAGATTTTAGTATCTAAGGTTGCGCCTGTAATTGTAATTGAAACCACGATACTCAAATATATTCCAATACCACCTAAATTAGGAACTGTACCCTTGTGACTACTTCTATCACTTGACTTATCCATTAAATTTTTCTTTAATGCCACTAAAATAATGGCCGGATAACTAGAAAATGACACCACAAAGGATATGGTAGATGCAATAAGAACTAGCCATCCAATGTAATCTAATGGATTAAAATTTTCAAGTAATTCTTTTATCATGAATTCTGACGCTACTTTTTAAGGTTTTGCTCTGCAAAGATGCATAAAATAAACATAAATACCTTCTATTGGATTTATGAAATCCAATTAAAGTTTAGGATATAAACTGCTTCAATTTTGAAACATTTTTAATAAGTATAGTCTTCCAACTTCCAATTTCATTTGCATTAATAGCTCGGTAGTCCTCATTAGTTTTTTGAATAATATTCTTTAAACTTCTGTTACTGGCGCCGCCTACTCTCATTTTTACAATCGTTTTGGGTAGGTAATAAAATTTAAGTTGTGGTTGTTTAAATATACGTAAAATAAAATCGTAATCAGCCGCTATTTTATAAGAAAGATTAAAAGTTCCATATTTTTCGTAAACATCCTTTTTCAAATAAAGCGTTGGGTGTGCTGGCATCCAACCTTGTGTTAAAAGCTTAGGTCTAAATTGTTTACCCACCCAGTTTCTAATTACTTTATCCGTATTTTCAAAAGCAATATAATGAAGGTTACCATAAACACCATCAGCGTTTTCATTTTTAAACGTATTAACAATAGTTTCAATGACATTATTATCTGCTAAAAAATCATCAGAATGTACCAAACCAATGATATCTCCAGTGGCTTTTTCAATGCCTTTATTCAATGCATCATAAATACCCATATCTTTAGCTGAACTGTATATGATTTGTGGATATGCTTTAGACTTTTCCTCTATATAACTTAAAGTGCCATCACTAGAAACACCATCTATTACTATATATTCAATATTCTTATAGGTTTGATTAAGGACAGATTCCATACAAGTGTTTATGGTTGACTCGCTGTTGTATGTCGCCGTTATTAAAGAAACTTTCATTTTATGGTTGTTCAATTTTACGTGTTTTCACTCTAGTTGCAGGATTTCCACTATAAATACCATAGGCCTCTAAATCCATGGTAGCAACGGATCCTAAGCTAAGAACCGCATGGCTATTTAAGGTCACTCCAGGAGATACAATAGATTTAGCTCCGACCCAACTCCCCTCTTTCAAAGAAATAGGTGCTACAAATAAATCAAAACTTGATTTTTTATAGTCATGATTACCGCATATCAAAAGCGCTCCCTGCGAAATACAAACATGATCTTCAATAGTTACTTGATCAAGATTGTCTATCCAAACATTCTCTCCAATCCAACAATAATTTCCTATTTGAAGTTTCCAAGGGTATTTAATTGATATTCTAGGTTTGATCACCACACCTTGACCTATTTTGGCTCCAAAGGTTCTTAAAAGGACTATTTTTAATCCTGAAGAGATATTCCAACCGCCTTCAAAAAAGAGCAAACTTATCACATACCAGAGCATCCGCTTGAATTTAGAGCCTGGAGTATACCAACTATTATTATATGTAGATAAATCTGTTTTCAAAACTGAAGATTGATTTTCTATGTCTACGCCTTGTTCGATTTTATAAGTCCATCAAAATAGGTAATTGTTTTGCCTAAACCTTCTCTTAGATGCACTTTTGGTTCCCATCCATTCAATTCTTTTTTCGCTAAATCAATAACGGGTTGACGTTGCATAGGATCATCTTGAGGCAATGGCAAATGAATAATTTTTGATTTTGAATTCGTTAATTCTATTACTATTTCGGCCAGTTCCAACATGGTGAATTCTATTGGATTTCCAATATTCACAGGCCCAACAAAGCCATCTCTACTTTCCATCATACGTATTGTACCTTCTACAAGATCATCCACATATTGGAAACTCCGTGTTTGATTTCCCGCTCCAAATATGGTAATATCATCCCCTTTTAAAGCTTGCATTATAAAATTAGAAACTACGCGTCCGTCTTGAGGGTGCATGCGTGGCCCATAGGTATTGAATATTCTAATAATTTTAATAGCGACCTCATTTTGCGTATGGTAATCCATAAACAACGTTTCCGCACACCGCTTACCTTCATCATAGCAAGAACGTAAGCCTATAGGGTTAACATTGCCCCAATAACTCTCCGGTTGTGGATGTACAGTAGGATCTCCGTAAACTTCGCTAGTAGACGCTTGTAATATTTTTGCGCCTACACGCTTGGCCAAACCTAGCATATTAATAGCGCCCATTACAGATGTTTTAATGGTTTTAATCGGGTTATACTGATAATGGACTGGTGAAGCAGGACATGCTAGGTTATAAATTTCATCGACCTCAATCATATAGGGATTGATAATATCATGACGCACCAATTCAAAATAATGATGATCCATTAGATGTTCAATGTTCTGTTTGGATCCGGTAAAATAGTTATCTAAACATATGACTTCGTTCCCTTCCTTCAGTAAGCGTTCACAGAGATGTGAGCCAACAAAACCAGCACCACCAGTAACTAAAATTCGTTTCATTTTAAGTATTTTAAGCGTTCAAAAATAAGCTTTTATTTTGTTCTAATACCTTCGGGTTCTCAATAAATGTCTTAGCAAAATGAAACGCCGATTTTGACCACTTGTTATACTCATCTTGAGACATACCGCATAAATGCTCTATGGCTTTGATAAAATCAGTTTCACTAGTATTAGAAAGATCATACCCTAACTTATCATCTTTTAAATTTCGCCAAGGTGTTTGGTCCGATATAATTACAGGGCAACCATTTTGCCAAGACTCCATAATTACATGCCCAAAATTCTCATGAAACGTTGGCAACAGTAATAGATGCTCTTTAGATAAATAATTTGATAATTCACCATTTGGAATAGCACCAAGATAATTTGTACTAATATTTTTTGGCAATTCTTTTATCTTCACTTCACATTTTTGCCAATAATCATTATCATCTATTGGGCCAATGATATGAAACTGAACCTTATATTTTGATTGAATTTTTGAGAGCACATCCAGTGCTCCAATTAAATTTTTTTTATAGGATATACGTGAGAGAAAAAAAATGTTAATGTGATTTTCTATTTTATTTTTTTCCGAAAAGTTATTGTGGGTTATTGCGGAAAGATTTGGGGCTAATATAATTTTTCTACCTGTTCCAAAATGCATTTTAATCTCATCAATTTCACTTTGGGCCGTGGCATGCCATATTACTTTTTTATGTAGATTCAGGCGTTTAATAAACCCTAAAAAAAGCTTCTTTTTTAAAGGTTTTATGGCTAGTGCTCCTGCACCTAACATACCTCGAGTCGCTAAAACTCTTCTAACAGGTTCATTTCTTAAAAGCCAAAACGGAAGTATTGTAAACTTAACGGAAAACAAGGAGTTAAAATAAACAGCATCAAAGGTATGGGCTTTAAAAAGTTTTTTTAAATACTTCTTAGTTTGATGTTCAGCATCCAAATACATCACTTGATATCCGTCTTTTTTCACCCATGTATTCAGGGATTTTGGATCTAAGTCTAATAATTCACCTAAGTCTGAATTCGATGTAATTATACTGATATCGAATTCATCTTTTAATCGACTGACCAAATTGGCAATGGATTGTATGGGTCCACCAGCTTTATATGCTGGTAAATACCAATCAATAAATATCCAAAGTTTTAATTTCATATTGATTTTAACGCTATACTATTATTTTACGTGTTATTGTGGCCTAAACAAATTTCAATTACCGGAACTGACATCTCGGTAAATATGCATATACTCCTTTGCGACGTTTTCAGACTTAAAACGTTCCACATTTTGTAAGCCTTTTTTTATTAAATCCTGTCTTAATGGTCTATTCTCAATTATTTCCTTAACTCCCAGTCTTATAGAGTTTAAATCATGTGGGTTTACTAAATACGCAGTGTCTGCCGCAACTTCCTTCATAGCGCCTAAGTTAGATGTTATTACTGGTCTCCCAACTGCCTGAGCTTCAATTATAGGCATACCAAACCCTTCGTAGGTAGAAGCAAAACACAATAGATCAGATTTTTTAAATTCTTCTACGACTTCATTAATTGACAAATTGAAGCGTGATTCAAAATTTAAATCTAAGGTAGCTACTAATTTTTTTTGTACATCTGTCGGTTTACCAATTAGTACTATTTCGGAAGGAATGGTAGATAGCGCTTTTAAAACCATCTCCAAGTTTTTATTAGGTTTGGTGCCTATCAATAAAATTCTAGGCTGTGATTGGTTGAAATTATAATCACTAAAAGCGAATAATTCGTTCACAGGATTATTAACTACGCTTATTTTATGTTTGGCAAATGGTATAATTTTTTCAAGTTCCAGTTTAGTGAAATTTGAAATTACGGTAATACGTTTTACACATATTGCGGGTAACCAAAACCAAAACAACTTTAAATACAGTTTTTTTATAACATCCCTTTTTAAAATCGAGTTAACATCATGGATAGTTAACACCGTCTTTTTGCCTGTAACTAAAGCCATATAATGGACGTCTCCTGTAATATGATATATGGTGTCCTTATCTCTTTTAAACGTCGATACGTTAGACCATAAGGTACTAAGTCCTCCTCCTAATGATTTAAGATGCATTGTGGATGTTTTTGTCTGTAGACCAATCATTGCTTTAATGTGGTTAAAAACACCTTCAATACTTTTGAATTTTGGATCTGGTTTTCTAAATATATAAGTGATGGTCTCTTTCATTTATTAAAATTCCACATTAAGTATTTTTTAGCAAACCATATAAATATGAAAACCACTATCATAGATTTTACCAAATGGTTTAAGACTACTACTAATTCTGTTTCTGCTTTAATTACTTGCAGAAAAATCAGTGGAACAAATGCAATAAAAATAATGTTCTGCCTAATTTTAGCAAATAAAAATAGCCATACCCTTCCTAAAAACAATCCCCAAAACCCCATAAAAAGTATGCCACCAAAATGGGCGAAATTACCATAGGCTTCGCCAACGATACTAATACCCATTGACACATCGTTAGTTATTGAAAGTCCAGTAAAAAGTGCGAAATTTTCCTGCCCACCAGCTTTGGTCTTATTCGGATTTAAAAATCGTGGTAGAACAGACGCAAATACCGCATCCTTAACGGTCATACCATTTAGATAGTCTTGATTATTAGGAATATTATCTAATACGGCGCTGATAATCCAACCTTGATTAAGCCTAACGTTTGAGTCTATACCGTCATCTAGTTCATCCGAAGACGTTTCATCTACCAAAAACGAATCCATCATAAGGTTTACAAATAGCTCCAGTTTATTTCCTGAAAAATTATTCCACACCTGCATTCTATAAGCAGATTTCATCGTTTGTAAGGTTGATGCAAACAATGCGCCCAACACAAACGTCAATAAAATCCTTGGGATGGTAGGTTTATATTTTAATGTCCAAAACATATAGAAGAAAACAGTCCACAAGATAAAATCGTGAAAAAGCGCTTTTAATATAGAATTAAGCAATAAGTAAAGGATAGCGATATAAAATATTCTTTTTAATTTCTTATTTTCAGAATAAAATAAAATAATAGCTCCAACATATTTAAAATTTGACAAAATAAAAATCAAAAAACCTAATGATCTGGGCAAGACATTACTAAAAACATCAAAAGCAACACCTATGAAGAATATAATTAAACCATACCCTGAATATTCCCTCAAAACCTCTACGTCGAAATGAAATCGTTTTGTTTTTCTAATTATTAAAAGAATAATGATGGAAAACACTGCATAAGCAGGTGCCACGAATGCCATATACTCAGATTCTTCTACATACATATAGTATTTCCAATGCGTTGAAGGTGAGACATATTCAATTATGGGCCCAATAACCCATTGTAAACCCGCAATAAGTAGCATAAGCTCTATCACAGGCAAGCCTTTGCCCAATCGCTTAACAAAACAATAAGCGACAAAAGCAACCATTCCAACACCTATGTAAGACCACATATCCATTCTTCTAAAAACTTTGAATGATCGAATCTCCTAAATTTCATTTTCTAGAGCTTCAACAATTTTAAGCATTGTAAAGTTATTAACGTGCGCCTTTGCATTTTTTCCCATGGCTTCCAATTTGCGCAACGATAAGTTTTCTAAAATACCCATTAGTTCGTTCTGATTAGTATGATTAAAGGAGAACCCATTATAGCCACTTACAAGCATATCTGTTGTTCCTCCCACCTTATCTGATACAATCACTGGTCTAGATGAAGCCATTGCTTCATTAACTGCTAATCCCCAAGTTTCGCCTGGGCCTTTAGATGGTAAACAAAACACATTACCTAGTCGATATAAAATTGGCATTTTACTCTGATTTTGAAAAGGTATCATCTTAATATTAGAATCGTTTTTTGACCATAATTCTAATTCATCTTCTAATGGACCGTGACCAACCAATACTAATTTTAAGGGTTGCTGTAATTTTTTATTTACTCGTTGTATGGCTTTTAATAAAAAATCGGGTTGTTTTTTAGATTCAAATTTACCAGCAAATAAAACTACTAAATCATCTTTATTAAACCCTAGTTCCTTACGCCAAACTAAAGCTGAGTTTTCATAATTCTTTTCTTCAGAATCGTAATATCGTTCGTTATCAATAGCATGATGTGCTAATACTAATTGGTCCTCTTTTAATCCTACAGATTTAAAATACGCTTTATTTTGGGTCCCAACATAAAATGCTTTGTCAATGTACCTATAAATATAAGTTAAATAGTACTTCCTTAAAACTTGCTTCACTCCTGGTACGTCGTCTAATAATGTAGAATCACCTCTAAACCAAACCGGAATTTTTCCTTTAAAGAATTTCATAGCCTTTAAATGACTTTTTAGATACCAACCAAAAATTAAAATGGTATCTGGTTGCCAGTCCTTAATTCTATAATTCAGTTCTGGGCAATCTATTCCATTTTTATGATGTGTTCCTGGATCTTTAGAAATATTTTCTACAAACTCATAATGATAACCTTCTAATAATGGAATATCCCACTTTATATCTTTACCAAATGTTTTATCTTTTACAATTTCTGACGCTTGTGACCACGTATAAAAAACTTTAATCTCAACATTACCACGTTGTGCCATTAATTTAAACCAAGGTGCATAATACTGTATGGGATGCGTGGTAACTATTGCTAATTTTTTCAAAGTGATTTCTATTTATTTATTGGATTAAAACGTCATCCATCACTTCAGCTAATACTTTAGCTGATTGTTTAGATGAGTATTGATCTAAAGATTGTAACTCTGGAGACCAATTATTATCTTTTTGAAATTCAATTAAAACATCTGTTATAGTGCTAACAATTTTAGGTTTTGTATCGCCTTCATGGTAAGGTACCAGATAGGCATCAGCTTTTACATCTTGAATAACCTTGACTGCAGAACTTTCTGCATGTAAAATAGTAAATACTGGACGTTCACTTAGCAAGCATTGGAATGTTTTGGATGCTGTATAATGCTGCTCTGTACTCCCAAACAACATCACACGATCTGCATGAGATAAATAGTTTAAAATATTTAAAAAAGGTTGTCGCTCTCTTTGTTCTACAACTATATCTTCTAATCCGTAATCTGCGGCATATGCCGTAATACGTTTTGCAGGATAAGGACCTGTACCTATAAAAAACAACCTGATATCTGCGTCCCAATTTCCTTGATCTTTTAATGTATTAATGGCATTAAAAAAGCAATCCATAAAAAGATGTGAATTAGGTAGAAATGCACCTGCGTATATCCAAGGTTTACAATTTGCAATAGCATCCCATGGCATTTTTAAACCTTCTAATTTTAATTTGTGATCGTTAGGATCGAAACCATAAGGCATTCCTGCATGTACAGGTGGTCTCTTAAAATTACGTTCTATCACTGGCCAATAATATGGTGTAGAAACGCCTGTAATAAATGCTGCTTTTTTCACCGCATAAGGCTCTAAGGTTCTTGCCACAGACTGACTCAATTTTGCCCTTGTATCATTTTGATTAGTAATGTCTCTAACCCAAGGATCGATATAGTCTATTCCATAAGGAACTCCTGTTTTGCTGTGTATAATTCTGCCTAAAACTGCTGTATAAAATGAAGGAATAGGAATCCATATACAATCTATTTTACGTTCCATACATATGCGCAAGGCTTCTTTCTTGAGAAAAGGAAATGCACGCAAACCAATATCACCAATTATTCTCGGCTTCCCAACCTTATAAGCTTTTGTATAGATTACCTCGATATCTTCAGAAGCTGTTTTGGCGATATGTGGATCAGGAGTTTCCTCATAATACTCAGCATCTACCGTAAGTAATAAGGGTTTCCATCCAAATTGCTTAAGGTAATTACCTATTAAACGTGGACGTTGAACTCCTGCTAAATTAGCGGGCACCCAATGTGGATATATGATTAAAACCGTTTTCATTTTAGTAATTGCTTTAATTTGAGCTGTTCATTTTCCCATGAAAATGATTTGGCATTTTGCCAACGCTCAATCTTCTTATTTTGCGATAATATAGTAGTATCAACTTGTTGAAGCGTTTCCGCTAAAGTAGAGGTCATTATCTTCCCTGCATTATATTTTAAGGCATTTAAAAATTGTGATTGACCAAAAGTATCTGTAGCTAATACATAAAGGCCAGATTGCGTATAGGCGATAATTTTATTAGATAATGCTATTATATTATTTAAATCTTTACCAGGTTCTAAAGCCAATCCTATGTCCATAGCAGCTAAAAATCCATGTAATTTTGATTGTTCCATAATATCATGCAATATGATATTCTCACCAATTTCTGCAGTATCTAGAAAACCCTGATTATTATTACCGATAAGATGAAATTCAACATTATCCAATTTTTTCGCTGCTTCAACAACCTGTTCGAGACCACGATTTGGACCTATATGTTGTGAAAACCAAACACATTTTATTTTATTAGACGCTACACTTTTAGGCGCGACAAAATCAGTGGCCTTAAAGGCATTAATAATGGTAACTTCTTCTGTTTGTTTTTCTACCTTAAAATGCTTTTGACATTCTAGTTTAATGCCTTCAGAAGCATAGGTAATGCTATTTGCTTCTAAAAAACTATGAGCCATGATGTACATACGGTTTTGTTGCTCATGTTTTTTATTAAAATATAAGGCTTCCCCTGGATAATAATCTTCAATATCAAGCTGTAATGACACGCCTTGCTTTTCCGATAGCTTAACCGCAGGATAAAAAGCTCCTAAATTATGGGCAATAACACGAGAAGGTCTAACTGTCTTTCTGAGATTGTTTACAACAAACCATAACTGCGCTGCTTTATCATTACTGGCCCATGCACAAATTTTAAAACTTTTAGGAAAGAGATTATTTAAGAGTATCGCTATTTTTTGCAACACTTTACAATAAATCGTTTGAATAACATCTAGTTTTCTATCTATTTCTATAAAATGGACTTCCGGATTTCTACTTTTTATAGTTTCCGTAAGCTCTAAAGTCCAGTCTTGATGTTTAAAATTTATTACATAGCACTTAAATTCTTTTTTAAGGGCCTCAAATTCTTTTACCAAACGTGGATTGGCCGCTAGACTAGAGGTGGTAATAAATAGTAAATGTGGTTGTTTCAAAATGACAGTTTACGGAATAAGATTATTTTTAATATGCATTCTTAAAAAACAACACATTTCAATTTATAAATCAACTAACAGCTCCTTTAATTTTATGCAAAAATAACCGAAATAATTTAGCAAATTTCCATCCTAATGTTGTTTTTGAAAATTCAACTAATTTGCCTCCCAAGACTGGAACGTAATTGGACCCTCCATAGTCGTTAGAAAGCTTTATACTTTTAGCATAAACATCCTTGTATTCTGGAAAAGCATCTATTGCTATGAGCTTATATTGCAAAGCCATGGCATTTTTGTAGGCCTCTGTATCCCGTGCAAGCTGCAATTGGTCTGCTTTTGAGTTTAGCGCATTGAACTGACTTAAAAGATGATTTTTAGATTTACCGCCTGAGATGTTAGATTTCTGCCTGTGTTTTCTATAATAACAAAGCACATTCTGAGCATAGCAAATACCTTGAGATGCCATAATCACTCTACAAAAAAACTCGCCATCTTGGTCTTTAATAAGGTTTTCATCCCAAAGCCCTGCACTATCTATAACTGATTTAGGCGATAACCAAGCATGCTGCGCTACCATATTATGATTTTGTCCATCTGCCCCATAAAGCTTCAATAAAAAATCCTGTGGTTTATTGGAAGAAAATAAAAACGGCGTATCTGTAACTACACCATTTTGAGGGTTTTCGTAAAAATGACGTGTGCTACATACCGCCACCTTATTTTCAGTATTGAACAATAGCTCAAGTTGTGTCTCTATTTTGTGTAGATCCAAAAGATCATCAGCATCTAAAAACTGAATATAGTCTCCTGTTGCCAAACTCAGTCCATAATTTCTTGCTGCACAAGCTCCCTTTTTAGGGTTAGACTTTACAATTAAATTGGGCTGTTTTAGTCTTTGTAAAAAATCTAGCGTACCATCTGTTGAACCGTCATCTACAATAATAACCTCTATATTTTTATACGTCTGTCCAAAAACATTATCTAACGTCTCCTTTATAAACGGAAATCCGTTAAAACATGGAATAATTATGGACACTTTTTTTTGATTCATATTTTTTTTATAAACTTAGCAGGAATACCTCCATAAATAGATTCTGCCTCTATATTTTTTGTCACTACTGAGCCTGCCGCTACAACTGCCCTTTTACCGATTATTACACCAGGAAGAATAGTGACACCTGAACCTATCCAAGCACCATCTTCAATTATTATAGGTTTTTTTACTAAACCTCCTTTCCATGCAGGCACATTTCTATTTGTGTACACATGATCATGGGTATATATAATACAATTTGGTCCTATAGCTACATTTTCCCCGATTGAAATATCATCTACGACATCAATTATAGTATAGTCACCAATCCGAGAGCCTTTATTAATTATCAACAAACCGCAATTATCTGGTTCTCTTGCAAATACACAACAGTTGGTTTCAATTTTTACATCATCTGAAAAATGCCAGTTATTATTTACGTATAACTTTGCTCCGGCTCCAAGTTTAAAATTATCTCCAATAACAAATTTTATACTTTTCTGAACTAAAATAGTAGCCCTTTCTTCAAGCAAACAATTATTTCCAATTGTTAAGTTGGCTTTATTCCCTACTCCTATATTTAATTTTTCTTTAAGAACAGCAAAATCACCAATAAACACTTTACCATTTCCTTCCATTTTTATTGGAAATGAAAGATTAGGTTTGCACCCAAAACTCGCCTTAGAAAGCCTAAATAGCCAATACCCTATTCTTAACCACTTTTGAATAGTATATTTTATTAGTATAAAAATCACTTTCATTTTATGAATTTATTTTTTAAAACAGAATAAAATGACAGACCACTTTTTTTCTGCATTTGTAATGCTTTTTTAATAGAATGGTGTTTTATAGCCGATATAATTGCATTGCTTTTCTTTCTATTATTTTTTTCTAATGCCTTTTGTCTATCTACTTTATTTAATGGGCAGTTTTCTGCAATCAATAGAACATCTGCTATTAACAAATACTTAAATGGCACAAATGGGTCCGTTCTATTAGCATTCATTTGTTGATCATCGTGTTCTCTGTACCAAGCAATCCCGTGTGGCATCAAGACTACAGGGAATTCTTGTGATAACAGGTGCCACATTTCAAAATCACCTAAATGTTGCTTACCTGTGAAACCACCAATGCTATTAAAAGCTGCTGTTTTAATGATTGCACTTAACGGCGCTTTATGAAATAATGGCTGTTGAAAATAATGACGTTGGTACGCCTGCTCGGTACTTAATTGAAATGGGAATTGTTGTAGTTTATCTTGGGGCAATGAACATAAGCCATAACCCGCTTCTGGAAACTGCTCCATATAATACACCAACAACTCTAATCCGTGTGGATAAATTTTATCATCAGCATCCACATATTTAAGATACTTCCCTTTTGCGTATGCTGCGGCTTGGTTACGGTTGGGATAATCTCCTAAATTTTTTTCATTAACATACACCTTAATTCTAGAATCCTTAGCTTGGTATGATTTTGCAATGGTTACTGAATTATCTTTAGATTGATCATCTACAATAATAAGCTCCCAGTTTTGATACGTGCTATTTAGAACACTTTCTATAGCTTCTGCTATATATTTTTCACGGTTATAAACCGTCATTAATACGGAAACTAGCACATTATGTTTATTTACATTTAATCCCATGTTAGATTTTTTTTAATTAATCTTGGAGGGCTACCTACAAAAAGACCTGATTTTTCAGAAATGTCATTTGTGGTTATAGAACCAGCTCCAATAATTGAACTATCTGCTATTTTGGTTCCTTTTAAAAGTGTACATCTACATCCTATCCATACATTTCTGCCTATTATAATTGGCTTTGGGCTATTAATAACAACTCCATTCTCATCTTTAATTCTATGTAAATCACTATCCATGAACAAACATTCCCAAGAGATCAACACATTATTTCCAAACTTAATATTTGTTGAACAGATTATTGATGACTTTGCGGTAATATTAAAATTATCACCTAATTCTAGCAGACCACTGATAGACAAACAAGAACCATGACCAATATCAGTATTCCCATTAAATATTACCTTTCCTGAAAGTTTCCAAATTGTCCTATCTTTTTTTTTATCAAAAATACTAACATCACCATAACCAATCTTAATCATTCCTGTCCTTATTCTAGTATTGATTACAACTTCACCGTCGACCTTTTTTAAATATACATTTCTTGAAATGAAAAAAGGGAGTCTTAGTGCCGTTTTAAATGGCAAATATTTAAAATTAAAATAAAGTGTTTTTAGATTTATATGCTTAATCACATAAGAATATTTGTCAAAGTTCATATAGTGATTAAGTTTTATTCGTTGTTCCTTGTGGAATATTTACAGCTAGTTCTTTCTCTAGCGCTTCAATCTTATTCATTTTAATGGCGGTAGCTAATGTATGTGTTGCTTTTCTGTGGTTGGCTATTAAATTAAAATTATGCGTTATCCATTTCGGTGCACATTTCCACTTAAAATTTCTATATACCACAAGTGCATAATCCTTATAAGAATAGGTTCTATCATCGAAATAATTAAAACATTTATAAATAAATAATTTTGAGATTAAAACGCGTTTATACGTATAAGTTGGGAATTGAAAATGATAATGATACACTCTTGCTGTGGTATCATAAACCAAGGTATACCCTTTCTCTAATGCCATTTTTGCCCAAAGCATATCTTCTCCAAACACTAAAGGCTCAAAAGGTAAATTTAAAAGCGCTTGTTTTCTGTACATGGCATTAACATCATCCCAACCACAACATTGGCGTTGTTCTTTTGGTGATAAGTCTAAAAATTCTTGTTTGCTTTTAAACTTTACTTTTTTTGCACCGCCTTTAGATTGTGGTCTAAACCACTCGTGCGGATTCTTATCCTTATCATGTGGTACTACTTGTTGACCACAAACACCCATAACCTCTTTGTCTTTAAAATGTGCCAACATTTTTTCTAACCAAAACGCATCTGTAGGTGTAGCATCTTGTACCGTCATTACAATAAATTCTCCTTGCGTATATGTTACTCCAAGGTTACGTGTTGCACCATGGTTAAACGTTTTAGGGTCGATAGAAATAACTTTAACAAAACTAAATTGAGAAAGATACGCTACAGAACCATCCGTACTTGCAGAATCAATAATAACGACCTCTACATTATTGAAATGTGTTTGTTTTTTTACACCTTCTATAAACGCAGGCAATGTTGCTATACCATTTTTAACGGGTACTACAATTGAGATATTTGGAGTCATACTAAGCATCTATAGATTGAGTTAGAGCTTTTACTCTATTTTGCCAAGTTACATTATTCAAAAACGGTTTCAATTTGTCTTTTTCAATAGGCTTTGCATATTTTATAGCGGAAACAAAATCAGTATAGTTGTCTTCTACCATAATTAAATGCTCAAAATCTTCTCCTAAATGAGCGTGGTATTTATTAACCACTACAGGTAATCCTTTTGCAAGATAATCATATATTTTCATGCTATTGACATCTAAAGCCGGTTCTTCCCGATATAAACCAATACATACATTGGTCTTTTGAAGAATAGCATCTACTTCTGATGGTTTTAAAAAACCGTGCATTTTTATATTCTTATAAATTTCGAATTCATCTGCTAACTCGGTTTTGAAGTTTTTTCCTATAATATTTATGGTCCAATTGGGTTGGTCTTTTGCCATTTTTAATAACCACTCCAATTTTATCCATTTAGATAATGTACCGCAGTAAGTGACCTGGAAATCATCACCAGCTTTGTTAACGGTGTCAACAAAATGCACTCGAGACTTAAAAACACCATTCATTAACATTTTGGTATTGTTAAAACCTTTAGAGGTATACCAAGCTATCATAGACCGCGAACTACTTAATATAATCTCTGCTCGGTTACCAGCTTCTATTAATAATTGAGTTCTATTCTTTTTATGGTTTTGGGCTAAATTAGGGTCTTCAATAATATTATGATCGGTATCAAAAACCATACGGTCTAGTAATCCTAAAAATTTGTAATCTTCATAACCTCTAGGCCAATAACACCATGATAAGTTATTCTGACCTTTTTTCTCTTTAGGGAGAAACGTTTTTAATAAAACTCTATTTAATGGTTGTGTTATTTTTTTTAGGACACCACGTTCTGGCAGAATTATAGCAATGTAAACGTTCTTAATTTTAGGGTGTAATGATACTATTTGGTCTTTTTTATTAAACAATAATGCACGTGTACAGCGTATAACGTTGTAAACTAATTTTATATTAGGTTGTTCTGCTATAGCTAACAAAACCGCCATATTACGTCTATTAATATCTATTTCACTTTGGTTATACCAAGGGCTATCGGCTCCAAAATAATAAACAATCATCTCAGTTTTTGTTTGACTTTAACACCAGCTTTTACATAATTATCTCCCAAAATAGGAAAAATAATAGCCTTCCATGTTTTTTTTAATTTCCAACCATCTCTTAATGCTAATTTAATATCTGTTAGGATATTTTTGTAATCTTTGGCGTCCAGATTTATTTTATAACCAAAATGTAATATATCGCCTCTAAAGATTTTTCCATTTACGGCGTTTGTATTATTTAGGGGAGCCACTTCTAACGTTTTCGGTTTAGGCATCGTTTCGCCACGCTGTAATAAATCCGTACCATGGATTTCTCTTTCTCTTGCAAATTGCATCGTTAAATCGCGATAAAAACTGGTTGATGCTTTATGTACTTGCGTTGCAGATGTTGCATTTAGTCTTAAATAATAATAGCTGTGTTTTAAAACCGCAAACTTATAGTGCTCTATTATTCTTAACCACAAATCATTATCTTCTGAAGTCAGAAATGCTTCGCGATAGCCATTCATCTCCTTAAAAATAGCAGTCGGCCCTAAAACTGTACCATGAACAATTGGACTATAAGGATTAAACATTTGTCTGCTCACCATAACATAATCTTCCTCTGAAAAAAGTGCCGATTTGGGTTGCGTATAATTATAAGCCACTTTACTGTGATTGGTCATAAACGCACAGCTCGTACTTACAAATTTTATCTCTTTATGTTTTTGTAAAAATTGCATCTGCACCTCTAACATATTGGGCTCAGAAATATCATCTGCATCGTGCCTACGAATATATTTTGTAGTAATAAGGGCAAGACCATTATTTAGTGATTTAGCAACACCGCAATTTTGCTGTTGCACACATTTTATACGTGGATCTGAATAACTATCAATAATCTGCTGTGTATTATCTGTACTCCCATCGTTAATAATCAGTAACTCGAAATTCGTATACGTTTGTGCTAAAATAGAGTCTATAGCTTCACGTAAATATTTTTCGCCATTGTAAACTGGCATTAAAAAAGTTACTTTCCCCATATTTAAATAAATATTACAATAATTCTAATGTAACACTCACCACTTTAGTAGTCACAGAAAGCAACCAATTTATTCTGAAGTGCCTCAAGTTTAGATGTGTTTAAAGTAGTTCTCTTATAAAATTTGGGTTCTGATTTTAAATATTTCTTTTCAAAAATGTTGGAAATAGGAAAATACTTCAGTGAAAACCCCATTTTATTATTTAAATTAGAAACAATTTGATTATCTAGCTTTTGTATATCATCAAGCATAAAACAAATTCTCTTTTCTTTATCTATTAACTCTAAATGATGAATAATACTATTATAATAATTTATAACAGCATTTTCATAATATTCAATTTCTTTACTTAAACTTTGTTTCTGTAAAGTCAATTCATATTTTAACAGTTTTAGCTTCCCGAATTTAGTGCTTTTTATCTTTCTCTCTATTGGCGAATATTTTCGCCTTACTAAAGAATCAATAATTTCTGTGTATGGTCTAAGTATCACCAGATAATTGGCACTAGGGATTAATTCTCTGTAAACACCTAAAAAAAGGCAAGTTCTAGGGTCTTTCCAACCCCATTCTTTACTTTTATTCTTTTGTTCAAGAAGAACCTTAATTTTTTTCTTCTGTGATTTACTGATAATAAAATCATTTGGATTTTCAGTGCCATGATAAGGCACATTGCCACTCTTAAGAATTTCTTCATGAAGATATAGAAAATCTATATCTTCAAAATGGCCATCTGGATTTGAAAATTTCTTTCCTTCTAACTCAGTGCCTATATTTAGACTACATCTCTGTAACCAATTGCTTGTTAAAGAGGTTCCTGAACGATGCATTCCAGTAATTATCAAAATTTTATTAGTCATGATAATAGTTTGAAATTGTTTTTAACCAAAACACCTTCACTTGAGTTTTGTTCTCTACCTGTTTTGAAAAAATCTCCACCTACAACAGTAATTTCAATTGCAGCTTCAATATCATCTTCTGTTCCATTCCTTGAAAAACAAGATAATTGCACAAGATAACTTCCTTTTGGAAGCGGGAACGCAGGTATCACACACCTCAAAGTAACTTTGCCTTTCTCGGGTAAATCTAACGATTCTTTATTTGAAAAATTATTATTGCATAAAAACCTTATAACTCCCTTTAAATCCATAAACTGAATTCTGAATCTCGGACTATCTATCTTTTTAAATATTTCAATTTCTATATCTATGTTCAAAAGATTTCCTGAAAAAACTTCATTAATTTGTTTATTTGACTCATTTTTTAGTCCGATACTCAAGAATTTTAAGCCACCGTTACCAGGTCGTTTTTCATTTTTATCAAAATTCATATGGTTTAGTTCTCTGTTAGAGTTTAAATAGTAATTAATCCCATCGTCTACATCACCTAGAAACACTGTTGTCCCCCTATCCATTACTAATACTTTATTGCATAAATTTTGAATACTCGCCATATTATGGCTTACAAACAAAACTGTTCTACCTTCACCCTGACTTACTTCTTGCATTTTGCCAATCGCTTTTTTTTGGAATTCAGCATCACCTACTGCCAATACTTCATCCACCACCAAAATATCAGGCTCTAAAAATGCAGCAACTGCGAAGCCTAAACGCACTCGCATTCCACTAGAATAACGTTTTACAGGAGTATCCATATATTTGTTGCAACCCGCAAAATCAACAATTTCATCTAGTTTAGCAGCTATTTCTTTCTTTGTCATGCCTAACAACGCCCCATTTAAAAACACATTTTCTTTCCCTGTTAGCTCCGGATGAAAACCTGTACCTACCTCAAGTAAAGAGGCTATGCTTCCGTGACTTGTTATTTTACCCTTTGTTGGTCCAGTCACGCGACTCAAAAGCTTTAGTAGGGTCGATTTCCCAGCACCATTTTTCCCAATAATACCTAATATTTCTCCAGGATTGACTTCAAAATTGATATTACTTAATGCCCATACATATTCCGAACCTCCAGTTTTTGTACGGTCGTTGGTTTCCCCAATTTTCAAATATGGATCTTCTTTTCCACGCACCTTATGCCACCAACGGTTGATATCATGTGATAAAGTACCCGTACCAACGTTACCTAAACGATATTGTTTACCTATATTTTCTACTTTTATAATTGGTTTCATAGGAATTTAAACTCCGTTTTTTTTTGTTAATCAATATATTCTTATTTCTTAGAATATAGATAAATTATAACATATGATATTTGCACAATTTGTTCAAAACTAAGATTATAATATTTTAACTATTCAAGCCAGTCTGAACAATCCCAATCAAGTATTTTTTCAACTTGCTTTATCTCAAATTCATATAAGTTTAAAAGATATTCTTTATCTTGTAAATTTAAGTTTGAATGCTTCTTATGTTCATTTATAACTCGTTCCTTAAAATTAAAATTCTCTTCGTTTACGTTTAGAAATGAAAAAATTTGATTAAGAACACTATTTTGGTTGTTTTTGAAGTTCTCATATTTTATGAACATCAATTGCTCATCTTTAAAGAATCTCTTATATCTTCTGATTTGTTCTGAATAATAACCCCTATCTAAGTAGGAATAATACATGTGCTGTAAAGGTAATTTTTCTCTTACTCTTAACCTCTCATTTCTTATTGCATAGGAAAAGTCTTTTGTCTCATTGCTTTCTTTTGGTCTATCAAATTCCATATTCCAATGTGAAAAAGCTCGATGTATAGGATTGCGGAGAATGAAAATTAATTTTATATCGCTGTTGTAGTTCCAAATTCTTTCTGCCGCTGGCACCCAATATAAATATATCGGTGTTGCTTCACCATAAATTAATTTGTCTTGATTAAAATCAAACCTATTTTCATATTTTGAATAATCAATGTATTTTTTAGAAAAAACAGCCTCATTATTGAAATAATGTAATTCCTTCACTTCACCCATTCCAACATCTGGATGTTGACGCAAATAATACGCTAAAGCTGATGTACCACTTTTTTGTGCCCCGCCAAGAATAAAATCAATTTTTCTTTGTTTTTTTTTTTTTATCATTTCAATCTAGATGTAATTCGTTTTCTTTTATTGAACAATAAATGGTCATCATTTATATTCTTTTAATCCAATTCCTTCTGCATTGCTTGGAAATTAAACCGTATCCATAAACGTCTTTTGAACTTTATTAAAAATTATAGTTCCAACAATCAAAAAAACAAGCATCACTCCAAAACTATAAACTAAACTAGTCCAGCTGAAATTGCCTGTACCTGTAAAAGCGTATCTAAAGGTCTCTATGATTGAGCTCATCGGGTTGGCTAGTACAACCATTCTTATTCTGTTATTTTCAATCTCACTTAAAGGATAAATAATAGGTGTAGCGTACATCCCCAATTGAATTGCAAAGGTAATTAAAAATCGAAAATCCCTGTATTTTGTCGTTAAAGCCGTAATAATTAAACCGATACCTAAAGCCAAACCTGCAGTAATCAATATTAAGAATGGAATTAAAAATAAAGTAACATTAGGTTCTAAATTGGTATCTGTAAAAAAGAAATAATAAAAAAACACCAATAAAAACAAGGTAAATTGCACCCCAAAAGTAAGCAGCTTGGACACCACTATAGATAAAGGGGTAATGACTCGCGGGAAATAGACTTTACCAAAAATACTGGCATTGGCTACAAAGGTTTCTGAGGTTGCTTTTAAGGCATCTGCGAAGTAATTCCAACTTACTATTCCAGCTAAATAAAAGACAGCCTGAGGCAAACCATCGGTACTCATTTTGGCAATCCCTCCAAAAACAACCATAAACATAATTGTAGTTAAAATTGGTTGTATAAAAAACCAAAGAGGGCCAAAAATGGTTTGTTTATAGACCGCTACAAAATCGCGTCTTACAAATAAAAAAAGTAAGTCTCTGTAACGCCAAACTTCCTTTAGGTTCAGATCTAAAAGCCGTGTTTTGGGTTCAATGACTAATGTGTAATTTGAAGCTTGAGCTTGGCTCATAGTGTAAATTGCATTTAAGATTAAATAGCACTGTTCAAAGTGCAAAAGTGCGACTTAAATATGTAATTCACAAAACAAAAGGGCTTAAATTTCTGTAATAATAGCTTGTAATTAAAGTCAAATTCTTAGCGAATTTCCTTACGCAAAGGTTAGAAATATGGATTAGCAACCAACAGCGCAACAACTTGAATCTAGTTTTGCCGCCCATTCCTATAAAAACCCAATTTCTAATCACCTCACTAGTTTCTTCCCAGGTCTAAGCTGAGCGAATAGTACTACTCAAGATTTATCTTTCCTCGGCTACTAATCTCGTCAATTGTCATCGTATCCCGATGGCTATCGAGGATATTTCAGTAACTAACTCTGTATGCTACGTAGGATACTGAAATAAGTTCGGCATAACAAACGAGGGCTACTTGATTACGAAATTTGATTTTCATCTTTTTAGCAAATATTGAACCTAAATAGCACGTATATCAAAATAATCCGCCATATCAAATGCCTTTTGATCCTGATCTTTTGCTGACAACTTGAGCTGAATTGCTGGTAATTGCCAATCAATGTTTAGGTTCTTATCATTATAGGCAATACCTCTATCATGCTCTGGACTGTAGTAATTATCTACTTTGTACGTAAAAATAGCTTCTTCACTTAACACTACAAATCCGTGCGCAAAACCTCTAGGGACTAATAATTGTTTTTTATTAGTCTCAGATAATTCTACGGCAACGTGTTTTCCAAAAGTTGGCGAGCCTATTCTAATATCTACAGCAACATCTAAAACACTCCCTTTAATAACACTTACTAGCTTAGTTTGTGCAAAAGGTGCTAATTGATAGTGTAAGCCTCTTAATACACCATATGAAGATTTAGATAAGTTATCTTGACAGAAGTTAATTTTAAAACCTAAAAACGCTGTTAATTTATCTTCTCTAAAGGTTTCCATAAAAAATCCGCGATCATCACCAAAAACATTGGGCTCACAAACAACGACATCATGTATTTCTGTTCTTGAAAATTTCATAATTCATAACTCGTTAGCGCGTTCAATTAAATATTGTCCATAGCCGTTTTTCTTTAATGGTTCGGCAAGCTCTAGCAATTGATTTTTGGTAATATATCCCATTTCGAAAGCTATCTCTTCAATACAAGCAATTTTTAATCCTTGTCTATTTTCTATGGTTTGAATATAATTAGAAGCCTCTAGAAGACTCTCGTGCGTTCCGGTATCTAACCAAGCAAAACCACGTCCCATAAGTAAAACTTTTAAGTTGTCGTCTTTAAGATATGTTTGATTTACAGTAGTAATCTCTAATTCACCTCTATGACTAGGTTTTATGGTTTTTGCGATATTAATAACGCTATTAGGATAAAAATAAAGACCTACAACCGCGTAATGGCTTTTAGGAACCTCTGGTTTCTCTTCAATACTTATTACATTTTGTTCGTCATCAAAATCAACAACGCCATAACGTTCTGGGTCTTTTACGTAATAACCAAAAACAGTCGCTTTCTGACGTTCGGATACATTACGAACTGATTTAGCTAATAATTTATTTAATCCATGACCATAAAAAATGTTGTCACCTAATACTAGACAGACATCGTCATTTCCAATAAAATCTTCTCCCAAAATAAAAGCCTGTGCCAAACCATCCGGAGACGGCTGTTCTACATAACTAAAGGTCATTCCTAAACTAGAACCATCGCCTAGCAGTAATTTAAATCTAGGCAAATCTATTGGAGTTGATATAATCAATATGTCCTTAATTCCGGCCAACATCAGCACGGACAATGGATAATATATCATTGGTTTATCGTGTATAGGCAATAATTGCTTAGATGTCCCTTTTGTTAATGGGTACAATCTTGTTCCTGAACCTCCTGCTAGTATAATACCTTTCATTTATTATTTTTTTCTAAAAACTTAAACTTCGTTTCGTCCAAGTTTTATTATTAACTTATTTAGCTAAGCTCCTATTGCATTTCGATATTTGCTTATCAAGAAAACAAAATAGGTTAATCTGCCGCATACTGCTTTTTATAATAGTCTTTATAGTCGCCAGTAACGATGTTATGTAACCACGCTTCATTATCAAGATACCAACTAATCGTTTTTTCTATGCCTTCTTCAAACTGCAAGGAAGGCTCCCAACCCAAATTGTCTTTTAATTTGGTTGAATCAATGGCGTATCGCATGTCATGTCCGGCCCTATCTGTAACATAGGTAATCAATTTTTCGGACGTGCCTTCCTCCCTTCCTAATTTTGTGTCCATGACTTTACAGATGACCTTTATGAGGTCAATATTTTTCCACTCGTTAAAGCCGCCAATATTGTAAGTATCGCCTATAGTTCCCTTATGAAAAACGACATCAATGGCACGCGCATGGTCTTCTACAAATAACCAATCCCTTATATTTAAACCTTCCCCATACACAGGAAGTGGTTTGTTATTTTTTATATTATTTATAAATAATGGAATTAATTTTTCAGGAAATTGATTGGGCCCATAATTGTTGGAACAGTTGGTTATTATGGCAGGCAATCCATAAGTGTTTTGATAAGCCCGCACAAAATGATCTGAGCTGGCTTTTGAGGCCGAATAAGGCGATTTAGGATCGTAAGGCGTATCCTCTAAAAAGAAACCTTCGTCTCCCAAAGAGCCAAAAACCTCATCCGTAGAAATATGATAGAACAATTTATCTTCAAAATTATTTTTCCAACTTTCTTTGGCCTGGTTCAACAAGGTTAATGTTCCCATTATGTTGGTGTTGGCAAACTCAAAAGGGTTGGTAATGGATCGATCTACATGAGATTCTGCTGCTAAATGAATTACAGCCTCTATAGCATACTTTTTAAAAATTTCCTTGATTAGGCCACGGTCGCAAATATCTCCTTTTATAAACGTATAATTCTCTGAGTGCTCTATGGCGCTTAAATTCTCAAGATTTCCTGCATATGTAAGCAGATCTAAGTTTATTATATGATAGTTTGGATACTTTTCTACAAACAACTTAACCACATGACATCCTATAAAGCCTGCTCCTCCAGTTATTAATATATTCTTCATTGCAGTAATATTTTTTAATTATTTTCTACCTACTAATAGTTTCCGTGATAAAAAATTTTCAATTCAACTTCATCAAAAAATAACACCTTTACAAATTCATGTCCATGACTTTTCATCTGATAATAAATCAATTATATAAAAATGCAAATGTACTTCACATACCTTTTATTTTAAAGGCAATGTTTCAATAATTGCTAAAATACGTTCTGTGGCTTTACCATCCCAAAATTTTGGCACATTACTATGATTTTCCATTCCAGCTTCAACAGTTTCGATATGGCTTAAAATTTTATCAACATCAAAATCCAACAAAACATTTGTTCCTTGGGTTATAGTACTAGGCCTTTCGGTATTTGGCCTCAGCGTTAAACAGGGTTTTAATTTGTAGGTTGTTTCTTCTTGAATGCCTCCACTGTCTGTTAATACCATTTTGCAATTATGAATAAGGTTTTGAAAACTAAAATAATCTAATGGGCCTGTAATTATAACACCTTTTAATTTTTCGAAGTCCGATTTTAAACCATACTTCGATAGATTGTTCAACGTTCGCGGGTGCATTGGAAAGACCACTTGATGATTTTTAGACAGTTTATCCATCAAATTCAATAACTTTTCTAGACCATTTTTGTGATCTACTGTAGCCGGACGATGAATAGTCATTAAAATAAAATCATCCTTGTTCAGTTGAAACGTTTCTAAAATGGACTGGGATTCTATATCTTCTTCAAAAGCGACGAGTGTATCAATCATGGTGTTCCCTACAAAATGGATCCGCTCTTTTGGTTTTCCTTCTTTGAGTAGATTATCTATGCCACTTTGTTCCGTTACAATGAAGTGATCTGTTATTTCATCGACCAAAAGTCGATTGATTTCTTCTGGCATACTTCGGTCAAAACTCCGTAAACCACTTTCTAAATGCGCCAGTGGAATATTCATTTTATTTGCGGTAATAGCAGCAGCTAAAGTAGAGTTGACATCGCCTGGCACAATGATCATATCTGGAAGAAACTGATTTACAATGCCTTCCAACCTTATTATAATTTCACCGATTTGATTATTTGCAGTGCTTTGGGGAATGTTCAAAGCAAAGTCTGGATAGATGTCTAATTGTTTAAAAAAATCATCAGCCATGGCTTTGTCAAAGTGTTGGCCTGTGTGGACGATTTTTATGTCGAATTTATTTTTAAATTTTTGTTCAGCTACTTTTTTAAATTGTGTAACCTTAATATAATTCGGTCTTGTACCCACAATAATCAATAATCGAATCATAAAAACTTTATTATTATACTAAATTTAAGTTGAAAAGCACTAACTTAAATTTTTACTTTTTTATAGTCTTTTTGGTGCGAGGTAAACCAATTGTAAGTATCAATTATTCCTTTTTCTAAAGTATATTCTGAAGCCCAACCCAAAGCTCTTAGCTTTGAACTATCCATCAACTTTCTAGGTGTTCCATCTGGTTTTGAACTGTCCCATTCAATTTTCCCATTATGACCTACAACATTTTGAATCGTTTCGGCCAGTTCTTTTATAGTAACATCTGTACCAGTACCAACATTATATAAATGTTCTGGTAATTTATGCTCAATGGCAAATAAAACGGCCTGCGCTAAGTCATCAACATGTAAAAATTCACGCATTGGTGTTCCACTTCCCCATAACTCTACTGTAGCTTTAGTAATTTTAGCCTCGTGAAACTTTCGTATCATAGCAGGCAATACATGCGAACTTTTTAAGTCAAAATTATCATTAGGACCATATAAATTGGTCGGCATTAAGCTCACAAAATCTTTACCGTATTGCTTTCTAATGGCTTCGCACGCTTTTACACCAGCTATTTTAGCAATGGCATACCATTCATTAGTTGGCTCCAAGCTATCGGTAAGTAAGTATTCTTCTTTTAATGGTTGAGGTGCAAGTTTTGGGTAAATACAAGAACTTCCTAAAAAAATAAATTTTGAAATCTCAGCTTTATGTGCAGCATCAATGAGATTATTCTGAATTTGCAAATTTTCCATTAAAAATGGATATGGATTCTCGTTGTTGGCTAAAATCCCTCCTACTCGAGCAGCCGCATCGATAATAATATCCGGCTTTTCTGTATTTATAAAATCAATTACAGCTTGTTGGTTTCGCAAATCGAGCTCTGAGCTGGTTTTACCAATGAGATTAGTGTAACCTTTTGTCTCTAAAGCTCTCCAAACCGCAGAACCTACCATTCCGCGATGACCTGCAATATATAGTTTTGAATCTTTAGTTAATTTACTCAAAATAATTCATCGTTTTATAACCTCCATCTTCAAGGTACTGTTGTTCTTTCATCAATTTTATATCACTTTGCATCATATCCTTAACAAGGTCATTAAGATCATATTTGCATTCCCATCCTAATTTGTCCTTAGCTTTTGAGGCATCGCCAATAAGTAACTCTACTTCTGTAGGCCTAAAATAACGTGCATCAACAGCGAGTATCTCTTTTCCTATTTCTAATTGGTAATTAGGATTTTTGCACTTGATGATATATGCTTTTTCATCTTCGCCTTTTCCTTTAAACTCTAACTCAATCCCAACTTCAGCAAAACTCATTTTAACAAAGTCACGGATTCTTGTGGTTTTCCCAGTAGCAATGACCCAATCTTCTGCCTCGTCCGCTTGAAGAATCATCCACATCATTCTCACATAATCCTTGGCATGTCCCCAATCGCGCTGTGCATCTAAATTTCCGAGATAAAATTTATCTTGCATACCTAGTGCTATCCGGGAAACTGCTCTAGTAATTTTTCGTGTTACAAAAGTTTCCCCTCTAATTGGTGATTCATGATTAAACAAAATACCATTACAAGCATACATATTATAAGCCTCACGATAATTTACAGTAATCCAATAAGCATACATTTTGGCTACAGCATAAGGTGATCTTGGATAAAACGGCGTTGTTTCAGATTGCGGCACTTCTTGTACCTTGCCATATAGCTCTGAAGTTGAAGCCTGATATATGCGTGTTTTCTTCTCTAAACCCAAAAGTCGTACTGCATCCAAAATTCTTAAAGTTCCTAAACCGTCTGCATTGCCAGTATATTCTGGAATTTCAAAAGACACGGCAACATGACTCATCGCAGCCAAGTTATAAATCTCATCGGGTTGTATTTCTTTAATCAGCCGAATGAGATTAGTACTATCCGTCATATCACCATAATGTAAATAAAAATTCTGATGATCTACATGTGGATCTTGATATAAGTGATCAATGCGATCTGTATTAAATAGGGATGAACGGCGTTTCAAACCATGAACTTCATAACCTTTTTTTAATAAAAATTCACTTAAATAGGCACCATCCTGTCCTGTAACCCCTGTAATAAATGCAACTTTACTCATTAATAATTTTTAATTTAAGGATTTAAATAACACTAATTGATTGCAAAAGTATCTAAATTAGTCGAATTATGAATCTCATTGATTCTAAAACCTAGGATTACTTTACCAAAAACCAAGAGTTCAGCAACTCTTCTCTATTGTAAAGCATGCGCTCTTTTGTACTCCAATCTATAACCTCAAAACCCGCATGTTCACAAATGGCTTGACCAGCAGCAGTATCCCATTCCATGGTTGGTGCAAATCTTGGATAACAATCAGCTTGGCCTTCTGCAACCATACATAGTTTTAAGGAACTCCCTTTTGATATTAAATTTACATCACCATGCTTTTCACGCATCTCGCTAACATAAGTCTCTGTTTCTGGTGACATATGTGAACGGCTCGCGACAACTGTAAAGGACTTATCACTTCTTTCTAATGGTAATTTACGAGCATTATTTACTAAAGAATCATAATTATAATCCTCTAGATTTACAGTGACTTTATAAGCGCCCATTTCCTTCGTTGAAAAATAAAGGTCTCCCGATACTGGCACGAAAATAACACCTATAACGGTTTTCTGACTTTCTACCAGAGCAATGTTAACCGTAAACTCTCCATTGCGCTTAATAAATTCTTTTGTACCGTCAATTGGATCAACGATCCACAATTGGTTCCAATCTTTTCTATCGTTATAAGCTATAGATTTACCTTCTTCAGAAAGTACAGGAATGTTTGTCGTTTTCAAGTGTGACATAATCACTTGATGAGAAGCCAAATCTGCTTTGGTCAAAGGTGAATTATCGCCTTTTAATTCCACTTCAAAATCATCGGAATGATATATTTTTAGAATTTCTTTCCCTGCTTCTAAAGCGGCAATAATTGCGGTTTTTAAATTTTTATTCATTTTGTTAAATCCATATTCGGTTGACTGATCAATTTGAAATCCTATCGATTACCTCACCCACTAAGTCAATTCGATTTATATTTTGTTTTTGGAATTTGGTATTTTATTTTTTTCTCTTCAAACTTCATGCTGCATGCTGCATGCTTCATGCTTCAAACTTCGAGCTTCTAACTCAAATTATCATACCTGCACCAATGGTTTCATTGGTTTGTTCGTCAATAATGATAACGCTTCCTGTTTGGCGATTCCTTTTATAGGCATCGTAAAATATCGGTTTTGCCGTTCTAATCGACAAACGAGCAATATCATTCATTTCAACCTTATCAATACCTTCAATGCGATGCAACGTATTGATGTCTATTTTATATTTTAATTCTTTTACCATTCCAACCGTCTCATTCGTAGTATGTTTAATCACCACTTTTGTTCGGGCATGAATTGGGTTAGTACTCATCCAAGTTACTAAAACTTCCAAATCTTGACTGACATTAGGAACGTTATTTTCACGTACAATCATATCGCCACGACTGTTATCAATTTCATCTTCCAGTGTCATGGTTACAGACATAGGAGCAAATGCCTCTGCAATCTGCTCTCCATTAAGCTCAATAGTTTTAATGGTAGAAACAAACCCTGAAGGCAATGATTTTACTTTATCTCCTGGTTTAAAAACACCACCATCTATTCGACCTGCAAAACCTCTATAATCCTGATTATCCAATGTATGTGGACGAATCACAGATTGAATAGGGAAACGACAATCCACAAGGTTATGATCACTTGAAATATGCACAGTTTCTAAATGATACATCAACGTACTTCCTTGATACCAATCCATATTTTTAGAACGGTTAACAACATTATCGCCATTTAATGCCGAAATAGGAATAAATTGTATATCGTTAATGCCTAACTTGGAAGAAAAGACATTAAAGTCTGAAACGATTTCATTATAGACCTCTTCACTATAATCAACCAAATCCATTTTGTTAACACAAACAATAGCATGTGGAATGCGCAATAATGAGGCGATAAATGCATGACGATGGGTTTGCTCCAACATGCCTTTTCGTGCATCGATCAGTATAATGGCCAAATTAGCCGTAGATGCACCAGTAACCATATTACGTGTATATTGTATATGTCCTGGCGTATCCGCAATTATAAATTTACGTTTTGGAGTGGCGAAGTAACGATAAGCCACATCTATAGTAATACCTTGCTCGCGCTCGGATTTTAAGCCATCGGTTAGCAACGATAAATCAACATAGTCAAAACCTTTATTTTTACTAGATTCTTCAACTGCGTCTAGTTGGTCTTGAAAAATTGATTTACTGTCATACAACAAACGCCCTATTAATGTGCTTTTGCCATCATCAACACTTCCTGCGGTTGTAAAACGTAATAATTCTATATCTTGATAATCCATTGTATTCTTTAAATTTTAAAAGTAACCTTGTTTTTTACGATCTTCCATGGCCGTTTCAGCACGCTTATCATCTGCTCGCCCACCTCGCTCTGTGGTACGTGTTGTTGCGATTTCTTCAATGATTTTCTCAAGATTATCGGCTTCAGATTCAACAGCACCTGTAATTGGCATATCACCACAAGTACGGTAACGAATGGTCATATTAACAACTTCTTCTTTTTCCTTTAACTTGATGAATTCTGAATTTGCTAAAATCACGCCATCTCTAACGACACAATCGCGTTGATGTGAGAAATATAGGGACGGTAAATCGATATTCTCTAGTTTAATATATTCCCAAACATCCATTTCTGTCCAATTAGAAATAGGAAACACCCTAAAGTGTTCTCCGTAATTCTTACGACCATTAAAAAGATTCCATAATTCCGGTCTCTGATTTTTTGGATCCCATTGTCCAAATTCATCACGGTGGGAAAAGAAACGTTCTTTTGCACGCGCTTTTTCTTCATCTCGTCTTGCTCCACCCATCGCAGCATCAACTTTATAGTCTTCAAGTGTATCTAACAACGAAACTATCTGGAGTGAATTACGAGACGCATCAGCTCCAGTTTCTTCCTTCGCCCTCCCTTTATCAATCGCTTCTTGAACAGAACCAACAATAAGTTTAACGCCTAATTTCTCCACTAATTCATCTCTAAAAGCAATGGTTTCAGGAAAATTATGACCCGTATCAATATGAATTAATGGAAACGGTATTTTTGCAGGAAAGAAGGCTTTTTTAGCTAAGTGCGTCAGTAAAATTGAATCTTTTCCACCTGAAAAAAGCAGAACAGGATTTTCAAATTGCGCAGCAATCTCTCGAATCACAAAAATAGCTTCCGATTCTAATTCTTTTAAATGATTAATTACGTAATTACTCATGTGTTTTATTTTAATTTTTGAATAATAAAGTCTAAAATAGTTTGAACCGATGTTTCTATCGATTGATGGTCTGTTACGATTTCTAGATCCGGATTCACAGGCGCCTCATAAGGTGCTGAAACACCTGTCATGTTTTTAATTTCACCGGCTCTTGCCTTCTTATACAAACCTTTTACGTCTCTACGTTCACATTCCTCTAATGAGGTATTGATATAAATTTCGACGAAATTTTCGTTCCCTACTATGTTTTTTATATTTTCCCGGTCTTTGATGTACGGCGACACAAAGGCCGCCAAGGTAACCACACCAGCTTCAACCAACAAATGACTGATTTCGGCAATCCTTCTGATGTTTTCGGTACGATCCTCTGGAGCAAAACTAAGATCTTTATTGATACCTTGTCTAATATTATCGCCATCTAAGCTAAAAGTTGAAATGTTTCTTTTATGCAATTCCACTTCGACCAGATTAGCTAAGGTCGATTTCCCAGAACCAGACAAACCAGTAAACCATACCAAAAAAGAGCGATGCGCATTTAGCTTTTCACGATCTGATTTTGTGATTTTATACTCATGTCTAACTGTGTTTATGCTCATAATTCACGAGATTTTTTTAATTCGTTCAAGCGTTTTCTTTCATTTCTTCGGTCCAAACCAAAATCTATACGGTACCATAATTTTTCGTGCCCAAAATACAATAGCATTTTTGTAAGGACTTCGGCACCACCAATTTTAAGACCAGTCAAGGGGTTTCCTGTAATTATCCAGCCTAATATAAAGGTATCCAACGTTCCTACGGCTCGCCATGAAAATGTCTTTAATACGTGACGCTTGTTCGACGATTTTATCTTAGATTTAAACCAAGCACGCTCGTGCAAATAATAAAGAATCATCTTGGTGACCAACTCCAAAAGCGCTATTTGAGAACCGAACTGAATATTATCGGATATAAACCACGATAATAGAAATGTATCTAATGTTCCTATGATACGCCAGGTAATAGTTTTGGCTAGATGTCGTTTACTGAACCTCAAACCTTATATATTCTTAAAAATTCTGCCATAGCATTTCTAATTGCTTAATCAAATAAATACCGATTTATCTAGAAAAAACATTACTTACTAATTAAACAGGGCAAAAATACCTAATTACTAACACTTAGCCATTGAGATTTCAACAAAATAATGCCTCTAAATTTAGATAGTCTTAAAAACGCACAACGTTATTATATTTTCCCTATAATAGAAAGTCAATTTTCTGTTCTTTCTTTAAACTCAAATCCACTGTCTTATAATGAAACAATAGGAGAAGCAAGAGCGAATTAACCAACAGTTCAATTATCAATTTGAGGGCACAAAGGACACAACTAATATTCGAGGCCATTACATATTAAACTTTAAATAAAAAACCATTAACCTGAATCTTACGTAGATACTATAATTTTGATTACAAGTCTTAAATACCTTAAGAAAAAATTTCAAAAATTAACATTTTGTTCAAGACAATTGTAAAACTATTTAATTATCCGCAAATTTTATTACCTTTATCGCCTATTAATCCATATAAAAATTAGTGGAATTTCAATTCACTAAGACATTTTTTTTAAGATATAATTAAAAAATTATGAAAAAAACTTACATTTTTTACTTTTTGGTAGCCCTTTTCTCGTTAGGATATAGTCAGGCGCCTATTGTAACTATAGACCGCGCCAACATTGTTGGCCCTACTGCAAGTGGTAATGATCCCTCAATATCTTCTCTGGGATTAACGAGGGGCTCAGGAGTGAATTTGGCTACTGCTGCTGCTGCAAATTTCACATCGAATTCTTGGAATGCAACTTCACAAGCGCAGGCTGAATCAAACAATGAATTTATACAATGGTCAGTAACTGCAAGTGCAAGTAACAGCATCGAAATCACCGAAATAGATATCAGAAACAGAAAAAATGTTAATGGCCCAGCAAATTGGCAAATTTTCTATAGTATAGATAATTTTGCTACCGCTGGAATTCCTATTACCCCTATTCAAACTTCAGCTGATACAGCGACTAACTACAATTTTAACGGGTTAAGTATAATTTCAGGAATTGCTGAAACTGTAACTTTTAGATTATATGCATGGAACGCAGTTAATGATGGTGGTTGGTTTAGAATTGCAGGAAGAAATGCATGGTCTGGTTTTGGAATAGCAACTCCCGGAATTAGACTAACTGGAACAGTTACCACTACAGCTGTCTTTGATACTGAATCAATTATTGACGCAACTACTTTTGACCCTACAGATAATATAAACTACACATCATATAATGTTACATCAGGATTAAATACCACAAATGCTATAAAAATAGGCGAATTTGCTATTTTAGATGGCGGCGATGATTTAGTAGATGCTGATAATGTAGGTACAATTTTAACTGATTTAGAATTTAATATCTCCAATAGTTCTTACCTTTCTGCTTTAGCAATTTTTGATGGAACAACCAATATTTCTGAGGTTACCGTTTCTTCCGATACAGCAACTTTTTCTGGACTCACGGGTTTAACTGCAGCAGACAATAGTGTTAAAACCTTTGATGTCTATGCAACCTTCAGTTCTACAGTTATGGATAATGAACAAATTCAACTTTCCATAACCTCTGTATCTGCAGATCCTATTTTGGGATCTACTTTTGCGGCCTTTGACGCCGGAGGCGCACAAACATCAATTGCAGGTGATGATAATAGAATTGAGGTCACAGTAAGTAATGTTGTTTTTGATCAGCAACCTACGGATTCATTTCAATTTGAAATTATGACGCCTTTCCCAACTATTATTGCTGTTGATGCTAATGGCAATCAAGATTTAGACTACAATCAAAGTTTTAGTGTCATATCTTCTGGCTCTATGGATCCGTCGCCCATTATTTATACTATGACTAATGGACTGGCAACCTTTGATACCATAGTATTTATAGAAAAAGAAACTGTAACCACTCTTGTTGCTTTTGGTGGTCCTTATTTTGCCGCTAGCTCTTCTTTTAATATAGCGGGTCCATTAATTACTTTAGCCGAACAAGATTTTGACAATACCACTCCTGAATGGACATACACAACTGATGTAGCTACTTTTGATAATGGATGGGGATTAGATGGCTACTATGGCGTTATTGATAGCGCAATTGCTACACCATTAGATAATCCTTCATTCTCAAATAACATTTTTGGTGAGAATGATTTAAATGACGAAGGCGATAACGGCACTACTGGCTTTGCTACTATTACTTTTGATTCCATTGATATTACAAGTTACAATGATGTTACATTGTCTTTTGATTGGGATGTGCATGGTTATGTAAATAATTCTGATGATGCGCGATATAGATTAATTTATGACGGTGTTAACCAACCCCTCGTATTTTTATTAGATGGTAATGGCACTATAGATACAGATGAAGGTACTGTGACCGTTAATATCCCTAATTCAGTAAATACCGTTGCATTGCAAGTTAGTGTAAGGAATAACGGCAATAATGGCTATTCTGGATTTGACAATTTCAAATTAACTAGTGTATTTGATGGTTTACTGTATACTGATAACGGTTGGTCACCGAATGCACCCTCAATTTCAACAGGAAGTGATAATGCTTACGTACTTGATGGTACCTACAATGTAGGAACTAACATTGAAATCAATAATTTATTTATTAATAGCGCAGCAACCACAACGGTCTCTGCTGGACAATCAATTGTAACAACAACCGGTTTAGTTAATGAGGGTATTTTAGAGTTAAACTCAGTCTCAACTTCATATTCGAGTTTAATTAGTGATAATGTTATAGGCGATGTAGTTTATAATAGACATGTCAATCAATTTATTGGTAGTGGCTCATCAACTGGTGCTAATGATTTAGTTTCGGCGCCTGTAACTAGTAGTACACAAACATTTTTAGCCCTTAGAACTGCCAATCCAGATATTCCATTCGGAACTATAGACGGTGTGCCTTCATTTTTATTTGGACCATTTGATAACGATACAGACACCTTCATTAATTTTACTGCCGCAGATGACAATACGATTATTTCTTCTGGCATAGGTTATAGAACAGCCTCTACAGAGCCTACTGGATCATTATTTAGATTTGTTGGAAATGTGGAATCAGGGCCAATAACAACTCCTATATCAGTGGGTGCAGGTAACATTTTTAATCTCGTAGGAAATCCATACCCGTCATATATTGAACTCTCGGCATTCTTAGCAGCTAATAACAGTGAATTTAATCCTATCAATTCGGGAGTATATGGTTATGACGGATCAGCTACAGATGGTTATACTATTTGGAATCAGGCATATTCAGATGCCAATCCTAATGCAGCTATAACACCAGGCCAAGGGTTTCTTATCGCTTCTAAAGTAGGCGGAGGAACTATATCTTTTACACCTGCCATGAGAACGATAGGTACAACTGATGATTTTATTGCCGGAAGATCTAGCCAAAACCTAGCTCATGTTGAGCTTCAATTATCTAAAGGAAATTCTTCTTATAATACCAACTTATATTTTAACGATAATGCCTCATTAGGTATGGACCCTGGTTATGACTCTGCATTGTTTGATGAAACGACGCCAAGTTTTGCATTGTATTCTCATTTAATTGAAGACAACCTAGGAAAAGATTTTGCCGCACAGGCGGTAAGCTATTCAGACCTTAACAATGTGACATTTCCATTAGGAATAAATATAGCACAAGGCGAACAAGCTGTAGTCAGTATTTCTGAAAGCGACATTCCAGAAGGAACTTCAGTGATACTAGAAGACAACGTAACTAATACCTTTACTAATTTATTGGAAAGCGATTACACATTTACGCCTGCCACAACATTAAATGCAACGGGTAGATTCTATGTCCATTTCTATAGCGGAACTTTAGGACTCAATGACGTTAGTTTAGAAAGTATCGAAATATACACTAATGCAAATGCTAAAACGGTTGTAGTGAAAGGTCAGTTAGAAAACAAAACAACTGTTAAGCTATATGATATTCAAGGGAGAGTTGTAAGTGCTCAACTAACGGAATCTAAAAACTCAGAGCATAGCATTGATGTTTCTAATCTTGCCGCTGGTATTTATGTGGTTGAATTACAAAGTAATTCTGGTCACATTAAATCTCAAAAGGTTATTATCAGATAGGTTTCTATTTAATAAATTAATCTTAAAAACGCATCCTAATGGATGCGTTTTTTGTTTTAGACTATTTTTATTCTAAATATCTTGGGATCAATTATGTAAACGATATTGATTATACTATAAATTGGTTGCCGCTATTTTTAATTAACACACTGTTAATATCTAAATAAAGTATAAAAACTAAGTTTTATTATATTTGCAATCCCCTATTCTTACAGACTTAATCGCATTTTTTAGTAAATCACGATAAACAATTATACTCTAGCGACCATAAGTTTAAATTTGTAAGATATTTCCTTTTTATACATCTTATCCTATTTTTTCAAAAGTTGCGATTTAATTTAATTAATTCTTTTTATGAAAAAATTTTACACATTATTATTTGCTCTAATGCTTGCAGCCTTATGTTTCGGGCAGACAACGGTATCCTATGATTTCTCTAGCGGAGGAGCTGTAAATGGCCTGAACGAGGCATCACCTGGAATTGCTCTTGATGCAAATATAGGTTTTGGTAGTTTTAGAAACTCAGGAACTTCAAATCCTGGTATTTTTAGTAGCCAATTACGTCTATACCAAAACGCCACCAAAGGAGGTTCAATTATTATTTACGCGAACAACGGTGTAACTATAACTGATATCACAGTTAATGCTTCTGGCACAACCGGTCCTGCCGGCTACACAGTAGATGGGGGCACTGCAACGAATTTAAGCGCAAGCTCCACTTATACTATTAGCGGTATCTCAGCAACTTCTGAGGTTGAATTTTATCAAAGAGATGGCTCAAGCTCCAATAGAATATATGTAGATAGTTTTGAGGTTACTTATACTTCAGGTGGTAGCTGCACAGCACCATTTCAAGCCTCTGCTTTTCAAAGTATTACTTCTAATTCAACTAATGCTGAATTTAGCTTCACAAGAGGTGGAGGTAACGATGTCTTAGTTTTAATGAGAGAAGGTTCTGCGGTTGATGCAGATCCAACTAATGGAACAAGTTATACTGCAAATAGTGAATTTAATGGCGCTGGAGCAAGTGAAATAGGCACAGGTAATTTTGTAGTTTTTAATGGTAACGATGGGACTTCAAACCCAGGAATTGGTGGACAGAATCTCAATGTTTCGGTTACAGGTCTAACCCCAGACACAACCTATCATTTAGCCATATATGAATACAATACTACTGGAACTTGTTATCAATTAGATGAGTTAAGCGAAAGCTTTACAACAGCTGCTGTTACAACAGTACAGTTCGCTAGTACATCTGATGCTGTTGCAGAAGATGTAGGAACCTATGATTTAGTTATAGAAATTGCAAATGAAGATGCTGCTGCAACAACGTTTGATGTGGTATTAACTTTTGGAGATGCTGCTGATATTGCTAGTTACTCAACCCAATCTGAATCCTTTCCTGGAAGTTCAACAACAGACATTACAGTTACGATTACTGTTACCGATGATGCTATTACAGAAGGAGATGAAGTCTTTACTTTCGAACTACAGAATGTGGCTGGCGGAAATAGTGCAGCCGCTGGAACTAACAATTCTTTTGATTTGACAATTTTAGCTAGTGACGCTCCAACTACAGGAACTTTATACGATGCGGACTTTTCCAATGATGGTGATGGATTCCCAGCCCACAGTGATGCTTCACCACCTGCTGCTGGTCCAGCTTTTGCTGGTCCGTTTGGGTCTTCTTTTAATCATTGGACACTATCCTATGATACTACACCTGGAACCGATGGAACTGATAATACCTTTGAAGTTTCCGGTGGTGAATTACAAACTAGAGATTGGGGCGGACAGGGTATTTTCACCAGTCAAAGCATTAACGTTTCTGGAGTATCTTCTGTGGATATATCAGCAACTGGTTTAGACGTTGACGCCAATCAAGATGAATTTACTTATTTCTACATTTTAGATGGTGGTTCTAGAGTTGAAACAATTGTATCTTCAGGAGACGGAGATCCTGTAAATTATTCTATTGTTGATTTAGACGTTTCAGGCGCATCAACCTTGGAAGTTGGTTTTGAGTTTTCTGAAAATGGTAGTGATCAAGGTTATGATGTATCCCAATTTATTGTTACTGCGGGTTGCACAGCTCCTACGGCCCAAGCCTCTGCTTACAATACAACTGCATTAGGCACAACCTCTGCAACTTTAAATTGGACATCTGGAGATGGTGATGAAGTGCTAGTAGTCATTAAAGAAGGTACTCCCGTAGATACAGACCCAACTAATGGTACTTCTTATACCGGAAATACTGTTTTCGCTTCTGGTGACGAAATAGGAACCGGGAATTACGTGGTACAATCTGGTTCAGCAACAAGTTCTGTTAGTGTAACAGGTTTGAATTCTGGAACTTCCTATCATGTAGCCGTATATGAATACAACACTACTGATACTTGCTATGAGTTAACTGAATTAACAGGGAATTTTACAACAGTTTCCATAAGCAATGACGCCAACATAGTTGAAGCAAGTTATGACGAACCAGATAATATAAATTATTTAAGTTATAATGCCACAAGTGGACTCGATGTAAGCAATGCTATAAAAATCGCAGAATTTACGATTCAAGATTCTGGCGACTCTCCTGCCGACTCTGATAATCTTCCAACGATTTTAAATGAACTTACATTTACAGTTATTGGTGCTGATAATATTGCTGCCTTGGCACTTATCGATGAATCTGTTTTACCTGAAGTTACTATTTCTGAAATAACAACGGTCACAGCTTCAACAACATTTTCGGGACTCACTATCCAAGCCGATGACAATTTATCGCAATCATTTGCCGTTTATGCCACATTTAAAAGTACTGTTACTGATAATGAACAAATACAACTGATCATTACGAATGCGGTCGCAGACGTTAATAATTCCACATTTGCGGATGCAAATGCTGGAGGCGCTTTTACGTCTATAGACGAGGATGATAACCGAATTGAGGTGACAGCTACAGATTTAATTTTTGATACCAACACTTCAAATGTAACACGTAACGTAGTGATGGATCCATCACCTACAGTTTTGGCCGTTGATATAAATGCGAATACTGATGAAGATTTTACAGAAACGGTGAGTCTTACACCTTCTACATCTGGCATATTTAGTCTTTCAGCATCGACGGTAGTGGCACCTGTTTTGGGCATAGCTACATTCGATAATCTTAAATTAAATGCTATTGGTTCAGGATATACTGTTACCGCAAACTCAAATGGTTTAAATTCGGATACGAGCAATCCGTTTAATGTTACGGCTGCTGTTCCATCTCTCATTACAGATTTATTCTTTTCAGAATATATAGAAGGTTCGGGTCAAACTAGGTGTTTGGAGATTTATAATGGTACAGGAGCTAATGTTGACCTTTCTGATTATTCAATTCGTATGTATTTTAATGGCAGTAGTAGTTTTAATCCTTCAAGCACTATAAACTTATCTGGTACACTATTGGATGGTGATGTTTATGTAATTTGTGATAATGATTCTTCACCTACATTTTTAGCCTTGGCAGATTTAACACCGTCATCGTCTTTCTTTAATGGTAATGACGCTGTTTCTTTAGTGAAGTCTGGAACGAGAATTGATTTAATTGGTAATATTGGTTGTGATCCAGCAAGTGGTGGATGGACTGATTCAGGTAATGGTAATAGCACTTTAGATCAAACCTTAGTTAGAAATAATAATGTTTGTGGAGGAGCGGCAACAGATGCCACAGGCTGTAATGGGACTTTCCCGACACTTGGTTCTGAATGGACTAGCTTTGCACAGAATACCTCCACGAATTTAGGTTCTCATTCAGCCATCTGTTCAGATGTAGCAGATTGTAATACCTTTGGTGGAAACGGAAAAACTGGCTTTGGTGGACCAATAGGAAATGGAAGTTTAGAGGTTTGCACGGACTCTGGAACTACTATAGATTTTGAGTTTACAAGAGGTACGAGTGACTTCTTTAACAATGCTATGGTGATATACATTGATAGCCAACCTGGCGGTATTGCTAATACAGATAATTTAACAGATTCAGCTGATAGCGGTAGAAGGGCTGTTTCTGGATTTAATGGATCTCAGCGTGCTTCAGTAATCTTCCCTCCAGGTTTTAGACCTGAGTACGCTTTGGTTGTTAGGAATGACTTCGCTAATCTTTTTGGCATTGTTGAAAACGGTTCTCATACGTCTATACAAAATGCAGGTTTATCACCAGAAAATCAGAATAGTGCAGCATCTTATACTTTTAATATCGATTTTGCAAGCATAAATGCTTCCGCAAATACAGAAAGTTTTAACTTTTTAGTTACCTACTTAAATGCAGATAGCGGTTTTAGATCGAATGAATCTATTGGCCGTAATACTGCAGCGGGCAATCCTGGGAGCAACCCAATTGAAATGCTTACATACTATCAAGTAAATAGCGGAAAGCAAGGTGGTATCGCCAATTCTGATGATAATGGGTCATGGACATCGGATGCGTCTTGGACCAATGGTAATCCACCATTATTAAATGATGAAGTGATCATTAATCACGCCGTTATATTGGATACGAATTATGAAGCCAATAGTATTAATGTTACAGCAAGTAATTCATTAACGGTTAACACAGGACAAACTCTATCAGTTTATAGTAACAATCTAGATACTAACGATGGGCTTTTTGGCTCTGGTACTTTAAATGTTGATGGTAAATTATTAATTTCTGAAGGCGGTTTTACGACCATTACACCATCTTACAATTCCGGTTCAATCTTAGAATACAGGAATATTGATGCAGAATATGATCGTTTTAATGAATGGACAGATGGCACTACTGTTGGTCTTGGAGTACCTGATAATATAATAATTGAAAATGCATCATTAGATCTTACAAATGGTTCGCAAAGTACATTTGAGAATTTTACAGTGGGCACTAACCTTACGCTATTGACTAACGGAAATCTTACTGTTGATCCTAATGAAACCTTATCCATAGGTAACAATCTCTTAATTACCAATGGTAGTCTTGATTTAAATTCTAACTCTACAACGTATTCTAGCTTATTAGTTAGTGGTTCCTCTATTGGAGACGTCATATACAGAAGACATGTTAATACGTTCAGCGATTCTGGTAATGATACTGGTGAAAATGACTTAATTTCTCCACCCGTCACCAATGCAAATCAAACTTTTGAAGCGTTTAAAGACGCTAATCCTAATATTCCTACTGGCTTAATTGGCGGTGTTCCATCATTTTTGTTTGGCCCTTTTAACAATGAAACTAACGCATACGTTAACTATACAAGCGCTGATTATGAAACAGTGTTAACGCCAGGCATTGGTTATCGTTCTGCATCTACCGATACGTCAACATTTACGTTTATTGGAGATGTACAAACAGCAACGGTTTCAGTAGGCATAAATATTGGCACTGGAAGTATTTGGAATTTAGTGGGCAACCCATATACTACTTACATGAATAGTGGTGCTTTCTTAACTGCAAACGCTGCAGTTTTAGATGAAGATGCCATAGGTATTTATGGGTACGATGGGTCTGCAGAAAATGGATGGGACATTATTAACTTTAATAACATGAATGAAGCTGAGAACCTAACACCTGGCCAAGGCTTTTTGTTAGCCGCTGAAGGAACGTCTTTGGTTGAATTCACACCAGTGATGCAAAGAATAGCAGGTGGTGATGACTTTATTTCAGGAAGATCAACTGATGCTAATGCCTTTTTAAGATTGACATTGGAGAGTACAGATTCTAATTATCATACTGATTTTTATTTTAATGATAATTCTTCACGAATGCTGGATCCTGGTTACGATGCGGCACTTTTCAACGGCTATTTACCTGAATTTTATATGTTTTCTCATTTAGTTGAAAATAATACAGGAAGAGCCATGGCAATTCAATCGTTGGCTAGCAGTGACTTATCGGATGTTACGGTTCCTATAGGCGTAAATGCCAACCAAGGTGAACAGCTCACTTTTGGAATTGGCCAAACAACCTTGCCTAGTTCAGTAAAGGTATATTTGGACGATACCGTTGCTAATACTTCCACATTGTTAACTGCTGGTAATTATACACTTACAGCAAATACAAACCTTAGTGGCACTGGTCGCTTCTATCTCCGTTTTTCTGAAAGCACGCTTTCTACTTCCACTCCTGATTTAGATCAATTAAGTATCTATTGCTATAATGACCATGAGACTATTGTTATTGCAGGTCAGTTATCAGAAGCCACAACTGCAACATTATATGATATACAGGGACGAAAAGTGTTCTCAACACTATTGGAAAACACAAATAGTATTCAAACCATTGATGTAAGTAGCTTAAATGCTGGCGTATATGTGGTACAATTAATTAATGGCACACAAACAAAAACGCAAAAAGTAATTATAAAATAAGACTAAACTATATTTAAAAGCACCACATTCTTAATTGAATTGTGGTGCTTTTTGTTTTAAATAAAGTTATTAACACGAAAACGTTTTCGTTAAGTAAAGGCATATTGTAATTCCTCTTATTGAACTATTTTTAACAAAGTTAACCTATTAATAGTTAAAGATATGAAAAGAGATTACTTGAAGAACTCTAAAGATTCCTTTTTTATAATACTAACGTTAACAATAAGTCTTTTATTGAGTGGGCAGATTTATGGGCAACAAGATGTGTTTAGCCGAGATAATGTTACAACAGGTAATTTTGGTGATGGTCAGCTTCCATGGTACTACGCGACTTCAAACAATAATCAAGGTGATCCTGATAACGGGAACACAACAAGAAACTTTGTTAAAATAGGACATAATAATAACACTACAATGACTACTAATGGTCGTTTTTACATAATGGCAACATTAGATTTTCAAGCTAGTGCAACCGCTCCAAGAACTATCAACAACTCCGGTGGAGGTTTATCCGTTTCAGGCGGTATATATAATGCTTCATCAGCTATTCATACATTTAATACACCAATAGGTGTAGATGGTACATCCGTACAAGTTCACACTAATTCTTCAGGAGGTTTCATTTTTACGCAAGATATTTTTATTAACAACAATAATCTAGAGTTTGGAAACTTAGGCACTGGTGATATTACTGTTAGCGGAACAATGCAAGGCTCTGGAAATGTCCAAAAAGTTGGAACCAACACGCTTATTATTTCAGGTACACATTCTTATTCTGGAACAACTTCTATTGATGAAGGCATCGTAATACTTCAAGGAGACCTAGCCAATAGTGATGTTACCGTAAAGTCCGGAGCTTCGTTAGAAATTGATGGAAACAGTACCTTAAAATCTATTACCGTAGAAGCTGGTGGTAACTTAAAAGTGAATTCTGGTGTTACATTAACAGCAACCAATGGCGTAACATTGAACTCCACTTCTGCGTTATATTCAAGTTTAATTAATGATGGAACAATTGTGGGCACTTTAAACTATGAACGTTTTGTAAATCAAATTGGTTCAGGAGTGTCTTCTGGAAACGATCTGATATCTATTCCATTAACTCAATTTTTGCTAGATTTTCAGTCATTCTTATCTTTTGGAAATCCTGAAAATAGAACTGTACTAGCGGCAAATGGAGCTAATACGGTACATGCCTTTGCTCCATATGATAATACCAACCAGCAATTTGTTAATCTTCCAACTTACCTACCAACGGCTCCACCAGATCCATCGGCAGAATTATTAGTATCAGGTAAAGGATATAGAGCTGCATCAATATCTGGTGCGACTATCACCTTTACAGGAGAGGCGTTGTCTACAGACGTGTCTATAGACATTACAACGCCTAATGTATTAGCAAGCCAATGGAACCTTATTGGAAATCCGTATCCGAGTTATTTAGATGCAGCGAAATTTCTTGCGGCGAATAGCGGTCCTATGGAAGATAGTGCTGAGGCCATTTACGCTTATAATAGCGCCACTTATACTGGTAGTGCTGCAACAACAGGTAATTATACCATAATCAATACTGCAACAATCGCTGCATTTCTTGGAGAGAACTTTAACATTGCACCTGGTCAGGGCTTTTTTGTACCAGCAAATGTAACTCCCGCTAACTTTTCTGGAACGATTAACTTTACTACAGGTCCAACAGCTGCAGATGATATGAGAACAACTAGCGGTTCTGATGATTATATTGCAGGTCGTAACAATGACTTAACTTATGTCCTTAAATTAGCATTAAATACAAATGCTACGGCGAGTTTCTTCTTTAATGACAATGCTTCTAGAGGATTAGACACTGGATATGACGCTAAAGCATTTGGAAGTGATATACCTATTTTCTCTCATTTGTTAGAAGATAACACAGGTCAACCAATGGCACTACAAGCCTTAGCCATTAGTGATCTTTCTGATGTTAGTATCCCTTTGGGAGTAAACGCAAATCAAGGTGAACAACTCATCTTTGAAATTGGCGAAACCACCTTGCCTAATTCAGTTGCAGTTTATTTAGACGATACTGTTGCTAATACATCCACATTATTGAATACTGGCGAATATATAATTACACCAAATACAAACCTAAATGGCACTGGTCGCTTCTATCTGCGTTTTACTGAAAGTACGCTTTCAACTCTAAATCCTAGTTTAGATAATCTAAACATTTATAGCAATAAAAACGATAAGACAATAGTAATAGCTGGCCAGTTAACAGAAGCTACAACAGTAAAGTTACATGATATTCAAGGAAGACTAGTGAATACTACTTCTTTAGAAAACACAACTAGATTGCACACAATTGATGTAAGTAATTTAATTGCTGGAATGTATGTGGTACAATTAGTAAACGGATTACAAAATAAAACGCAGAAAGTAATTATTTATTAAAAAATATTATTCTAATACTCTGGTAGTAGTGCTAACATAACAGCACTATTATCAGGGTTTTTGATAAAATAAAACCAATATTATATAAATTACGTAAATATGTTAAATGTATGTTTCAATAATTTTGAAGTCTAAAATAATAGGTGTACATTTCGCTGTTAGCACTTTTGTAAAGTAAACGAAAATAATTTTTTATGTAAACCTTTTCGCATTTTACTTTATTAAATAAAATATTTTATTATTTTTGAACACAAATTTAGGGCAAAAGCCATGAAGAAAGATAACAACTCAGATAAAATCACTCGTAAAGAAGCCATTCAAAAAATGGGTAAGTACGCTGCATTGACTGCGGTAGGAACATTTGTGATTTTAAATCCACTTAAAGCACAATCGTCATCACCTCCAGATCCAGGAGGAGACCCGTTCGATTAATTTTCGATTTTTATTTTGAATAATAACTTAGCACCTGCGTATAAAAAATTGTTTGGTGAATATTGGGTATTGTGGTACGAAATATCTAATAGTTATAGTATTGTTGAACCTAAATTTATATTATTGTTAGAATCGTATTTAGAATCTAACTCTAAAGCGGATTTCTTAGATACCATTTCAAATCATATTAGCGTTTCAGAAAGCAACAGTATTTCAGAGACGCTTTTTAGTTACCTACAGTCCTGTAACGAGCCCTATAATCCAACCAATGTTCCTTCAACTATCTTAAATACACCTCAAAGAAACATCTCTGAGACCTATACTTTTGATGACAAATCAATTAAAATTAACTACGATTCTGAATTAGTTAAAAAAATTGTTCATCCAGCTTTAGCAAATTATTGTAAGGGCGCTTCTAACGATACTATTCTAGCAACGTTCGACCTATATTTGAAAAATGAAGATTTGTTGTTATTTAAAGATGAACAATTAATTTCCAGTGTCTCTAAACATAGTTATCACATTATTCAGGGTAAGTTTATTATGCATTTACTTTGTACTTTGTACAACAACTTAGAAAGTGATTGGATTGGCACATTTCATGGATCAACAATTACAGATGGAAATTCATCTATCCTATTTATTGGTGATTCTGGAAAAGGCAAAAGTACCCTATGTGCATTATTAGTCGCCAATGGTTTTCACTTATTGGCAGATGATGTCTCTCCCCTACTTTCAAAAGATGAACATATATATTATAATCCGTCTGCAATTTCAATAAAGAAAGGTGCGTTCAATTTGCTTGAACCTTTAGTAAATAACTTTGAAGATTTACCTATTGTAAAATTCAACAAAACTAAAGGTGATTTAAAGTATATGCCTTGTAACAAACCTAAAAAAGACCATTATCCATGTGCTGCTATAACTTTAGTGAATTATAACCCCAAGTCTAAGACTAAATTAGAAAAAGTTTCTATTAAAACCATTTTAGAAACTATAATCCCAGATTCTTGGTTGTCACCTAATCCCATGCATGCCATGCAATTTTTAGATTGGCTTGGTCAATTAGAGCTTTACCAATTAACGTATAGTGATACCAAAAGTGTAACTGCTGAAGTTTCAAATTTGTTTCAACAATTAAATAAAAAACGGTAATTGCTTATATTAGTAGTACATTGAGAGACCTATGGGCAATTTAAACAGTACATTTCAACATATTGCAGATATCCTAAGTTTTGAAATTCCAAATTCTCAACTTGAAGAAAGATTTGAACCTCCATACTATAATTGGGATCCATTAGTCGTTGAAGGCAGCAAACATTTAGTGCTACCTGCTTTATACTGTAGATTAAAAGCTAGAAACTTATTATACTTATTACCCGATGACTTAAATCACTATTTAGAAGAAATAACCTCGATTAATAGAAACAGAAATAAGGCTATTTTAAAACAAGTCAACGCAGTATCTAAGCTACTAAACAACAACAATATAGAGCATGTGTTTTTAAAAGGAGCTGCGCTTTTGGCTTCAGGCTGTTATAATGATAACGCCGAACGCATGGTAGGTGATATCGATATTTTAGTCAATGAACGGCAAGTGTATGACGCTTTTAATTTACTTAAGTCTAATGGTTATAACAAATCATTTGGTTATGCATATGAGACTATAGACTTTAGGCATTTAGATAAATTAATTTCGGAAAACGAGATCGCAGCAATTGAAATTCACTCGCACCTTTTAAATAAAAAGTATCGATCTTTAATCCATTTACAATCGCTTCTTAACACTAAAAATGTTATAAACGATATAGCTATACCCAAGACATATTATTTAAGTATGCATCAAATATGTAGTTGGCAACTGAATGATAAAGGTCACTATTACACGTTTCCCAACTTCAAAATACTTTATGATGTTATTAAAGTAAATTCAAATAAAGATGAGGCACTAATTTCCAATTTAATTAATTTGAAATACGGGAAATCGTTTTTTGAAATTGGTAAATTTTACTTTAAAGAATTTTCACATATTCATTCAGACATTTATATGATTTATATTGGTTTATCATATAAATCACTTATGAATTGTAAACCGCTTAGGATATTTGTAAAAAAAGCAAAATCGATAAACCATTTTATATTAAAGCGTCTGCATCTTCTGCTCACAAATAGGAGTTATACAAGACATATTTTTAAAAAAGTTTTCAATTAAAAGTCCTTCCTGTTTTCAGAATAGCATTGTTAAAAAGAAATCCTTTATTTCAGGTAATTTTTGCAGTTTAAATGCAGTTTAATTTCGCTAAATTTCTAATTTTCTTACAAAGAAAGCTCTTGTTTTACCTAGGAAACACAAAATATATAAGCATAAAAATTAAATAATTATAAATTTACAACCTATTATCAGCAATTTTTAATTTATTTTGCGCAATTATTGTAATAACTTTACTTCAATATTTGTTTTATAGTCCATAAAGTTTAACTTTGGGCAAAATTATTTTAGAAATGAAAAAATTAATTTTATTAGGATTGTTAGTGTCATTTAGTTTATCTTCTTTTGCACAACGAGATACTAAGGATTGGTATTTAAGTGTTGGAGTTAACGCCATTAACACTTTAGGATCTCAAAATCCTTTTTATAACCCTGGAGACTGGAGTTACCAAACCCCTATTTCTGCTGCGATTGAATTTAATTGGGCTAAGAATTTTGCTATAGAACAGTCTATTACGTTTAATGGCTTTACAGATGAAAGTCAAGTTGATGTTGTTCATGATTTTGAAGAATTAGAAAAAGACTATAACTATTTATCCTTTGACACGCACGTAAAATATTATTTTGGAAATCATATTTTCCGAAATGCAGATTGGATTGATTTTTATGCCAATGCAGGTATCGGTTTCTTTCATATAGATGAAACCAATCTCACTGGTAATCTTGGTGGTGGCGTTTTAGTATGGCTTAACCAAAGTAGATCTTTTGGTTTAAGGGGTCAAATAATAAGTAAGTTTGCTTTTGATCATTCTGAAAGTTATATCGATAATAATCATTATCAATACCATTTACAGGTTATCTTTAAATTGTAAATAAAATACTATTTTATATAAAAAAAGACTCAAATATGAGTCTTTTTTTTGGTCTTATATTTAAATAAACTGAGCTCTTCCGGAAAAAAACAGTTTAATTTCCCATCCAATTCCATAGGCTTCTCAAATAAGTATCTTTAAACGTACCGTTTAAAACTTAAAATTTAGCATCTGTCGAATGTACTTGTAAAGTTCTGGAAATTGAGATTTGAATTCCGATGGTGTCTCAATAAAATTTTCCAATAATACAGCGAAAAACTCGAAATGGTTAGTGAAAGCATAAGCTCTGAAATATTTAGAAGCAATTAAGTTTTCCCTAACGGTTTGATGATTCTGTAAATAAGTAATTAAGTTATGAAACCCTTGGTTAAATATCACGCTGCTAACGTCATTATTTAAGGAAGCATTGAGATGAATGGCATGGCCAAACTCATGGATACCAAGGTTAAGGTTGTCATCACCTATGTGATAACCTTGTTTAAAATCTTCCCAAGAAAACACAATCGCTTTTAATTGCGGATTGGTTTCGCCTTTATGATGTGTTTCATTAATTGTGGAATAATAGGCTTTGGGATAGATAATTACAGTTTTAAGGATATCCAATAAGTACTTTCTAAATCCGAAAGTTAACATTATCGATGTGGCTGCCATTAGGACTTTCATCTGCTCTGTTACGACAAGCTCTTGCATACCCACAAATTCAGTCTTTTTAATAAAAGTAGCTACACGATGCTCAAAATGACGCTGCTGCTTATAGCTTAAGTTTCTAAAAAACTCATATTCATTTTTTAAGATAGAATATTGTTCAGTATTGAGCTTTTTGAGTTTGATATAGTGATGAACGAATACTGGTTTTTTGAAGAATGATACATATAAAAATTGAAAAGTCTTAATCAGTCTATACAAGATAAAAATCACTATTACACTAACGCCTATTGGTATAACGTAACTATAAATTAATTCCCATTCAAATTTTTCCTGCTCCGTTTGCAACATCATATATAAGTCGTATACTTTTTTATAAAAGCCTTATATACTTTGAGCTTTTAATACAAACCTATACGGCTTGCTGAATCGTTTAGTCGTTGCACAAATGTATTGAAAAATTCAAATTTCTAATCCTTATACGCTATCAAAATAGTTGAATTAAAATCTCCCGTAAATCCGAGCGACATATATAGACTGTAATTATTGGTTTAAAAAACTCCGCAAGCGATTGCTCGAAAATTATCAGATGTCGTGGGAGTTATATTCTCCAACACTTCAGACGTATTTATAATAGATTTTTAAATATAAATATGACTATCCAATTTTATAATACGCGTCAGAAATTAAAAATCCGTAAAATCTTGCTGTAAATCTGGTTTACGTTGTTTAATATTGAAAGGATAATCTCTGATTAAAATTACAATATCTACTCAATACTCAAATTACAAATAGAACTAATACTCTTTGATACGTTTAGAAAAGTTTGGATTTTGGCATTGATTTTTCCCTCTTATGCCCATTCAAGAAAATTGAAGCCGGTTTTTTTATCATGAGCAATCGTTCTTCCTTGTCAAAATAATAATTATCATATGCAGAAATGATTTCAAAATTAAGACGTTTATAGATATTGATTGCAGCTATGTTATAGGGATGAACCGTTAGGCAAATTTCACGACAAAGATTATACTCTAAAAGCGTAATTAATTTTTCGGTCAATTGTTTTCCTATGTTCCTACCTCTTGCCTCTGGAAGTACGACCAAAGACAACAACCAACCTTGATTTAATTTTGCAGAGAGATTGCCTAAAGAATATCCTAAAATTTCATTTTTATCCTCAGCTACTAAAAAATAGTCTTGAGAAACATCAAATAACTGTCGTAAGACAAATAGTGGATAACCGCCACCGTCAAAGCTTAAACGTTCTATTGTATGGATCGCTTCTAAATCGTCTAGTGTGGCTTTTCGTATCGTTATCATAGCTTTTGTTTTTAAAGGTTCGATTTGCATCAATTAAAAATTGAATTCACGTAAAAAACAAAAATTAAAGTGTGGTTAAATCTTCAATATTTATCTTAAATATTTGTTAATGAACAGGTTGCTCTTTACCTAAGTTACGAAATTTTTCAATACGCGTGTGGTTTTACTTACTATTTTTATCGTTTTGCCTAATTTTTTTACAGTAACGGCCCGCAAAATCCATTAATTTTTGAATTTTAAAGGTTAGCAAACTTTGCTATACTTATGAGTCATTTTCAGTAAAATATCGAAATATCAATTCGTATAATCTTAATCCTTAAATTTGCAGCGGATTCTTACAGAAATCCGATCTATAATAAACAATTTACATTATGAAAGTTCGTGAGTATTTTATTCTAATTTCAATTGCACTAATCGCATCAATAATAGCACTTGCTCAATTTTGGACAGCAGCCTTATGGTTATTTCTATTTTTTGGGCCGTTAATTATTATGGGATTCTTCGATATTTTTCAAACCGCACACACTATAAGACGAAACTTTCCATTAATTGGACGCTTTAGATATGTTTTAGAATCTATTCGGCCTGAAATCATGCAATACTTTGTTGAGACGGATACGGAAGGAAGACCATTGAACCGTATTTTAAGATCTTTAGTATATCAAAGGGCAAAAGGCGAAAACGATACTGAGCCTTTTGGGACGCAAATGGATCTTTATCATTCGGGTTACGAGTGGTTAGAACATTCTATGTATGCCAAGCACAATCCAAAGCATATTGGCGAATTCCCTCGATTATTAATTGGCGGTAAAGATTGTAAACAACCCTATTCGTCCAGTTTATTGAATATTTCTGCGATGAGCTTCGGCTCGCTCAGTAAAAATGCAGTTTTAGCCTTGAACAAAGGCGCAAAAATGGGAAATTTTGCCCATAATACTGGTGAAGGTGGCATTAGCGATTACCATTTGGAACATAGTGGCGATCTCATATGGCAAGTAGGAACGGGTTATTTTGGTTGTAGAAATGATGATGGCACATTCAACGAAAATACATTTCGGGAGAATGCTAAACGTCCACAAGTAAAAATGATTGAAATAAAATTATCCCAAGGTGCAAAACCAGGTCATGGCGGTATATTACCAGCATCCAAAAACACTGAGGAAATTGCAAAAATTAGACACATAAAACCTGGTATTGCTGTCCACTCTCCTCCATCTCATTCGGCTTTTTCAGATCCCATTCAATTTATGCATTTCATAAAAAAACTAAGGGAACTTTCAGACGGAAAACCTATAGGTTTTAAATTGTGTTTAGGAAGAAAGCAAGAATTTATGGATTTCTGTGAGGCGATGATTTTCACTGGAATTCAACCCGATTTTATAACCGTAGATGGCGGAGAAGGAGGTACTGGTGCAGCTCCTGTTGAGTTTTCGAATTCTATGGGAATGCCTTTACGCGAAGGGTTAATATTTGTGCACGACACCTTGGTTGGTTTTGGATTGCGAAAAGATATCAAAGTCATTGTTGCAGGAAAAATAATTACAGGTTTCCATATGGCCAGAGCATTGGCAATAGGTGCAGATGGTTGTAACAGTGCGCGAGCCATGATGCTGTCTATTGGTTGTATCCAAGCATTGCAGTGCAATACCAATACCTGTCCGGTTGGTGTAACCACCCAAAACGCGTCATTAGTTAGAGGTTTGGTGGTCGAAGATAAAGCGCCTAGAGCTCATCGCTATCACGAAGCCACTATTCAGAGTTTTTTAGAACTAATTGCAGCTGCAGGACTTAATGGTCCGGACGAACTCACAAGAGACCATATTAGTAAACGAGTTGGACTATACGTTGTAAAAACGTATCATGATATTTATCCTCCAATGGAAGAAGGCTCCTTATTAAACATTGATACGATTCCTGAAGATTATAAGAAGTTTTTTCAGTTGACCCGTATTATGAAATAGTTTGAAATACACTGTTATGGTTTAAAGTTTAAAATTTAAAGCTTATGGTTTCCTAATAAATATAAATCATTTTCCAACTGATATATGTTAACTTAATAAAGTAGGCAATGCTTTTCAAATCGTATCTTTGTACGGAAATACAAACCTAAAATCCCATTTTAAATTTTATATCCAGACACGTCAAAGAATTATTTGAATTCTTTAAAAGCACCAGCTTTTCAAAGGCTGTTTTAATCGGTGTTGCAGTGACTACGCCAATTATATTGGGAATAGCAAATAACCGCTTAGAAATAGGTCTGGCGCTATGTTTTGGCGCCTTTTGGTGCTCACCAAGCGATGTTAGCGGCAGCTTAAAACACAAACAAATTGGGATTCTGTTTTCTGCACTTTTAGTGGTCGTTATTAGTTTTATTGCTGGATATCTTGACATTTCAAACTACCTACTCTTTCCTATTTTAGGTGTTTTGACGTTTTGTATAGCCTTTATTTCCATTTACGGTTTTAGAGCTTCTTTAATTAGTTTTTCAGGATTGTTGGCTTTGGTGCTAAGCTTTGCACATACTTTAGAAAACCTAGAGGTTTATCAATATGCCTTATTAATCGGTACTGGTGGTTTATGGTATTTAGTACTCTCATCTTTGTGGTTTTATATCAATCCAAAAGCGCAAACCAAAGAAACCTTAAACGAAACCTTTTTTCTCACCGCTGATTTTTTAGATACCAGAAGGCAGCTCATTGGCGAACAACCCAATAGGGAAAGTTTACAGACGCAACTTATGACCTTGCAGAGCGAATTAACGGAACATCACGAAACGCTCCGCGAAATATTAATTTCATCTCGAAAGAGCTCTGGTAAATCCAATTACCATAGCAGACGTTTATTGGTCTTTATTCAATTGGTTGAATTATTGGAAACTGCGATTGCAAATCCAGTAAACTATACTAAAATGGATACGTTTTTTGAAGTCCATCCTGAGTTTAAAACGGACTTCCAAAAGTTGATTTCTGAATTTTCCCGTCAATTACGTGCTATTGCCCAAAACATGAGCAAGTCGAAACAGTTTCCATCTAACAGCATGCTTTCAGAAGCTTTTAAAACGCTTGAAACTGATATCTTAAAACTCAAAAATGAGAATCATGCTGAAGATTATGAGTATTATTTAATGCTTCAGAATTTTTTGGACTATCAGAAAAAGCAATTTGAAAAATTAAAGAAAATTAAATGGTTATTGGGCAATCCTGAATTGACCTCTGACGATTTCATTAAAAATGAAAAATTGAAACGTTTTATAGTTTCACAAGATTATAATCCAAAGTTATTACTGAGAAATCTCAGTTTTAGATCTACTATCTTTAAGCATTCCTTACGTTTAGCTGTGGCGGTAATGCTTGGTTATGGCATAGGTCTGTTTTTCGATTTTCAGAATCCGTATTGGATAATACTTACCATAATAGTAATCATGCGACCAAGTTATGGCCTTACAAAAACACGTTCTAAAGATCGTATAATTGGGACACTTATTGGTGCTGCATTAGCATCAGGCCTGGTGTTTTTAATCAGTAATCCTTATGTTTATGGTGCATTAGGCGTGCTTTCTTTGGTGATAGCATTTTCCATGGTTCAAAAAAATTACAAAGCCTCGGCAACGTTTATAACGCTGAGTGTCATTTTTATTTATGCCATTTTGCAACCCGATGTTCTAAAAGTGATACAATTTAGGGTTTTGGATACTATGATTGGTGCGACAATTTCATTTCTGGCTATGCGATGGCTTTTGCCAGCTTGGTCTTTTATGGAAATTGGTGATAATATTAAGGATAGTTTAAAGGCAAATACGGCATTCTTCAAATCTATAAGCACCTATTACAAAACAAAAGGAAACATACCGACAAGCTTAAAGGTAAATCGAAAAGAAGCCTTTTTGCAGACCTCTAATTTAAGTTCGGCATTTCAGCGTATGGCGCAAGAACCAGAATCGAAACAAAATCATATTGATGACATTTACGAACTCGTAGTTATAAACCATAGTTTTTTAGCGTCTTTGGCCTCGTTGAGCACTTATATTCAAAACCATAGGACAACGGAAGCATCTGAAGATTTCAAGTTAATTTCAGATAGAATAAATGACAATCTCGATAAAGTTTGCGTGCATTTAAAGCATATGAATTTTGAAGGCCCGACAAATAGTTCAACATTCAAATCAGAACCATTTACGTTTCCAGCCAATTTTATAAATAATGACGGAATTTTACAGACAGAGAGTGAACGTACCCATAAAGAAGCTCATTTGATTAGCGAACAATTATACTGGCTATTCAGCCTAAGTGAAAAAATGCTGAAATTGACGTATAAATTTAATGTATAGCATACATATACATAGAAGAATTTGTTACCATCCAAAACACCTAAAATGTTAATTTAATCTCAATATCTATAGGTGTTGAATCGCTTTTTGGTTTGAATTTATTAAATTACGTTTATGTCCAAAAGACTTATGAAAATTACAAAATCCAACAGCATAGCAATATTAACCGTTATTTGTGGTATAGTATTATTGGCTCTGCAAATACCTGTGACGAATGCACTTGTTAAAAAAAGTAATCGACTCGATGCCAAATTTTCAAAATTTTACACTATTCAGAATACCTATCTTCTACCCGAAGTTTTAAACGAAGTCAGTGGGATTACATGGCTTAGTAATAATGTATTTGCATGTGTACAGGATGAAAATGGTTTTATTTATATCTATAATGTTGAACAAAATGAAGTAATTAATAAAATCGAATTCGCAAATTCTGGAGATTATGAGGGTATTGCCATCAACGGCAAGGATGCTTATGTCATAAAAAGTGACGGACTTATTTATGAGATTAAAAATTACGAATCGGATAGTTTAGAAGTTTCAGAATTTAAAACCCCTTTCAAACAAAAGAACAATATAGAAAGTCTGGTTTTTGATAAACAAAACAACCGATTACTTACGGCAACTAAAGATGAAGATTTAGGCGACAAACATTTAAAAAGTATCTATCAAATACCATTGAGTACAAAAAAAATGGATGAGAAATCCATTGTAAATATTGATTTGAAAGCAAAAGTTTTGGAGAAATTTCAGCATAAAAAAATTGAAAAGACGTTTAATCCTTCGGATATCGCCATACATCCTAAAACGAAGGATATTTATGTTATAGATGGTAAGGATCCCAAACTTTTAATATTAAATAGTAAAGGCGAAATTTTAAAAGTATTTGAGTTAGACAAGCGCAAATTTGCACAACCAGAAGGTATAACTTTTAGCAAGGATGGACGTTTATTTATTTCTAACGAAGCGACGGATGAAAGTGCAAATATCTTAGAAGTACAATTGAGAAATGGCTAAAAACGATGAAAACATTTCAAAAAACAAGTGGCCTTTATATGTTTCATTAATTATAATAGCAGGTCTTATTGTAAGCTATTTTTTGGTTTCGGATGTTAAAGAGTTTATGAATAATGCTTGGGACGTTTTAACTAGCGATGATGAACAACGCATCACAACTTGGGTCAATGGTTTTGGATGGTTTGGTCCTGTGGTGCTAATCTTGGCGATGATTGTACAGATGTTTCTGATAATTATACCAACGGTATTGCTTATGGTTGTTTCCATTTTGGCCTATGGTCCCATTTGGGGTAGTCTTATTGTATTGGCCGCTGTATTTTCCGCCTCAACTGTGGGCTATTTTATTGGTAACTATTTTGGGAAAAATATTGTCCTTAAATTATTGGGACAAAAAACAGAGGACAAAATTGAAGCCTTTATCGATAACTATGGATTTTGGGCAGTCATTGTAACCCGATTAAATCCATTTTTGTCCAATGATGCCATCAGCTTTGTTGGTGGCATGCTTAAAATGGGTTATTGGCGATTTATTGGAGCTACACTCATTGGAATTTTACCACTAACAATTTTTATTGCCATTGTTGGCGAAAACACGGACAGTTTAAAATCTAGTTTACTTTGGGGATCGATTGTATGTCTTGTGGCTTTTGGTATTTATGTTTATTGGGATAAAAGCCGAAAGAAAAAAAGTAAATGAAGATTATTTTATTCTTCCAGCTGTTCCTTAACTCTAAACTGAGTTATCTTTCCAATTAGTTCGTAAGGAATGGGTTTGGTATAGAGAAATTTTACAGACCCTTTGGCGGTTATATATTCTGAAAGTTCATTGGTAAATTCGGAAATTCCTGAAGGTGTGGGATAAAATCCCAAATGCTTTTTAAAGCCACCAAAATGTACCAGATTTCCATGGAGAACAAACGTGGGAATATCATAGTTGATGATTTCTTCAGCATTTGGTGCAGCTTTACGAATGACGTCTCTGACGTTTTTTAAAATCTCTTGTTTGTCCGCAGGAAATCTTGAAATATAAGCATCTATTGCTTTTGCTTTATCTGCCATTTTCAAACTTATTAATTAGCTTCTACATACGACTTAAAGTTATTAAGAATGGCTTGCCAACCGTCTCTTTGTTGGTCTATTGAATTTTGGGTTTCAGCATCAAAAGTAGTTTTTACTAATGTTCCATTGGCTTTATTCTCAAAAATCGTGGTGGACTGTCTGCCATCCTCTAAAGAATAGGTTAATTTGTTTTTCTCTTCAACCTCATCATATATACCTTCAAAATCGAAACCAAAACTGCCGTCTTTGGCTTCCATTCTTGCGCTGTATTTGCCACCAACTTTTAAATCGTTACTCGCTTTTGGGCAGCACCAATCATCGCTCGCAAAATTCCAATTGATTATGTGTTTTGGATTTGTGTAGAAATCCCAAACCTGCTGTAAATCTGCGTTAATCATTGCTTCTATATTTACTTTTTTTGACATGCTTATTTTATTTAGAGTAAGATTTTTGCCCCATTAAACTCTATTTTAAAATTTTGAATTCTAAGAGCTAATTTGATTTTTATTAATGTTCTAAATTATAATATTTCTGAGAATAATTCTAAGGACGGAAAATAAATATTTGAATGAAACTTGGAAAATAGAGTAGTCTGTAGGATTGTTTTGAATCTTTCAACACTCCGTTTTGACAATAGTTTCAACAAAAAAACGCTCAAGCTAGCTTATCATAATTTATTATATATAAACGAAACTTTAAAGGATTGTTGTGGATCCCTTAAAGCTCCGCTTTGAAAATCAAAAAGCTGCACTTACAAATTCAAGCGAGCTTGATTTGACGTACAGCTTTTTGATTTATTCGTGACCGCGAAGGGATTCGAACCCCCAACCCTCAGAGCCGAAATCTGATATTCTATCCAGTTGAACTACGCAGCCATAGTTCCTGCGTAAGCAGGAATCTTAATTATATTTAATTTATGACAATTTAGCTTTAACAATATTAGAAATTGTTTTTCCATCTGCTTGACCTGCTAATTTTTTACTCACAATACCCATAACCTTTCCCATGTCCTTCATACCCTCAGCTCTAACTGCAGCGATAACTTTCATGACTTCGACGGAAATCTTTTCCTCAGACAATTGCTCAGGTAAAAACTGACTGATAACTTCTGCTTGTGCCAATTCTGGCTCAGCCAAATCGTTTCGGTTTTGTTCCGAAAAAATAGCAGCACTATCCTTACGTTGTTTTACCAACTTGGATAATATTTTTATTTCTTCATCTTCGGACAAACCCTCTTGTGTACCTGAGGTTTGCGCTAATAAAATTTCTGATTTTACAGCTCTTAAAGCCGCTAAGGCTGTTTGGTCTTTGTCTTTCATTGCTGCTTTCATAGCAGTCATTATTTCGACTTGTAAGCTCATAATTTGATTCTATTTATGAAGTGCGAAGATAGTGAAAAGTTTCGCTCTCGACACATAAGATTTGTACCATTTATCATTTGAAATTACAACAAAAATAAGACCCTTATATACAAAAACCCAAAAAGCTGGGAAACTTTTTGGGCTCGACATTAGTGTTTAAACACAATAGTTAAACTTGCTATTAATCTACATTATCGTGTAAAAAAGAATTATTACTTCTTAACTGAATGTCGTCATTTTCATCTGTTCCGACAGACATTCTAGAAGCTTTGGTTTCAGAAGAATGCTGCGCATCTTCCAGGTTAACACCTTGTCTTTTGTAAGCAGGTACTTTTTCGATTTCGTTTACTTTGGCATCATTGAATTTATAATTGAAATCTTTCATTTTTCTTCTGCGCTCATCGGCACGAGCGATAAGCATCTCAGAGATTGGACTGTTCATTGGGTCAATCTCTTCAGGAGCTTCAACAGTTTCGTCTGTAGGAATCGTTTTCTTTTCAAAAACAATTTCTTCTTTTGTTTCTGTTTTTTCCTTTTTAGTATTAATAGACGATTCAAAGGTTTCAAAATCATCTAAGGCATAGCGTTTTTCGCCTTTCTCATTGACTTCTGTTACTGCAATAATCTCAACAGGCTGATTGACATCTATGTCTTTTACCTCTTCCTCTAAACTAAAGAACATTTTTTCTTCTTCAGCTTTTGGTGCTTCCTCTTGTTCAGTTTTTTTGTTAGCTAAGGGTAAATCGAATGAGAACGTAATTTGTTCTTCTGGTGTTTCTTCAATTGTCTCCGCTTTATTTACAATGGGTGTAATCACAAAATCTTCTGGCTCAACTAAAGGTTCATGTTTTTTATCTAATACTTCATCATAAACAACGTTCATGTTCTTTAAGAAGTCTGTAGTCGCGATTAAATCTGTGCCTTTATGCTCTTCAGCTTTAGCTTTAATTTTTCCCTCTTCGTCCTCATCCTCAAGCAATGTATGACGAACAATTGGCACTTCCTTTTCTTTCTCTAAAACGATATCTGGCGTAATGATGGCTGGATCTTTTTCTTGCGTACTGATTCCTGTTTCAGGAGCTTCTTCCAAGGCATGAACCACTTTTTTGGTTTCAGTGTTGGAAATTTCATTCTGCTGATCCATATCAAATCCTGTAGCGATAATAGTTACTGAAATCGATTCTTGTAAATCGTCATCTTCGCCAACACCCATAATGATGTTTGCACCATGACCTGCTTCGTTTTGAATGTGGTCGTTGATTTCCCCGATTTCATCAATAGTAATTTCTTGGGAACCGGAAACGATGAGCAACAATACGTTTTTAGCTCCTGTGATTTTATTATCGTTAAGTAATGGCGAATCCAATGCACTCATAATAGCCTCTTGCGCTCTTGTCTGGCCCGAAGCTGTTGCTGAACCCATAATCGCGGTTCCACTATTGCTCAATACGGTTTTAGCATCACGTAAATCAATATTCTGTGTGTAGTGATGTGTGATGACTTCTGCAATTCCTCGAGATGCGGTAGATAATACTTCGTCTGCTTTAGAGAAACCGGCTTTAAAACCAAGGTTTCCGTAAACTTCACGTAATTTATTGTTGTTTATCACCACCAGAGAGTCTACATGCGAACGCAATTTTTCGATACCTCGTTGGGCTTGAGCATTACGCATTTTACCTTCAAACTGAAATGGCATCGTTACAATTCCGACGGTAAGAATATCGAGTTCTTTCGCCATTTTCGCAATGATTGGTGCAGCTCCAGTTCCTGTTCCGCCGCCCATTCCTGCTGTGATAAATATCATTTTTGTATTGGTGTCCAACATTCTGCGAATGTCTTCTAAACTTTCAATCGCTGCTTCTTCTCCAACATCTGGATTAGCACCAGCTCCCAAACCTTCAGTCAAGGCAACACCTAATTGAATTTTATTTGGAACTCCACTACTTTGAAGCGCTTGTGAATCAGTGTTACAAATGACAAAATCAACGCCTTTTATACCTTGCTGAAACATGTGATTGATGGCGTTGCTTCCACCTCCACCGACACCAATAACCTTGATGACGTTCGATTGATGCTTTGGCAAATCAAATGAAATATTTCCAAATTCGTTGCTATTACTCATGATAATTATGATTATGGGTTTTCAATTCTATTTTAATTATGGTTTGGATAATTGCTTTATTCGGCATTATCCAAAAAATCCTTTACACGCTCCGTTAACTTATCTAAAAATGAACGACGCTCTTTTACTTTCTCTTCTACTCTTTCTTCTATTTCTGGCTCTGACAATTCCTCGGCTTCATTCTGAATAATCATTTCCTCTTCAATCGCTTCTGCCTTTTTTCGTTCTTGGCGTTTTAAGCCGTCCATCACCAAACCAACTGCTGTGGCAAACAATGGACTTGCAATATCTTCATCACTATCTCCTGCTAAATGCTCATTAGGATATCCTATTCTGGTATCCATTCCCGTAATATATTCTACTAATTGCTTCAAATGTTTCAATTGGCTTCCTCCGCCTGTTAAAACAATTCCACCAATCAGTTTCTTCTTTTGCTCTTCGTGACCGTAATTTTTTATTTCAACATAAACTTGTTCTATAATTTCCACAACCCTTGCGTGAATAATTTTAGACAAATTCTTCAATGTAATTTCTTTTGGTTCCCTTCCTCTTAATCCTGGAATAGACACAATTTCGTTATCCTTGTTTTCGCCTGGCCATGCCGAACCAAATTTCACTTTTAAAAGTTCGGCTTGCTTTTCAATAATGGAACAACCTTCTTTTATATCTTCGGTAATTACATTTCCACCGAAAGGAATGACTGCAGTATGTCGAATAATTCCATCTTTAAAAACCGCCAAATCCGTCGTTCCACCTCCTATATCAATCAACGCCACACCAGCTTCTTTCTCCTCTTGACTCAGTACTGCATTTGCTGAAGCTAAAGGCTCCAACGTAATACCTTCAAGCGTTAATCCTGCACTTTTTATACAACGGCCAACATTTCGGATTGATGATACTTGGCCAACAACCACATGAAAATTAGCTTCCAATCGTCCACCATACATCCCTATCGGCTCTTTGATTTCAGCTTGACCATCAATCTTAAATTCCTGAGGTAAAACGTGAATAATTTCTTCACCAGGCAACATGACCAATTTATGCACTTGATTGATTAAACGGTCAATATCCTCCTCATCAATGACCATATCCGAATTTGGGCGCGTGATATAATCGCTATGCTGTAAACTTCGAATATGCTGACCTGCGATACCAACGGTTACATCTTCAATTTTTTCTGATGCAGCAGCTTCTGCTTCCTGAACCGCTTGTTGAATGGACTGAATAGTTTGGGTAATGTTGTTAACCACACCACGATGCACACCCATGCTTTTAGCCTTTCCCAAACCTAAAATCTCAACTTTATCGTACTCGTTCTTGCGACCAATCATGGCCACAATTTTTGTGGTTCCTATATCTAGACCTACCGAAATATTTTGTTTGTCCATGGTTTACTTTTTGGTGCAAATAACTTGTTTGTCAAATTTTAAATTCACTAATGCATAGTTATCTAAAATTTGGTCTTTTAAAGCCTTTTGGTAAAACGCCTTAAAATTATTTATCTTTTTTTCGAGTTGATTTAAAGATCCAACATGGACCGTAAAATCACTTTTTCGAATTTTAAAATCAATGGTATTGTCGTCGTTCTGACGAATCTCAATGACATATTTCTTTAAGAAATCATCTTCATCCACAGCTTTTGCAAATTGAAAGACCGTTTCGAGCTTATTTTTCTCAATATTTCCAGTAACAAGTGGCACTCTTGCCGCATAATTATAGGACAAAGGCATATAGCCACCTTCGTCATCTATATAATACGATGCATTAGTGTTCACTCTTGCAATAGGTCGTTTCTGTTCAATTTCAGCTGAAAGCGTACCGTTTACTGACATATACACTTCCGCTTCTTTTATCATTGGGTTAGAATTCAGGGCAGATTCTAATTTGTTCAAATCTATAATTTCTTTAGGCTGTTCTGAAACAGGTTCGAGATTTTGTATTAACAATTTACTAACATTCGCATCTGTAATGAATAATTCGTTTTCGCCTAAGAATTTTATATGAGGTTCGCCAACGATTCTGTTTTTGTTTCTTTGATTTGAAAACGCAAACAAAAAACCAATTACTAGAATTAACCCAATGATTTTTATGAAGTTATAATTAGTCTTAAACATGGAACGCTTCTTTGATATATTTCACTTCTGCTCCAATATCTCCTGCTCCAATGGTCAAAATGATTTGAGCCTTGGATTTTCTGATTTCATCAATTATTTCTGATTTTTGAATTAATTTTTTATTTGAATTTTGAATTTTATTTAATAACCATTTTGAAGTCACACCTTCAATGGGTATTTCTCTTGCTGGATAAATATCTAAAAGCAATATTTCATCGAATTTTGAAAGACTTTCTGCAAATCCATCACTAAAATCCTTAGTTCGACTGAATAGGTGTGGCTGAAAAATCGCTAACACTTTTTTATTAGGATACATTTCCCTAACCGCTTGATGTACGGCATTGATTTCTTCCGGATGATGCGCGTAATCATCTATAAACACAAAATCTTCGGTTTTAATTTGATAGGTAAATCTGCGTTTTACGCCTTTGTAAGATTCTAAGCCTCTAGCTAATTCATCAAAAGAACATCCATATTCTGCAGCCATTGCCAATGCAACTATTGCATTTGATAGATTATGCCTTCCTGGCAAACTGAATTTGAAATTTTTATAGATACCATTCGGTGTGTTTATATCAAACACATAACTGCCATTTTCAATACTTATATTTTGGGCACTATAATCAGACTCATCTTCAATTCCATAGGTAATGCCTTTTAATGGCAAACCGTTTTTTACAAATAATTTCCCGTTTGGTTTTATACGTTCTAAAAAATCCTTGAAGGTTTTAATCAATTCATCGGCATTTCCGTAAATATCCAAATGGTCAGCATCCATTGATGTAATGCATGCCAAATCTGGTGACAAGGTTAAAAACGAACGATCAAATTCGTCAGCTTCAACCACCGTAACTTCGGTGCCGTTTATTATTAAATTAGAATTATAATTCTCACTTATCCCACCTAAAAATGCTGTCACAGGTACGTCACAAACATTCAATAGATGGCCTAAAATACTGGTCGTTGTTGTTTTTCCATGTGTACCAGCAACTGCCAAACAAACGGTTTGCTTTGTAATTTCGCCTAAAACAGTAGAGCGTTTTAAAATTTTGAAATTGTTCTCCTTAAAATAGTTGAATTCATCGTGATTTTTAGGAATTGCTGGTGTATATATAATCAATGTGTTTTCAGGGTTCAGAAATTCATTTGAAACCTTTTTAATATCATCCTCAAAATGAATGGCGATTCCTAAATCTTCTAAGGACTTTGTAATTCCAGTTGGTGTTTTGTCATAACCAGCCACCTCTTTACCATTGGCGATAAAATAACGTGCTAGAGCACTCATTCCTATGCCGCCAATGCCGATGAAATAGATGGAAGAAGCCCATCCCAAACCCTTCCCAGAAGGAAGGGCCTTTTCACGGTTGCTAATATATTCGTTATAACTATTCATTTCTGTTTTCGTCTCAGTTTCTTCCCTCTGGGAAGATGAAGATGGGCTTTTATTTTAACAATTTCTCAACCTCATCCACAATAGCATTTGTTGCATTAACCAATGCCAAGGCTTTAATATTTTTACTTAATTCTTTTTGTTTGTCTTCGTTTGTAATTAATTCTGAAAATTCATTTTGAAAATCAGTATCCAAATCTTTTTCCCGTATTAAAATAGCTGCATTTTTATCTGCAACCGATTTTGCATTTTTGGTTTGATGGTCTTCAGCTACATTTGGCGACGGAATGAAAATTACTGGTTTCCCAACGATGCATAATTCTGAAACAGAAATGGCTCCTGCTCTAGAAATAATAACGTCAGCCGCTGCATAAGCCAAATCCATTTGGTTTAAAAACGCGTGGACTTGGATGTTTTTTGAATCATTGTATGACTTGTACTGGTCATAATACAATTTTCCACATTGCCAGAGCACTTGAATATCTTGAGCTTCAAAAAACTCAATATTTACTTCTATTAATTGGTTGATTCGTCTTGCGCCTAAACTTCCCCCTAAAACTAAAAGTGTCTGTTTATTGTGTTTTAATTTGAACGCGTCCTTCCCTTCTATAAGCTTATCTTTTACTTCTAATAAATCCTTTCGAATAGGGTTTCCTGTTAATCTGATTTTATCTTTTGGAAAGTATTTTTCCAAACCTTCATAGGCTACGCAAATGGTATTTACCTTTTTTGCCAACAATTTATTTGTAATTCCTGGAAACGAATTCTGTTCTTGAATTAAGCTCGGAATTCCTTTTGAAGATGCCACTTGTAATAATGGCCCACTTGCAAAACCACCAGTTCCAATCACAGCATCAGGCTTAAATGTGTTTACAATTTTTCTTGAACGCAATAAACTGCTCATTAACTTAAAAGGGAATGCTAAATTCTTCAATGTTAGTTTTCGTTGAATCCCGGAAATCCATAAACCTTCGATTTTGTAACCCGCTTGTGGCACTTTATCCATTTCCATTCGGTCTGAAGCACCAACGAATAGGAATTCGGCACTTGGGTAGCGAGATTTTAATTCGTCTGCAATAGCAACTGCAGGATAAATATGTCCTCCTGTACCTCCTCCTGAAAGGATAAATCGATATGTCTTATTTTGCTTCAACTTTTAAAATTCACTATTCATTAAAAACACCCCTAAAGTCCCCTCAAGGGGACAATCCATTCAACTAACTTTAGTAGTACAAATAAAAACTCAAATCGTCTCACTTAAAATAGCTAAAGGATTGTCATTTGATTCTTCTTGTTCTTTTAATTCTTCGCGTTTTGCGCTTACGCTTAGAATAATTCCTATCGCTAAACAGGTCATCCAAATGGATGTTCCTCCACTACTGATTAATGGTAAGGTTTGCCCTGTAACCGGAAATAATTCAACCGCAACTGCCATGTTTATTAAGGCTTGAAACACGATTGGCAAGCCAACGGCTAAAACCAATAATTTTCCAAATACTGTATCTGACTTATGACTCACAATCACAATTCTAAACAATAACCACATATATAAAACCAAAATAAATAAACCACCATACAAACCGTATTCTTCAATAATAATGGCGAAAATAAAATCGGAAGATGACTGCGGTAAAAAGTTCTTTTGTACGCTTTTTCCCGGTCCCAAAGGTGTAATTCCTGTAGCAATGGCGATTTTTGCTTTTTCAATTTGATAATCGGCTTCCGTATCTTCTCCATTGGCAAAATTTTCGATTCTACTCATCCAAGTATCGACTCTATTTGGCATGGCTTCTGGAAATGCTTTTGCTACCAATACAAATAGTGCTAATGCTGCAAATCCAGACAATAACATTAATCCCAGATACTTCAGAGGATAACCACCTATAAATGCCAACATCATAATCATGGTAAATATGATGGCCGTTGTTGAGAAATTGGCAGGCAGAATGAGAATCAGAATTAAGAAAACTGGTGTCCAAAGTGGTAAAATTGTTTCTTTAAACTTGATTTCTTTATCCTTGATTTTAGATAAATACCTCGCCACATAAACCATTAAAACAACTGCTGCCAACGTTGATGTTTGAAATGACATATTTACAATAGGAATTTGAATCCAACGGCTGGCATTGGCGCCATCAATTGTAGTACCTTGAAGCATTGTAACCAGTAATAAAACAAACACTATTGGAATCATAATCATGGACAATCCACGAAAATATTTATAAGGTACTTTATGAATTCCAAACATAATGATAAAGCCTAAAAGCAAGTGCATAAAATGCTTAACTAACAAGGAAAACGTATTGGTGTGCCCACTATTAGCCAAATTACTCGCCGCACTATAAACAGGCATAAATGAGAATATAGCCAAAAGCGCAACTATGGCCCAAATGGCTTTATCTCCTTTTATTTGCTTGAATAAATTCTGCATGCTTAACCTTTTATAGATGAGTCCCTAATTCATATTTTATTTTTTTATAAATTACGTACAGCATTCTTAAACTGACGTCCTCTATCTTCATAATTTTCGAATAAATCGAAACTCGCACAAGCTGGCGATAACAAGACGTTATCTCCTGCTTTGGCCAATTTGTAGGCGATTTTTACCGCTTCGCTCATATATTGTGTCTCAATAATCACATCTACCATTTTTCCGAATGATTCCATCAACTTTGCATTATCTACACCCAAACAGATGATGGCTTTTACTTTTTCGTTTACAAATGGAAACAACTCTTTATATTCATTGCCTTTGTCTACACCTCCAACTATCCAAACCGTTGGTGCGTCCATACTTTCCAATGCGAAATAAGTAGCGTTTACATTCGTCGCTTTTGAGTCGTTGATGTATTGCACTTTATTAATTTTTAATACGTGCTCTAAACGATGCTCCACGCCTTGAAAATTTTCTAAACTTTCACGAATGGTTTGCTTTCTGATTTTCAGTAAATGCGCAACAGTAGAAGCTGCCATTGCGTTTTTCACGTTGTGTTTTCCTTCTAATGCTAAATTATTTGTTGGCATAATGATTTGATTGTTATCTATTGTTATTATTATCTTATTGTCGTCTAAATAGGCGCCTTGCTCAATAACTTTTGTTAATGAAAAAGGTAATTTTTTGGATTGAATTTGATGCGTTTTCATATACTCTGAAATGACCTCATCATCGGCATCATATATGAAATAATCGTCTTTTGTTTGATTCTCGACTACTCTAAATTTTGAAGCGATATAGTTTTCAAACTTATAATCGTACCGATCCAAATGGTCTGGCGTGATATTGGTTAAAACAGCTATTTTTGGTTTAAAATCGATTATATCGTCCAATTGAAAACTGCTAATTTCCAACACATAATTCTCATGGTTTTTCTCCAGAATTTGCTTTGCAAAACTATCTCCAATATTTCCTGCCAATCCCACATCTAATTCTTGCTTTATCAAATGATGCGTCAACGTTGCTGTTGTGGTTTTACCATTGCTTCCTGTTATCGCTACTAATGTGGCATCTGTAAATTTTGAAGCAAATTCGATTTCAGAAACAACTTTGATTCCTGCTTCTCGGATGCGTTTTACCAATGCTACTTTTTCTGGAATACCAGGACTCTTCATGACGATGTCTGCATTCAGAATTTTTGATTCTGTATGCTGTTCATCTTCAAATTCAATCTCATTATTTAAAAGAACGTCTTTATATTTTTGCTTAATCTTACCTTTATCTGATACAAAAACTTTGAATCCTTTTGCTTTTCCGAGTAATGCTGTTCCTACTCCGCTTTCGCCTCCACCAAGAATTACTAAAAGCAGCCCCTTCCTAAATCCCTCCCCAGAAGGGAAGGACTTCTCACTCTGCTGGATTTTATTTTTTTTATTCATTATCTCAAAGACCTACAAGGTTTTTGAAACCATGCAGGATTACAATACTTATCTAATTTTTAAGGTGACAATTGAAATTATTGCCAATAAAATTCCAATAATCCAAAAGCGGGTTACAATCTTACTTTCGTGATAGCCTGATTTTTGATAGTGATGATGTAAAGGCGACATTTTGAAAATACGTCGACCTTCACCAAACTTTTTTCTGGTGTACTTGAAATAGCTGACTTGCATTATCACTGATAAATTTTCGGCTAGGAAAATGCCACATAACACAGGAATCAACCATTCTTTTCTCACTGCAATAGCGATTACAGCGATAATTCCACCAATAGTTAAACTTCCAGTATCTCCCATAAATACTTGCGCTGGATAGGTATTGTACCACAGAAAACCAATTAATGCACCTACGAATGCAGCGATATAAATAGTAATCTCTTCAACTCTTGGGATATACATAATATCTAAGTACTCCGAGAAAACTATGTTCCCTGACACCCAAGCAAAAATTCCTAAGGTCAATACAATTATGGCTGATGTTCCTGCCGCAAGTCCATCGATTCCATCCGTGAGATTGGCACCATTTGAAACTGCCGTGATGATGATGATACTAACTAGAATAAATACTAGCCATGCGTATTTCTCTAAGTCTGGACTTATCCATGTGATTAAATCTGAATAATCAAACTCATTATCCTTTACAAAAGGGATTGTTGTTTTTGTTGATTTTTCTTCGATGTCAAATAATTTGGCTGCTGGTAAATCGGGATTTTCTGCCAACAATTGTCGTTGTTCCTGAACTGGTAATTTTTCTTTTATAGTCACATCATTATGGAAAAACAAAGTCGCTCCTACGATAATGCCTAATCCAACTTGACCCAAAACTTTAAATCGTCCTTTTAAACCTTCTTTATCATTTTTGAATTTTTTAATGTAATCATCAATAAATCCAATAGTTCCCATCCAAAGCGTAGTGACAATCAATAGGATGATATAAATATTCTCAAGCTTTGCTAACAACAACACAGGAATCAATGTCGCTAGAATAATGATGATTCCACCCATTGTTGGTGTCCCTGCTTTTTCAACCTGTCCTTCCAATCCTAAATCACGAATGGTTTCGCCAACTTGCTGTTTTTGTAAAAACCGAATAATGCGTTTCCCGTATATTGTAGAAATTAACAACGACAATATAATTGCCATAGCTGCTCTAAAGGTTATAAACCCAAAAAGTGATGCTCCAGGTAATTGGAACTGTGCTTCTAGATATTCGAATAGGTAATACAGCATTCTTGGTTGTTATTAGTTTTTTCTTTAAACCAACAGATTGACTTGTTTTGTATTTCAAGCTCTACTTCTGCAATTGTTTTAAATATTCTTGAACGATTTTATAATCATCAAAATCAAAGCGTTCGCCTTTAATTTCTTGGTAATTTTCGTGTCCTTTTCCTGCAATTAGAATAATATCCTTCGGCCCAGCCATTTGACAAGCGGTTTTAATAGCTTGCTTTCTATCGGTTATGGACAATGTTTTTTTGAAATTTTGAGGCTCCACTCCTTTTTCCATGTCTTCGATAATGGTTTCAGGCACTTCGTTTCTTGGATTGTCGCTTGTTAAAATCACCTTTGTACTTAATGCTGAAGCGATATGTGCCATTTTTGGTCGTTTCGTTTTGTCTCTGTTTCCGCCACAACCCACAACCGTAATAAGTTCTTCGTTTTTCGTTCGGATATCGTTTATGGTTTCCAAGACATTTTTTAAGGCGTCTGGTGTATGTGCATAATCAACAATCGCTGTGATTTTTTCTTCCGAAATAAAATACTGAAAGCGTCCCGCTACATTTTCAAGCTCACTAATGAGTCTTAAAATTTCAACATTGTCCAAACCTAATATCTCGGCTGTTCCGTAAATAGCAAGAATATTGTAAGCATTAAAACTCCCTATTAATCGTGTCCACAATTCATTGTCATTCAACTTTAATAACAAACCGCTGAATTCATTTTCTAAAATCTGAGCTCTATAATCGGCATAGTTTTTTAGAGCGTAAGTATATTTCTTGGCTTGAGTATTTTGAAACATAACCAAACCATTTTTATCATCAATGTTAGATAATGCAAACGCGTCTTTTGGCAACTGGTCAAAGAACTTTTTCTTAACATCCCTGTATTCTGCGAATGTGGCGTGATAATCTAAATGGTCATGAGATAGATTGGTGAAAATACCGCCTTCAAACCTTAAACCTTCTGTTCTACTTTGATGAATGCCGTGTGAACTCACTTCCATAAAGCAAAACTCGACACCTTCATCATTCATCATTTGTAAATATTTATTGATGGTTAACGAATCTGGTGTGGTATGTGTGGCTTTGTAAGTGGTATTATCTACCATTATTTTTACGGTAGATAAGAGTCCGACTTTATAACCTGCTTTTTTGAATAACTGATATAACAAACTGGAAACCGTTGTCTTACCGTTTGTTCCCGTAACGCCAACTAGTTTTAAATTTTCAGACGGCTGACCATAGAAATTATTGGCCATAAAAGCCAATGCCTGATTAGAATTCGCCACTTCTATATACGTGATATTATCCTGAAGATTTTCAGGAAGTATTTCGCAGATAATCGCAGTTGCGCCATCATTTATGGCTTTTTCTATAAATTTATGACCATCTGTAAGCGTTCCGGAAATAGCAACAAAAACATCATTGGTTTTGATTTGGCGCGAATCGAATTCAACTTTACCCACAGTAATGCTAGTGCTACCAACGACTGCATTTATTGTAACCTTATATAATATGTCTTTCAATACCATCATGATGCTTCTAAAATGATGGTTTGATTAGTTTGTAATTTTTGATGTTTTTCTACAGATTGTTTTTTTATGATACCACTTCCTGTTAATTTGACCTTAACATCAACTTGTAAGTTTTCTAACAACGCAATCGCATCCATTGCTGGCATGCCAACTACACTTGGCATTAATTCCTTGTATTTTCGGGCATTTTCGAAATAGCTTTCGAAATCTTCTTCAACTAACTTATTTTGAAAATCGAGTGTTTTAATCGCATCGATAATTGGTGTATCAGTATATATTTTTTGTGCAATTCTTTTGAAAACTGGACCAGAAACATCAGCTCCGTAGTAGCCAACTTTTGTACTAGGTTCATGGATAACGACGATGCAAGAATATTTCGGATTATCAGCAGGAAAATAACCAGCGAAGGACGACACATACTTTTTATCTTTATACCATTTTTCAAGGTCAGCATAATCCGTTCTTGCTGTGCCTGTTTTACCAGACATAGAAAAGGTTTCAGAATACATGCGCTCTCCAGTACCACGAATAACGACGTTCTTTAATATATCTTGAATTTCGGCTAAGGTTTTGTTAGAGCATAATTTTTCAACAAGCACTTCTTTTTCAAACACTTCAATATTCTTGTCGAATGACTTTACGGATTTAAGAAAACGTGGTTTTATCAATTCGCCATCATTTGCAATGGCATTGTAAAACGCCAAGGTCTGTAATGGTGTCATTTCCAGATTGTAGCCATAAGCCATGGACGGCAAAGCATTTCTACTCCAATTGGAAGCACCAGGCTTCGGAATATCTGGTTTTCCTTCGCCAATAATAGCAACACCCAAAGGTTTATCGAGTCGCCATGAACTCAAACGGTTTAAGAATTTTTCAGGCTGTTTAGCATAATGATCGTCAATAATAGTTGCCATACCAATATTTGAAGACACCTCTAAAGCTCTTGCCGCTGAGATTTCGCCATAACCATTACCAGAATCAGTAATGTACCGACCATAAAATTTCTTTCGTCCCTTTTTGGTATCAACAACAGTTGCTGTATCAATGACCTTATCTTCCAAAGCTGCCATCATAGCCATTACCTTAAATGTTGAGCCTGGCTCATGACTTTCGCCAACAGCGTAATTCAACCGTTCATAATAGTTGCCTTTTTTGTTTCTTCCTAAGTTAGAAATGGCTTTTATCTCTCCTGTTTTCACATCCATAACCACCACGCAGCCATGATCAGCTTCGTAAAGTTCTAATTGTCTTAATAATGAATGATGTGCTATATCTTGAATATTCACTTCAATGGTCGTGTAAACATCGTAACCATCTTTCGGTTCTACCTGGTCGTAATCTGCTATGGGTTTCCATTGACCATTGCCAATTTTCTGTTTACGACGCTTGCCATTTTTGCCTTGTAAATATTTAACGCCAAATGCACCATCAATGCCTGGCCTTGTATAATTTCCATCTTCATCTTGCCGCTCATATCCAATTGTTCGTTCTGCAATGCCTCCCATTGGATGCTCACGCCGTGTGGTTTGTTCTACTATTAGACCGCCTTTAATAGCGCCAAGATTGAGCAAAGGGAAATTGCGCATTCGGATATAGTCGGAATAGCTAATATTTCGTGCTAATAGAAAATATCTGTTTTTGTTTTTTCTGGCTTTTCGAATCACATTTTTGTAATAAGAAACCGGCTTTCCTTTATAGACATGAAGTGAATCCGCTAGCGCATTAATATATTTTTCGAAAGTGGCTTCCTTCGCTTGGATGGCGTCTATTCTAATATCATATTTAGGAATCGAAGTCGCCAACAAACTACCATCAGCCGAGTACACATTACCGCGATTTGCAGGAATAGGAAAATCCCGTGTAGTACTTTTTTCCGCAAGAGCTCGGTATGCATCGCCTTGAACAAACTGAATATCAACCAGCTTAAACACCACAGCGATGGCAAACACAAACAAGCTGCCTGCCACGAAGTATAATCTTTTTAATATGTTCTTCTCTGTTATTGCCAAAGCCTACTGATCTTGTTGCTGTGTTTTTACTATTATTTTTGTTGGTGGGTTTAAGGAAATCCCAATTCCTTTTTCTTTCATTTCTGCTTCGACAAAAGACTCTTTTTTCAGTTGCATCAGCTGCCCTCTTTTATCCACAAATGCAGAACGCAATTCCTTTACTTCATTCGTCAGTTTTGCGATTTCATAGACTTTTTGATCTGCTTTGTGCGAACTCGCTATCATGATGATCGCCAAAACCGAAATCAAAATGATGATGCGCCAATTTTTGAACGAATCATCGCTGATTAGAAACTTGCCTCTTAATATGTGGTATATATTATTTTTCATCTTACTTCCTGTGAAAGCAGGAATCTATTTTTTTGTTCGACGTGGCTTCGACTCACATCGACTTCGCTCAGCGACCAACGCTAGCCACCATTTACTTCACCTAAAGACTAAATTCAGTCTCCATTTTCAATTATATTTTTTCAGCAACCCTTAGTTTTGCACTTCGAGCTCTGTTATTAGCTTTTATTTCTTCTTTTGAAGGCACTATTAATCCTCCGACTTTTTTTAAAGGCACTTCAAAGTTTCCGAATACATCCCGTACTGGCTCACCTTCAAATAAACCATTTCGAATGAAGCGTTTTACCAATCTATCTTCTAATGAATGGTATGAGATGAAACTTAAGCGACCGTCTTCTTTAAGGATTTCAGGCATTTGAAGTAGTAATTCTTTTAAAACTTCAATTTCTTGATTGACCTCAATCCGGATGGCTTGATATATTTGTGCCAACACCTTATTCTCTTTTTGATGATTCAAGAATTTCTTTAAAACTGCTTTCAATTGTTCGCTCGTTTTTATTTCGCCATCCTTTCGTGCATCAACAATTACTCTTGCCATTGCTGGTGCTTGTCTTAATTCACCATATTGAAATAGAACCGCTCTAAGCTGCTCTTCGTCATACTTATTAACCACTTCAAAAGCCGATAGCTTACTATCTTGGTCCATTCGCATATCTAAATCGGCTTCAAAACGCGTGGAAAAACCACGTTCCGCAACGTCGAACTGATGCGATGATACTCCGAAATCCGCCAAAACACCATCCACTTCTTTCACGCCATAAAACCTTAAGAATCGTTTTACAAACCTGAAATTCTCATTGATGAGTACAAATCGCTCATCATCAATAGAATTTGCCAATGCGTCTTTGTCTTGGTCAAAAGCGTATAATTTCCCGTTTGGTCCTAATCGCGATAAAATTTCACGACTGTGTCCGCCGCCTCCAAAAGTGACATCGACATAAACACCATTTGGTTTAATTGCTAAACCATCAACCGTTTCCTTCAGTAAAACTGCATTATGATAATCCATTGTCTTCCTCCTCTTGTCCCATTACCTCTTCGGCCAAATCCGCAAAATCTGAAGCCGCATCATCAATAGCTCGTTCGTATTTATCCTTATCCCAGATTTCAAGAATATTCACTGCAGAAGCCAAAACCACTTGTTTGCTTATACCTGAAAAGCTGATTAAATCCTTCGGAATCAATAATCGTCCAGTACTGTCTACTTCAACCATTTTAACTCCAGCCGTAAAGCGTCTGATAAAATCATTGTTCTTTTTCTTAAAACGATTGAGTTTGTTAATCTTCTCCATCATTTTGTTCCATTCAGACATAGGATACAACTCTAAACACGGTTGAAAAACAGCACGCTTCAAAACAAAACCATCTTGTAAAGCCGATGACAACTGCTTTTTAAGCACGGCAGGTATCATTAGCCTTCCTTTGGCATCCGCTTTACATTCGTATGTTCCTATAAATGAATTCAATCTGTTTTAATTACCACTTCAACGATTAAGATTCAAATATATTGAAAAAAACACCACATTTTACCACATTTTACCACATTTGTTGATAAGTTTTTGATTAAAATGTGTAAGAAGTATTTCTACATCAATGAATTCAACATTTAATCGAAGGGTCTGTAAGTGGGAATAGTTAACATCACAAACTTCAAAATGCTTTGTATAAATAAATCGATATTTTTTCCATATTATTTATATTCTAAAGGATTTGGTTATATTTGTTTTTAACACACTAGCACTAACTTGCACATGGCACACCTTTTAAAAAAAGAAAAGGAATTTAGATATATTGAAGAAGGCGAAGGCACACCAATAATTGTGTTGCATGGCTTGATGGGCGGATTGAGTAATTTTGATGCCGTAACTAAACATTTTGGCGCAAAAGGCTACAAAGTTATTATTCCTGAATTGCCTATTTACACGATGTCCTTATTGAAAACTAATGTCAAAAGTTTCGCTAAATACCTAAAAGATTTCATTGAGTTTAAAGGACTAGACGAGGTGATTATCTTAGGCAACTCCCTTGGTGGACACATTGGCTTGTATTACACAAAACTTAATCCTAAAAAAGTTAAAGCACTTATTATTACGGGTAGCTCTGGACTTTATGAAAGCGCGATGGGTGGCGGTTATACCAAACGTGGCGATTATGAGGTTATAAAAAAGAAAGCTCAGGATGTCTTTTACGACCCTAAAGTGGCGACCAAAGAAATTGTAGATGAAGTTTACGAAACCGTTAACGACCGTAATAAACTTGTAAAAACTTTAGCGATTGCCAAAAGTGCCATAAGACACAATATGGCTAAGGATTTACCTAAAATGAACACACCGATTTGTATTATTTGGGGAAAAAATGACACCGTGACGCCTCCTGAAGTTGCAGAAGAATTTCATGATTTATTACCAGATTCTGAATTGCATTGGATTGACAAATGCGGTCATGCCGCAATGATGGAACATCCTGATGAATTTAATGAGATTTTGAGTGAGTGGCTTGATAAGCGTGGGTTTTAAGAAAAAAACTCGCAAAGCCGCAGAGTCACAAAGTAAAACTGGTTAAAACGCGCTTCTAGCATTTTAACTTGATGTCGTTTTATTTGTCGCATTGGCTTCATGTAAAACTAAGTTGAACTTAAACGAGATTCCCTCATTCGTGGGAACTAAAAATGGGAAAAATAAAATCAGCCGAATTTGTAGTTAGTAATTCTGAAGTGGCAAAATGTCCTAAGGATAATTTACCTGAATATGCTTTTATTGGACGAAGTAATGTTGGGAAATCATCATTGATCAACATGCTTACCGACAGAAAAAGTTTAGCTAAAACCTCTGGACGGCCTGGGAAAACGCAGTTAATCAATCATTTTATCATAAATGACAATTGGTACTTGGTAGATTTGCCTGGATATGGCTATGCGCGTGTTTCAAAATCTTCTAAAAAGAAATTCCAGAAATTTATTACCAATTATTTTGAACAACGCCAGCAATTACTTTCGGCTTTTGTGCTTGTAGATATTAGACACAAACCGCAACCTATAGATTTAGAGTTTATGCAGTATTTGGGCGAAAGTGGCATTCCGTTTGCGATTATTTTTACCAAAGCCGACAAATTGAAACCTAAGGCCATTGAACGCCATGTGGAAGCCTACTGTGAAGTGTTACTAAAAACTTGGGAAGAGTTACCTCCTTATTTCGTGACCTCATCTTCTAAAGGCATTGGGCAAGAAGAAGTTTTAGGCTTCATACAAGCTACAAATGATGAGATTGAGAAGTTGAAATCGAAAACTAATTAAAAATTGAAATGACAGTCAATTAATTAAGACTTCACATCCAATGCATCACGCAACGCATTCCCAACTAACATAAAAGCCATAACCAGTAACATAATACAAATTCCTGGAATTAGGGCTAGATACGGTTTCCCAAGAATAATATAATTGTAGTGGTCTTTTATCATCGCGCCCCAACTTGCCATTGGTGGTTGTGCGCCAATCCCTAAAAAACTGAGTCCGCTTTCTATTAAAATGGCAGCCGCAAAATTCGCGGCAGATATGACTATTAAAGGGCCAAAAATATTAGGTAAAATATGTTTTGTGATAATCCGATAATCGTTAAATCCCAATGCTCTAGCTGCAGTTACATATTGCATTTCCTTGGCACTAATAATTTGTCCGCGCACCACTCTTGCCACTTCTACCCACATGGTTAAACCTACAGCAATAAACACTTGCCAAAAGCCTTTTCCTAAAGCCAAGGTTATGGCAATAACCAATAATAATGTAGGAATGGACCATGTGATATTGATAACCCACATGATAAATGCATCTATCTTGCCTCCATAATAACCCGCTAAACTTCCCATTAAAAGACCAACAATCAATGAAATAAAAACAGCCACAAAACCAATAAAAAACGAGATGCGCGAGCCGATTAAAATTCGGCTTAAATAATCCCTTCCGTATTTATCTGTTCCGAAAACGAAGCTTCTATTATCTATGTAATCTTTATAATTTGAATTCGGGAATCTTGATAATTCGATTTGTTTTTCAAGACCTTCTAATCCATCAGAAGCATATTCCACGTAATGTAAAACCTCATTTTTAACCTCAAAAGATTGAATTGGAATTTCAGTATCTGTATTATCTTTTCCGAAGAATAATTTTGAAAAGACGTTTTGCTTCGATTCAATTCCTGAAGGGATGGTCAACATTTGAACTTCAAAACCTGGTGATTTAGAATGAATGGCCAAGTGCATCTGGTTCGCATTTTTTGAAGCATCTGGTGCAAATAGATAGGCAAAAATGGAAATCAATCCAATACTGCCAATAATGCACAAACTAAAAACGCCCCAAAAGTTCTTTTTAAACTTTTGAAGCGCTAAATTTGATAATGAACTCATCTTTACTTTAATTCTTCACAGAATCAGAATTAGCAACCTTGTTTTTTATAGCATAGGTCATCTTTAAATCGTGAAGCACATTTATAGCTTCTTCAACATAAACATCTTTGGCTAAAGCCTTGTGCCAACGGTTACGTTTTTCCATTAAAACGGAATCTTCATCCATTAATTTTAGCTCGTAAGGCAAAGAACTGAATGTTAAATCTGTCTGATATTCTGAAAGCTTTGAAAAACGTTTTGCTTCTTCCTCATTGATCTCCATTTCCTTCTTATAATCATCATAGTTTAACGAATAGGTTTCACGATCTCTGATTTTCTTGACCCATTGCGCATTGGCATCAATAAGCTTTAATTGCTCATTAGCCGCCATACGCGCTTTACTCTTACTAATCGTAGTATCATAATCAAAATAATCTCCCCAAACCTCATAATCGGCTGCATCTATTTTATCCCATGGCAATGGATTTTCTTGATCTTTTTCTCCAATATTAATATAACTATAACGGTCTGGTACAACGACATCACTCTTTACGCCTTCTAATTGCGTTGAGCCGCCATTTATTCTATAAAATTTCTGAGTAGTAAATTTTAAGGCACCCATATCACCTTGGGTATTATTTCTTACCATTCGGTTTAAATCCATAACAGTTTGAACTGTTCCTTTACCGTAAGTTTGTTTACTACCAATGACGATACCACGTTTATAGTCTTGCATTGCAGCAGCTAAAATCTCCGAAGCAGAAGCAGACAGTTCATTCACGAGAATAACTAAAGGGCCATCCCAAACAATGGATTTGTCTCTATCACTAAGGACTTCTTTTGCTTCACCAGTAGTTTTTACTTGTACCACTGGTCCTTCCTCTATAAACAGACCAGCAATATCTACAACGGTCTGTAGCGAGCCGCCACCGTTATTTCTTAAATCCATTACTAAACCTTCAACACCTTCTTTCTTTAATCTTAAAATTTCTTGTTTGATATCTGAAGCGGCATTACGTTCGTTATAGTCTTCAAAGCTGATGTAAAACTTAGGCAGATTAATAATTCCGAAGGTTTTCCCCTCCTTTTCCACAATAGACGATTTTGCATAAGTTTCTTCTAACTCTACAACATCGCGTTTAATAGATATGTCCTGAATAGTACCATCTACTTTCTTTAAAGTTAATGTCACTACAGTTCCTTTTGGTCCTTTAATAAATTTAATGGCATCATCCAATCGCATACCGACTACATTAATAGGCTCATCTTCATCTTCTTGTTTCACCTTTAATATTTGGTCACCCACTTCTAATTCATCGGCTCTCCATGCAGGCCCACCACTAATAATTTCATTGACGACTATACCATCTACTTTCTTCTGCAAACGTGCGCCAATCCCTTCAAATTTACCAGAGATATCTCTATCAAAGCGTTCCTTATCATCAGGGGCAAAATAAAACGTATGCGGATCAAATTCTTCAACAATAGCATTTATATAAACTGAAAACCAATCTTCTCGTCTTCTATCATCAATATAATCGTAAAGCTCATCCAATGACTTTTTGGTTGCTAATCTTGCTTCAGATTCTATCTTTTTCTTAGATTTTTTTTCAACAGTTTTGGACTTTTCAGCGTCTTCTTTTTCTGAAAATTTCTGGGCAATGGCATCATCATAATTCGCAATGGTTGAAAACTTTAGCTGCTGTCTCCAACGCTCTTTCATTTCTTGCTTATTATTTACATAGGCTAATTTTTCATAGTCCGAATTATAGTCCTCTTCTTTCGAAAAATCAAAAGGTTTTTCTAAAATATCAGAATAAATAGTCTTCGATTCTGCAATTCGTTGCAATAAACGCTCGTGTGTTAGATTAAAGAATGACACATCGTAGGCCTTGATTTGATCATCAATATTATTCTTGTATGCTTCGAACTCCTTAATGTCCGATGCATAAAAATAGCGTTTAAATGGATCGATATTATCTAAATAAGTATCAAACACATGTGATGAAAAACCATCATTAATATCTTTTGGGTCAAAATGACCTTGATCTAACAGATACGTTATAAGCTGTATAAGCAACTTATCTTTATCTGGATCTTCAAATTTTTTGCTTGTAAAGCTACATGAGGCAAATGCAATCAACAATGCCAGCAGTAAAAACTTATAATTCCCTTTCATTTTTCTTTTTTTATTTTATTAATTCGGTAAAAATGTGTTCGCCTTTGATAAACAGTGTTCCAATTGAAAACAGTAACAAGGCTCGGTGCATTTTACATACAATGTTCCATTGAAAACAATAAAAAGGCTTGGCGCATTTTTCTTTTTATCAAATTGTTATTTAGTAGGCTTTCAATATTTCACTAAAATAGAAGAAAAAACCGTGCCATAAAAAAACAAGGCACTAATTTTTTGTTAAACCTATTAATACCTTTATTACACAAGCATTTTTAGTATTTTTACATCACCTTAAACTTTTGTCCGAAATGTCCACACGACCCTTAATTTTAGTTACCAATGATGATGGCATCACAGCACCAGGTCTCAGAACCTTAATTTCCGTAATGAATACCATCGGAGATGTAGTGGTGGTGGCACCAGATAGTCCGCAAAGTGCCATGGGACACGCCATAACCATTAATTCCACCTTACATATGGAGAAAGTGACCATTGACGGTAAACAACCTGAATATAGTTGTTCTGGAACTCCAGCAGACTGTGTAAAACTTGCTGTTAATGAAATTTTAGAAAGACGGCCAGATATTTGTGTTTCAGGTATTAATCATGGTTCTAATTCTTCAATAAATGTTATTTATTCTGGTACCATGAGTGCAGCACTTGAAGCTGGGATTGAAGGGATTCCTGCCATTGGTTTTTCACTTTTAGACTATAATTGGAATGCTAATTTTGAGCACTGTAAATCTTTTGTAGCAACTATTACCAAGCAAGTTTTAGAACATGGCTTGCCAGATGGTGTGGTATTGAATGTCAATCTTCCTAATCTTAAGAAAAAAGATATAAAAGGAATTAAAGTTTGTAGACAAGCAAGAGCAAATTGGAAAGAAGAATTTGACAAACGCACCAATCCAATGGGTCGTGATTATTTCTGGTTAACAGGCAAATTTGTTAATATGGATGAAGGCGAGGATACAGACGAATGGGCTTTGGAGCATGGTTATGTTTCCGTAGTTCCTGTACATTTTGATTTAACAGCCCACCATACCATTCAAGCATTGAATACTTGGAAATTGAATGATTAAAAAATGATTCTGAGACCGCTACGTTATAAGTATCAAGACTAATTTTTACGAATTGAAAAACATTTTAATTAACTTGAATCTTGAATCTAAAAAAATGACGATTTGAAGCCAAAAACCCTAAAAACGTATTGTAAAGAATGAAGTATTATATCATTGCAGGAGAAGCTTCTGGAGATCTTCATGGTTCCAATCTTATGAAAGCTTTGTTCAAACAAGATGAACAGGCAGACATTAGATTTTGGGGAGGTGACCTTATGCAAAGTGTAGGAGGAGAATTGGTAATGCACTATAAAGAACGTCAATTTATGGGTTTTGCTGAAGTTGCCATAAATATCAGAAAAATCTTTGCCCATATAAAACTCTGCAAAAAAGATATTAAATCATTTCAGCCCGATGTGATTATTTTTATTGATAATTCGGGTTTTAACCTTAGAATTGCTAAATGGGCAAAAGCGCATAATTTTAAAACTCATTATTATATTTCACCTCAAGTTTGGGCATCTAGAGCAAATAGAGTCAAAAAAATAAAGCGCGATATTGATGCTATGTATTGCATCCTACCATTTGAAAAAGACTTTTATAAAACTTATGATTATGATGTTAATTTTGTAGGACATCCACTCATTGATGCCATTGCAGATAGACCTCAAGTGGACGTTAGGGATTTTAGAAAAGACCATCAGCTTAGCGACCAACCCATCATAGCTTTATTACCTGGAAGTAGAAAGCAAGAAATCACTAAAATGCTTGGTGTGATGTTGAGTTTGGTCGATGATTTTAAAGATTACCAGTTTATTATTGCTGGAGCGCCAAGTCAAGATTTTGAATTTTACAAAGGTTTTATAAAGAAGAAAAACATTAAATTTATTTCGAATAAAACCTATGATTTGCTGAGTATATCCACAGCTGCTTTAGTTACCTCTGGTACTGCAACGCTTGAAACTGCCTTATTTAAAGTGCCACAAGTTGTTTGCTATAAGGCAAGTGCTATTTCGTACCAAATTGCTAAACGAATAGTTACCTTAAAATATATATCATTGGTAAATTTAATCATGGATCGAGAAGTGGTTACAGAATTGATTCAAGGTGACTTAAACAAAAAACGACTTAAAAAAGAATTAACGGCTATTTTAGATACTAAAAAAAGAGAACAATTGTTTTTAGATTATTATGAACTAGAGAAGAAACTCGGAGGTAGAGGCGCTAGTGACAATGCTGCTAAATTAATTGTGTCGAAAATTTCAAATAACAAAAACTAAATTGCAAAAGCCAAAATCAAACGAGAAACTGTAACTCTGAATTTTAAAATGAAACAATTATTACCAATACTATTTCTTCTCTTACTTGCCAGCAGCTGCAAATCCAAAAAATCATATTCCAGTAAAAAAAGACAAACCCATACTGTAAAAGTTAATACGACAGCAAAACCTACAGCCGAAGCAGAAACCATTGTAAAATACGCCAAAACTTTTGACGGTACGCGTTACAAATATGGTGGCACCACAAAAAAAGGTATGGATTGTTCGGGTTTAATATATACAACCTACAAAAGGCACAATGTTAACTTACCAAGAACCACATCTGGACTTCAAGGCACTGGCGATTGGGTAGATATCAAGGAAGTAAATGTTGGAGATTTGGTATTTTTTGCCACTAAGAAAAACAGCCGAAAGGTAAATCATGTTGGCATTGTTACCGATGTAAGAACTGGCAATGTTGAGTTTATTCATGCTTCTAGTAGCAGAGGTGTGATGATTTCCTCTTTGGCAGAAAAATATTGGTACTTCTCTTTTGTGCAGGCTAGACGTGTGTTGTGATTTTTATAAGTCTATCACAAAAAACATATCGCGTATTAAAAGGCACGCTAGATACCGTTGAGTATTTTTTCAGCTATCTATTTTACCTAAAGGCAATTAATACTTTGGAATCAAATGGTTCATTATCTAAACACAAACTTCCTCTTCAGATAAACTCAAAAATAAAAGAATTAAATTAGGATAGACATTCAATCCAATTTGAGTTGTTCTGTTTTGTATTCCAAGACATTAAATCGTATAAAATAGATATTCATTTCGATACGTAAATCGAACCAATATTTTTAGTAACTTACTCTATATTATGAAGTTACTAAATTTTACCATCATAAAATTGACCATTTGTTTGGTTATGGGAATCCTTTTGGCGCACTATCTAAAGTTAGATTTCCATACGATTTTATATGCAACCATCGGTTTAGTGCTATTAATTGGTGTGTATTGGTTAGCCTTAAAATCTAAAATCAACCGTTCTCCTTATTTTGGAATTCTAGCTTGCTTTTGTATGGTTGGAATTGGAATAATTTCATACCACCTTCAAGATGAAACTTTACGATCTAAACATTACATACATCTCAATTCTTCTGGAAATTATAATACCATTGTTTTCCAAATTAAAGAACGATTAAAACCCGACACTTATAATGAAAAATATATTGCTGCAGTAAAATCATTTAATGATGAGGAAGCACTTGGTCATTTATTGATTAATATTAAAAAAGATAGTGTTTCAAAACGTCTAAATGTTGATGATTTATTCTTAACCTCATCGGAACTGAAAGTGATTCAAAAACCATTAAACCCTTATCAATTTGATTATAGTAAGTATTTAGAATTGCAGCAGGTATATCATCAACTTTATCTCGATTCGGCTACTATTTTACAACTTTCAGATTCAAAATCTACTATTTACGGTTATGCTGATGCTTTGAGAACTACTATCAATTTAAAACTTATTGAAGCAGGATTTGAAAAAGAAGCACTAAGCATTATGAATGCCTTATTGCTTGGTCAACGACAAACCATTGACAAATCCATTTATAACAATTATGTGAATTCTGGCACTATCCATATTTTGGCCGTATCAGGATTGCATGTTGGAATTATTTTATGGATTCTTAATTTTATATTTAGTCCTCTACTCTATTTGAAACATGGGAATTTTATAAGACCTTTTATATTAGTTACTATACTTTGGAGTTTTGCTATTATAGCTGGTTTGTCGCCTTCAGTAACCAGAGCTGTATCCATGTTTAGTATTATTAGTATTGCGATGCATTTAAAACGACGTACAAATATTTATAACACATTGGTCATTTCAGCATTTGTGATTTTATTGGTTGAGCCGGCATTTTTGTTTGCCGTTGGATTCCAGATGAGCTACCTGGCTGTTTTAGGAATTGTCAGCGTACAACCTATTATTTATAAGCTTTGGCAGCCAAAATATTGGATACTTGATAAACCTTGGCAAATTTTCACGGTAACATTAGCTGCACAATTAGGTGTGGTGCCTATAAGTCTATTCTATTTTCATCAGTTCCCTGGCTTATTTTTTATTTCGAACTTAGTGGTGATTCCGTTTTTAGGCCTTATTCTTGGTTTTGGATTGCTTGTAATTGCCTTTGCACTCCTTGGATTTTTACCCAAACCAATTGTGGACATCTATAGTTTTATCATTGATAGTTTGAATAACTTTATCGCATGGGTTGCTCAATTTGAAAGCTTTCTTTTTAGAGACATTCCGTTTACGCTGCTTCAAGTTATAGTTTCCTATCTTATAGTGTTAGCTTTGATTCAAGTTTATAAATTCCGAAATTTTAAGTGGACAGCAATGAGCTTAATCGCAATAATTGGACTTCAAGGTGTTTACTTTTATAACAAACAGCAAACTCAATATGAGGCGCTTGTTATTTTTAATAAGAGTCGGTTTTCGATGATTGGTATAAAAACGAACAACAAATTAACCTTATTCCATAATTTGGATTCGGTTCAGTTCCAGTCAAATCAAGCCATTAAAAACTACAAAGTTGGTGAATCTATTGACCTTATTACAACAGACAGTTTACAATCGGTTTATATATATAAGAACAATATTATATTAGCCATTGATAGTTTAGCGGTTTATAAAGGCATTTCGTTTCGACCCAATTATATTTTATTGCGAAATTCGCCAAGACTTAATCTCAATAGAGTCATAGACAGTTTAAAACCTGATCAAATTATAGCCGATGCCAGTAATTACAAATCGTATTTAAAACGGTGGAAAGCCACATGTGAGTATAAAAAAATCCCTTTCCATCAAACAAATGAAAAGGGAGCTTTTATTATAAAATAATCTTTTTTTATTCCTTAAACTCAGGTTTAAACGCTTTGTAATATTCATTAAACTGTTCTTGGGTCGTCATTTCTTTATGCTCATCACTTTTGAATAATTTTAAATACAACTCCAGTTGCTGTGGTTTTAAATACCCTTGAATAGGCGAGATAAATCCACCTTCCTCATCAAAAAACACCATTGTTGGATAGGCTCTAACTTTTAAAAATCTTGAAAACTCGTGTGCGCTATTTCGTCTGTTGGCTTTTGTAGCATCGTAATTTGGGTTTCCAAAGGTCTGGTCTTTGTAAGTTACCTCATCGTTCCCCTCAGCATTAAACTTTACAGCGTAATAATGTTCATTGACGTACGCTACAACATCTTTATTATGAAATGTATTCTTATCTAACATTTTGCAAGGGCCGCACCAATTGGTATAAACATCCATAAAAATCTTTTTAGGTTCTTTTTTCTGAAGCTCTAAAGCTTCGTCCATGGTTACCCAATTAATTTCTTGTGCCACTGCTGTTATCGAAAAAGCAAAAACAGCTATTAATCCAAAGGTCAATTTTTTCATCATATCCGATTTGTTGCAAATAATAAGCCGAACTTACAAAAAATGCTCCTAAAGCGGAGCATTTTAGATATATTTAACGGTTTTCTTAGCGAACGCCGTGCATAAGTCTTTTTAATAATGGGTGCAATGCAAATGACACTAATCCAAGCACTATTGGAACAATTGTAAATATTAAGAAGAAATAAGACAATCCGTCTTCTCGTGTTATCTTTTCAATATCACCACCTACATAATGCGCCATTTTGTTTCCTATTGCTATAGCTAAATAATAAACCCCAAACATAAAAGCTACCATTCTCGCAGGAACTAACTTACTTAAATAAGATAATCCCATTGGTGACAAACAAAGCTCACCTAGTGTATGAAATAAATATGCTAATACTAACCACATCATACTCAATTTAGCAGTTTCTGCTCCTAAAGGAACAATTCTTGTGGCGAAGGCCAACAAACCAAATCCTATTGCCATTATAATAAGCCCTAACCCATACTTAACCGCAGCTGGAGGGTTATATTTACTATCCCACCATTTGGTAAATAAAGGTGCAAAAACTATTATAAATAAAGAGTTTAAAATCGCAAACCAAGTAATTTCTACCTCCTTAGCTTCAACACTAAAATTAATGTATAGTTTGTAAATAACTAATGCCCAAATAAGAACAAAACTAATAGCCAAAACAATATTAGACAAGCTAATTTTGCTAAAGGTTTTTTTGAATAGACTAAATAACACATAGGTAATAATTCCTATAGGTACAACAGTAACTATTAAATCTATTATCTTAAAAACAGAGGCTGCATTTCCTTCTAAAACTCTATCTGTAAAATCCCGTGTGAATATTGGTAATGAACCGGCAGCCTGTTCAAATGCAGCCCAAAAGAATATGGTGAAAATACAAAAAATAGTAAAAGCAATCATTCTGTCCCTTACAATTTTTTCATAGCGCGGAATTCTAACAACAAGGATTATGATAAATATTATTGCAGCAAGTAGCGCAAAAAATAAAGAGTCCGTCATTCCTGCTATTGCAAAATTAAACGTATCTATTTGACCTATTTTACTTAGTGGGTCGTTGATAATAAAAATTAATGCCGAAATAATAAATATGGCAATTAACACATAATCAAGTATTATAAAATGATTCAGCTTATTGCTTATTTTTTCTTTAGAAGTATCTAAGTCATCAACAAGCGTATCAATTAAGTCTTTCTTTTCATTATTCGGTTTTGCACCAACATCTCCAAAAAGTGGCTGTGCGTAGTAAAACTGTACCATTCCTAAAAACATAAATATACCTGCTAAACCAAAGCCATAACTCCATCCAACATTTTCACCAAGCCATCCACATAGCATAATCCCTAAAAATGCACCAGCATTCACTCCCATATAAAAAATATTGTAAGCACCATCTTTTTTCTCATCATGGCCCTCATACATTTTGGATATAATTGAAGTCATATTTGGCTTAAAAAAACCATTTCCTAAAATCAAAAATGCAATTCCTATATATAAAAAAGTTGGAGTTTCAACAGCCATTGAAGCATGCCCAAGAGTCATTAGTAACGCACCAATAACTACAGCCATACGGTAGCCAATTTTGTTATCTGCTAACCATCCGCCCATAATAGGTGTCAAATAAACCAACATGGCGTAAGTACCTAATAAAGACAATGCAGCAGGCTTATCCCAACCCCAACCAGGATTGTCTCCAGCGACTGCGCCAGTTAGAAAAATTACCAAAATCGCACGCATTCCATAATAGGAAAAACGTTCCCACATTTCAGTAAAAAACAAAACGAACAATCCTGCTGGATGTCCCATTACTTTTGTAGCGAAAAAATTTTCGGATGAACTATTCATGAATAAAAAGTTAATTTAGTTAAGAAGAAACCCTCACATGATACAATCATGTAAAGGCTTTATATTTAGGTTTTAGTTATTAATATCTGGATCTGCTAATTCAAAACCTTCGGCTTCATCATTGTGCATCATGCGCTCATTATCTTCTGCGCCATGAGTCAGACGTTTAAGTGGTTTCAATATTAAAATAAATAATGTCCCAACAATAACTGTAAATATTAGTATCCCTAGAAATATTGTATACTCCCCAAAATCACTAGCTGCCTCACCAACAATACCAGCTACTTTACTACCCAGACCAGTGGCGGCGAAATAAACACCCATCATTAGCGAAGCATATTTCACGGGCGTTAATTTTGTTATAAACGATAAGGCTACGGGTGACAAACATAATTCTCCAATAGTATGGAATAAATAAGCCAATACTAACCAAATCATACTTGACGCACCTGATTTTTCAAATTCCATAGCTGCAAACACCATAAACAGAAAACCAAAGCCCATTATGATAATACCAAGCGCCATTTTAAATAATGAGGAGGCTTCTTTTCCTTTTAACTTTCGTTTAGCCCAAAAAGAGGCGACAGCCGTGGCAAATAAAATTATGAACCCAGCATTTAAACTTTGAAACATAACCGTAGGTATTTCCCAACCGAATAACATTCTATCTGTATTTGTTTCTGTATATAAATTCATTAATCCACCAGCTTGCTCAAATGCACCCCAGAAAACAATGACCATAATAAACGATAATAACAGTACCATGAACCTGTCTTTAAATACTTTAGATTCCAACTCTTTATATATCATCATTAATAGAATGACTACTGCTGTAAGAAACAAAAACAATAAGCCATAACCCCATTCTAAGGTGTACCAACCCCAAATAGATGCAGCGAATAAAATAACTGCAAACATTAATTGTTTTGGTGATTTAAATAACTTTCCATAAAGCTTTCCATAAGAAATTTCATTTGGATCATCTTTTTTAGCTGGCACAAAGTTTCCAACTTGAGTTAAGTATTTTTGCCCAAATATATAGTTAATCAATCCTATGAGCATCACAACTCCTGCAAGACCAAACCCAGCATGCCAACCCCATTCGGCCACCACTAATCCCACAATCATAGTTGCTAATAAAGATCCTAAGTTTATTCCAATATAAAAAATACTGAAACCTTTATCTCTTCTAATGTCTCCTTCTTTGTAAAGGCCTCCGACCATTGTCGAAATATTTGGTTTCAACAAACCAACTCCTAAAATTACGAGACCCAATCCTGTGTAAAATGCCCAAATATCGGTCATAACTAAGACACCGTGTCCTAAACACAAAATGATAGCACCTAATAGAACCGCTTTCTTTTGTCCTATCAGTTTATCTGCAATCATTCCTCCAGGAATTGACATCACATATACTAGCATCGTGTACCACCCATAAAGTGCTAATGCTTCTTTACTTGTCCAACCTAAACCTGCACCTCTGTCATCTCCAATTGTAGCCGTTGTCATATACAATACTAATAAGGCTCTCATACCATAATACGAAAAACGTTCCCACATTTCTGTTAGGAACAAAATATAAAGCCCTATTGGCTGCCCAAATAGTTCTTTTTGATGCGGTTTTTTAATTGCTGTTGACATAATTTTAATAATTAGTTAGTGTTAGTTAGTTTAGCCTTTTATTTTTGATGATTCCTATTCTTCCTTATCACTTGTTTCAAGTTTATCACCTAAAGTTCTGTGGATAAAATCGGTCATCTTTTTATATAAATGTAATCTTGTATTCCCACCATAAATACTGTGGTTTTTATCTGGATATATCATCCACTCAAATTGTTTGTCGGCTTGGATTAAGGCTTCAACCATGCGCATGGTGTTTTGCACATGTACATTATCATCACCTGTTCCGTGGATTAATAGATAATCACCTTTAAGTTTATTGACATGATTGATTGGGGAGTTTTCATCATAACCACTCGGGTTTTCTTGAGGTGTGGTCATGTAGCGTTCAGTATAAATAGTATCATAAAACCTCCAACTCGTTACAGGCGCAACGGCAATAGCCATTTTAAATACATCATTTCCCTTGAACAATACATTACTGCTCATAAAGCCGCCATAGCTCCAGCCCCAAATTCCAATTCGTGATGCATCAATATAATCTCGATTTCCGAGTTGTTTCGCCGCTTCAATTTGGTCTTCCACTTCGTATTTCCCCAATTCATTTTGGGTTACCTTTTTGAAATCTGCGCCTTTAAATCCTGTTCCTCTACCATCTACACAAACCACAATATAATCTTGTTGTGCCAGCATTTGAAACCAATAATCATTGGCGCTATTCCAGCGGTTGGCGACTTGCTGAGAACCTGGACCTGAATATTGGTACATAAAAAGTGGATATTCCCTATTTGGGTCAAAATCTGCTGGTTTTATCATCCACATATTCAAATCGTTGCCATTGACATTTATAGTACTAAACTCTTTTTTAGAGGTGACATAACTCCCCACTTTCTGTGCCAACTGATCATTATCTTTAATAAGCTTAATCACATCACCAGTATTGGCATCATAAAGCGTATATTCTTGAGGCGATGTTGCACTAGAATGTGTGTTTATAAAATAAGTGTAGTCAGCACTAAAAGATGCGCTATTTGTCCCTTCTGTTTCAGTAAGTCTCTTCTTGTTTTTCCCGTTTAATTTAATAGAATAAATAGCTCTATTAATAGAACCATTTTCAGTGGATTGGTAATAAATGGTATTAGATTTTTCATTAAAACCATAGTAACTCGTCACTTCCCAGTTGCCTTTCGTAACTTGATTAATCAATTCTCCATCATTGGAATAATGATAAATATGATTAAAACCGTCCTTTTCACTCGTCCAAATAAAACTATTATCTTTTAGAAACGTTAAGTTATCAGTGACATCGATATAGGCCTTGTCTTTTTCTGCTAAAACATTTTTAGAGGTCATCGATTCGGTATCAATCATCCAAAGGTCTAATTCGTTTTGATGACGATTCATGTATTGTGCACTTAAAACTTCCGCATCGTTAGTCCACTTTATTCTTGGGATGTAGAAATCTTCATAAGCTTTATCAACTTTTAATTCCTTAAGGCTTTTGGAATTTAAATCATACAAGTGCAAAGAAATCTTAGAATTGGCTTCACCAGCTTTAGGATATTTAAATACATGTTGGGTTTGGTATAAATCTGAACCATAAACATCCATTGAAAATTCTGGCACATCAGTTTCATCAAATCTTATAAAAGCGATTTTGTTGCTATCCGTGTTCCAATCGAAAGCCCTTACAAAAGCAAATTCCTCTTCGTAAACCCAATCCGTAATTCCATTGATGATTTTATTTTTTTCACCATCGGTTGTGATTTGTTCAACATTTCCAGATTTTAAATCCTTAACGAATAAATTATTTTCTAATCCGTAAGCTACTTTTGTACCATCTGGTGATAAGGTGGGTTCTTGCACTAAATCATCCGATACTTTGGTCACTTTTTTTGAAGCGATATCATATACATAATATTCGCCCAAAGTGGAACGTCTAAACACTGGTTCCGATTTTGTAGTGAGAATCACTTTTGATTCATCAGCACTAAATGCGTAATCAAGAAAACCTTGAATCTCAGCTATATCAGCTGAAGACACCAAGGTTTTGACTTTTTCCAAGGTTTTATAATCGTAAATATCTATGGTCGAGATTCTCGTTTTCTTATCAAAATTTAAGACTGAATACTGAGTTCCATTATCCATAGAATGCAAGGCTTGCATCCCTTCTGTTCTAAACTGACCACTCCAAATGTCTTGAAGCGTGATTTGTTTTTCTTGGTAAAAAACCATTGAAGTCATTAAAAAGCCAAAAACAGCCACAACCTGTCTAAAATTCATAAATTTTTTGTTTTAATAAAGCAATGCCAAGTTTACTAAAAATTATGCAAAAAATAGTCATTATTAACAGTAAATCGGCATTTACAATCTATATATAAGCACTTTTTATACCAATCCTAGTATCTTTGTTTTTTTTAAAACTAAAACTAATATGCCAAATACCATTACTGGCTTTTCCAAGCTTTCAAAATCCGAAAAGATTGAGTGGCTTTTAGACACGTATTTCACGGATAAAGACAGTGCAAGAAACCTTGTTCAGCGCTATTGGAATTCTGATGAAAAATTGCAGAAGTTACACGATGAATTTATAGAAAATACAATTACCAATTACTATTTGCCATTAGGTGTTGCGCCTAACTTTTTGATTAATGACACTTTTTATACGATTCCAATGGCGATTGAGGAAAGCTCAGTTATTGCGGCTGCCAGTAAAGCCGCTAAATTCTGGTTGGAGCGTGGTGGTTTTAGGGCTGAAGTTTTATCGACTGAAAAAATTGGTCAGGTTCATTTTATATATAAAGGCGATTATGGTAAACTTGAAGCCTTTTTTAACGATGTAAAACCCAAATTAATCAGCGATACTGCTGCCATGACCAAAAGTATGGAGCGCAGAGGCGGTGGGATTTTAAATATTGAATTACGAAACAAAGCCGAAGATTTACCAAATTATTATCAGCTTCACGCGACTTTTGAAACTTTGGATGCGATGGGCGCAAATTTTATCAACTCCTGCTTGGAACAATTTGCAACGACCTTTAAAACCGAAGCTGAAAAGTTTGAACGTTTTAATGCTGAAGAGAAAAACATCTCAATTGTTATGAGTATCCTTTCCAATTACGTCCCACAATGTTTGGTGCGTGCGGAAGTGTCTTGTAAAGTTGAAGAATTAAAAAGTAAGGACATTCCTAATCCCGAAGCGTTTGTAAAGAAATTCAAACAAGCCGTGACTATTGCTGAAGTTGAACCTTATAGAGCCGTAACACATAACAAAGGCATTATGAATGGTATTGACGCGGTTGTATTGGCCACAGGCAATGATTTTAGAGCCGTTGAAGCTGGCGTACATGCTTATGCGGCAAAAGATGGTCAATATTCTAGTTTAACGCATTGTTCTGTTGATAATGGTATTTTTAAATTTTGGATAGAAATTCCATTAGCTTTAGGAACCGTCGGTGGTCTAACCAACTTACATCCTTTGGTAAAATTTTCTTTGGAAATGTTACAAAAACCAACAGCCAAAGATTTAATGAAAATTGTAGCGGTTGCAGGATTAGCTCAAAATTTTGGCGCCGTAAAATCGTTAACGACAACAGGAATTCAGGAAGGCCACATGAAAATGCACTTGATGAATATATTGAATCAATTTGAAGCTACTGAGGACGAAAAAGTAAAACTTATCGAACATTTTAAGACAAATGTTGTTACTCATAGTGCGGTTGTTGAGGAGATAGGAAAATTAAGAGCATAGTTAAACTCAATATTTTAAATAACAAATTCCAAAGGCTAACTCGAACGGAGAATGCTCTCGCAGAGTTGCAAAAGACGCAAAGGTTTGTTGATATAAAAAATGAATAAAAGCAAAAGATTTGAAGGATGTGTAATTGGTGGAGCAATTGGAGATGCTTGGGGAAGTGGTTTTGAAAATAAATCTAAACAAGAAGATGACACGTTCTACTTATTTGGAAGTTCAGATATAAAAACAACAACATGGGGAATTACAGATGACACTCAATTAACACTTGCTACTATTGAGGCAATGACTTTAAATAAGGCTTTGAAACCTGAACCAATAGCTAATCAATTCTTAAAGTATTATAGGCATAGAAAATTAAAAGGAATAGGATCAAGTACACTAAAGGCAATTCAAGAACTCGATTTTGGTGGTCATTGGAGTCAAACAGGAAGACGTGGAGAATTTGCAGCTGGAAATGGTGCAGCAATGCGAATAGCGCCTCTTGCTTTTAGAAGCAAAATAACTAATTCCGAAATTAGAGATATTTGCATTATGACCCATAATAATGATGAAGCCTATATTGGAGCCCTAAGCGTCATAATTGCTTTAAGAGAAATTTTATATAAAAACTGGAATGGTAAAACAAATCTAATTGATAAAGTAATCGGTCAAATTCCAGATACAAGAGTTAGAGATAGATTAATCAAAATTAAAAACATAGAAAGTCTCGAAGAAATTGGTGAAATAGGAAATGATGGTTACGTTGTTAATTCTGTTCCATTAGCTATAGCAGCTGCAAATAGAATAAAAGACCTTGGAATTGAAGAAATGTTTTCTAAACTCATTGAAATTGGTGGAGATACTGACACTAATTGTTCTATAGCGGGACAAATTGCTGGAACATTTATTGGTATAGACGAGATTCCGGAACATCTATTAAATAAGCTCAAACAACTAAATGATTTTGATTGGATACAAAACACAATAAATAATTTTAGAAAAACAGAAAATTGGACATAATCTACTATCCTTTTTTTAATAGAATTATAAAAGTATAATCTAAATACTGAATTTTGAACAACAATCCAAGAACATACCGAAGCAACGGAAAACTACTACTCACTGCAGAGTATGCCGTTTTAGATGGCGCAAAGGCATTGGCGATTCCAACAAAATATGGACAAAGCTTGACTGTTGAAGCGAATGATACTAATAATATTTATTGGCAGAGTTACAATGAATTGGGCAAGGTGTGGTTTGAATGCACACTTCCATTTGATGAGATTGCCACGACTGACAGAAAAAGTCAGTCTCGCAATGATATAAAAGAGCGGCTTATTGAAATATTACAAGCTGCAAAAAGTTTAAATCCTGATTTTTTAAGCTCAAATCAAGGTTTTAATATTATCACACATCAAGATTTTAATCGGCTTTGGGGTTTAGGCACTTCCTCTACTTTAATCAATAATGTAGCCAATTGGGCCAGTGTTGATGCTTATCAACTATTGGAACAAACATTTGGAGGTAGTGGTTATGATATTGCTTGCGCGCAAAATGATAACCCGATTTTATTTCAACTTCAACAGCATCAAAAACCAATGGTGGAAACGGTAAATTTTCAACCTGAATTTAAACAACATTTATATTTTGTATATCTCAACCAGAAACAAAATAGTCGCGATGGGATTTCTAGTTATAAGAAGCTTGGTAAAATCACTTCGGACAGCATTGAGCAAATTAACAGTATAACGGACACTATGATTGCTTGTAAATCCCTTTCAGAATTTGAAAGTTTGATCGATACTCATGAAACTATTATTTCAAAACTTATTCAGCAAGTACCGATTAAAACCCGCTTATTTTCGGATTTCAATGGCGCTGTAAAAAGTTTGGGAGCTTGGGGAGGCGATTTTGTTTTGGTGGCTTCTGAGGATAATCCGACTTCTTATTTTAATGCCAAAGGATTTGACGTTGTTATTCCTTATGAGAATATGGTTTAAAATTACTGTCAAAAACTTTTAAATTCGTCTAAATTACCTAACAAGTTTTGGAAACATCTATTTTCGGAATTAATCTCATGTTTAATGAAAAAACACCCCTAAAGTCCCCTCAAGGGGACAATCCACTCAGTTGAATTGGACAATTGTCCCCTTAAGGGGACTTTAGGGGAGTAAACAAATTAATAATAAAATCACGAAGTTATTTGATAGTTCTGGGAAGTTTGAAACTTCATAGAGCATGAGATGCTGAAACCACAATTCAGCATAAAAAAAATGGCTTCACTCCCGATATTAATCGGGACTGCAAAGCCATTTCAAATCTATTTATTTAAATTCGGTTAGTAAACCGTTTTTGCTCTATTATCTTCTATTTCTGCCGCCTTTTCCAAAGCTGTGAATACTTTGCTCTGAACTGCATTTCTACGTTCAGAATTTAATCTGTTCATAATAGAGGTATAATTGTCTAATTCCGTTGCCTCGTTAATCTTAGTTACTTCCACAACATAAACACCTTTTTCACCATCAATTGGCTTAGATGTTTCTCCTTCTTCCAAGCCAAATGCCGCACCTACAACTTTAGGCTCTACACCAGCGCCTGACAAGGTTGTATTGCTAAGCGTAACTGCTGCTGCGTTTCTGGCACTCTGACCTTGGTTTTTAGCAATGTCAGCCACAGTTGTTGCAGTGATCTTTTCACGAATCATCTTCGCTTTCTTCTCTTTTCTTATTTCTGGTAATGCTGTAATGGAAGCGTCTTCCGTACTCATCATTCCCTTTTCTCTTTTATCTACGACCTTAGCGACGATAAATCCAAAATTAGAAATTGGAAAATTCTTAAAATCACCTACTTCAGTATCGTCTTCAAAAGCCCAACGTACCACATTTCTTTGGCTTCCTAAACCTGGAATATTTTCATCCAATTCTTTAAACGTTATCGGCTTAACCGTTAAATCACGTTCTTTTGCCAATTCATTAAAATCACCATCTTTTGCAGCAATTTCGAATTTGGACATTTTATTAAACACTTCTTGTAACGTTTCGTCTGAAGGTTCAATTTCATCAGCTAAAGTTGCCAGTTTCACCGTTTGGTTAAAACTCGTTTGATCTAATATTTCAATAATATGGTATCCAAAAGAAGTTTGTACCACATCAATATCACCAACTTCATTTTCAAAAGCATAGGCTTTAAATTCTGGTGCCATTCCTGCTTTGTAATCAAACTCTATTTCACCATCTTTTTCATTACTGACTTTATCAGAAGATAAATCCAATAAATCCAAAAATTTAGTGCCGCTATTAATTTTAGCTAAAATACTATCTGCTGTTTTCTTTGCTTCTTCTGGCGTCTTGGTTACTGAAGGATCTGCTCGTTGACCTCCAACATTTGGAATTAAGATGTGACGTACTTTTACTGAATCTGGCATTTGCTTTTTAGCAACTACTTTAGATAATTTATAGTATTCTCCATCTTTATATGGTCCGTAATAATCGCCAACGTTCAATTTAAGTAGCGTATCTTTTACTGTAGCAGGTAATTCAGCTGCTCTTAAATATGAATCGCTGTATTTAATATCTGAATTTGAATTTACAAATTCTTCCATATCAGTAGCAGAATCAAATCCAGGAATGGTTTCTGTATTCTTGCTGCTCTCGTTATATTCTTGTTTATCTGATTTTAAAGCCATTAAATCCGCTTTAATTTTCTCTTCATCTGCCTTAGATGCTTCCTCCTTAAACTCAACGTAAACCACTTCTGTCGTTGCCTCAGTTTTATAAGTGTCTTTATGTTTGTCCATATAGGCCTTAATATCGCTTTTTGAAACTTCAACTAAACTATCTGCGATTGTTGTATAAGGTATTTGCACATAACGAATATCAACGGTTTTTGCATCAGCTAAATATTCATCTTCAGCTTCTGCGATGGTTGTGCCAACACCAGCTTTGATCATATTGTAATAAGTTTGCTGAACGGCATTGGCTGCTATGGCCTGCTCGTTGTTTGTCCAACTATCATAGTTAACCATAAAATTGCCCAATGGTGCAGCTTCGCCATTTAGGTCTTTAAGATTGGCGATAAAGGCATTTAAACGGTTAACATCAAAATTTCCATTTTCATCTTGAAATTCAGGATAAGAAGAAAAGCTATTCTTCAATAAATCTCTCATTTCATCCTTTTCAACAGACAAACCCAATTCATCAGTTTCAGTTTGTAAAACAATTTTACGTAACTCTTGATTGTAAATCGCATTCATCGATTGTGTTGACGTTTGTCTTCCACCAGATCTATCTTGATAGTTTTTTACTTTTTGTTGAAACTCATTACGGTTGATATCTTCGCCATTAATTGTAGCAACCACATCTTGTGAACCACCTGAAAATGCCGTAGAATTTTTGAATAAATCACCGATTACAAAGGCAAATAACGCCATCGCAATTACAAAGATTAATATCAATGAGCGTTGTCTAATTTTATTTAAAACTGCCATAGTCTTTATTGTATTGTATAATTTTCATTTAAATAAGTCTGCGAAAATAGTATTTTCTAGCTAATAATAAAAGGAGAAGTGTAGTTTTTATAAGTGTTAGTGAAGTATCAATCTACTTCAAGGATTTTTAAGATCACCTCATCAATTTTTGTCGAAGATACTTCGGTAACCGTAAACTTGAAATTATCGATTAATACATCATCTTTTTCCTCAGGAATTCCTTCTGTGGCGTGCACAATTAAACCTCCTAATGTTTCATAATTTTCTCCTTTAGGAAGGTTCAGTTTATAGGTTTCGTTGATATAATTGACTTCCAAGCGTGCTGAAAACTTATAAGTATTATCATTGATTTGTTCTTCAATCATCTCAACCGTATCGTGTTCATCTTCAATTTCCCCAAATAATTCTTCGATGATATCTTCAACGGTCATAATTCCAGAGGTTCCTCCATATTCGTCTATAACCACTGCCATACTGCGACGTTTTTTGGTCAAAATATTAAGAACATCCTTTATCAAAATCGTTTCTGGCACAAATCCTACCCTGATTATGATCGATTTGATTGTTTTTGGTTTTTTGAATAGTTCGAAAGAATGCACATAGCCTAAAATATCATCAATGTTATCTTTATAAACAATAATTTTAGTACGCCCAGAATCTATAAAAAGCTGTCTTAAATTTTCAATACTATCTGAAATCTCTACCGCAGTTATCTCAGTTCTTGGTACCATAACTTCACGTGCTTTTACTTCTGAAAAATCCAAAGCATTCTGAAATATTTGAATTTCACTATCCATATCATCATGGTCATCCACCGATTCCATTTGTTCTGTAATGTAATTTCCCAGTTCCACTTTGGTCATTGCTAAAACAACGTCCTCGCCTTCTGCTCTAAAGATGTATTTTAAAACCGCATCTGAAATCCAAATGATAAAATCTGAAATCCAAAAAAATAGCAGGTAGAAAATATAGGTTGGCAATGCTAAAATCTTCAGCAAGGTATTGGCATAAATTTGAAAAAATACTTTTGGTAAAAATTCTGCTGTAATTAAAATAACCAAGGTAGAAATTACCGTTTGGGTTAACAGTTGTAAATCTGTAAACAAATAGGTTAAAGTTGTACTATCTGAAGGTAACATAGACTGAAACCAGCGTATCAAAACCTCACCCATTTTAAAACCATAGATAACCAAAGCGATATTGTTACCTATAAGCATGGTAGCAATATATTTGGAAGGCTTTGCTGTTAATTTGCCCAAGATGTTTCCTAAGAAATCACCTTGTTTCTTTTCAATCTCTATATGGATTTTGTTGGAAGACACATAAGCGATTTCCATTCCAGAAAAAAAAGCTGAAAGTATAAGTGTTGTAATTATAATGACTAAGTCAGCAGTCATAAATTAACTGTTCTTGTTATGGTCGTCAAACTTTCTACCGAAGCGTCTTCTAAAGAAAAACATAAATACTGCCAAAGCCGAAAGTCCTAGGGATATGTAAGCACCTGTTCTATCCTCGGACCATTTCGTAATGGCATCGTATAAAAACAGCACTGCAAAAACTATATATGCGTATTGAAAAATCTTCTGTATTTTCATCTTCAAGTTTAATAAAATGGTTGTTGGGCAAAGATAACTAATTATCGAGTTCAAACTGGCCTCCCATTTCCAACATTTGAAAGTTCTTGAATTCTTTATCCGAGTCAAAGCCAATACCATGTAAAGGTCCCACGGCGCGCTTAAACAACCAAGGTTCGTTTGTAAATGCCCATTCCAATTTTTGATTGTAATACAGTTGCTCCGTAAATAAGGTGTCTTTTTCGTGTGTTGCAATTTTCACATTACCACGCAAATCAATAATATTGGTTTCGTTATAAACAATGGCGTAATCGGAAGTTATGGTGGTTTTATTTTTGTTGGCGTCATAAATCTTGAGCTCAATACCTTCTGGAAATTCGTTAAATGCAAAATTCCTGTTAGAATAATCCAACATTTTAGGACTGAGAAGATTGGCAATTAACCTTACCGTATCTTCCTTAAACTCCGTATATTTTAAATCAATATCTTTAGCTTCACCAATTGGTTGATTTTGTAATACACCTACTTTCTGCACCTCATCAAAATCATTTTTACAAGAAAAAAACAAAGTCACAACAATTGCTGTGACTAAGTTTCTTATAATATGTAAATTATGTTTTATCATTAACCTTTTGGGACGGTTATTGAACGTCCAATCCAACAACCTATTGAGATCGTTTCGCCTGCATTTGCTGCACTAAAAATTTCCGCTTTAGAAGGCGCGCTAGCTCTATAACTCGCTGCTGTTTTCGCCGCTGTAGATTTCAATCTTCCATCAACTCGTCCTGCTTTTTCTGCTTCATTAGCTGCTAACCAGAATACTGCTCTTTTATTAAAGTTAGTATCACCACAGTTATTTGCACTTTTGGCGTACATAGCTGCAATTCTTAAATATGGACCTCCATTAGAGGGGTTCAACTTTAATGCTTCCATATATTGTTGTCTTGCTTTACCATAGTTCCCTCTTTTATAGTTTTTCTCAGCTACTCGCATTACAAGTTTCCATTTTTTAAGCGGATCTGTTTCCAATTCAAAAGACTGGTTATAGTATTTATCCGCTTCAGCTGTTTTTCCTTGCTTTTCTTTTAAGACTCCTAAATAAAAAGCTGTTTTAGCATCTGGTTTTACTCTATTCTTTTGTTCTACTAATTTTTCAAACATAGGGTCATCAGTACATTCCTTTTCGCCCATTTTGTTCATGGCACGTTGTAACCAAAGGGCATCTTGCTTATTCTCTTCGTAATCTTTTTGATATAAAGGAATCAATACCTCACAGTTAGCTCTATCACCTAACTTTTTGTCCATACTTCCCAATATCTGATTTTCGAAAGCCTCAATATTTGACTCATAACTCCCTTTATACCTTTCTTCTTTCTTAGTTAATGTTTGTCCCGCTTCTTCTTTTTCCGCATATTTATTCAGATTTGTTGTATAACCTGCAATTAAATCTTCTATAATTGCGCTAACATCATCGTATTTATCAAACATTTTCTGAGTTTCATCAGGTGACTTAGATCCTGCGTCATACAAATCTACTGCTAATGAAAAATAAGTATATAAGCCTTTGGCGCTTGTAAAGTTCTTAGCATCCTTCTTGTAAGCTTCATCAAACATATCATAGACTTGTTTATCAGACATATTGAGCTCCGTTCTATACTTGTAAGCTAAATTCGCTTTGTCCGCTAAAACCTCTCCTAGATCGTATTTAGACTCAAAATACTGTCTACTTTGATCATGTAACAACATTAAGTCCTTAATGTATGCTACCTGCTCTGCTCCTGTTGAATTTTCTATCTTATGTGTTAATATTTTCTCTCCATAAGCATAGATCGCTCTGTTGAACTTAGGGCACTTTTCCCTTACAATTTTCCATGGCTCATAAGCATCATCATATTTCTTGCTCTTTACATAACTATCGAACATAGATAGATTATTCATGCATTCTTCCTGACTATCGTCTTGAGCAAAACCTGTGCTTACACTCATTAAAAGAGCCACAAAAAGGGCAGTAATTCTCGTCTTCATCTTTTATTAATTTTGTTAGTTATACTTCTTTTGTTGAAACCATCTAGAGTTCAAAGATAAACTTACATTGAAGTTTACAAAATTCTCTTGAATTAAATTTTGATTCGTTGTGCCTCTTCTTCCTAATTCTAAGCCTAAATTGGCATTAGAAAATAAATTTCGGTTTCCTACTGGTAAACCTAATCCAAAAGATATGCCAAACTCTTTAATCGATTCATTTTTTACAACTAAACCTGTATTTCCAAAGTTAAAACCAGCCCTGTAAACAACTCGTTTATAGTAACCTGAGAAGGCATTATAGTTTGGAATATAAAATCCACCTATAGACACTTGGGATGAATTTTCGAAGGTAGAATTATCATTGGGAAATACTGGATTAGAAAAATCACTGGTATTTTGAAAGGTATATTCTGCTCCTACAAACCAAGATCTAGGCGCTCCAATTCCAGCACCAAGCGATAATCTTGAAGGTAATGTGAGATCGGTTTGCTCAAGATTTTCATCAGCCAAAACAGCATCAATTGTTTGGAAAATGTTTGAAATCTCTAACGTAGATGAATTTAAAGAAACGGTAGAAAAAGTTCTAACATTATCCGAACTAAGCTTACTTCCCGGTGCATAAGTCGCTGTTACAGATAGTTCAAACTTATCGTTAATCATGGTTTTATACGCGACTCCGAAATTTAAATTTAAACCACTTAGATCAGATCTATTAAACTCTCTTGTTTGATATTGTACAACATTACCTTCAGGAGTGTATTCTATTTCGAGTGCTGTATTTTGAATATTCCCAAAGTTATAGTTAAAGTCCAAGCCAACACTCCATTCGTCATTAATTTGATAACCTAGACCTGCAAAAACTCGGTTTACACCGCCTTCACCTGTATATCGGTTCGTTAAAACGTTGTCCGCATCAATATCATTAAGCCTATAACCCACAGAAGTGTAAGGCAATACTCCAAAACCAAACCCAAATTTACCTACTGGTATTGATATGGCGATATAATCAAAAATGGTACTATTGGTTTCAGCCTCACCTGAATTGCTTTTTAAGGTTGCGTCAGACATGGTTCCTGCAACAGCAAATTTTACTGGTCTACTTTCGCCTTCAAAGCCAAAAGACTCCAAGTTTTTACCAGCATAAGCAGCGGGATTCTTTAAATTAACATGAATACTATCTAAGTAAACACCAATACCTCCCATGCTACGATTTTCTACAGTACCTTTAAATTTTAGACTTCCAATACCATAAAATGAATATGGTGAACCAGTTCCTTGTTGTGCAAAAGCAACGGAACCTATAATTGTAATACAAATTACAATGAATTTTTTTATCATTATTTTGAATTATATTCTAGAATAAAATTCAAACCCTCCAATAGAAAATTTGAATTCGCAAATATGGTATTTTTTAATTGGTTTGACAAAAAATTGGTGTCTCCACCTGTTAAAATAACTGTTAAATCTATGTAATCCTCAAGATATTGACCAATAACTCCATCAATTTCTTTAACGACACCATTGACAACACCTGAATGAATGGATTCTTCTGTAGAATCGCCAATAATACATCTAGGCTTCTTCGTCTCTAATAACGGAAGATTTGCGGTTAAATTATTTAAAGATTTATAGCGCAACCTAATGCCTGGAGAAATCGCACCTCCAAGATAATGATTCCCTGAAGTAATAAAATCATAAGTTATACAGGTTCCTGCATCTATAATCAAAACATTTTTATCTGAAAACTGTTGAACGGAAGCACTTACCAAAGCCATTCGATCTACTCCTAGCGTTTTTGGAGTTGTATAACGATTCTGAAAAGGCAATTTTGTATTTGAATTTAATTCAATAACCTTTAGATCAGAAGCTATAAATCCGACCTGTTCCTTAGATAAGTGCCCAACTGAAGAAATTATGGCATTCTTTAAATTGGGAAAATCGTTTTTAAGTGTTCTGAATTGATTTTGAAACTCAACAAGTTTAAAACTGACCTTATAAATTAATTTTGTGTCATCAAAAACAGCAAACTTAACGTACGTATTTCCCACATCTACAATAAGATTCATATGTATTCTAATCTTTCATTTGGAATTACAAATTTATAAAATCAAATTTTAGCAATTTCTTTTTGCGAATATTAAAAATGCAACTATATTTGCATCCGCCTTTGCAACGATGTTGCTTCGGTGGAAAAATCCGCTATAAACGGCGACTGGTGCCTTAGCTCAGTTGGTAGAGCAAAGGACTGAAAATCCTTGTGTCCCTGGTTCGATTCCTGGAGGCACCACTTTTAAACCCTGTAAGACGTTGTTTTATAGGGTTTTTTGGTTGTTAGGGGACAACATTAGGGGCAACGTGGTTACAAAATATGATACCCATAGACACTTTATTTTTTATCCCAACGCATCCTTTGTAATCTTACAGCATTCAATATTGCTAAAAGTGCAACACCAACATCTGCAAAAACAGCTTCCCACATTGTGGCTAAACCACCTGCTCCTAAAATCAAGACAATAACTTTAACACCAAATGCTAAAATGATATTCTGCCAAACAATTTTTCTTGTGGAACGACTTATTTTAATGGCTCTAACTACTTTTGAAGGTTGGTCTGTTTGAATGATGACATCTGCGGTTTCTATGGCGACATCACTCCCTAAACCGCCCATTGCAATACCTACATTACTTGCTGCCAATACAGGTGCGTCATTAATACCATCACCAATAAAAGCCACTTTGTTTTCAGGATTCTTCTTTAAATTTTCGACTTCGTTTAATTTATCTTCTGGTAATAATCCACCTTTAGCATTTTTAATATTTAACTCTTTGGCGACTTGTTGAGTAATGGAATCTTTGTCACCGGAAAGCATCATAATATTGTTGATTCCTACTTTTTGTAAATTGACAATTGTTTGTTTGGCATCTTCTTTTAATTCGTCTGCTATTACCACATAACCAGCAAACTTGTTATCTATTGCAACCAATACAATAGATTCCACAATACTTTCTGTTTCATTTGGTACCTCAATATTATTTGCAAGCATTAAGGCTTTATTTCCTACTAAAACTATTTTACCATTCACAATGCCTTTTAATCCTTTACCTGCAATTTCAGAAACCTCTTGAGCTTCAAAATCTTCTCCTTCTGATTTATACTCTAAAATTGCTTTAGCAATTGGATGCGTGGATTGTTCTTCCATCGCCATTAAATATTGCATAAATTGGGTTTCTTTCCAACCAATTGCTTTTACTTCTTTGATTTTGAAAACACCTTTAGTAACCGTGCCTGTTTTATCCATCACCAATGTATTTATCTTGGTCATTGCATCTAAAAATGAAGCACCTTTAAACAATATTCCATTTTTTGATGCTGCCCCCAAACCACCGAAATAACCCAATGGAATAGAAATTACCAATGCACAAGGACAAGATATTACCAAGAAAATTAAGGCTCTGTACAACCAATCTCTAAACGCATAATCATCTACAAAAAAGTAAGGAATGAATGTTACGCCTATCGCTAAAAACACTACTATTGGTGTATAGATACGAGCGAACTGTCTGATAAATAATTCTGTTTTAGATTTGCGTGCTGTAGCATTTTGAACCAAATCTAATATTCTGGCAATAGAACTATCTTCAAACTTGTTGGTTACTTCAACTTCAATAACACTTTCTAAATTAATACTACCTGCGTAAACTTTTGCTTTTTTCAGAATGGAATCAGGTTTACTCTCGCCTGTTAAAGCTGCGGTATTTAATGATGCTTTTTCAGATAATAAAACACCATCCAATGGAATCTTTTCACCAACACGAATTTGAATTTTCTCTCCAATGTTTACATCTTCTGGCGAAACACTTTTATAATCACCATCACGAAGTACATTGGCTTCTTTTGGTCTAACATCTAATAATGCTTTTATATTACCTTTTGCTCTGTTGACTGCTGCGTTTTGAAATAATTCCCCTACTGCATAGAATAGCATTACAGCAACACCTTCTGGATATTCACCAATGATAAATGCACCAATTGTAGCAATAGACATTAAAAAGAATTCTGTAAAGAAATCGCCTTTTTTAATACTTTCCCAACCTTCTTTAACTACAGGGAAACCAACAGGAATATAGGCCACTACATACCAAAGAATACGAATCCAGCCAGAAAAATGAGGAAATGCTTCAAAATAATCTACAGCAATACCTACTATTAACATTACAAAACTGAAAATAGCTGGTAAATAGGTTTTTAAATTTGAAACACTTTTAGGATTGTTATGATTATGACCATTATCGTGACTATGTTGTTTCTCCGAATTTGGTTTTAAATCTCTTAAATTAACTTTCTTTTTTTTCATCTATTGTAAAATCCAATTTTTAGCCAATTCTTTATCTTTTAAATCAAAATACTTTACCTCTGAACTTGTAAAAAAGTCAGTAACTTTTGCTGCAAATTCCTGCCATTTTTTTTCACCAACAAAAGCCATCTTCCCATAATCGGAAATGTGTGCGCTATCTACCTTTATATCTTCCCAAAACCCTTTTAAGGTATAACCTGTAAAATCTTCCATTTCAAAATAGAAATCTACCTTTTTACTTTGCTCGATAATATTATGGATAAGTGGATGTATCTTTTCCACATCACTCTTTGATATGTTACCGCTAATTTTTGCTGATATTAAATTGTCTTTGTCTGTATTGATTAATTGTATCATTATTTATATAGTTTAAATTATTGAATCTAAAATACTGATAAATAAAGTGCAATGGAAGTGCATTTTTAACTACTACACTTATCACAAATACCTTTTATAACCAAGTTGACGTTTTCAGACACAAAACCATCTGGTACTTTTATTTGAGGGATTTTATGTTCTGTTAAGCAAACGGTTGCATTGCAATTATTACAATGGAAATGTAAGTGTAAATCTGTTTTTATATCACAACTACAACCTTGTTCACACAATGCATATTTGGTAATTCCTGTGCCATCATCTATTTGATGAACTATTCCTTTATCTTCAAATGTTTTTACGGTTCTGTATAAAGTAGTTCTGTCTGCTTTTGCAAACGCATTTTCTATGTCACTTAAAGTAACAGCGACCTCTTTTTCTGCAAGAAACTTATAAATTAACATACGCATTGCTGTAATACGAATTTGTTTTGACTCTAATACCTGTTCTACTTCTTTCATTTTTCAGCCTCATTAATATTAATATTTCTCGCTTTACTTAATGCTTCCCATCCTTCTTTTAGAGCATAAGGAACAATAAGAAGTGCTGCAATAGGGTCTGCCATCCACCAACCGAACTGATTGACCAAAAGCAAACCTATAAGTACAACAACGGTTTGGTAAAGACAAATAAATGTATCTTTGGCGTCTGCCAACATTGCGGGACTATCAAGTTTTTTACCGTATTTTCTTTTGAAATAAATAAGAATAGGGTTTACCACCAATGAAACCAATAAAATAATTAATCCCATAGTGCTCCAGTTGGCAGTTTCTTGATTTATAAGTTTTGTAAAAGAATCATAGGTAATAAAAATACAGACTAATGTAAAAGATGCTGCAATGACGTAGAGTGTAATTTTCTTTCGTTTTTTTACTTTTTCTTTATCAATACCTTTTAACTCCCCGTGTAATCGCCAACCTAAAGTTGCTGCGCTTATCACCTCGATAGTGCTGTCCAATCCCCAACCTATCAAAGCTGAACTGTTTGAAGCAAATCCTGCAATAAGAGATACAACTACTTCAATAACATCATAAATGACATTCCATATTTGAAGTGTTCTTGCCTTTTTTAAATCTTGTTGTCTTGTTGCATCCATAATTAATGTGCGTGTTCTGCTTCTCCTTTTTTCATTTCTGCGTTAAGGTAATAAGCATTGTTATAAGCAAACTGTGTATTACTGTCTATGTTATCAGTAAATTGAATTGACACCCAATCACCATCTTTAGTACCTATAACAACTTCGATAGGTTTAAAACTCCAATCGTCATTTTCTTTTTCTACTGCAAACACATAATATCTATCACCTTCTTTTATAACTGCACTTTCTGGTAAGGCTTTTGCTTGGTTATTATCTACTTGAATTTTACCTTGAATATACATTCCAGGAATTAAGTTACCTTTTTTGTTTTCTATTTCTGCGTGAACGTGAACTGCTTTTGGATTATCCTCAAAGGTTTTACTTACGGAATAGATTTCTGCGGTAAGCTCTGTATCTGGTATAGATTGTACTGTAAAGTTAACTTTTTGACCTTTTTTTATTTTATAGACATCTTTTTCAAAAACCATTAAATCTGCGTGAACGTGATGCGTATTTACAATATCAAATAATTCGGTTTGTGGTTCTACATATTGACCTGTTTTTACTTCAACTTTTTGCACAAAGCCTTCTATTGGACTTCGCAATGCTATGCGCTGTGCAATTGTTCCATTGCGAACTGATGTAGTGTTAACGTTGAGTATTCTTAATTGCGCTTCTAAACCATTAACCATAGCTTTTGATGCATCATACTCTGCTTCCGCCTTTTGAAAATTAGCACCAGAACCAACACCTGCTTCATACAATTTTTGTTGACGTTCGTAATTCTTTTTCAAAAAATTACTGTTACTATAAGCGTTTAAATAATCCGTTTGTAATTTTATAATATTTGGGTGCGATAGATACGCTACTACTTGACCTTTATTTACTTTATCACCTTCAATCACTTCAATTGAAACGACATTAGCACCAACAACAGTAGTGATGGCAGCTTCATTTTGTGGCGGTACTTCTAACGTTCCGTTAGCTTCTACATAACCGCTCATATTACGTAATGCCAACGTATCTATTTTCATTTTTAAAGCATCGAATTGCTGTTGTGATAGCATTACTTCTTCGCTTTCATTATGTTCTTCATTAACTTCTGTTTTTTCTTCCTCATCGTGGGAATGACCATCATTCTCGTTATGATTTTCTTTATTTCCGCAAGCTGAAACAAAAATGGTTAACACCATTACGGTAAGAATTTTATATATTTTATTTTTCATTGTCTTATTGATTAAAATATTGTAATTGAAATGTGCTTTCTAAATAGTTTACTAATGCAGTCTGTGCTTCAAGTTCCGATTGAATGGCCTCTTTTATCAACTGCGTAAATGCAGTATAATCTATTTCGCCTTCTCTGTATGCCAGTAATGCACCTGTTTTTTGCTCTTTTGTTAATGGTAAAACTTGGTCTTTGTAAAACTCCCAAGATGTTTTCCATTTCATATAATGTTCTTTAGCCTGAACAAACCTTGATTGTACTTCCTGTTTTTTGAACGCTACATTGGTTTCTGCTATTTCTTTATCAATTCTGGCACTTCTAACTTGTGCTTTGTTAGAACCTGATAAAAACGGAATGGAAATTCCTGCTTGATACGTGTAAAATCCTGAATTGCCATTTACTTGTTGTAAACCACCTTGAAGATTGAACTTTGGCAAATTATCTGCTTTTGCAGCTTTATATTTGGCTTCCGCTTCATCTACAATGTTCTGCGACATACTGTACAACGGATGGTTTTCAATAGTGAACATTTCCATAGGTATATCCATCGCTACCTCAAATTCATCTGAAACTGTAAAAATTTCTTCTGATACCAACCACAAATTGAATTGCTGTAAGGCAATAAGGTAATCACTATAGGCTTGCGCTTTTTTATTTTGAATTTGAAACGCTTGATTTTTTGCTGCCGAATATTCTAATTTAGAAATAGCTTCGACTTCATAATTTAAAGCTACTGCTTGTTCAAATTTGGAATAAATGGAATCCAGTTCTTTATACAAATCATAGTTTTTTTTCATTTGATAGCATTTTGACCAAGCCTTTTTTACTTCTAATTCTAATTCCAATTCGGAAAGTTGAAAGGCTTTTTGTGCCAATTGAATGCGTTGTTCTTGTAACTTCTTTTTAGAAGCTATACCAAATAAATCAATATTAGATTGACCAATACCAATGGTTGTATAAATGCCATTACCACTATTAATTTCTTCTCCTCCAGTAAAAATTTGTGTTGTTCCAAAATCATAAGCAGTCGCTTTTAATTGCTCTTGCTTTGTAATTTCCAACTGCTTTTGTTTTAATAATGGATAATTACTTTTGGAAAGTTTTATCGCTTCCTGTAATGAAATTTCGGGAATTGTATCGTTTTTCTCTTGTGCATTACTTTGTGCTGAAAAACCAAACAGTAAAAGAAATACTGCTGTTGCTGTAACCAACTTTTTATTTGGTTTAAATGTAAATGATTTGTTTTCTACCCAATGGTATAAAATGGGCAATACGAATAGCGTTAGCAAAGTAGAAGTTAACAAACCACCAATAACAACGGTTGCCAATGGACGTTGTACTTCTGCACCTGCTGATGACGAAATCGCCATTGGCAGAAAGCCTAACACATCTGTAAAAGCAGTTAACATAATAGGTCTGATTCTTCGTTTAGTGCCTTCAACAATTCTGTCTTTTAGGTTGGTTACTCCTTCGTCTTTTAATTCGTTGAGTCCGCTTATCATTACCAATCCATTTAATACCGCAACGCCAAACAATACAATGAAACCAACACCTGCTGAAATACTAAATGGCATATCACGCAACCATAAGGCTACAACACCACCAATGGTTGCCATTGGAATGGCTATGTAAATCATTAAGGTTTGTGGTAAAGATTTTAATGCAAAGTATATCAATATAAATATGAGCAACAATGCAATAGGAACAACGGTTTGTAATCGGTTGCTGGCACGTTCCAGATTTTCAAATGCACCACCATAGCGAATAAAATAACCTGATGGTAATTCCAATTTTGCATCTAATTTTGATTTTATTTCAGTCACCAAAGATTTGACATTACGACCTCTTACATTGATACCTACATATGTTCTTCTATTGGTATTGTCTCTACTGATTTGCATTGGTCCTGCTTTGTAACTTACATCTGCAATTTCACGCAAAGGAATTTGAGCACCTGAAGGTAAATTGATGTATAGATTTTGAACATCTGTAATATCCTTTCGGTTTTGAGAACTTAAACGCACCACTAAATCGAAGCGTTTTTCACCTTCAAAAATCACACCTGCTGTACCACCTGCAAATGCAGATTGTACGGTTTGATTGAGCGTATTTATTTGAAGTCCGTATTGTGCTAATTTGTTTCTGTTGTAATTAATGGTCATTTGTGGCAAACCTGTTGTTGCTTCGGCTTTCATATCACCAATGCCTTCAGTACCTGCAATAATTTTAGATATTTCTTCAGCTTTTTGGGATAGTATGTCAATGTCTTCACCATAGAGTTTTATGGCAATATCTTCACGCACACCTTCAAGCAACTCATTAAAACGCATTTCGATAGGTTGGGTAAATTCATAATTAACACCAGGAACGATTTCAACCGCTTCTTTCATTTTCTCAATCAATTCATCTTTTGTCTCTGCTGTTGTCCATTCGCTTTTAGGTTTCAGTATTACAAATACATCAGCTAAATCCATTGGCATTGGGTCGGTTGGTATTTCGGCAACACCAATACGACTCACAATTTTTTCGACTTCTGGAAATTTGGCTTTTACTATTTGTTCTATTTTGGTAGTAGTTTCAATAGTTTCGGTAAGTGAACTACCTGGTTTTAAAATAGCGTGAAATGCAATATCACCTTCATCGAGTTGCGGGATAAACTCGCCACCCATTCTTGAAAACATAAAAACGGTTATCCCGAACAAGACAACTGCAATCCCGATTATCCATTTTCCTTTTCGCAATGCTCTAACCAATAAAGGTTGGTATTTATCCTCAACCCAATGCACAAATCTATCTCCATAAGATTTTTTATCGTTTTTTGGTGCTCTTAACACCAAAGCAGACATCATTGGTACATACGTTAAACAAAGTACCATTGCACCAATCATAGCAAAAATAAATGTCAACGCCATTGGCTTAAACATCTTTCCTTCTATACCTTGTAAAGCTAAAATGGGTAGAAAAACAATAAGGATAATCAACTGACCGAAGAACGCAGCATTCATCATCTTTTTTGAAGCATTTGACGCCACTTTATCACGTTCTTTTGATGTAAGCTGTTTCTTTTTTAGGACTTGAGATGCAATTAGAAATACTGTACTTTCTACAATAATTACAGCGCCATCAACTATAATTCCGAAATCTATAGCTCCCAAACTCATTAAGTTTACCCAAACATCGAACACGTTCATTAAAATAAAGGCGAATAATAAGGATAATGGTATGGTTGAAGCTACGATTAAACCACCTCGCCAATTACCCAATAAGAAGATAAGGACAAAAATGACTATCAATGCACCTTCAATAAGATTGGTGGTAACTGTAGAAGTTGTTTCTCCAATTAATTTACTTCTGTCTAACAAGGATTCTATAATGACACCTTCTGGTAATGACTTTTCTATTTGAGCCATTCGCTCTTTTACATTGGCGATAACATCATTAGAATTAGCACCTTTTAACATCATTACCAAGCCACCTACGACTTCGCCTTCACCATCTTGTGTTAATGCACCATAACGAATTGCAGAACCAAATTGTACCGTAGCAATATCGCCAATAGTGATAGGAATATTATTAATATTCTTTACTGTGATATTTTTAATATCCTCTAAATTGCGAACCAAGCCTTCTCCACGAATAAAATTGGCTTGATGGCTCTTTTCAATATATGCTCCACCAGTATTTTGATTATTAGCATCGAGTGCATTAAACACATCTGTAATGGTTAAACCAATGGCGTTTAAATCGTTTGGGTCAACCGCTACTTCGTATTGTTTTATTTTACCACCTATGGCGTTCACCTCAACCACACCTTCTACCATTGCCATTTGACGCTGTACAATCCAATCTTGGATTGAGCGTAAATCTGTGATGGTATATTTGTCTTTGTACTCTGGTGCTACTTTTAAAGTGTATTGGTAAATTTCTCCCAACCCTGTTGAAATTGGTCCCATATTAGGTTCGCCAAAACCAGCAGGAATTTGCTCTTTGACTTCGTTTAGTTTTTCAGCTACTAATTGTCGAGGCAGATAGGTTCCCATATCATCATCGAATACAATAGTAACCACAGATAAGCCAAAACGGGAAATTGACCTAATTTCCTGTACATCAGGAAGGTTGCTCATTGCCACCTCGATAGGATAGGTAACAATCTGTTCAATATCTTCTGTACCTAAATTGGGTGCTTGTGTAATAACCTGTACTTGGTTATTGGTAATGTCTGGAACAGCATCGATTGGTACTTTTGTCATACTCCAAATACCTGCTCCAATTATGGTAAGCGTGAGCAAACCAATAATGAATTTGTTATTGATTGAAAAATCAATGATTTTATTAATCATAGAAAATGTATTAATTCAGTTAAACTATTCGATACAATTCTGATATAAGAAATAGAATTACACGAAATGAAAAGAACCCTTTAGGCTCAAAATTGGATATAGTTATCCATTAAAAAACTGAACTATACTTTAGGTGGCTGGAAAAGTGATTCCAAATATCTGGAAGTGAAGTTTACTTTATGTAAATTATATTGTTTTTTCTCTTCAAACTTTAGTCGATTGGTTAAAGCCAAATTATTGTTAGCAATAATTAAAACTAAAGGGTGACAGCATTGATTATGGGAATGGAATGGTGTATTCTCCTTATCTGGGTTGTGATGATGCTCTTTATTTTTAGCATCGCTACCAATGTAGTCTTCAACTACATATTCATAGAAAGAGTCTCCATAAACTTTATGGTCTTGATAATGGGTAATAAGGTTTGAAATTTCTTTAATTGAACCACAAAAGTCCAAATCTATGCTTATCCCTTGAAAAAAGAATAAAATAGACATTGATATGGAAACGAATATTTTCATATAATTTAGACAAATATACAAATTATCAAATGCAATGGTAGTGCAAATAATTTATGCATTTCTAAATAAATAAAAAAGAGCCTTCCGAAAAAGACTCTTTCATTTTTGTTTAATGGTCGTGATTTGAATGGTCATCACTTTCTTCTTCACCAGATTGATTCATCATCATTTCGTGGTCGTATTTACAACAACCTGGTAAACCATCATATGCTTCTTCATCACCTGCTACTTTTTCGGTATCGTAACCTGAAGCTGCGATTGCTTTATGGATTGCCATTGCATCGGTTTTTGTATCATCAAAAGACACATCAATCTTCTTTTTATCGACATCCCAATTAGCACTTGCTACACCTTCAACACCGTTAGCTGCTTTTTCGATAGTGTTTTTACACATTCCGCAATTTCCTCTTACACCAAAAGACAGGTCTGTCATTGCCATATCTTTTGACATTTCAGTAGTTGTGGTTTCTGTTTCTTTTTTGGTTTCGTTTTTACAACTTGTTAAACCTAATGCTGCTATTACAGCTACACTTAAAATTACTTTTTTACTCACGTCGATTGCATTTTTGTTTTTGTGTTCGTGATTTTTCTTTGAAAAATTCATTGTTTAAAATTTAATTGTTATTACTTGATTTTTTATTCTATTACTTGTTTTATTTCACCACAGGTTAGCATGGCGCTGCCAAAGTATGGATTGATTACTTTTTCTTCTTTACTCAACCAATATGCACCATTGTTGTTATCTGCCATTGGGCAAAATTCTACATAGACCTTTTCATTGACACCAAATAGTTGTACAGCATTGATTAGATGTGATGATAAATGTTTAAAATGGTCTCTTTGTGATTTTATATCGGACGTTTCAGAAATTGAAGTTGCAGAAGATTTTATTTCGCCTTCTAATGACATCCAATGGTTATGCGCCTTATTATCTGACAACAATTTCATATCTACTTTATTCAATTTATTTAATAAAGTTGTTGCGTTTGCTGAAGTACTTTTTGAATCTTCTTTTACTAAAGCATCTTTTAAATTGATATACTCATTGAAAACAGCTTTTAACTGCTCTTGAAATTTTATTGATACTTTCAAACGCTCATTCATATTAGTGTGGTCATTTTCTTTGTTAGATGCATTGTTAGCCATACCTAAATGACCTTCGTGACCTGTCATTACTTTACCACCATTTTTATTCATCATAGACTTTTTTCCTTGTAATTGAGCTGCTGCATCAACCGTAAATGTACCGTTAGTCACTATTTCATTTCCAACAAATAAACCTTCTACAACTTCATATTCATTACCAATTTGATTGCCTAATTTAATTTCACGCATTTCAAAAATAGGTTGGTCTGGATTCGTTTTAAGGTACACCACAGAACGTTCACCTGTCCATAACACAGAAGATGCAGGAATTGTTAATACTTCGTCATTTTTAGCTGTACTGCCTTCAATATTTGCGGTTACAAACATCCCTGGTTTAAATACATCGTCCTTATTGCTTAAAACAACACGTAAGGTTACAGTTCTTGTTTTTGTGTTTAAAACTGGGTCAATGAAATCAACTTTACCTTTAAACTCTTTATTAGGATAAGCATTGGTTGTTATTTCCACTTCCTGTCCTTTTTTAAAGCGGTCAATCTGATTTTCATACACATCAAAATTTCCCCAAACTGTGTTGAGATTGGCGATTTTTAATAAGGGTTGACCTTGTTTGATATAATCACCTTGCTCTACCAATTTTTCTGTAACAGTACCCGAAAAGGTTGCATAAACAGGAAAATTTTCTTTCACTTTTCCTGTTTCTTCAATCTGATTGATTTGATTTTCAGAGAGCTTCCATAATTTCAGTTTATTACGGACTGCTTTGTATAAAGCAGGTTGTGATTCTTTTAAAGATGCTGCTGTAATTAATTCTTGTTGTGCTGCATAGAGTTCTGGCGAATAAATGGTTGCCAATAACTGACCTTTACGAACTTCTTCGCCTGTAAAACTCACATTCAAACGTTCAATTCTTCCAGCGAAATAACTTACCTGTACTGCATTGGCTTCTTCGTTTTCAGCAATTTTACCAGATAATTTGATAGTATTGCCTTCAACATTGCCTTTACCAATAATAGATGTTTGAATATTAGCTAAAGCCATTGCGTTTTCAGTCAATTTGAATTGGTCTGCTAATAAACCATCACTTCCACTTTCAGCAGGAATTAAATCCATACCACAAATAGGACAATCGCCTGATTCTGGTTGCATAATTTGTGGATGCATAGAACACGTCCACATTTGATTGGTTTCTGAAATGGCATCGTGATTATGTTCTGTATCTTTTTTTGATGAGCCACCAAAAAGCAACCAACCCAATAACACACCTACTACGAGTATGCCAATATATATGACTATTTTATTATTTTTCATTCTCTAATCGTTTTATCATTGCTTTCATTTCTTCTATTTCTTTACGTTGTGCTTTTATAATGTCTTCTGCTAATTTCTTAACTTCTGGGTCTTGAATATCTGCTCTTTCACTTGTTAAAATAGCGATAGAATGGTGTGGTATCATTGCTTTCATCCAAAGGACATCACCAATAATTGGTGCTTGTGTTCTTACCAACCCTAATGCACCTACAAACAGAATAAAACTACCTGCGAGTATGGCGATATTCTTCTTTTTATCATTATACATTTTTCGCATAAAAAACCACATTATTACTGCCATTGTTGAAATTCCTAAACACGTCATATAGAATCGTGTTAAACTAAACCATACGTGGTCTATGGAATAGGTGTTTAAATACATTGTGATGTACATTGCTACAAATGAGCAAGCCAACATTATAAAGAAGGTTTTGTAATTTCCTTTGTTTGAGTGTTCTTTTGAATTTTCCATATTTTTTGATTTTATAGTTAAACTTTTTACTTACTTAATTTTAATATCCTGAATGCACCTTGTATCACCAATCCAAATACAATGATTCCTATAATTAAATCTGGAATACCAGAATGCAGCCAATTGACTAAAACGCCTGCTGTAATTACGCCAAGATTTATTATAATATCATTAGATGTAAAAATCATACTGGCACGCATATGTGCTTCTTGACTTTTAGATTTTTGTAAGAGGTACAAGCAAATGCCATTTGCAATCAAAGCAAATACTGAAACGATAATCATTGTTGAAAATACAGGTAGCGATTCATAGCCTAAAAACCGACGTATTACCTCAACGATTCCGATAATTGCAAGTGTTATCTGAAAATAGCCTGCATATTTTGCAATACGTTTCTTTTTTAAAACTGTACCACCAACCGCTATTAAACTCAATCCATAAACAAATGAATCTGCCAACATATCTAAACTATCAGCAACTAATCCCATAGATTTTGAAATAATACCTGTACTCATTTCAATAATAAAAAATGCAAAATTGATGATTAGAACTGTCCACAACAGTTTGGATTGACTCCTTGTAGATTCAGTAATAATTGTGGCTGTATCTTCTGAACTGATTAAACTTTCATTTAATTTTAATTCATTTAAGGCATTACCAATTTCATTTACATTTGAATTATGATATAGTGTTAAGATTCTTTCTTCTAAATTAAAATCAAGTTGTTTGATACCATCTATATCAGATAGCTTCATCTTAATTAGATTTTCTTCAGAAGGACAATCCATTTTTGATATTTTGAAAACTGTTTTCTGCATATAATTAAATGTTTTTTGTTCTTAATCGTAATGCGTTACCTATTACCGAAACAGAGCTAAAACTCATTGCTAAAGCTGCTATCATTGGCGAGAGTAGTATTCCGAAGAATGGAAACAACACACCTGCTGCAATAGGTACACCTAAAGTGTTGTAGATAAGTGCAAAAAATAGGTTTTGCTTAATGTTCTTCATTACAGCATTACTTAAATTTTTTGCTTTTACAATACCGTGTAAATCGCCTTTTACTAAAGTTATCATAGCACTTTCTATCGCTACATCTGTTCCTGTTCCCATTGCTATACCTACATCACTTTTTGCCAATGCTGGTGCATCATTAATTCCATCACCTGCCATAGCAACTACTTTTCCGTTTTTTTGTAATTTCTCAACTTCTTTGAGTTTGTCCTCTGGTAACATACTGGCTTTAAAATCTGCCAGATTCAATTCTGATGCTACTGCTTGTGCTGTATCGTGATTATCGCCTGTAAGCATTATCACATCAATGCCTTTATCTTGAAGTGCTTTAATGGCTTTAGCACTTGTTTCTTTTATCTTATCTCCTATAACTACATACCCAACAACGGTTTCATCTATTGACAAATAAGAAACTGTTTTGCCTTGTTTTTGGTAAGATTTAGCTTCGTCTATCATTTTAGAAGTAATGTCCGCTTTAGCATATTCCATCATTTTAGGATTACCTAATGCTACTTTTTTATCTTTTATGGTCGCTTCAACACCTTTTCCTGTGACTGCACTAAAATCTTCGGACTTTAAAATTTCTGCGTTGTGTTCTGTGCCATATTTAACTGTCGCTTCTGCCAAAGGATGTTCGCTATTGGTATTTAATGACACGATGTACTGTAACACTTCTTTTTCGCTTAAAGCATCATTAAAAGCACCAACGGTTTCAACTGTTGGTTTTCCTTCGGTAATTGTTCCTGTCTTGTCAACGATAAGCGTATTTACCTTATCCATTTTTTCAAGAGCTTCAGCATTTTTAATCAATACACCATTTTGAGCACCTTTACCCACACCAACCATTACAGACATTGGCGTTGCCAAACCTAAAGCACAAGGACACGCAATGATTAGTACTGCAATTGCATTGACAAACGCATACACATAAACTGGTTCTGGTCCCCAAATAGACCATACAATAAATGTGATAATAGAAATAAGAACTACAACTGGCACAAAATAGCCTGAAACTTTATCTGCTAAATTTTGAATAGGTGCACGACTTCTGCTGGCATCATTAACCATATGAATGATTTGTGATAAAAGCGTGTCACTTCCTACTTTTTCAGCTTTCATTAAAAAGGTTTTATTCCCATTAATTGTTCCGCTACTTACTTTATCTTCTTGAGATTTGTTTACAGGAATAGGTTCTCCTGTAATCATAGATTCGTCAATGGTTGTTTCACCTTCGATTATCACACCATCAACAGGAATTTTATCGCCTGGTTTTACTTTGAGAATATCGTTGAGTTCTATCTCGTCAATGCTGACTTCAATTTCTTCACCATCTACTATTTTTATGGCTTTATTAGGTGCTAACTTTAATAACTCTTTTACTGCCGAATTGGTTTTACTATGCGCACGAGCTTCTAACAATTGACCTAAAAGCACCAATGTTAGAATTACCGTTGCTGCTTCAAAATAGACGTGAACTGCGCCTAATTCAGTTTTAAATTGTTCAGGAAATACATCTGGAAACAACATCCCAAATACACTAAATAACCAAGCCACACCTGCACCAATTCCAATGAGTGTAAACATATTGAGATTCCACGTTTTTATGCTTCTATAAGCACGCTCAAAGAACATCCACGTAGCGTAAAAGACAACTGGAATGGATAATGCAAATTGAATCCAGTTCCAATTTTTCTGTTCCATTATATCATACAATGGATTGTTATTAAGCATTTCGCTCATAGCAATTAAGAAAATGGGTAATGTGAATACAGATGCTATCCAAAATTTCTTTAATAGCTTCTTATATGTTTTTTCTTCTGCTGAACTATCTGCTTCCATTGGCACTAAATCCATCCCACAAATAGGACACGAACCTGCTTCGTCTTTGACAATTTCTGGATGCATAGGACACGTCCATTGTTCCTTTGAAGTTGCTGATAGATTTTGTTCTTCCACCAAATCCATTCCGCAAACAGGACAATCGCCTGGTTCATCATAAGTTTTATCGCCTTCGCAATGCATAGGACAATAAAATGTGCCTGTACCTTTTCCTTTGGGTTGCTCTTTCTTTTTATCATTTGAATGTTGATGCTGTTCACCTTGTTTATGAATACTGTATCTATCACCATCCTTTTTTAAAGCTTCTTGAAACTTTTCTATAGGAATATGCGATTCCATTTCGATGATAGCTTCTGCCTTATCTAAATCGACTGTTGCTTTTAAAACACTTTCTATTTTAGAGAGCGTTTCTTCAACGTGACTGCGACAACCGTTACAAGTCATTCCGTGTATATCATATGTGTGTTTCATTGTTTTAATTTTTATTTAAAATCTAATTGAAAGTCCACCACCCCAACCATATCGGTTGTTATAATTCCCTTGAATTGAAAAATTTCGAGATAAGATGTACGACGCTCCAACTAACCATTGAGTTTCACCTTCATAAGATTTGTCATTTTCTAACTCATTGACCCATCCAAAATCTGCTCTGTACTCGTATTCTCCTTCCAAGAAAATTCTTGGAAAAATCAATAATTCCCTGTCCAGACGTATTCTTGGGCGCAATTGATGGTCCATACTCACATCTACATTAAATCTATAGGGTGTAAAATATTTTATACCAATCAACCCTACAGTATTAAGCTCATCATACGAATTTGGAATTTCGGTTTCAGTATTTACACCTACATATAAACGCACCCAATCATTTAGGTATCTATTGTAACTAACTTCAGCTTCAAGATTTTTATAATAATCCAACTCGGCTCTTAAACCAAATTCATTTCTGATATTACTTGTGGTTAAAAAAAGTTCATTGAAGTTTGAACCTGTTCGAGCCATTCCCCAAGAATAATAATGGTCTGTCTCGTCAATTAGTTTTTGTACTGGATAAGGCTTCATCCTTTCATCTCGCGGTGTATCATAGCTAAATACTCTTGCCATACCACCCATCATGTGATACAATACGTGACAATGAAAGAACCAGTCACCATATTCTTCGTTATAAAATTCGATGACCACTTTTTGCATTGGTGGCACGTTAACCGTGTGCTTTAATGGCGAACGCTCTCCATTTTCATTAATCACTCTAAAATAATGACCGTGCAAGTGCATTGGGTGATGCATCATTGTCAGATTATTTAAGGTGATTCTTGTAACCTCATCACTTTTAATTTTAATCTTGTCTGTTTCGGACAATGGTGTACCATTCATACTCCAAACATAGCGTTGCATATTACCAGTTAGATTAAGTAGAATTTCATTTACTGGCGCATCTGTCTTAAAAGTGGTGTTTTCCTTTGCCTTTAAAAAATCATAATTGAAATAAGTTTTACGTGTATCATAATTAAACGAACTGGTGTCCTTTTGCATCATAGACATCTTATGATTCATTGGCATCACATCCTTTTTCATTTCATTCTTCACCTTCATCTGTCCGTCTTTCATATTCATCTTCATTCCATATTTCTGCATTAGGACTTCTGGTGTGTTTCTGTTTTTATTTCCTACTAAAGCAGGTGCACCCATATTCATATCCATTTTTGACATTTGCTTCATCATAGCCACTTTATCTGGCCTGTCTATTACAGTTGCTGGATACAATTTTCCGCTACCCAAGTTAATGGACGTATTACCAGAACCATCTTGTGCTGTTGCGGTTATTTCCAATGTACCTTCTGGAATGGTCACAATCACATCATAGGTTTCGGCAATTGCAAAAAGAAATCGGTTTTTATATTCTGGTGTTACATCCACACCATCACTCGCAACAATCATCGGGTTACCACCACCAAAATCCACCCAATAATAAGATGAAGCAGATGCATTGATAAAACGTAGTCGTACTTTTTCACCTGTTTTAAACTTCGGATATTCTGCAACTTTTTTACCATTGGCTAAAAACGCAGGATAGTAGATGTCTGCAATATCTGCACCTTCCATTCTATCGCGCCAAAATTTGAATTGTGCGCCTAATGCACCTTCTTTAATAACTCTGCTTAATGGTACTGCTGTCCCTTTTTTAACCTGATACCATTCGTTTCCTCGTTTAAGGTTTCGCAGTACATTCATTGGTTCTTCATTTGTCCAATCGGAAAGGACTACGACTAAATCCTTATCATAGTCCAACGTCTTTTCTTTAGGCTGAATTACTATTGAGCCATAAACTCCTTTTTGCTCTTGCAACATCGTGTGGGAATGATACCAATATGTACCAGATTGGTTGATAGGTATTCTATATTGAAATGTAGTATTTGGTTTTATAGGTGGTGTTGTCAAATAAGGAACACCATCATAAAAATTAGGAAGTATTAAACCGTGCCAATGTACAGATGTTTCTTCATCCATTTTATTGGTTACATTAATAATAGCGAGGTCACCTTCATTAAATTCTAATGTAGGACCTGGAATCCCACCATTAATTGTCATTCCGTTTGCGGTTACACCTGCAAGGGTTATTTCATTTTCTTCTAAAGTAAGGTTATACTCTTTTATGTTTCGACCTTCTTCCTTTCTATCTTCACCATTTGTACCAACTTGGGCGAATGTAATTGAAGTTAAGAATAATAGAAGTATTGTGTTAAATGTTTTCATAGTTTTAAAAAGTTGTCCATTAATTGTTTTTATTTTAGACCTAATAGATTATAAAGACATCTATTAGATTTATATAAATCAGCAAATCTTTTTAAAGCTTTTCTATAACGGTTTTTAGCTTTTCTGTAATTTCTTCAGCTATTGTTTTTAATTCAACGTTGTCTACCGCCTGCATTGATGCCATGGGATTTACAGCTGAAACTTCTATTTCACCAGTATCTAATTCTTGTACAATTACGTTGCATGGCAACATGGTGCCTATTTTATTTTCAGCCAATAAAGCTTTATGTGCATAAGGTGGATTGCAGGCACCCAAAATTTTATAGTTATTGAAATCAACATCCAGCTTTTTATTTAAAGTTGCTTTGATATCAATTTCAGTCAATACACCGAAGCCTTCTGCTTTTAGGGCTTCCGTTACTTTTTCTATACTTTCGTTAAAATCACCTTTTATGGTGGTATTAAAATAATAGTCCATAATGTTTATGTTTTTATGTGTTAAATGTTAATAATCAATTTAATAGTTATTTCATTTCTTTTTTAACCAAAATCAACTGAATATTAACGGATTAAATAATTGATAATCGTTGTCTGCACATAGTAGGTCTTTACAGATTCTATTTGGTTCATTTGAAACTTTAGCTGCAACTCTTGAATATCCAAAACATCATTAAAATCAATCGTTCCTGTTTCATAGCTTTTGATTAAAATGTCTTCTGCATCTTTAGCTTGCTGTAGGTTTTTTGTTTGGGTAGCATAACTTATTCTTGCAGAAATGCGTTCGTTATTCGCTTTGTCTAAAAGTGTTTCCAATGCATTTAAACGTTCCTGTTTTTGAGCTGTTATTTCTTGCTGTTGCAAATCATTTTGTTTGGTTTGCGATTTATATTTTTTATTGAAAATTGGGATAGATACCGAAACCATTGGCATTACAATATCCTTTCCGTTATCGCTGAAATCCATATTTGGTCTTTGAGCAACATTGATATAATCTAATCCAAAACCAATCATTGGACTGCTTTCTTTTTGATTTAATAATTCTGATTGCTCTATGGATTGATAGAGTTTATCATATTTCAGTAATTCAGGATGTAATGCTAAATTTTCAGAAGTAATATCAAAGTCTTCAGAAGGTATCATTAAACTATCTACCACATTCACGGTAACATCATTATCTCTATTCAATAGATTATTGAAGTTAGTTTGTTCTGCTAAAAATTGTTGTTGCAATACGTCTTTTAATTGTTGCATTTCATTTTGGCGCATTTGTAAACGTAATACATCTACTGCGGATGCTTTACCAACCTCAACAGAAGTTAATGCCAACGTCTCATAAGTTTCTAATAGTTTGATGTTTTCTGTTAAGACCTCTTGCTTTGCTTTATTGGCGTATAGATTATAATAGGATTGTGATACCGAAGCAATTAGTTTTCGCTTTGCGATAACAATGTCCTCGTATTTAGCATCTGCCAATGAACTCACATAGTCTTCTCTCGATGTAATGGTTCCGAACCACGGTAACATTTGTTTAGCAGATACTTTAAAGCGTTGTGCACCTGTTCTGGTTTCCGGTTCACTTACAAAGTAACCAACACCAAATTCGGTATTAGGAATAGTATTGACTTCGTTTACCTTTTCGGAAGCTCTTTTGTATTGTAACTCAAACTTTTGAATTTCTGGGTTGTTCGCTACTGCTTCATTGATTAACGTTTCTAATTGCTGTGCATTTGCAAAGAGACTCAAGAATAACGAACAAAGAATAAAGACTGTTTTTATGTGTGATTTTATCTGTTTCATTTTACAGTTCTTTTAAGTTGAAATTCGGCTTTCCAGCTATATAATACTGGAACTACAAATAAGGTTATTAAGGCTATAAGCATTCCACCAAAACTTGGTATTGCCATAGGTATCATTATATCACTTCCTCGTCCTGTAGAGGTTAATACTGGTAATAATGCCAAAATTGTAGTAGCTGTAGTCATTAAACAGGGTCTGATACGTTTTTCTCCTGCTTCCACTATGGATGCTCTAATTTCCTTTTTATTCTCTGGTGTATTTCTATCAAAAGTTTGCGTTAAATAGGTTGCCATTACTACACCATCATCTGTTGCAATACCGAAGAGCGCAATAAATCCAACCCAAACTGCTACACTTAAATTAATAGGATGCATCTGGAATAAGTCTCGCATATTTTCGCCAAAGAAATTGAAGTTTAAAAACCAACCTTGACCATAGAGCCAAATCATTATAAAACCACCTGCAAACGCTACTGCGATTCCTGTGAATACCATTAGTGATGTCCCTACAGAACGGAATTGGAAATACAGAATTAAAAAGATGATGACCAATGCTAACGGTACAACAACCGACAAGGTTTTTTCTGCTCGTAACTGATTTTCATACGTTCCTGTGAATGCATAGTTGATTCCTTTTGGAACTATCAATTCACCAGAATCTATCTTTTCTTGAATCAATGCTTGTGCATTTTCTACGACATTGACTTCTGCAAAACCATCTAATTTATCAAATAAGACATAGCCAACTAAAAAGGTGTCCTCACTTTTAATGACTTGTGGACCTTGTTCGTATCTTATAGTTGCCAATTCGCTTAATGGCACAGGACTACCTTTTTCAACTGGAACGTAAATCTGTTGTAAGTCTGTTGGGTTTGCTCGTAATTCTCTTGGGTATCGTACTCGTACACCATATCGCTCACGACCTTCTACCGTTTGCGTTAATACCATACCGCCAACTGCTACTTTTAATACATCTTGAACATCTTGTATCGAAATGCCATAACGTGCAATTTTCTCTCTATCAATATCAATTAACAAATAGGGTTTACCAACAATACGGTCTGCAAAAACAGCTTCTTTTTTAACACCTTCAGCTTCCTTGATGATGTTTTCTAATTGCACTCCAAACGCTTCTATTTGCTTTAAGTCTTGACCTTTAACTTTAATTCCCATTGGTGCTCGCATTCCTGTTTGAAGCATTACTAATCGGGTTTCAATAGGTTGTAGTTTTGGTGCAGATGTAACACCTGGTAACTTTGTAACTCTTACGATTTCATTCCAAATATCGTCTGGTGACTGTATTTCTGGTCGCCAATTACGATAGTACTCGCCATCATCATCTTCAATTAATTGAGACCTTTTTATAATGCTAAAAATGACGTTTTCGGAATTATTAGGATTAGAAACCAAACGACCACCCTTCAATTCAAAGAAGCCATCATCATTTACTTTGTAGCGTTGGCGTACTCCGTTTTCATTCAGCATATATTCTGGTTTGTACTGAATCATATTCTCGTACATTGATAGTGGTGCTGGGTCTAAAGCTGATTCTGTACGACCTGCTTTACCAACTACGGTTTCAATCTCTGGAATACTGGCGACAGCCATATCCAATTGTTGTAAAACCCTTTTATTTTCTTCTATACCAGAATGAGGCATCGAGGTTGGCATTAGTAAAAATGAGCCTTCATTTAATGATGGCATAAACTCTTTACCTGTGTTTTTCATAATGAAAAAACCTGCAATCACAATTGCTGTTGGAATAGACAAAAAGAGCAACTTATTATCTAAACACCACTTTAAAATGCGTGTGTAATATTTGATGAATAATGAGAAAACACCCAATAAACCAAAGCAAATAACACTAACAAAAATGAGATTCCAGAAAATGCTTTTATCAACGCCTAATGGTCTCCAATATTCGGCTAACAAGAACACAATAGCTGATACCGAAATAATGATATTGATAAGATTAGCTTGCTTGTCTGTTATCTTACTTTGAAGATTGAGAAATGCTGTAATCCCAAACGCTATCAAAATTAATCCTAACCAATATCCATAGACTATGGCTACGATTCCCAATGCTATTAAAACACCATTTAAAACATATTTAAAAGTGTTTTTGATGTTTTTCTTTCTGAATAAAAATGCAGCAAACGGTGGAATTAAAAACAACGCTACGATTATAGAAGCTGTTAGTGCAAAAGTTTTTGTGAAGGCTAATGGTCTGAATAGTTTTCCTTCCGCTCCAATCATTGTAAATACAGGAATGAAACTGATAATCGTAGTCATTACTGCGGTTACGATTGCACCAGACACTTCAGCTGTTGCTTTATAAACTACCGTATTAATGGATTGAGTTCCATCATCTTCATCTAAATGCCGAATGATATTTTCTGATAGTATGACACCAACATCGACCATTGTACCGATAGCAATAGCAATACCTGATAAAGCGACAATGTTGGCATCTACACCAAAGAGTTTCATTGCAATAAATACCATTAAAACTGCAACAGGTAATAGTCCAGAAATTAATACGGAAGCTCGTAGATTAAACACCATAATAATTATTACTAAAATGGTAATCAATATTTCAAGAGTTAAGGCTTCGTTAAGTGTGCCTAAAGTTTCTTGTATCAATTCTGTTCTGTCATAAAAAGGCACTATGGTTACTTGTGATGTTCTACCATCCGCTAATACTTTCGAAGGTAATCCTGCGCTTAACTCGTTAATTTTTTCCTTTACGTTATTAATGACTTCCATTGGATTTGCGCCATAACGAGCCACCACAACAGCACCAACAACCTCTGCACCTTCTTTATCTAATAAACCACGTCTTGTTGCAGGACCTAATGAAACTTCACCAATATCCTTTATCCTAATTGAAGTATAATCTTCTGAAGTGACTACTGCATTTTCGATGTCTGAAATGGATTTCACATAACCCAAACCACGAACTAAATATTCGGCTTGGTTAATTTCCAAAGTCTGTGCACCAATGTCTTTATTGCTTTCCTTAACTGCTTTTACAACGTGATGTAATCCAATATTATACTGACGCATTAGTTCTGGATTCACGTCCACTTGATATTCTTGAACATAGCCACCAATAGAAGCAACCTCTGAAACACCACTTGCAGAGGACAACGCATACTTTACATAGTAATCTTGAATACTGCGTAACTCTTGCAAATCCCAACCACCAGTAACATTTCCATTTTCATCACGACCTTCAAGCGTGTACCAAAATATTTGTCCTAATCCTGTGGCATCGGGACCCAATGCAGGATTAACACCTTCAGGTAATAAACCACTTGGTAAGGAATTAAGTTTTTCGAGAATACGACTTCTACTCCAGTAAAATTCTATGTCTTCTTCAAAAATGATATAGATACTTGAAAAACCGAACATAGAGGAACTACGAATGGTTTTTACACCCGGAATACCGAGTAAAGATGTTGTGAGTGGATAGGTGATTTGGTCTTCTATATCTTGTGGCGAACGACCATCCCATTTAGTAAATACTATTTGTTGGTTTTCACCTATATCTGGTATGGCATCTACAGCAACTGGATTACTTGGTAAGAAACCTGTATCCCAATTGAAAGGTGCGTTGACTGTTCCCCAACCTATAAAGAGAACTAATAATAAAACTGCTACGAGTTTATTTTCTATTAAAAATTTGATGCTTTTATTGAGCATTGGCTTTGATAATTAAACAGTTAGACATTGGTGTTTGGAAAACACCGAATACAGCAAATTATCCTTACGACATTGCAGTCATAGGATAAAAGAGTCTATTGTTTAAAAATCAAATTAAGTATGTCTCGTCAATCTTGTAGAGTTGCCTGACGACGAGTGGCGGTTTGTATTCTTCGTAAGAAGATACCTTATTGTCTAAACCTTCAAAAAGATTAATGTAAGTATAAACAAATGAAGCTATAAATACTTGTTGCTCAAATGTGATTTTGTCAACTTGCAATTGTAATTCGTCTTGACCTTCAATTGCTAATTGTTTATCATCACAACAATTTTTCTTGGTAATAGAACATCCTTCGGTTGAAGGCTTTTCCATTTCCATACCGCAACCTTTGGCTTTATGAAAAATAGCAGTTTCTACTAAAGTATCTCCGCAATAATGCATATTCACAGTAAATGACATTGTAGAGAATAACACTACAAAAGCCATTGCTAAAGACATTATTTTATGGAAAAACTGCTTCATATCCATTGGCAAAGGTATAAAATTTTAACAACTCGTTATTTTGTTTAACAGAAGTTTAGTGGTTAGAAAATTAGATAAATCACCATTTACCCATTTTAGAAGGTATTTTTTATACTTCGCTTAATGGCATTTCTTTACTTCCTATTTTATCTAATAAACTTTCTATATTCTTAATTATCTCTTTAAAAAACTCTGGATTATCAAATACTATTTCAAACCTATTTTCTGAAGACACATATTGTTTTAGAGTAAACCTATTATCACTAAAACTCTTAATATTGTTGAACTTTCTATCGCTATTGTTAACAGTATCGTTGTTTTTAATTATCCCCTTGTGATGTACAACTAAATTACGTACTTGTCTAAAATTATCAATAAAACTCCATTCAGGATTTAGTATCGAAAAATCAACTTTAGCAGACTGCTTTAAAAACTTTTTTACTTTATCAATATCATTGTTACCTTTTAGGTCATCTACTCTATAGTCTGTTTGTTTATAGGATGCGAACCTATCACAGCCACGTTTTAAAACATCTTCAAAAAAAGAATACAGTTGTATGATTTGAGCGTTTCTATAATTTTTGATGTAAACATCATTAAACATAAAAACATTGTCAATAAAGGAATCTTGTATGTGGTCTAAATATTCTTCTGAATATTCTGATTTATCTACCTCTTTGGAATTTTGAAAATTATCATATTCTACCTCAATGTTTTTCAATTCCATTTCAAAATGAGTTTCCATATGATTCATATAATCTTCAATAAGATGGAACTCAAAATGGATAAAGCCAAATCCCATTATAGATGCAAGTGTTTCTTTTCTTCTTAATCTTGACATATCATTCTTTTATAAAAACCATAACGCATCTTTAGCATCATCTGGAACACCATTATTAAATCGTGGTGCTATTTGTGCTACCATTTCTGGGTATTTCATTGCCATAATGGTTCTTTGTCCCAATCTGGCTTCATTCCCAATGCATTAGGGTCTACATTAGGATATTTAACAAATAGGTCATTTAAACGGGTTGTAAATTGGTTGTTAGGTTGTATGGTATTTAATAAATACTTCATTAAACACATATGTACATACAGCTTACTAAACTCGTGCTGTTTTGGTACATTATCTATATCTGTAATCCAAGGATTAGGTGGTTTTGGCAACAGCTTTACCGTACCTGGAAGATTACGATTCCATAGACGTGAGTGATGCGCACAAAAGTTGCGTATTTGTGCAATAGATTGTAACCAACTTGGTAAATAGGTATGGTTAACTGCACCAAATTCTTGTGCAATACTATCTTTAGAATTAACCTTATGTGTTAAATTACCATATAGTTTTGATAAGTTCCCAAAACTTACTTGCTCTAAACTCTTCCAAGATGGTGGAAACCTTAAATCGTCTTTATGTTTTTTAAAATGGTTTTTAATAGTTATGTCCTTGCTTCTTGCTCTGGTGATTTCTTCTTCAATTTTTGCAAGTGTTCGTGTAAATTGTAATCTATCAATAAAAATCTCTGAATTACAGAACCACCAAGGGTCAATTTCGTGTGAAAGATTATAAATGAGTTTGGTTCGTAAACTAATTTCTATTTTTTCAATGACATCAAATAACAATAGGCGTAATTCTGCATCAAAATTATATAAGGCTACGACATCTGTAAATCTACTTTTGGGCTTAAAAATATGTTGCTCCTTATCTGCTTGCATTACATACCAATACTCCCCAAGACGGTAGTAACTTATATTAGCCAAGTATTTTTCTGCCAATGGTACATTAGAGATTTGTAAACCTCTTTTTTGTAATTGAGCAATCTGTTGTTGTATGGTAATTGGCTTTTTGCTAAACATTGAAAGTTGTATTACTGTTTAACAAAAGGAAGGTATATAAAGCAAAAGACACACCCTGGGACGCTGTTCTAATGGGTAGCGTGGTGTGTACTGTTACTGCAAAAGTACAAACTTTATACCATATTTTACTATTTTTTACCATATTTTTTGGTTTTGTAGTCACTTATGAGTTATCTAAAACATCTTTATTTAAAAGTTTATTGACTGATTGCATATCTTGATAAGTAGATTTTGCTCTTAACATTATCTTATCTATAACTTCTGCTGAAACATCCATTTTGCGCATTAATCCAATACCAACTATATAATCCAATAAAAAGGAAATGTATAGCAACTCAAATTGAGAAAAAATGTTATTCTTAATCTTATTTCGATGAGTTAGATAATCCCTATGTCTCACAATTTTAGAAACATATCCTTTGATTTCATTTTCAGGAATTGAAGTAATTCTATGAATTAACTCTTTATGCTCTAATAAATACTTTTCTACAGTTGGATTTTTATATGTTTTACCGAATTTAAAACTATAGGCTTCAAAAGCAGAGTATGAATTTGTAAATCTTCTACTATGACTTGTTTTAACAGATAGTAAATTTTCAATAATTATATCTGCACAATACGTAATATCTGGATTCGTAAACCAATGATTAATTATTTTAGATAAATCTTCATTAATTGTATCATAATCGAGTGTAATAAAACCTGAAATATTCTCCTTATTAAAATCATCCTTATAATATAATGAAGCCCACTTACCACAACTTAAACATTTAAAATTAAAGGACTTAAACTGAACAGATTTACCATAAATGAAATGAAATAATTTTTGGAATGAATTGTAAAGCTCTATGCTTTCCAGAATACTCAAATTCTTTCCTAACTTGAAATCTACATAGCCTACGTTATCCATTCTTAAAAAGTCGTGATTGGAAGTGTATGTAGTAGATTTTGTTATTGTTAGCGTTAAGTCTTCTGAAATAACTGTTTGGTGTTTTATGTCCTCTTGTTTTTCAACCTTATCTTCGATTGAATTATACCAGTTCATTTTTCTTACCCATTTGACAATTGCTGCATTATCGATTTGAAACTCATTTGTCTTGAGGTTTATAGGGTCTATTAGATGATAGGCACAAACAAAAGTGTATTTAGGTCTATAAACTTTAGTTTCAACAATGCCAGTACTACTGTGCTGAATATTACAGTTAACAAAGGTTACATAGCCCAAACCTGTGAACATACCATAAATCACGTCTATTTGATAAGCTGTATATTTTTCGGTGAGGTTTGTAGTAATAAATATTTTATCATCTATCAATTCAAGAACACAGAAGCATTTAGTATCCTCTGAATCCTTAAACCATACTTCACCGAAATATTTATTTTCCTTAAACATAACTACTTTTAACTATTTTCTACAATGTTTCGTTCTTCTTCTGTTAAGCCATATAAATCGTACACCATCGTATCAATTGTTTTTTCTGTTTGGGTGATTTGGGTTTGTAACTCTTGGGCTTTTTTCTTGTTATCCTCGAAGAGTTCTAACCACTCAAACTCGTCTTTTTTGGTAAGCGGTGTGCCAGCTGCTTTTTTAATGGCTTTGTTGAGTACTTTTATAAAGTCTGCAAAGTCTAACTCGTGCCAGTTATCGAGTTTGCGGGTTACAACTAATTCATTGTATTGGTGCAATAAATAGGTTATGAATTTTTTCTTAATAATGACAAACTCCTTAATTTCCTTTGAAATCTTATCATAGACATTTTCAACTTCTGATACTGTTTGCTTATCAGGTTCAACAAATGGTAATTGCGATAACAACACAGGTTTTACTTGTGCTAAAGTTCTTCCTGTTTCAGAGGAAAGAAGTCTATATAAGTAAGTTGAAATTTTTGAATTTAAAAATGCAGATAAATATTTATTTGAAATTTTTGAATTGCTATTGAATAAGTATAACCCATCGGTAGGATATATTTTTTCTTCATCGATTGAAGTAATTATACTGTCTCCTGTTATGACACCTAAAACTTTACTTTCTTTCTCAAATATATTTTTATTTCTTGCTCTGTGTAAAGTGTAAAATGGATGTTTACCCTGTTTAACTTCTTTGCAAGTAATTCTTGGTAAATACTCCTCAATGTATTTATAAATATTAGGAAAATCTGAAGGATTATCTTCCTTTGTTAGGTAAAACAAATATTTATCTGAATCAATAGTATAATAGCGTTTTACATCTACACCACCTGTAACAGTTTTTTTAATAAAATCTACTTCTAATTTTCTTTCTTTAATTATTTCTTCAGTAACAATAAATGCATCTTTTAAATCTGGACTAACACCTCTTTGTATTCCATCATCATCAATATAATCTTTTAAAGTACACTTCTTATAACGTTTTAAAAGTTCATATCCCTTTAAATTTTGTGTTGCGATTACTGTATTAGGAATAGAATAAAATAAGTCTTTCTCTACTTCATAGGTTTTTATAACAGTAATGTCGTCATCCTTATATTTATTAAAATTACCTACTATTATAGGCTCTATAGATTCCGTTTTTTCGTAAATTAAAATAGCTGATGGTCGAGCTACATCTTCAAAAATTCCATCTCCAACATTTAAAGCGATATTTAGATGTGTTTCATCTAATATTCTTTCTCGAAGTTTTGAATTATCCTTTTGATATAGGATAACATCAGGAACAATCATTCCAATAACTCCATCTTTGGTAATCAAGTCAATAGATTTGTCCATAAAGAACATAAATGAATCTATCATTCTTACTATTATAGCTTGATGCTTGCTTTTAACAAATTTCAAATCTAATTCGGGAAATTTAGCTCCCCAAGGCGGATTTCCAATTATTACATCAAAACCACCTTTATCAAATATCTGTGGAAATTCTTGTTGCCAATTAAAGGCTTTATCTCCTGCTACGGTTTTGCTATCAATTAATGAGTTACCACATTTAATATTGTTGCTTAAATCGTTTAGTTTTCGGCGTGGTTGTGCTGTACGTAACCAAAGCGATAGTTTAGCAATTTCTACAGATTCTTCATTGAGGTCCACACCATAAATATTGTTTTCTAAAATGGTGTTTTCTATATCGCTTAATATAAGGCCACCACCTAATACTTTTGCTTTTAGCTCATCAATGTAACGGTGTTCTTTAATAAGAAAATCTAACGCTTGGTTTAAGAATGCTCCAGAGCCACAAGCTGGGTCGCAAATGGTTATATGCAGTAACCACGCTCTGTAATTATCTAAAACCTCTAATAGTTGCTTTTTGGTACTTTGGTGTGTCCCCTTTTTTATTTCGAAATAGGCTTCTTCCTTAAAACCTAATTGGTTTTTTTTCTCTTGGCAGAGTTTACCAACAGTATTTTCTACAATGTATTTGGTAATGTATTTGGGTGTGTAGAACACGCCATCTTTTTTACGCTTACTCTTTTGCTTATCGAACTCGCCACCTTCAATTTCGGCATTAACACTTTCAATCTCGTTAAGTGAGTTTTCAAAGATGTGTCCTAAAATATTGACATCTACTTGTGAGCTAAAATCGTATTTAGCGAGTTTGTAGGTGTGTTTGTACAGCAAATCATCATCAATCTCCAAACTATCTAAAATGGCATCTGGTTTAAACAATCCGCCATTATAGGCATAAATTTCAGCTCTTGAGGTTGTGCCTTTTCTGCCTTCATCCAAGAAATGAAAGTATTGTTTAAAGAGGTTATATAATGGGCGTTCGTCTCCAAAATCGATGTCGGCTTTCCACTTGTCCAGAATTTGGATGGTTGAGTTTGGTGGTAACAGGTCTCTATCTTCGGCAAAGAAAATAAACAGAAAACGGTCTATGAGTTTCTGTGATTTTTTGAATAGGGATAATTTTACGTTTTTTTCGAGTGCTTTTAGTTCGTCTGTTTCTTGAGACATCTCGACTGCGCTCGCATTGACAGCTTCGGATTTAATGCGTTTGGCATTTCGTTTTACGAGGTCTCTAAAGAGTTCGCGTTTAAATACGGAATAGTCGTTGTAGAACTGTTTGGTAATCTTGTCTTCCTCAACTAAAGAGGCTTCTTTTATTGTTAGTGGTAGATTGTTAAGAATGTTATCCTTTTGTAAGCATAGGTACATTAAAGCAAATTCTTCGGGCGCTAACTGAAAGAGATTAAACTCTAAAAACTCGGTAGCATCGTTGATGTAAAACCGCAACTTCTCAAAATTGGACGTAATAACATACACACAGCCTTTTTGATTGGCTTTATAGTCGAATGCCTGTTTACGGATGCTTTCTAAATCTTTGGTATTGGTTCCCTTTAGTTCAATAACTCCAATAGCTTTGGCTTCCTTTAAGATAGCTCCATCTGCTTTACCTGCTCCTTTTTGGTTTTTAAACTCGGTAGTAATGTTGAAATCAGGCTTTGGATTGAGCGTATAATCCAAGACATTTACAAACAACTCGTCTAAAAACTTGGCTTGGTATTGCTCTTCTTTAGAGTTTTTAATATTTTCTTGAATGGTAAGGTTGTGAAAATATTTGGTGTATTTTTTATAGGCACGCTCTACTATATTACTGTCTTGCTGTGTGAGGTATGTTTTTAATACTGATGTTTGAAATAATGCCATTTAGAAGGAAATTCTTTAGTTTTTAAAAATAACAATTAAAAAGAAATTCATACTTAAATCTTCTTTTAAAAATTAGTTGGAAATTTACTTATCTTGTAAATGTTGAGTGCATTTTTTAATTGTTGTAACTCTTCTCTCAAACTCACAATATCACCCTTTGTAGCAGGCAACGTTTTTGGTGCAAAAATTCGTTTGGCAGCGTATGCACCTGCATCGGCAGCAATGCTGCCAAGTGCAGCTTCTTTAATAGAGTTAGTATTGATACTTTTGTCTTGGATAAACCTCTCTATTTTATCTTCCAGCGCTTGTACTGCTGATAGGACGTCTTGGTTTGCAGGTAAAGCTAACTTGTCCGTGTTTGTTTCTTCTGATTTTTCGTAGTGACCAGGTACGTATCTATAGTTGTTTCGCTTATAACTTGCTTTTGTTTTACAACTCGTTGTGCAATACACATGATTACTTCTTCTTGATTCAAATAATTGATTACAATGTTTACAGTTTTTATTAGTTTTCATAGTTTTTGGGGTGTTTTTGCTTCTTAATACGTTAAATAAGGTTTTATTTAACCTTTTATACTTACCTGAAACTCGTTCCTTTAAATTCAATAATGTTGAACATTTCAAAAAATCGGTCATAAATTCGCCCTCCATAACGTTTGCCCAAGTCTTCTAATGTTTGCTTGGCACAATTATCTCGTGTAGTATAATTACAAGTTGTATAAGTCTTTAATCGATTATCATATCTTCTATATAAAATTTCCTCGATGACATCCACTTTACCATAATTACTTGCCTCCCTTTCAGAATTTATATCATCTATAAACATCAGCTTTCGTTCTGCATCTCTAAATAAACTGTCCTTATCAAATGGTGTTTGACATTTCTCATAGTCTGTTACCAATTTTTTAGAAGTATAATATTTAAATCTGAGATGATTAATCCGTTGAAAAATAATTTCAAAAACCTTAAAATAGTCTGTTTTTCCCAAGCCAAAACCACCAATTATTAAAAGTCCTTTTTGGAATGAAGGTTTTGATATGTCATTTCTTAAATTTTCACATTTAAAAAATTCATCTTCTTGTAAAAAATAATAAAAAAGTACTTTGAGATTATTTATTGCATCAGGATTTTGCTTTAACTTCTTACCGTGTATTTTATAAAAAGTTTTTTCAAAAATATTCCACAAATGTCTTCTGTCAATAACGGTCCTGTTTTGCATAACGTTTTGAGGTTGGGTGTTATGAATGGATTTAGGGAAGTAGCTTAACAAACTTCCTATATCTCTCGTTTTATTGGTTCTCATAGCAATTTATCTATTAGTTAATAATGACTTACCTTTATTTTGACTGGTCATTGGTTTTTCATTTTCTACCCATTTTTTAAGCCTTATATCAGTATCAAAGTAATCGTCTTTTTCGAATCTCATTTTTGTTTTATTTGAATTAAGCTCACTCCAGTAATCATAAAAAGCATTTAAAATTTTAAAATCATATTGAGAGTGTTCAAAAACTTGATTTTTGAATTTTTGACGTCTTAACTCTATTTTTTCTTTATTAAACTTCTTTTCCTTATTTCTTTCTTTAGTTGTTGTTGATTGATTGTTATTTGATTGTTGCGCATTTATTGTTTGACTGTTAGTTGGTTTGTTGTTTTTAGTTTTAGCAGTTTGGTATTCATCATAGTTTACAACTGTTACGAGCGTGAATCGGTTTGTTGAATGAACTTTTATATCTCCGCTATCTTGAAGTTTTTGTAGCGCAGTCCTAATCTGTTGAATTGACAAGTTTAACTCTATAGCCAAATGTTTAGTAGAAGTAATTAATTGCCCACGCCTAACTAAAATTCCTTGCCATTTTTTGTCACAGTAGTTTACTTTTAAAATTAAATGGAAATAGAGTCTAGAAACCGTTGGCGATTGATACCATTCCCATTCTATAATATCGCGATGTATAATCACAAACCCAGCCATAACTATCCTTGTTTAACCAGTTTTGATAAAATATCAGATTTCTTATAGTACACACGATTACCCATGCGATAGCTAGGAAGAATACCATTTTTGCGCCAGTTCCATAAAGCTTGTTTGGAACATTTTAGATAATTCAGGGTTTCTTCTACTGTTAAGAGTTCGTCACTTGAAGTTGATTCTGGAAGGCTATTTAAAGTCGCTTTCTCTAAAGCAAGATTTATGGCATTTTCCACCACGTTCTTTAAACCTTGTGGTGTAATGTTATATATTCTTATTTCTTTTGACTTCATGAGCTGTATATGGATTTAATTACAGCTCAAATTTGAATATATAAATTTAATTATTTGGTACCAATGAGTGCTGGTACTCAACTCCACAATTTAATATTTGGGATTCTAAAAATATCCTCTTTCAGTTTATTTTTAATTAAAGTATATTTTTCATCGACAGGATTTGCGTAACGTCGAAGGGAATCAACTTTTACATCTGTTTTTAAATTAAATGAAATTTTGAGCTGTCTAGAAAGTTGCGAATAATTAGTTTCACCATTATTATTTTTGGGAGAGTCTATTAAACCTCTATCTTCTAAAATGCTAACTAAGTAGGCTAAATGCGAAGGCTTACCAAGCCATTTCAAGTTGTCTAATTTTGCGTAAGAAATCTCGTTGGATTCCATAAATTTTTCTACAATACTTATTTTTTTTACTAAACTTTCTTTGGGATTAAACCACCCAGCAATATGTTTCATGTCACTATAATAGAAACCCCATTTATTGACTATCCCATTATTTTCACGGAATCCATCCTCAAGTTCAATTTCACCACTAGGTCTACCGCTCCAACTAACTTCCGCATTTTTTATAACATCCTTCATTATAGGAATTACCTTAAGATCAATAACTGATAGATAGTCGTCTGGCTTGTGACAATTATCGAGGTGAAAAAACAGGAATTCTCTTAATTCCAAAATATCTATTTGAAAAAGTAAATCATGAATAAAGTATCCAAGATAGAAATCTTGCGGTAGTTTAGGCTGATAATAATCGTAATTGTTCAATATAAAAGTATGTGATGAACTAGTGTTATCGTTGAGTTTATTATATTCTACTTCGTTAATCGCAAAAGTATCTTTGAAATTCATATGTTAGCTATTTAATTTTTAAAAAAACTCGATTCTGAAATTTTCACAGCTCTCTCTTTTGGAGTAATCTTAATATATTTGTAAAATTCTCGTTCGGTAGAATGCCCACTAATAGCCATTATATCAATTACTGGCATTTTAGCTAAATACGCATTGGTACAAAAGGATCGTCTAGCAGTATGCGACATTATAAGACTATATTTTGGCACATTGACATTCTGTACTTTACAATCGGTGACTTTTTCTACAATAATTTCATCATCAATCTTTGCTATGCGACCAGCTTCTTTGATATATTCATTAATGTCGGGCGCGTTTAGCTCCCTTGGTGGGCTACCATTATGACGAACTTTAAATAGTTCTTTTAACCTTGGATGCATAGGCACATATAGCTTTTTTCCAGTTTTCTTCTGATTGAATTCGATAACCTCAATACCATCAAATTCCTTTATCTGATTTTCATTTAAACCGTTGTAGTCTGACACACGTTGTCCTGTATAATACCCAACCAGAAAAATATCTCTTGCCAGTTCCCAATCTTTATTTTTTGATAAATCAACATCGTAAAGTGCGTCAATTTCAGGTTCTGTTAAATAAATAGATACTGATTCTTTGCTAACGGCTTTAAAATCTCTATGCTTGTATTTAAAATTTGTATTAAACCCATCTTCTGTTGCTGCATTTAAAATAGTTTTCAGATTTTTAATGTGCTTTCCTATCGTATTTGTGGAATAATTTTTTTGTTCCAAATGTTGAACAAAAGCATAATAGAATTTTAGGTCTATCTTATTGAAATCTAGCTGATATTTTAATTCCTTATCAAAATCTTTTAATCTGTTCACAGTTTGTTTATAAGACCTAACTGTAATTGGGCTTAATTTTACATTTCTTATATTTTTGGACTGATTTTCCTTTCGACTAATAAATTCATCTGCGTAATTAAAAAAGGACTTCAATTCAATTTGTGAATTTTCCGCTCCCCTAATAATCTTTTGCAAAAGAGCTTTGAGTATATTTTTATCGTCTTTTTGGCCCTCCTCTAATTCAGTTATACTTTTAGTAAACTCTGAAGAGAAATGTTGTAAATCACTATTTACTTTTTCGCGATTCTTAATCGTTGAGACTGCTCGTATTCTTTGGTTAGCTTTATCCCAATTCTTTGGATTAACCTTATAGCCAGTTGAAAATTTTATTCGGTTTTTTCTTCCGAAACTATAATCTAATACAATTGATGTTTCGTTTCTAGCCTTAGTATCTTTCAATCTGTATTTGACTGTACCTGAAGTTGAATTTATTACTTTAGTCATTTATCTATCTATTCTTTCAACATATAAGAGACAACAATAGGGACAAAATAATGTTTAACTGTTGTTAATTCAAAAGTAGATAAATTATCTTATATACCAAATAAAACCAGAAATAATAAGGGATTCATATATTTTGAGTTAAAATAGAATAACATAGATTAAAGTAAAAAGTGGTACTGGAGGCACCACCATAAAAAACCCGATTCGTTTGAATCGGGTTTTTTGGTTTTTATACTATTTTAGAAATTTTATTATTCCCAGAATTCTTCTATTTCTTCTAAACTCTTCCCTTTAGTCTCAGGTATAAACTTATAGGTTATAAATACAATAACAAGTATAAATGCTATGAATATATAATAAGGCAATGATCCATTCCAAGTGGCACTATTGTTCATTTCACTGCCCATAACTACAGGAAACGATTGAGAGACTACATAATTGGCTGCCCATTGTGCTGCCACTGCTACCGACATGGCAACACTTCGTATTTTATTTGGAAACATTTCTGATAGCAACACCCAAACCACTGGTCCCATAGACAATGCGAAAGATGCAATAAAAACCAATACACCTATTAAAGACAAAACACCAACACTATTTTGTTGAAGCGTTATGGCCAAAAGCAAAAACCCAATAATCATTCCGACAGATCCAATATAAAGTAATGGTTTTCTACCAAATTTATCGACAGTAAACATCGCCACAAAAGTAAATACCAAATTCACAAAAGCTAAAAGTATTTGTTGCGCAAGTACATCTTCTTTTCCGAAGCCAAGAGACTTTTCAAAAATATCTGCGCCATAATATAATACAGCGTTAATCCCTGTAAATTGTTGTAACACAGAAAGTACAGTGCCTATTACAATAATGGCTAATATGGCTTTAGAAAAATAGTCAACCTTTATACCATCATTATTTTCGCTCAATGAATTTTTAATCAAAAGGATTTCTTTTGATGCCATTTCTTCTCCATTAATTTTTTGTAAAACAGCTAGAGCTTCGTCGTCTTTTCCTTTTAAAGCTAACCATCTTGGACTTTTGGGAACAAGGAATAATAGTACCAAAAACAAAATACTTGGTACTAATTCTGACCAAAACATACGACGCCAGCCGAATTCTATATTTTCTGCTACGCTTAAGTCATTTCCAATAAAATAGGTTGCTAAGAATACCACAAAAAAGCCAATTACAATAGCCAGTTGGTAATAGGTCACCATGCGACCTCTAATATTTGAAGGTGCAATCTCAGCGATATACATGGGCGCATTCATTGATGCTACACCAATACCTAAACCACCTATAATTCTAAAAATCACTAGCATGGTTACCGATTGCGGAAAAATCTCTGGCAATCCAGATCCATAGGCCGAAACCGTAAAGAATATTGCCGAAATAATCAGAGACCATTTTCTTCCTATTTTTATACTCAACGGCCCAGCAATAATAGCACCTACAAAACACCCTAAAAGAGCGCTTCCTACGACCCAACCTTTTAACCCATCACTTAAATCAAAATATTCCGTGAGGTAAAACTGGGCGCCATTGATAACACCTGTATCGTAACCAAATAGTAAGCCTCCTAAAGCTGAGACTGCCGCAATTAATAATAAGAAAGCACCTTTTTTCATCTTTTAGTATTTATTTTAATATTAGTTAGTTTAATGATTTAATATAGATAAGGATTTTTAAAAATTTATTTTAATGAAAATAGGCATATGATCTGAAGGATAATGCAAATTCCAATTATCGCTTAAAACCGCATACTTAGAAACCTCAACATTTTCGCTTACAAATGCAAAATCGATGCGTCTTGTTACAGGCTTGTCAAAATGAAAACCGTTAAAGGTACCTTCTGGACCAAAATCGAGTTTTGCTATTTCTTTTGAATCTTTCAATTCTGTTTTTATGTATTTTATACTTTCATGGTCTGGCTCCATATTAAAATCGCCTGTTAATACTACTGCATGATTGGCTGTGTTGAGCTCCTTTATTTTTTCAATGATTAGGGTTGCACTGTTCTTTCGAGCTTCTTTGCCTACATGATCGAAATGCGTATTGAATGTCCAAAACTTTTTACCAGAATTTTTATCTTCCAATAATACATACGTACACACTCTATTACACACTGCATCCCAACCCATACTGACCTTATCAGGCGTTTCAGATAACCAAAACGTACCCGAATTAATAACGTTGAACTTATCCGCTTTATAAAATACAGCTGAAAATTCGCCTTCACTTTTAGCATCATCACGTCCAACACCAACATAGCTATAATCTACCAAAAGACTGTCCATGTCTTTCATTTGGTTTGGCATCGCTTCTTGCACGCCTAAAACATCAGGTTCGTAAAACTTTATTTGATTGAAAAAAAACGGTTTTCTATTGGTCCAACTATTTTCACCTTCTTTTGGGTAATCTAATTTGATATTATAAGACATTACTGAAAAATCTTGAGCAAAACCAAAACTTGAAATGACTAAAACTATAACTACTAAATATTTCATTTTTTTTTAATTTATTCAACAAATACAATTTCACTTTTTTCTGAAATTCCATTCTCATTAAACGCTTCAATACTAAAATAATAAGGCGTATCTCGATCTAAGCAACGGATAAAATGCTCGTTGGTATCGTATACTAACCAAGATTGGTATAACTTATCTTTAGCAATTCCCCAACGTATGTTATAACCTTGAGCGCCTTCTATAGGATTCCAAGAGAATGACACATCTCTGCGGTCTTTTTCTCTATTTATTTCAAATCCTGAAACTTGTTCTGGTCGATCACCTAAGCCTAATCCGAACACTCTAATTTCGGACATCGCAAAGTTAGCACCTGGCACTTCCAGATTCTTATAACGTACGTACTTTGCCTTGATAGGCTTATCTAGCACAATATAGGCATTTGGTGCATCAATATCACTTTTACTTCGGTCAACTACGGTTTGCCAGTTAGTACCATCTTCGGACGTTTCAATCGTAAAACGATGTCTTAAGCCTTCAACACGTGTATAAATACCAGATTCGTGATCGTGAAAATTTAGTTGTAAAGCGTGAATAGTTCCTTCATTCTGCATCTCAATAGTTACCCATTGAGTACCATCATTCGCTTCCGCAACCCAAAAGGTTTTTGGGTTTTCGTCTGTTAATACTTTAGACGTTATTTGTCCTTTAGCATTGGTTTCAACTGGTAACTCGGTGACTTCAACTTCATCGTCATTAGAAGTGAATTTCATCACTTGCTTTAAAGAAGAAGATACGGTGACATCACCTTTATAAGACAATAGCATCCATCCATTATGAAGTCCTGCTTTGGTTGAATGGCTTGGTCCAAAACGTGGATAATCACCATAAGCCGTGTTCGTATACATTAAGCCTTCATCATCAAAATACGTTGGAAACATACAAAGACGCCGTTCCCATTGTGCATTAGACGCTAATGCCATCGTCGCAAAATGCCAATATTGACCATTGGTTTGCTTTACCGTAATACCATGACCAGCACCATTTGTAAATCCACCTGGTTTGAAACTCATGGGATTATTTTTCATATATTCAAAAGGTCCGAGTGGTGTTTCTCCTACATAAACGCCATCCGCATATACATTAAATTGTGTGCCTGGTGCTGCATATTGCAGATAATATTTTCCGTTGTGTTTGGTCATGGAAGCCCCTTCCATGTAACCTTCCTTTAACGTCGGATGAAAGTTGTTTTCTCCAAAACGTTCCCAACCGTGTTCTTCTTCGTTAAGATTAAATAATTCCTTTCTTTCACCTGTTTCTAAAAAACGATCATCTTTATTCAGCATTTTCACACGAAGTGGGTGCACATTAGAACTTCCCCAATACAAATACGTCTTGCCATCATCATCAATAAACAATTCTGAATCCTGAATATTATTGGAAATCGAAGCGGTTGGTGTCCATTTGCCTTTCTTAGGATCGTCTGTGTAAAGAATACTACCATAACCCGCCGGATCACCAGCAAAATAAACTAACGAATCCTTATAGTTGAAAGCTGTTGGTGCATTACTACCTTCGAAAAACCATTGTTTTGGTTTGATGAATTTCCAGTTGACCAAATCGGTAGAATGCCAATAGCCAAAAGACCGTGTTACGAACATATAATATTCACCTTTAAATTCAATAACTGCAGGATCTGCACCAGAGCGGTACGATTTGTTTTTGCTTGAATTGTAAACCATATACGTGTAGTCTATATCCAATGGGTTGATATAGGTCTGCTCTTTGTTTTGGTTTTCTGTTTTGTCACTTGCATTAGAGCCAACCTCAGTTTTTTCAGCTGTATTATTGCATGAAAAAGCGAGTAAAATTAATGCTAGAATGTATATGTTTTTCATATTTAAAATTCGCTTTCAGACCTTTCAGGTTTTGAAAACCTGAAGGGTCTAAAATATTCTTTTATAGTTTCGTATCCTTATCAGTCACTGGATCATAAGCCGTTCCAGTTTTACCACGAAGCTTTTCAAATTGTTTGTAAGCTCGCTTTACTTGTTCTTCCGGTGCACGTTCGAAATCAGTTAGTGTGACCTCATACTTCTTTTGAAGTTCAGCCAATTTTGTTCTCAGTTTGGCTTCAATATCGTCGTATTTTGGATTATCGATTTGGTTATTGATTTCTTTTGGGTCTTCTTCCAAATCATATAATTCCCAAGTATCAATATCATCATAAAAATGCATCAACTTATAACGTTCGGTACGAACTCCATAATGTTTTTTCACCATATGAAATGCTGGATAGTCGTAATAATGGTAATAGACTGCATCTCTAAATTCGTCACCATCGTAAGTGTCTTCCAATAAAGGTCGAAGTGATTTTCCTTGCATATCTTCTGGAATTTCAACCTGTGCATAATCTAAAAACGTTTCAGCAAAATCTAGATTCTGTGTCATGGCATCAATGACTGTACCTGGTTTTATAACATCAGGATATTTTGCTACTAATGGCATTGCCAAAGACTCTTCATACATATAACGTTTATCGAACCAGCCTTTTTCTCCTAAATAAAATCCTTGATCTGTCGTATAAATGACAATGGTATTTTCAGCTAAACCATTTTCTTCAAGATAATATAAAATCTGTCCTACACCTTCATCAACAGCAGCAATTGTTGCCAAATATTCCTGTAAATAACGTTGTCCTTTATATTTTGCTAGTTCTTTCCCTGAAAGATTCGCATCATGAAATGCATCATTTTTAGCTTGATAGGCTTTATCCCAAGCCGTTAGTTGTTCAGGTGTCATGCGTTCAAAATCTGTTTTCCAAGGATTCCATGCCAATTCAGGGCTACCTTTCCTTTTGGTCAATTTTAAATCATGACCTTCATACATATCCTTATAAATGGTTTGCTGTTGGTCTTGCGAACCTAATGAGCCTTCGTGAGCGGTAAAATAAGTATCTGGTAGTGGAAATTCTACATTGTCAAATTTATTGGCATGTCTTAAAGCTGGCATCCAATTTCTGTGTGGTGCTTTGTGTTGTAGCATTAGCATGAAAGGTTTATCGCTATCCTTTACCGAGTTGAGATAAGCCAAGCCATCTTGAGTAATAATATCCGTAGCATAACCTTCGATTCGAGTGGTGTCGGCTACTTTTGTTTCTTCGTTGACAGAGATAAAATCTGGATTATAATAATTGCCTTGATCGGTTAGAATTTTCCAATAATCAAAGCCTTGTGGCAATCCATGTAAGTGCCATTTCCCTATAACTGCGGTATTGTAACCTGCTTTCTGTAATAACTTAGGAAATGTTTGTTGGCTGCCATCAAATTGATCACCATTCATTCTAAATCCATTGACATGACTGAATTTACCCGTTAAAACAACAGCTCTACTTGGTCCGCAAATGGAATTGGTACAAAAGTTATTTTTAAAGAGTGCGCCTTCATTGGCAATTCTATCGATATTTGGTGTCGGTGCCAATTTGCCAATAGGATGTCCGTAAGCGCTTATTGCCTGTTCCGCATGATCATCTGCCATGATGTACACGATGTTTGGGCGTGGCTTAGGTTTTACATCTTCCTTCTTCTCTTCCACGTTATTTTTGCAGGATTGAAATGCGAAAAGCATAACTAATGTAAGTACTATATACCTCATGGTTACTCGGTTTTTATAATTTTAGTTTGAATCACTTCATCGTTAATCACAGTTTGTTCAAAAAACTGGAACACTTTTTCTAAATCTTCAAATGGGATTCGCGAAATCTCATGTCTTCCTCCTTTTACTATATTGAAGTAGTAAGAGGTGTCAAAATGTTCAAGTTTTTCTGCAATAACTTTGGAACCATCAAGCATGATGTAACCATCTTTAGTTGGCTCACAATAATGATGTGGCGCATTACCAAATGGCACTAATTGATCTTCGGTGCCATGAAATAAAACTGAAGGAATTGCATTTTCTTCGGTAATATAACTTGCATCAACTACAGCTCCTGCGCAAGAAAACATACCTGCAAACTTTACGTTTTTATAATTTTCTTTATCATTGACAAAGTAATCTCTCATAAACACGGCATTAAGGCTTCCCTCTGCTCCAGCACTACTTCCACCTGCAATGATTTTAGTAGAATCGATTTGAAACATCTCCTCACGATCAATCAAAAATTTGGCAGCATCCAAATAATCTATACTAGCTTGCTTAAAGGTTTCCAGTTTTTCATCTTTGGTGCAATCGCAACCAAAACCAGTTGTTGTATTTTTTCTTAGTAAACGGTAGTCTATGGAAACACCTATATAATTTTGTTCTTTGGCTGCATATTTCACCAATTTATTATCCTCTGGATGCGCACGATGACTACCTGAAAACCCTCCACCATGCATCCACAATAACACGGGTAACCTTTCGTCTTTTTTAATTTGTTCAGGCGTAAAAATATCCATTCGTAAGGTATCGTTTCCCTTTATGGAATAAATAATCGTTTCCATGTTTTGGGCAGAAAGACCAAATGAGATGAATATTACAAGTATTAGAATTATGTTTTTCATTTAATTTATTTTCTCAATTAAAATGCCGCTAATTACAGGTTCTCCTTCGATTGGCTTTAATGAAATTGTTAAGCCTTTATCATTAATTATCTTAAGGTCATAACTTAGTGTTATTCCGTATTTATCTGGATAATTACTAGCCATATCAAAGTGTTTTTCGACTAACTTCTCATTTAAGTAAATATCAAATATGCGTTGCTCTTCATCCTCATCACTATCAACATCATATTTAAGATTGAAAATAATTTGTTCTTTGCTCTTCAACTTTGGCTCCACAAAGTACAGGCTCACTTTGTATTTTCCATTAGGCACATCAATTTTATAGCTTCCACAATCTGAAAGAATGGTTTGAAAAACTCCTTCGAGATGGGAATTTTTAATATTATTGGCGATTAATTGCCGTTTACATTTTCCAGAATTTTCATCATAACCAAATTGATTTTTTTGATAAGCTCTATCGGCTAAAAACGTTGTTCCTGATTCCTCGTCGTAGAAATTAATGTAAGTGCCGAGATTAATGGCTAATGTTTCAAATTTTAAAGACTTTAAGTTGCTGAGATTTTTAACTTCAAAACTTGAAGTATCATTTGCCAAATCAGCTTCAACGCTTATAGTTTGTTTTCCTGCCTTGAGAGGAATTTCAATTTTAGCAACTCCAGAAGCGAAATTCAATGTATCAATAAATTCGTCATTCAAGAAAATTTTAGCTGATTTCTGATTTGAAAATATGGTGAATTCATGTGTGGCCTCATTAACTAATGCCAACTCTTTTTGATAATTTGCTATGTGAATAATAGGCTTATCATTACGTAAAATCGATTGGTACCAATAATAAATTTCTTTAGGCTCTCTATTGTATTGCACCAGTCCTTTTTGGTTGACATGTGGTCTCGACTCTCCACGAAATTCGGAACCGAAATCTGCAAAATTCCATGCGGTCATGCCTGTTACAAATTCGCGATCTTGGACTTGCTCATAATAACTTTTGTGAAGTTTAAGTTGATACTCTTGCGAGTAGTCATATGTCATTGGACTTTTGGTGGAAATATTAACATCTGATCCTGGACCATATTCAGAAATTAAAAGTGAACGGTTTGGAAAACGTTTGTGCTGGTCGTCCAGAAATCTCCCTAAATCTTCAATGGTTTCGTAATACCAACCAAAATAAAGATTCCAACCGATTAACATGGGTATATCTGCAATTTTGGTCTCGTTATATATTTCGTTGTAATGCAGTGCCATAACCGTAATGTGGTTTGGTGCCAAATCTCTGGTCAATTTTTCTAACTTTTCAGTGAGTCTATAGGTGTCTTTTTTTAGCTTTTCGCGATCAGGTTGCGACATTTTTTTATCAAATTGCAGACGTAAAAAGATCTCATTCATATACCCAAACATAACCACAGAAGGGAAATTATAATATTGTTTTAAATGCTCTTCTTGCATTTGTAGTGCTGTAGTAAAAAAAGTATCAGAATTAGTTACTAAATTAACTATTGGCACTTCGCTCCACACCAAAATTCCAAGTTCATCGCAAAGCTCATATAATTCTCTCGCATGCGGATAATGTGCAAAACGAATCACATTCGAACCCATTTCCTTTATGATATGAATATCCTTTTTCTGCAAAGCCAAAGGCACAGCATTTCCATAACCTTCATAATCTTGATGACGATTTACACCTATTAATTTTATAGATTTCCCGTTTAAAAAGAAACCCTTTTCTGAATCTACAGATACCCAACGGAAACCAAGGTTTGAGAATTTTGAATCTAAAACAATTCCGTCTTTATCTGTTAAGGTAATTTCTAATTGATACAAATAAGGACTGTCTGGCGACCAAAGTTTTGGGTTTTTAATTTCTGGAAATTTAACCTCAATAACTTCGGAAGAACGTTTATCAAGTAAAATCCCTTGATGTTCTTCTAACACCAAATTGCCTTGAGCATCTAAAATTTTTAGATATAAATGATTTTTAGATTTTGAAATTTCATAATTATCTACTAAAAGCTTTATTTCAACACCTGCTTTATCTTCAGAAACGTTATAGTAGTTGACGTAATAGCCGTCTGAAGCAAAATCCTTTAAGCTGAAATGTTGTTTTGGAACTGAAATTAATTCCACATCACGATAAATACCGCCATAAAAGGTAAAATCGGCATCCAAAGGTGGAATATCGATATTGTGTGTATTATCTACTGTAACTTCAATGAGATTATAAGCATTGTATTTTACAAATTCGGTGATGTCGAAATTGAAAGCGGTATAACCTCCTTTATGGTTACCTACTTCTGTTCCATTGACAAAAATGGTAGCATCTTGGTTTACAGCATTAAATTTCAAGTAATGAATTTTATCACTTTCATCAGATGCGATAAAAACCTGTTTTTTATAATATCCTAAGCCTCGACGATAACCTGATACATCATCAAAAGCATCTTCACTATTCCAGGTATGCGGAATGTTTATGGTTTGCCAATCTGTTTTATTTTCTGAATATTGCCAACCCGAATTAATAACTTTAGACTGTGAATAGGAATGAAACGATAAAGCCACACACATCAATAAAAAAAGGGGTAATATTTTACGAATTGTATGTGGCATATCTAGCTATTAATCAATTAGGGTAATGGTATTCTTAAATTTAAAGTCTGAACTCGGTGCTATGGCTATTTCAAATTCGCCAGGCTCAACGGTGTATTTCTTATCGTTGTTATAGAATTTTAAATCTTCAGCGGAAATGGTGAAGGTTACGGTTTTACTTTCTCCTTTTTTCAAGAAGATTTTTTGAAATCCTTTAAGTTCTTTTACAGGTCGAGTGATACTTCCAACTTTATCATGAATGTAGAGTTGAACAATTTCATGCCCATCTAAATTACCTGTATTCGTTATTGTTGCAGATGCCGTAACTTCATCAGAAAAACTAAAGGTATTTGAAGATAATTTAAAGTCTGAATATTCAAATTTTGTATAGCTTAAGCCATGCCCAAAGACAAATAACGGTGTGTTTGGTACATCGATATAATTACTTTTATAATCAGCTTTAGGATAGTGTTCAGGAATTGGTCGTCCTGTATTTTTCATGTTATAATAAATTGGCACCTGACCAACGTTTCTTGGGAATGTAACGGTCAATTTTCCTGAAGGGTTCACTTTTCCAAATAGTAAATCTGCTGTTGCTGCGCCTCCCATAGTACCAGGAAACCAAACTTCTAAAATGGCATCCACTAAATTGATCTCTTCAGACAAATTTAAAGGACGACCATTCATTAAAACTAAAGTAATTTTTTTATTAGGATTGGCTTCACGAATTCTTTTTATCAACGCTGTTTGAACTCTTGGGATTCTTAAATTAGTTCTCGAAGCGGCTTCACCACTCATGTGATGACCTTCTCCCATCACTAAAACAATTTCGTCTGCTTTTTTTGAAGCTGAAATGGCTTCATCAAATCCCGAAGTGTCATCCTTTAAAATCTCACAGCCTTTGGCATAAAGTATTTGATTTGGTTTTAAATACTCTGAAACACCTTCAAAAACACTAACCGCTTTTCCATTTCGGTCCCCTTTTGCTGCCCAATTTCCTATAATGTCGTATTCATCCTTAACTAACGGGCCAATGAACGCAATCGATTTTGACGTGTTTGAAAGCGGTAAGGCTTCATTCTTATTTTGTAATAACACAGACGAAGCTGCTGCAATTTCTCTTGCTTTTTCTAAAAATTCTGGTTTATATTTAGTTGTATTTTCTCGTTTTTCATCACTATAGCGATACGGATCGTCAAACAAGCCTAATTTGTACTTTGCAATTAAAATTCTTTTGCAGGATTCATTGATATATTGTTCTGGTACTTTACCTTCTTCAACTAATGTTTTTAGATATTTACGGTAAACCTCTCCCATCATATCCATATCTACGCCAGCGTTCATTCCTATTCTTGCCGTATCAATACTATCTTTTGCAAAACCATGTTGAACCATTTCATTAATAGAAGTATAATCTGAAACGACAAAGCCTTCGAAATTCCATTCGCCACGAAGAATATCTCTTAAGGTATATTTATTGCCCGAAGTCGGTACTCCGTTTAGTTCGTTAAAAGCAGACATAAAGGTTTCTACGCCAGCGTCGACAGCAGCTTCAAAAGGTGGTAAATAGACGTTTCTTAACTCTCCTTCACTCATATTGGTGGTATGGTAATCTCTTCCTGCTTGAGCTGCCCCATAAGCCACATAATGTTTCGCACAGGCCAAAATGGTGTTGGGTTGCGATAAATCTTCTCCTTGAAACCCTCGAACGTAGGCTTTAGCTATCTCACTGTTTAAATAAACATCTTCTCCTGCACCTTCGGAAATCCGTCCCCAACGCGGTTCTCTAGACACATCGATCATTGGTGCAAACGTCCAATGGATGCCTTCTGCTGAGGCTTCTTCGGCTGCGATGCGTGAGCTTTCTTCTACCATTTTTAGGTCCCAACTTGCGGATAAGCCTAAGTTTATTGGAAAAATTGTTCTGTGACCATGAATCACATCATATCCAAACAATAATGGAATGCCCAAACGGGATTCTTCTAGAGCTACTTTTTGTAAATCGCGAGTCCCTTTTACTGACATAGCATTTAGCATCGCTCCCATATTACCCTCGCGAATATATTTGCCGTTATCTGAACCTACAATTGGACCTGTTTGATCCCAACTTCCACCATACATTACCGTTTGCCCAATCTTTTCTTGAAGTGTCATCAATCGCATTATAGAATCTACTTTAGCTTCATAATTTTGTGAAAAACTGAAGTTAGCAGCAAAAAAAGCTAATAAAAAAACGATTCTAGCATTCATTTTATAATAATTAAATTTATTCAGAAACACCCCTAAAGTCCCCTCAAGGGGACAATCCAAATCCACAAAAAGAAATCTAATTTTCATGATGTATTTTATTTTGTAAGTTCAAATTCTTTCATCATTTCTGTAGTAGAGTCTGTACCCACAAAAACGTGGAATTTTCCTGGTTCTGCTACAAAGTCTAAATCTGAATTATAGAATTTTAAGTCTTCAATAGTTATCTTGAAGGTTACGGTTTTTGTTTCCCCTTTTTTAATGTTCACTTTTTCGAAACCTTTTAATTCTTTTATAGGTCTCGTCACTGTACCGACAATATCTCTGATATACAGTTGTACCACTTCTTTTCCGTCATAATCACCGGAATTGGTAACATCTACTGAGACTGTGATTTCACCATCGAAGTTGATGGCTGTTTTATCTAATTTGAAGTTCGAATAATCGAATGTTGTGTAACTAAGTCCATATCCAAATGGGTATAACGGCTCATTTCGAACATCTAAATAATTGGATTTGAACTTTTCAAATTTACCCTCCTTATTGTGTAAAGGGCGACCTGTATTTTTATGGTTGTAGAAAATTGGCACCTGTCCTACATTCATCGGAAACGTTGCTGTTAACTTTCCAGATGGGTTAACGTCTCCAAACAGCACATCTGAAATTGCCAAACCAGCTTCACTTCCAGGAAACCAAACGTTTAGTATTGCAGGGACATTTTCATTCTCATCGACAATAGCGAGAGGTCTTCCAGTAAATAATACCAAAACCACAGGTTTTCCTGTTTTCAATAAAGCGTTTAATAAGTCCTTTTGAGCCTGTGGAATTTGAAGATTTGTTACACTGCTACTTTCGCCACTGAGTTCTGCAGATTCACCGATAGCCGCAATGATAACGTCCGATTTATTAGCGATTGCTAACGCTTCATCCAATAGCTGTTTATCCGTTCTACCATCTCTTGGAATATCCTTACCAAACATAGTAACACGTTTTTCAAAATCTAAATCGTAATCCACATTACTTCCTTTGGCATATAAAATAGTGGATTTATCGCCTACAACAGTTTTTAATCCTGCAAAAAACGGATTTGATTTTTCTTGTTTTGTTGCAACGCTCCACGTACCAGCCATATTCACCGCATTATTTGCTAATGGACCGATTAATGCAATGGTTCCTTCTTTTTTTAAGGGTAGTAAATTGTTTTCATTCTTGAGCAATACGGTTGACTCTGCACCTACTTTTCTGGCAAATGCTCTATTCTCTTCAGTAAATATTTCGCTTTTTGCTCTATCACTATCGCAATATTTATAAGGATCATCAAATAAGCCTAACTCGTATTTTGCGGTTAACATTCGTTTTACAGCCGTGTCGATATCTGCTTCCGTCACCATTCCTTTATCTAATGTGCCTTTTAAGGATTTTATAAATCCGGCTTCAGCTGAGGGAGAATCGCCAGCCATATCCATATCGACACCTGCGTTTAGAGCTAAAGCGACAACGTCTTCTTCGTCACCCATGCCGTGAGCCATCATTTCCCAAATACCTGTATAATCGGTAACTACAAACCCATCAAAACCCCAATCATCTCGCAATAAATCTGTCAATAACCATTTATTGCCTGTTGCTGGTACACCATCAATTTCATTAAACGATGCCATTACAGAACCTACGCCAGCATCTACAGCCGCTTTATATGGTGCTAAATACTCATTGTACATTCTAATTTTACTCATATCGACCGTGTTGTAATCACGACCAGCTTCTGGTGCTCCATATAAAGCAAAATGCTTTACACAAGCCATCAACGTATTATTTTGACTCAAATCATCTTGCTGATATCCTTTAACCATAGCTTCAGCAATTCTGCTTCCCAAATAAGGGTCTTCACCGTTGCCTTCAGACACTCTTCCCCAACGTGGATCGCGAGAAATATCTACCATAGGAGAAAACGTCCAATTGATACCATCTGCACTTGCTTCGGTGGCTGCCATTTGGGCTGTTTTTTCAATGAGTTCCATATCCCAAGTCGAGGAGAGTCCCAATGGAATAGGAAATGTTGTTTCGTAGCCATGGATTACGTCCATTCCAAATAGTAATGGGATACCCAATCGGCTTTCTTCAACCGCAATTTTTTGAACTGCTCTAATTTTTTCAACAGATTTAATATTGAACATACCTCCAACTTTTCCTTCCTGAACTTTTTTACCCACGTCAGAGCTTTTGCCCAAACCTGTGGTAATATCACCTGAAACAGGAAGATTAAGTTGTCCAATTTTTTCGTCTATCGTCATTAAACCTAAAATAGAATCTACCTGTGCTTCAAATGGATTGCTATTAGAATTAGATTTTGATTCAGTTTTACAGCTCGTAAATATGAAAGCAATTATTGCTATGCTTATTAATTTAAAGTTGACGTTTTTTATCATTGTATCATTTTGTTTTAGAGAAAAGCCAAGTTAATAATTCTGGTTCCGCAAATGTTGGGTCCCAACTGTTATGATTTGCAAAATCGTATATCGTAAGTTTTGGAAATCCACCAGCGTTTAGAATAGCAGTTGCCATATTGATTGATAATAATGGATTTACCACATCATCTTTGGCGCCATGAAATATCCATAATGGAATTTTTTGGGCATAATTGGTGACCGAATCAGGATCTCCACCTCCACAAATGGGAATGGCAGCTGCAAACATTTCGGGTTTTCTATGGATAATTTCAAAAGTTCCCATACCTCCCATTGATAATCCCATCACATAAACCTGATCTGTTTTTATATACGGTTTAGTGACCATCTCATCCATTAAATCCATAGTTAAAGCCATTGCTGTTGTAGGAGGTTCATCATATTTATACTTAAATGTGATTGGTTTTGTGGAGCGATCTGCCTCTAACTTAGACCAGTAATCCTGTTCAGGACATTGTGGAAAAATGACTATTGCAGGAAAGGAATCGCGATGTTTTTCATTAAGAAATAAACTACTGCCATGCGCCAGTTGTTTTTTATTATCACTTCCTCTTTCCCCTGCGCCGTGAAGGAACAAAACCAGTGGATATTGTTTGGATTCATCAAAGTTCTTAGGCAATAGCATTCTGTACCTTAGAGTATCCTCTTTTTGAACATGATATTCTTTTGAGAATAAATCTTTTTGCTGTGCTGATATGCTCAAACTACTTAAAATGAAGCCCAAACATATGATAAACTGAATATATTTTGAATTCGTTGTCATTTCTTAAATTTTAACATTAGTAAACTTAAATTCATGTTCTGGTTCTGTTCTGAATGTATCTAACCAAGGCGAATAGGTTTTAACTGAAATTGATTTTGTTTTTTTATCGACCTTTATGATACGTAAATATCCTGAATCCCCTTTTTCTACACCTTTGACATTCTTTTGATAATTGGCCAACATTTGATAAACGTCAGTTCCAAAATCATTTTCTGAAACCAATTGACCTACTCCAGACCCTAAAATATGTCCAGAAAAAACCATTAACACATTTTTATTTCGTTTTATGAGTTTTTCCCATAAATTACCACCATGGTTTACGGCATCATGACCTGTCGCTTTTCCCACTCCGTATTTTTGAGGCAAATACCAATCCTCGCCATCCTGCAAGGTATTGTCATTATACATATACGAATGTGTGTTTATAATCACATTATGATCTGGATGTTTCTCAATTAATGAATTTGCCCAATCGACGGTTTTATTTCTAGGTCCGAATTCTAAGGAAAACACTAACCATTCTTTTCCAATGATGGTAAATTCTGAACAATTATTATCAATTGAATCCTCAGGAAATGTGGCGATGCTTTTAGATTGTGCTGTGTATTTTGAATGCGGAAAAACCGTATTTGCAAGAGTCGTATTTCTGGTGTCGGCAAATTTACCTGCTTCACTTCCCATATCGTGGTTGCCAAGTGATAGGCTATATGGCACTTTTCCATCAATAAGCGCCAAACCTTTTATCGCTATTTCCCATTCTTTTTCAGAATTATTTTGGGTTATATCTCCTTCATGTAGAACAAAAGAAAAACGATCATCTTGCTCAGCAATCCATTCCATTTGTTTCATATAAACCTCAGGAAATTCTTCTACATAGGTTTGGGTATCTGGTAATACAACAAACTCAAAGCTTTCTGCCTGGTTACAAGCGAAGCAGCTTAGGGTGAGTAAAATGAGTATGTTGTGATTAAATTTCATTTGTTAATAACTAAATCCTAGTGCATCCAATCCATTTTGAACATCTTCATTTTGCATAAAGAGATTCCATAATAATTGAGTTCTATAGTTTTCTATCATAATAATTTCAGGACCTTGATCTATGGCTAAATACGAACTTGCATACCACTCTTCAGTGGGATTGTATGCATCTATAAACCCATAATCACCCCATATTCTATCTCCAATCTTATAATAAAAAAAACGTATAGCATTCATAGACTCAATTGGTGCGTAAGGCAACGAGGATATGGCTGCCGTTGGAGTAATTACTCCCAAATCATTTGTTGGACTATGAGCAGAATATCCGTTATTGCTATCACTAGCTGTGAGACCCCAACTATTCGCATAATAGCCTACATAGTCTTCTGGATTATCAATACAGTATGAACGATTTATTAAAGTATGATTTACATTCTGAGTCCAATAGTTGGCGTATTGATCTTGGAGGTTTCTAGGGTCTAGCCCCAAATAAGAATAATGCGAAAAGAAAAGCGGGCCACCAAAATTACCTCCCGCAGGAAGTGTATAATCGTAATACACATTTCCATTTAACATATTTCCATTAAAAGCATAGCCTTCATCATATACTGATTGTGTTATTGAGTGCGTAGGTGATGCAGCTGCAAGAACATAAACAATCTGTGTTTCGTTATGCCCTTGAATCTTAAGATTCATTTGCCATTGATAATTTGGAGACCAATGCCAGTACAAAACGTTTTCACCTCCTTTTGTAAACCAATTCCATTCTACTTCATGCCATAAAGTCGTAATTTTTGTTTTTAATAAATTTTCTTGGGCATCCATAGCATTTAAGTATTGATCCACTGCTAACAACCCTTGTATCAAAAAAGCCGTTTCTACTAAATCTGCACCATCATCGAATTCAGAAAAAGGCACAACACTTCCCGAATTACCATTCAACCAATGCGGCCAAACACCATGATACCTATCTGCTGTTTCTAGAAAATTCACGATAGTTTCCCAACGTGCAATGGCCTCACTTCTTGTTATAAATCCTCTTTCAACACCTACAATCATTGCCATAAGCCCAAAACCTGTACCTCCAGTTGTTACTATATCATTACTGGTGTTACGCTCTCTAGCCATTCCTGAAACAGGGTGTCCAAAATCCCAAAAATACTTAAAGGTTTCTTCCTGTATTAATGTTAACAATTGATCGTCAGATATTAGAGGGAACTTGTCAGTATTATCAAAAGTTGTAAATAATTCAATATATTCCGACTCAAAATTTCTACCAATATTAACTCCTATGTTCTGATCAATAATAATTTCATATTTTTTCCAATAATCTAGAATTTCAGAAAGAACAACTTTGATGGTGACATCATTGACCTGCTCTACAGAAAAAGGCACACTTGGTGAAAAGGTGGTATTAGCCTGAAAATCTGAGGCAGAAACAGAATGAGAAAAAACAAAATTAAAATTTTCATTCAATGGAATTTCTAAATTTCTTTGATCTAGATTTAATATTTCATCCCCTATACGAGCTTCTAATAACTCTAAAGGATCAAGCTTTATTGAAAATGCGTAAGTCCTACCATCAAAGGTAGAACCATCATTTGCCATGAGATTATCTGATATTGAGAAGATGTAACTTTCTCCTTGTTCTAATATTATACTTGGTGTAATAATGAGCTCATCATTGTTTTGACCTTGCTCAACTGTTAAAGGAATATTGGAGTCTAAGTGGGTCAATGCAAACATCGAGGAATTTGGACTTATACTTTTATTAAATTTTATGAAAAACTGATTAGCTAAATCAAACTCTAAATTGTTTGAGAGTGTTACATTTCCAAATAGCACATAAGATATATTGAGATCACCTGTAGATGGTTCGTTATTAGTATCTCCTGAATCACTACTAGAACACCCAACAAGAAATAAAGTCATTACTAAATAAAATATGCCGATTTTTCTTTTCATTGGTTATCGATTCTAAATTCTAATTTTTTTAATCCTTTCTGTATATCTATATTTTGCATAAATAGATTCCATATTAAACCCGTCCTATAATTTTCAATCATTACTGGAATTGGGCCTTGATCTATTGCTAAATATCTTGGAGTTGACCAATTGTGTTCAAAGCTAAACGCATCATAAGGTCCAAATTTACCGATAAGACTATCGTGATTTTTATAGAGGTTAGCCAACATATTCATGCTCTCTTTAGGCGTATATGGAAATGACGATAAAGCTGCCGTTGGTGAAATGACTCCAAAGTCATTTCCAGGTCTGTGACCTTTATAACCTTTTACAGAATAACTTGATGTTAAACCCCATAGACTATCGCCATAACCTTCAAAATCCTTCGGATTATCTACAGCGTATTTATAGTGGATTTTCGCATGATTTTGAGTGAGCTTCCAATAATCAGCATACTGATCTGATAAGCCTTTTGGATTTAAGCCTAAATAGGAATAATGAGCCCAAAATAAAGGACCGATTTTAGCATCACTGTGTTCGTAATAATTTAAAACTAAATCTTCATCGTAATACGTTTCATTTGAAACAATGGCTCCATTTTTGGCCCAACCTTTCTCGTAAACGGATTTACTAATTGGATGTGTTGGAGAAGCAGCAGCTAGAACATACATAATTAAACATTCGTTATAACCACCAACTGGGAAATCCATTTCCCAACCAAATTCAGGCGACCAGTGCCAGTACAAAACATTTTCACCATTTTTAGTGTACCAATCCCACTCAACTTCTCTCCAAAGTTTATCTATTTTGCCACGAAGTTCTTTTTCCTTGGTGTTTTCCCCATCAAAATATTCTGAAACTGTTAATAATCCTTGAATTAAAAAAGCCGTTTCAACCAAATCACCTCCGTTATCTTTTTTACCAAACGGATATACTTTACCTGTTTCTCCATCTATCCAATGTGACCACGCCCCATGAAAACGATCGGCTTCCTCTAAAAAATCTACAATTTTTAAATAGCGATTAAGCGCTTCTTCTTTTGGGATAAAACCTCTTTCGATTCCTACTAAAATGGCCATTAGGCCAAAACCACTTCCACCTGTTGTTACGGTATTTTTAGGCGAAGTAGGATAACTATCATCCATATGCAGACGTTCTCTAGCTAAACCAGAGTTGGGTTCCGCACCTTCCCAGAAATAACTTATAGTCTGTTTTTGGATTGTATCCAATAACCCTGTGCCACTAATCGTTTTTTCTTTTGGTAGAACATCCGTAATTGTTTTATCTTCTTTAGACGAATTGCAACTCATCAATAAGAATAGCGACGCCATTACACCAGAAGAATCACGTGATTTGATTGTTTCATTTAAGAACGTAAATTTTAGATAAACTTTAGCTGCACTTATGATACATAAATGCAGCTAGAGTATTGAAGACTAATTCAAAACATTTTACATTAATTTAAGTTGAATTTATATTTAAAGCATTGATTGAATTTCAGCTTGGGACAGTGCTTTTTTATAAATTCTTAAATCGTCCATTGCACTTTCATCTGATAAATGCCCCCAACCTGTGAATCTAGGAGCACCTGACATAATGGAAAGTATATTACAATCTGTCCAATCAACTCCTGCAAAAGCATCTTGTCTTACAACTTGTCCATCGATATAAACTACAGCTTCAGTTCCAGAAATTGTAAATGCTATTTGAGTCCATTGACTACTATTTGGGTCAATGTCAGCAGCTGCACCACCATCAAACCAATTATCTCCAGTTCCGTTACCAACATTTAACTTAATACGTTGCATGCCTCCTGCATTTTCTCTGAATAATCTAAACCCACTAGTACGATTATTTTGTGCATCTGGATTGTCAGTGTCCTGAGGACCAACCACCAATATCCCTGCGCGATCCGGTATTGCGTTAACCTTATATCTAAAGATTGCTGAAAATTCTTCGTTTAGTAAACCATCGGTAGGAAATGTAAGATATGAATCTGTGGCTCCTAAATAGGCATTACTACCCTCAAAAGCTCCAGCCATACCAGTAAATGAAGGGTTTCCTACCTCAGTGCAATCTTCACCACTATATCTGTCCGTGTAGTTGCCATTAAACCCAAGTTTAAAAATTTCATCACCTTGAGCTACCATTGCTAGAATTTCATTCTGAGTTAATGCCGTATTGAATAACCTTAAATCGTCTAAGTAACTGCTATCAGATAAATGTCCCCAACCTGAAAATCGAGGTGCTCCAGACATAATAGAAAGCACATCACAACCGGTCCAGTCTATACCGCTAAAAGATCCTTGACTAACTACTTCTCCGTTGATATAAACAACCACTTCAGATTCTGAAATTGTAAATGCTAGGTGCACCCACTCATTAGTTGTAGGGTCTACATCAGCTGCCGCTCCGCCATCAAACCATGAATCTGCCGTTCCATTTCCTACATTTAGTTTATAACGCTGCATTCCATTTGCATTTTCACGAAACAATCTAAAACCACTTGTTCTATTGTTTTGAGCATCAGGGTTATCAGCATCTGGAGGGCCAATAACTAAAACACCTGCTCTGTCTGGAGTTGCATTAACCTTAGTCCAAAATGAAGCACTAAACTGAGCCCCTAATAATCCCGTGGTTGGAAATGTTAAGTAAGAATCCGCTGCACCTTCATAAGCCTCTGTGCCCACTTTAGCATCAGCTGTAAAACCTGGGTTTCCTACAGCAGTTGCACTAATTCCGCTGATAGCTTCTAAATAGTCCCCTTCAAAAGCCATATAAAACTGTTCGCCGTCAAATAATGGCGTGTACGGTGGTACATCTATTTTTTCGAAAACAGCAGTTTCCATCACTACAACATCATTGATGTCAGTAGCCGTAATTGTTAATGTATGGATTCCCGTTGACACCTCTGTTGTCAAATCATCAACAACCAGTAATCTATTGTTTGTAAACTCACTAATGTTTACTATCTCAACATTATCAATTTGTACAGAAACATCAGCAATTCCTAAATCATCCTCAATTTGAAATTGGATGACGACAGTTGCCATTTCTTCCTGTGAAGTGATAACACCAGAATCCATAGGGCTTGAAAGTGTAATAACAGGACCGTCATAAGGAAAATCACTAAATCCAGGCTGCTCCAAATCTTGGCAACCCAATAATAGTATTCCTATAAATATGGTGCCCAAATAGTTTAAAAGTTTATTTTTCATCATTTCTATGCTTTTTATTTGTTATAATGATATTAATTAGTAATCAGGATTTTGAACAATTACTCCACCTGATTGATCAATGGCATCTTGAGGAATTGGATACAATGCATGCTTAGGCAAATAACCCAAACTCCCTAATACTGAAGACGCATCTCCCCATCGAACCAAATCGTAAAATCGATACTCTTCTAATGCAAATTCCACTCGTCTTTCTTGCTTAATGGCATCTCTCAAAGCACTTTGAGAATTGGCAGACGTATTTGGAAGTCCAGCTCTTGTACGAACCTGATTTATAAGATTAGCTACCTCAGTTGAAGAAGCTAATCCAGATTCGTTACCAGCTTCTGCAGCCATAAGAAGAATATCTGCATATCTAAAGATTTTAATATTCTCCCACCTGTTACCGTTTACTCCTAAATCTGAACGAATACTTTCATCGGTATAAGCTTTTTTGTTCCAATATGGCTGAGCCAATGGCGGAAAATCTGGTAAAGTACCGCCACCAAAGCCTCCATCGTCTTGACCAGACTCTAAAATTGTATTGGCTTTTCTTAAATCACCAGGTTCAAAAGCATCTACGAGATTTTGTGTGGGTACATTAAAGCCCCAACCTAAGTTCCAATCACCAGTTCCCCTGACGCCTTGTGAAATAAAATAGTTATTGTTAAACTGGTCGCCGTTATCGGTTATAGTTTGTTGAATTTCAAAAATAGAACCAACACCGTTATTACCTTCCCTTTCAAACAAATTTACCAAACTAGGGTCCAACATATAAACCCCTGAATCAATGACCTCCATACATTTATTATACGCGTTTGACCAATCTTCTTTATACAGATACAATTTCGCTAATAGTGATTTTGCAAAACCTGAAGTTGCTCTTCCAGGGTAATTTGGCCACGTAAGTGGTAGGTTTTCTTCGGCAATCATCAAATCTGCAATGACAAAGTTATCTATCTCTGCTATAGAAGATTTTGGTGCAAAGGCATCTGAAGGTACATCGATAGTAACCGTTATTATAGGAACTTCACCATAATCTCTTCTAAGTTCAAAATACATTAATGCTCTTATCGCCCTTGCCTCTGCTTCATTTATAAGACTTCCTTCGTCTGTAGACCCAGATTCTTGTACATTATTAATAACCTCGTTACATGCGAAAATAACCTCATAATGAGAATTCCACCAACCTGTACTTAACCCGTTTGTAGCGATATACTGGAAATCGTTGAATGCGGTGCCATTGGCCGCCGAATCACCATCTGTGCTACCCTTTTTAGCATCATCTGATCTAATGCTTCCAAACCAGTATCTGTTCCAAGTTCCTATATTAGTGGTTCTCGTTAAGGAATAAATTCCAAATACGGCAGCTTCTTCGCCACCGACACCTAATTCTTCATTATTTGCTACTTCGCCTTGTGGTAACCTGTCCAAAAAGTCATCTTGACAAGAAAAAGAAACTGTCAGCAAAGCTATTAAGCACAGCACTTTAAGTTTTGACATACGTTTTATATTTTTCATAATATTTTTTTTTTAGAATGTTAAATTTACACCAACAGTCGATATAATAGGTAATGGATAACCACTAGTATCAACACCAAAAGATGTTGGAGAACCTCCAGCCTCTGGCGTAAAACCAGATGTATCTGACCAAGTATATAAATTCTGGACGTTAGCATATATTTTCACTTGTTGTAATTTCAACTTTTCGAGCAACTTATTTTGAAGCGTGTAACCCAATTGAATATTTCGTAATCTTATGTAGCTACCGTCTTCAATCATATAAGTCGACGGTAAACTGTTATACTCTGTAGAAAACAGCCTTGGTTCCCAATTCGAAGTTCCTGAACCATTCCATCTGCCAGCTCTTTCTGTTCGAAAATTAAATTGGGTGAAAGAATTTCCATTACCCCAATTACGGTAGATCTCATTTCCATATACGCCTTGAAAATCCATACCTAAAGTAAAATTCTTATATTTAAGGTTGAGATAAAAACCATATGTAAAGTCTGGAGTTGGATTTCCTATTTTGGTTCTATCATCTGGGGTTATCTCACCGTCACCGTTAACATCCCTATATTTAAAATCACCTGGCGCATAACTACCTAAGGTACTCGGAGGTAGTGCAGCGATGTCTGCATTAGATTGATAAATACCATCTACAATGTAGCCATAGAAGCTCCCTATCGGTTGTCCTGTAATAGTTCTAGAGGCAGAACCATTGGCAAATATTGCGGCATCCTCAAAAGTAGATAACACTTCGTTATTTACCGTTGTAAGGTTACCACCAATGGAATAACTAAAATTATCATTAAATTCATCACTCCAAGAAGTTTCAAACTCGAACCCCTTATTTCTAATCTCGCCAAAATTATCAAAAAATGTTTGGACACCTGTATCAACAAAAACCAATAAATTTTCAGTTTTCCGATTGTAGTAAGTAGCATTAAAAGTTAATCTATAATCTAACCATGTGGATTCAAAACCTGCTTCCCACATATTTACGGTTTCCCATTTCAAATTTGGATTCTCCTCAAACTTTTGAATAAAACCTGGGAAAACCTGATCTCCAAAAACCGCAGTAGCACCTTGGCTTACACCAGGATAATAGGGATAATTGGTACCACCTGGCAAAGCTTGATTTCCTAATTCACCAATAGACCCCTTTAATTTCAAATTGTTCAAACTACTAAAATTATCCATAAATCCTTCCTCAGTAACCAACCAACCAGCACCAACAGACCAAAAGTTCTGTGCTCTGTTATCAGGAGCCAACTGGGAAGTAGCGTCTCTACGATAAGAGGTGTTCAATAAATACTTTCCATCATAATTATACAACACCCTAGCTAAAAATGATGACGTTGCCCTCTCTGATTGACTTGAATTGGAAGTTCTAGTTGAAGGATCCCCATAAGGGAAAACATTAAGATACCAAAACCTTGAATCATCAGGGATGATACCTACTGCAGAATTAGGATCGTGTGCCACGCTACCTGAAATGCTTTCGAAAGCCGTTTGAGTAGTGGTAAAACCTGTCACTGCGTTAACATCGTGTTTTCCGAATTCTTTTTTGAAGGTCAACAAATATTCTTGCTGAAAATTAAATACTACTGTACTTGATTGGTTTACCCTTGTTATTTGATTTCCATTAAAATTATCAATTTCATCCGTTTCAGATACATATATAGGAACAATAGGCGTGTAAGCCCTACCCCTGAAATTATTATAGTCCCCATATATATTAGCCCTAAAATTAAAATGCTTAAGAAAATCGACTTCTGCAAACAGACTCCCTACAAAACGATATCGCTCACCTATATTTTTGTTTTTAGTTACTTCTGCGACCAATGCTGGATTTCCGATTTGAGGTCCACCAATTTGTATAGGTAATTGGTTATACAACCCGTTGAATTCTGGTCGATCGTCATAATGTATAGGATCAACAATAGGAGTTGCATTCAATGCGGATCCAAAACCACCTGTATTTGGGAGTTTGTCTTGTAAACCATTGATAGTTAAACCCATCCTAAAACTATCAGTTATCTTATATTCATTATTCAGGTTAAAGGTAATTCTTTGTAATTCCTCATCCTTAACAAGCCCCTCTTCTAAACGATAGCCCAGCCCAAAAGACAGGGAATTTTTTTCCGTAGCATTTTGGATACTTAAATTATTTGTTTGTATAAATGCTGACTTGTTTGAAATTGTATCCACCCAGTCGGTATCTCCAGTAAACTCATCATAATATGAAAAAGGTGCCACTCCTTCATTCACCAATTGTTCATCATAAAGTTGTCTAAACAGAGCTGCATCAGCCATATCTGGTGCATCCGTAATATTTTTAACCCCTATTGAAGATGTAAAATTTAAAGTAAATTCGCCGTTTTTAGCTCTTTTCGTAGTCACAATTATAACGCCATTTGCACCTCTTACACCAAAGATTGCTAAAGATGAAGCGTCTTTTAAAACCTCAATGGACTCAATGTCATTTGGGTTTACAAAGTCTATGTTATCTGCAAATATACCATCCACAACAAATAATGGACTTACATTATATCTACTACTTGTACCTCTAATCCTTATATCTGGATTTTGACCAAGTTGTCCAGAATTTACTACTGATAACCCAGAAACCTTACCTTGAAGGGATGCTAAAGGGTTACTAGCAGGTTTGTCCGCGACCTCTTCCCCATTGACACTTGAGATAGAACCTGTTAAGTCCCGTTTTTTGGCAGTACCATAACCAACCACAACAACCTCGTTTAATGAGGCAATATCATCTTTAAGGATAACATTTATTTCTGTTTGATCTTCAACCGTAACTGTTTGTGCTATAAAACCCACGTAACTGAACTCAATTTGTTCGCCACGACTGACTTGAATAGTGTATTTACCATCAAAGTCAGTAGAAGTTCCCCTACTTGTTCCTTGAATAATGACATTAACACCTGGCAATGGCATTCCATCACTTTCACTTGTTACAACTCCATTGACCTCAATCTGCTGGGCAATAGCACAAATTGAAAAAAAGAGCATCAACAATAGACTGATTTTTGTTTTCATAAAAATTGATTAATTATTTGATTAATTTGTTAGTTTATTTACAAGCCCAAGTTATAATCTTATATCAATTTAATTTAACATCCTTTTACATTTTAAATACGCCATTAAGTATGTAGAAGGTTAAGAAATGTTAAGAAAACTCGTTTTGACGTACTATAAAGCTATAAAAAAAACGTTGTAGTCGAAATAAAATTAACAGAATGACGTAGTAATGACGTAGTAAAAAACAAGAAATTGGTAAGAAAATGTGTTTAAATTTTAATATTTAACAAATAATCCACTAAAGAAATATCATTTTCTAAATCTAATTTCTTTTTCAATCGATATCGGTGGGTTTCAACGCCTCTTATTGAGATATTCATAAGTGGCGCAATTTCCTTAGAGGATAAATTCATTTTAATGTAGGCGCAAATCTTTAAATCCTTCGGAGTCAGTTTTGAATGCTTGGCCTTTAATAATTCGAAAAACTCATCGTGCACTTGACTGAAATTATTTTCAAAGACTTCCCATTCGTCCTTGTGCAAAATGGAATTATCTAATTTTTTTAACAGTTTTTTAAAGACGTAGTAGTTATTAAACCCATCTTTATTGACAGTAAGCTCTTTTTTAATATCTTGTAAGGTTTCGTTTTTCTTAACTAAAGCCATGGCGTTATTCGCCAGCTGCTTACTTTTAAGTTTTATTTCGTTCTGTAAGGATTCATTTTTAAGTTGCACAATTTGCTTCTCATTTTCTAATGTTTTTTCCCTTAATAACTTTTGTTGCTCCCTTTGATATTTAATTTTGATGAGTCGCTGTTCTTTCGCAATTTTTTTATGGTGCATGGCATAAAATACCAGCACGAGAGCCAAGGCCAATATTAGATACAGTAAAAAACCCCATATATCTCGGTACCAAGGTGGCAAAATCTCTATCATTAATGTTTGACTATGGGACATATTGCCCGAAATGTCACTGGTCCGAAAATCAATGGTATAATCACCATCTTTCAGACTTGAAAAATCAATTATATTGCCATCAACTCTATACCACAAATTATTAATTTCGGAAATATTATACTCAAAAAAATGATTTTTTGAATTTGGAGAGGACAACGCAACCATCATATTTTTTCCATACTTAAAACTCACCCCTTCTGAAATTACATTTGAAATATTGATGCGCTCATTTCCTATAAAAACCGCGTCTATACTCGGTTTATTTAGATTTATGGTGGATTTGGAATTCCCATTGACAATCATTAAACCGTTATCCAAATTTAAAGCATAAATTGAATCCTTTAGTTTAGAAACATTTTCATATCCTACTACATATCTATTTTTCAAAAATCCGTCGCTTAACACCAAGTCCTCATCACTTGAGAATGATTTGAAATTAATAGATCCATTTTTATTTTTTAAAGCAAAAAGTGAGGCATCTTCTTCTGAAATGATGTAGTTTTCTTTTCCCAATTTTTCGTTGAGCAGCTTTGATGGAACTATAGAATCTAAAATAGGTTCATACTTCTGCCAACCTTCATTCGTTTTAAAAGTTATAATGTTCTTTATATTATAAACCCTAACATTATAATTTGAATTTATACCTTTATCTTGGTAATTCTTGATACTAATAATGGTATCATAATTAGTATCAAATCTAACCCTATATATGCCCTTTGTGGCATGAGCTACCCAAGCAGTAGAGGCGTTTTCAAACACCAAGAATCGAGACGGAATTGTAGTTTCACCAAGGTGTTTTGCGCTCCATTCGCCAAGTACCTTTTCAAATTTCACAAGTCCTGAATAAGTACCTTGTATATAGGTATGGTTCTTTTCTGGTATTTTTTTAATGGTATAACCTCCCGTATGGCTAGAAATCAATTCAAGTTTATCCTTATTCACCAAAAATGTACCTTCATTATGACCACATAAAAGATCACCTTCTAAAATCTTTAAGTCCCAGACTTGACCTTGGGAACCCTCTAGAAATTCTAATTTATCATTGGCATTTAACCAAAAAAGACCTGTGTTGGTTCCAATATAAATGACATTTTGATATTCTATAATATCGTAAACCGCACCCAATTTACCCGAAACATCGTTAAAAAAATAATTGCTACTGTTGAGCTCTATGTTGGCAATACCATTATCTAAACCCAGCCAAAGATTATCTGATTCATCTAATGTTTGACCCAAAACAGTATTATTTAACAACCCATTTTCCTTGCTGACATGAAATTCTAATTTTCCCTTAGCATCGGTTAAAAAAACGCCGTCTTTAATGGTGCCAAATACCATTTTCCCATTTCTTAATTTTGAGAACGTATTTAGCTGATGTAATTTTATAGGTTCGTTGATTTCAAATTTAGTCGGCGTCAGTTTTCTGTTTTTTAAGAAAAAACTTCCTTTCAAAGACGTCATTAAAAGGAGGTTGCCTTGGTATTTATCAATAGAAATAATTTTAGTGTCGAGCAGAGAATCATCGAAATAAAACGGTTCCAACCCATTGTCTTTCAATAAAAATATACCTTTATTTAATGTGCTTACATATAGCTTATCTTCAACCACACTACAAGAAATCACTATAGACTCTGGCTTTAATAGTGTTACATTCTTGTAATCGTATATGTATATATTTAAAAAGGAGCGAAAAATAATTTTGTCGTTAAATTTCACAATTTCCCAAATTTCTTCATTTGGGGAAATTAAATCCACTATCGAATCGCTTAGGGAATAATATTTTAGTAAACCGAAATTGTCTCGTTTCCAATATCCGAATTCCTCGTAAGATCCTGTATAGACCACATCATCTTCTGCTAAAACCGATCGAACCGTGGTTTTATTCGGTAATTGATAAAACTTCCAAATTAAGGCGTCATATTCTAATAAGCCGCTATGATTTGCAACATAAACCCTACCATCTTTAGCTCTAGAAATATCCCAGTTTTGGTTACCTGCTTTATACTCTGCCAATGTATAATTGTGTACACTAGGTGAGAATTGGCCGAAACATTCCGATGAAAAAATAAAGCATAATAGTAAAAAAGATAAACACTTATTCATCTTGAAATAACACATAAATTTTTAATGAAATTGTTTAAAATTAACAATTTGATCCAAAGCAACGCATCTTATCCTTAAAATTCGACCATAAAAAGGGCTCAACCAAAGTTAAGCCTTTTATTAACTGTAAGTTCTGATAATTACTTTTTAGTCATCAATACATCATTAATGATATGAACAACTCCGTTTGACGCATCAACATTGCCTTGAACAACTTGAGATTTTTTTCTTCTAAAATCTTTTATCAGAAATAGGTCTCCATCTATCATCGCTGTTAATTCTTCTCCAGAAATCGTTTTAAAAGTATATTTTCCTTTTGCTCCTTTAATTGCTGCCATCAATTTCTCTGTGGTTATTTTTCCTGATACCACATGTTATTTTAGAACTTTTTGAGGCGTGTCTTTGTTTTCTGGATTCAATAAGCAATACACTCTACCTTCTGGTAATTTATAAAAAGCATTATTTGATGGTGAAAACCGTAAAATCAACTGGTTCTGACAACATATTTGCCAAATCCGCCACTATTAAAGCTGCAACTAAAGTAAATAGATACTCAGTAGCCATTGCTTTTCCTGCAATACAATTTTTCATTGCGATAGCTTTCCTCTCTTCCTCCATCTTTTTCATTTCCATTTCTTTTTTCTCTTTAGCTTCCATCTCCTTTTTCCCAGCTTCCATCTTCATTTGCTCTTTTTCTTTTCTACCATCATTACATGCAGTTATTGCTACAAATAGCATACACATCACTGTTTCTAATATTGTGTTCATTTAAATTTCAAAATAAAAATTTATTTATTGTTTATAATAAATACGGCAATATGAGTCTTTGGATTTAAATGATAATAGGTTAGTATAACACGATCAAAAAATAAACTCAGAATTTAAGCATTGCTTAAAAAGTCAAAAGCTTTTTTTTAAACGAAAATTTAACACACTTGAACATCATATTTATTTAGACGCAAAACACTGTATATCATTCTTTTAAACCAGTGCTTTTATAATTGGATTTAGATTAAGAAAAAGAAAGTTATAATCGAAACATAGTATATCAAGTAATTTAGTTTCTGCAAATCAATTTTGTGCCACAAGGAGCGCAGTAGAAATGCTTAAATAAGACTATGAGTGAATTAAACAAATACAGTAAAACGGTTACTCAAGACCCTACACAACCAGCTGCTCAAGCCATGTTGCATGCCATTGGATTAACAAAGGAAGATTTTTTTAAACCTATTGTCGGCATTGCAAGTACAGGTTACGAAGGTAACCCTTGTAATATGCACCTTAACGATTTGGCTAAATTGGTAAAGGAAGGTACAAAGAATGAAGATGTCGTCGGATTAATATTCAATACCATTGGTGTAAGTGATGGTATTTCCATGGGAACGCCAGGAATGCGTTACTCATTACCTTCCCGTGATATCATTGCCGATTCTATGGAAACAGTAGTGCAAGCTATGAGTTATGATGGATTGGTAACAGTTGTTGGCTGCGACAAAAACATGCCAGGTGCTTTAATGGCTATGATTCGATTGAATCGTCCTTCTATATTGGTCTATGGTGGAACTATTGACTCTGGTTGCCATAATGGAAAAAAATTAGATGTGGTTTCTGCTTTTGAAGCTTGGGGAAGTAAAGTTGCTGGTACTATGACCGAAAACGAATTCCAAAATATCGTTGAAAAAGCATGTCCAGGAGCTGGAGCTTGTGGCGGCATGTACACGGCAAACACTATGGCTTCAGCAATTGAAGCTTTGGGTATGACGTTGCCTTTCAACTCTTCAAATCCTGCATTAAGTGATGACAAGAAACAGGAATCCGTTAGAGCTGGTGAAGCGCTGCGTTTATTGTTGGAAAAGGACATAAAACCTTCGGATATTATCACAAGAAAATCGCTTGAAAATGCCGTTCGTTTAGTAACAATTTTAGGTGGTTCGACAAATGCAGTATTACATTTTTTAGCCATTGCAAGAGCTGCACAAATCGATTTTACATTAAAGGATTTTCAAGATATTAGTGACAACACACCGTTTTTAGCCGATTTAAAACCAAGTGGTAAATATCTAATGGAAGATGTTCATGCGGTCGGTGGAATTCCTGCGGTATTAAAATATCTTTTGAAAAAAGGGTTGATTCATGGCGATTGTTTAACCGTTACAGGAAAAACAATTGCTGAAAATTTATTGGATGTTGATGATTTAAAAGAAGGCCAAGACGTTATCAAACCTATTGAAGAACCTATCAAAATTTCAGGACACTTAAGAATGCTCTATGGCAATTTAGCAACCGAAGGAAGTGTTGCCAAAATTACGGGTAAAGAAGGCTTATGTTTTAGAGGAAAGGCGAAAGTCTTTGAAGGAGAGTATGCTGCAAATGATGGCATAAGAGACGGAAAAGTTGAAAAAGGAGATGTCGTTGTCATTAGATACGAAGGTCCAAAAGGTGGCCCAGGAATGCCCGAAATGCTAAAGCCAACGGCTGCCATTATGGGAGCAGGTTTAGGTAAAGATGTGGCTTTAATTACTGACGGAAGATTTTCAGGAGGCACCCACGGTTTTGTTGTTGGACATATCACGCCAGAAGCACAAGAAGGCGGAACAATAGCCGTCGTGAAAGATGGAGATATTATTACCATTGATGCTGAAACCAACTCCATATCATTAGAAGTTTCTGAAGAAGAACTTCAAAAACGAAGAGAAAAATGGAAAGCACCAGAATTAAAATTCGAACGTGGTGTTTTATATAAATATGCAAAAACAGTATCCTCAGCATCAAAAGGCTGTGTAACTGATGAATTTTAGACTAAATAAATTATTACCAAAATGTCATCCTGAGAAAGCCTGTTTTGAGCGCAGTCAAAGTATCAAAGGATCTCAATAAAAATATGAGATGAAAGAAACTCAAACCATTAAAAACAACACTCACACCAGCCAAACTACTGAGCGTATCTCTGGTAGTGAAGCCGTTATAAAGTGTTTATTAGCCGAAGGAGTTGATATCCTTTATGGCTATCCTGGCGGAGCGATTATGCCAGTTTATGATGAATTGTATAAGTATCAAGATAAAATTCACCATGTCTTATCACGTCACGAGCAAGGTGCCGCACACGCTGCACAAGGTTATGCTCGAATTTCTGGCAAAGTCGGTGTTGCTATGGCAACTTCTGGTCCAGGAGCGACTAATTTAATTACTGGAATTGCTGATGCACAAATAGATTCTACGCCTTTGGTTTGTATCACTGGTCAAGTAGGTTCGCATTTGTTAGGAAGTGATGCGTTTCAAGAAACTGATATTGTTGGAATTTCGACACCTGTAACGAAATGGAATCATCAAATTACTAAAGCTTCAGAAATTCCAGAGGTTTTCGCTAAAGCCTTTTACATTGCTAAAAGCGGACGACCAGGACCTGTTTTAATTGACATTACCAAAGATGCGCAATTTGAGGAGTTTGATTTTAAATACGAAAAATGTAAAGGCGTAAGAAGTTACAAACCTGTACCTACTACCGATGAAAATTCACTCAAAGCTGCTGCAGAATTAATTAATAATGCCAAAAAACCACTAATAGTTTGGGGACAAGGTGTTATTTTAGGTAAGGCGGAAGATGCGTTTAAGGCGGTTATTGAAAAAGCTGGTATTCCTTCGGCTTGGACAATATTGGGAGCTTCTGCTATTCCGACCTCACATCCATTAAATGTGGGAATGGTTGGTATGCATGGTAATTATGCACCAAACGTCCTAACTAACGATTGCGATGTTTTGATTGCCATAGGCATGCGTTTTGACGATCGTGTTACTGGAAATTTAGCAACTTATGCAAAACAAGCAAAAATTGTTCATTTTGAAATTGATCCTGCGGAAGTTGATAAAAACGTAAAAACTGATATCGCTGTTCTTGGCGATGCTAAGACTAGCTTAACAGATCTATTACCATTACTACACCCGAATTCACATACAGATTGGCATCAAAAATTCAAGGATTTATATAAAATTGAATACGAAAAAGTCATTAAAAATGATTTACATCCTACAAAGGAAGGTTTGACTATGGGCGAGGTGTTGAAAGAAATCAACCTCCAGACCAAAGGCGAAGCGGCAATTGTTAGTGATGTTGGTCAACACCAAATGATCGCTTGTCGTTATGCGGAATTCAATAAAACAAAAAGTAATATTACATCTGGTGGCTTAGGAACCATGGGATTTGCATTACCTGCAGCCATTGGAGCCAAAATGGCAGCACCAGAACGCGAGGTGATTATGATCGCTGGTGATGGTGGTTATCAAATGAATATTCAAGAATTGGGTACTATTTTTCAACAAAAAGTACCTGTAAAAATTGTGGTACTGAACAATGAATTTTTAGGTATGGTTCGGCAATGGCAACAATTATTTTTTGAGAAACGCTACGCATCAACAGAAATGGTAAATCCAGATTTTGTAGCCATTGCAAAAGGGTATCATATCGAAGCTCAAAAAGTGTCAGAGCGAAAAGATTTAAAAGCTGCCGTCAAAGAAATGATCGATTGCGAAGGTCCCTATTTTCTAGAGGTTAGAGTTGAAAAGGAAGATAATGTTTTCCCAATGATCCCAACAGGAGCAAGTGTTTCAGATATAAGATTAGAATGATGTGAGTCGTGAGTCGTGAGTCGTGAGTCGTGAGTCGTGAGTCGTGAGTCGTGAAATAAAAAGTATTAAAAAGGTTTGAAGACTAAACAATTAAAAATAAGATAAATAATAGTAAATAATTTGAAACGAAACGAGATGGCGTCTATGTTCTAGATTCTATTATCTATTTTCTTCTCAAATCAACTATAATCTCAAAGTAATGAGCGAAAACAAACAATATACCGTTTCAATTTATACGGAAAATAACATTGGATTGTTGAATAGAATTTCGGCAATTTTCCAAAGAAGACACATGAATGTTGAGAGTCTTAACACCTCGCCTTCTGAAATTGACGGCGTTTCAAGATTCACTTTGGTTGTTAATATTACCGAGTCTCAAATGAAAAAGGTTATCGGTCAGATTGAAAAGCAGGTTGAAGTCATCAAAGCTTTCTATCATACAGAAGATGAAATCATTTATCAGGAATCGTGTTTATTCAAAATTAAATCCGAATTATTATTCGATGAACGTCAGATTCAGAATATCATCAAAGAAAGCAATGCCAGAATTGTAACCGTTAACAAAGAATTTTTTGCCATCGAAAAATCTGGAAGAAAAGAAGAAATAGATTTATTGCATAGGGAATTATCCGTATTTGGTATTATGCAATTTACACGTTCAGGTAGAATTGCGGTCACTAAAGACGAAATGAAAATATCAACATTGCTAAAAGCATTTCAAGATTAAAAAATAAGAGTCTAGATTAGAGATAGCTAGATTTTAGAGGAATAAATTAAAAGGTTATAAATAAAAACAGATTTTAAACAACAGGAAAGATTTTAAAATTTACCATAATAAGTCTATATTCTAGTTGTCTATTGTCTATTTTCTAAAAGAAGAACAATGTCAAATTATTTTAACACATTACCATTAAGAGAACAATTAGAGCAATTGGGAAAGTGTCGTTTTATGGACGCTTCAGAATTTGAAGATGGCGTAAACGCTTTAAAAGGAAAGAAAATCGTAATCGTAGGTTGTGGAGCTCAAGGCCTTAACCAAGGATTGAACATGCGCGATTCGGGACTTGATATTTCTTATGCCCTAAGACAAAAGGCCATTGACGAAAAGCGTGCATCTTACAAAAATGCAACTGATAATGGATTTACTGTTGGGACTTATGAAGAATTAATTCCAACGGCTGATTTGGTGTTAAACTTAACACCAGACAAACAACATACAAGCGTTGTAAAAGCTGTGATGCCTTTAATGAAAAAAGGCGCAACCTTGAGCTATTCGCATGGTTTTAATATAGTTGAAGAAGGCACAAAAATCCGTGAAGATTTAACCGTAATTATGGTCGCACCTAAGTGTCCTGGAACGGAAGTTAGAGAAGAATACAAACGCGGTTTTGGAGTTCCTACATTAACAGCGGTACATCCAGAAAATGATCCAGAAGGAAAAGGTTGGGCACAAGCAAAAGCTTATGCTGCTGCCACTGGAGGGCATAGAGCCGGAGTATTGGAATCGTCATTCATTGCCGAAGTAAAATCTGATTTAATGGGAGAACAGACCATTCTTTGTGGTTTGTTACAAACAGGTGCTATTTTATCTTTTGACAAAATGGTTGAAGAAGGTATTGAACCTGGTTATGCTGCCAAATTAATTCAGTTCGGTTGGGAAACCATTACCGAGGCATTGAAGCATGGTGGTATTACCAACATGATGGATCGTTTATCTAATCCAGCAAAAATCAAAGCGTATAACCTTTCTGAAGAATTAAAAGAAATTATGCGTCCATTGTTTGAAAAGCATATGGACGATATTATTTCCGGGCATTTCTCAAAAACCATGATGGAAGATTGGGCAAATGATGATGTCAACTTATTAAAATGGAGAGCAGAAACTGGTGAAACAGCTTTTGAAAAAACAGCGTTAACTTCAGATCATATCTCTGAACAAGAGTATTTTGACAATGGTGTTTTATTAGTTGCTTTTGTAAAATCTGGTGTAGAACTAGCCTTCGAAACCATGGTTGCTGCAGGTATTATTGAAGATTCTGCTTATTACGAATCCTTACATGAATTACCATTAATCGCGAACACCATCGCCAGAAAGAAATTATTCGAAATGAATCGTGTGATTTCAGATACGGCTGAATATGGTTGCTATTTATTTGACCATGCTTGTAAACCGTTATTAACGGATTTCATGACAACCGTTGACACATCTATTATTGGAAAGCCATTTTCAAATTCAAATGGTGTTGATAATATAGAGTTAATTGCCATAAACGATGCGATAAGAAATCATCCTATCGAAGCCGTTGGCCAACGTTTACGTGCGGCAATGACAGCCATGAAAGTGATTAAAACTGAGGATGCCAAAACATCTGTTTTAGCCTAAATGCTTCAAACCTGTCAAGTTTTAAAAACCTGACAGGTCTTATTAAAACAAAAAAGTCCCCTTTGGGGATTTAGGGGAATGAAAGAAACCAAAACCACATACAGACCAACATTAAAAGGTATTGAAGCTGCCGCTGAAAAACTAAACGGTGTGGCTTCGGTAACACCTTTAATTAAAAATGCACGTTACTCAAAGCAATTTGATGCAAACGTTTATTTTAAAAGAGAAGACCTTCAACAAGTACGCTCCTATAAAATTAGAGGTGCTTATAATAGAATTTCGTCCTTAACCAGTGATCAAATTGAAAACGGAATTGTATGTGCTAGTGCAGGAAATCATGCACAAGGTGTGGCACTTTCTTGTAAACTTTTAAAAATAAAAGGTACTATTTTTATGCCTTCACCAACACCTAATCAAAAAATTGAGCAGGTAAAAATGTTTGGCGAAGAATATGTGGATGTAGTTTTAATTGGAGATACTTTTGACGATGCTTACCATGCAGCGATGCAGCAAAGCGAAGAACTCAACAGAACATTTGTACATCCTTTTAATGACGAAAAGGTTATTGAAGGTCAGGCAACAGTTGGTTTGGAAATTATAGACCAAGCCAAAACGCATCCTATTCATTATGTGTTTGTCCCTGTTGGTGGTGGTGGATTAGCGGCTGGTTTATCCTCAGTATTCAAGATTTTATCACCACAAACCAAAATTATCAGCGTAGAACCAAAAGGTGCTCCAGCAATGCTGAACTCCATCAGAAACAATAAAAATATCACTTTAAAGTCTATAGATAACTTTGTAGATGGTGCTGCTGTAAAACGTGTTGGCGATTTAAGCTTTGCTATTTGTAAAGAAACCCTACATCGCGTGGTTACGGTTGATGAAGGTAAAATTTGTCAGACAATTTTAGACCTTTATAATAAGGATGCCATCGTTGTAGAACCAGCAGGCGCTATGAGCCTTTGTGCGTTAGAGCAGTTTAAAGATGAAATAAAAGGTAAGAATGTAGTTTGTGTTATTAGTGGAAGCAACAATGATATCACTCGAATGGCTGAGATCAAAGAACGCGCTCTTATTTACACCAACTTAAAACACTATTTTATCATTAAATTCCCGCAACGTGCAGGCGCTTTAAGAGAATTTGTTGTCGATATTTTAGGACCTACAGATGATATTACCCATTTTGAATACACCAAAAAAGCCAATCGTGAAAATGATGTTGCGGTTGTTGGTTTACAATTAAAATCCCCTAAAGATTTGGAGCCGCTCATTACTAAAATGAAGCTTCATAACTTCTTTGGAGATTATCTTAATGATAAGCCAGATTTATTTCAGTTTTTGGTATAGCTTAACATAGACTTAACCGAATCAAAAAATGTTATTGGTACCTTTATTACTAATAATTAATAGTTAAAATAAGTTATTATGACTTCAACCTTTGTGGAGATACCAGAGCAATTTCAAATTAAAAATTTAGTTAACCAAGATACGTATCTAGTAGATGGAGGACTGATACCTTGGCGAGGAGAAACCTCTAATGTGTATTCCACAATTTCTTCTACCGAAGATTACAAGCCTACACTTCTAGGGTCTATTCCAACTTTAGGAAAAAAAGAAGCCTTAAAGGCTTTGGATTCTGCGGTTTCCGCTTACAATAAAGGACAAGGGTTATGGCCAACTATGAAAGTTGTGGACAGAATTGCATGTATGGAAAAGTTTGTAACGCAAATGAAAACCAAACGTGACGAAGTCGTCAAACTATTAATGTGGGAAATCGGCAAAAATCTTCCAGATTCTGAAAAGGAATTTGATAGAACAGTCGAATATATCTACGATACCATTGAAGATTACAAACAAATGGATCGTAATAGCGCTAAATTTGAAAAAAATTCTGGCGTTTACGCACATATTAGAAGAGGACCTTTAGGCGTTGTATTATGTTTAGGGCCTTATAATTATCCTTTAAATGAAACTTTTGCGCTGTTGATTCCAGCTTTGATTATGGGAAATACTGCTATTTTTAAACCTGCAAAATATGGTGTTTTATTAATTTCACCTTTGATGGAAGCATTTAGGGATAGTTTCCCAAAAGGTGTTGTAAATATTATTTTTGGACGTGGAAGAACCGTTGCCGCACCTATTATGCAATCTGGAAAAGTCGATGTTTTAGCTTTAATAGGTAACAGCAAATCTGCCAATGCCCTACAGAATCAGCATCCAAAAAGTAATAGATTGCGTTTAGTTTTAGGATTGGAAGCCAAGAATCCAGCCATTGTTTTACCTGATGCGGATTTGGATTTAGCTATTGACGAATGTATTGCAGGAACAACCTCTTTTAACGGTCAGCGTTGTACAGCATTAAAAGTATTGTATGTTCATGAAGTCATTGTTGAAGAATTCAACAAACGTTTCTCTGCTAAAGTTGATGCTTTAAAATTCGGAAATCCGTGGGAAGATGGCGCAAAATTAACACCTTTACCAGAACCAGATAAACCGATCTATATTCAAGGGTTAATTGACGACGCAACTGAAAAAGGCGCAAAAGTCATAAATGACAAAGGCGGAGAAACTACAGAAAACTATATTTTCCCTGCCGTCTTATATCCTGTTACTAAGGATATGCGGGTGTTTCAAGAAGAACAATTCGGACCTGTGATTCCTGTCGTTCCATTTTCAGACATTGAAGAGCCTTTAGATGATATGGCAGAATCCAATTACGGACAACAAGTGAGTTTGTTTGGTAAAAACGTAAAAACCTTAGCACCTTTAATTGATACATTAGTGAATTTAGTTTGTCGTGTGAATTTAAACAGTTCATGTCAACGTGGACCAGATGTTTACCCTTTTACAGGACGGAAAGATTCAGCAGTTGCAACTTTAAGTGTACATGATGCCTTACGATCGTTTTCAATCAGAACTTTCGTTGCTTCAAAAGACAACGATTATAACAATGCTATTTTAAAGGATTTAATGGATTCTAAAGCTTCCAATTTTGTGAGTACGGATTACATTCTTTAATGGAATGGGATGGAAATCGCTTATCAGTGAAATATTTACAATTTTAATTGAAACAATTAAGAATTTCGTAAATCTTTTAAAAAAATCAATGATACTAAGGACATTATTAAATAATAATTATAAATTTACAGTATGTTAATTCAAAGAAATAGAATTGAAAGACCCACACGCTTGTTCATCAACAGGCGCCGTCGCTAATGGATCTACTTTAAACCATTTAGTTAATCAATTTTAATTTTTTTACATTGAACAATTCATCACATTTTTTACCACTTTTAGTTTTAGTATTTTCAATTACTAACCGACCTGCTTTGCGCAATAGTCGCAGTCGTCGCCCTTTTGGGTACGATTTATATTAGGAACTAAGGTGTGTCCAGTTCTTCATTCCAAGACAATAAAAAAATACATAATTAATAAAAACAATCACAATGAAAATTGTAATTGCTGATAAATCACATAGCATTTACGCAGAACTCATTTGCGAAACTATCGCACAAGCCGCACAGGTCAGAGGAACTGGTATTGCTAAACGAAAACCAGAGTACATCATTACAAAAATGGAAAATGGTAATGCTGTGATCGCTTTAGATGGCGATAAATTTGCAGGGTTCTGTTATATAGAAGCCTGGAGTCATGGGAAATTTGTGGCCAATTCCGGTCTCATTGTTCATCCCGATTTTAGAAATCAAGGTCTTGCCAAACAGATAAAACAAGTGATTTTTGAACATTCTAGAACTAAATTTCCCGATTCTAAAATCTTCAGTATCACAACAGGGTTGGCGGTTATGAAAATGAATAGTGAATTGGGATACAAGCCTGTGACCTTTTCAGAATTAACAGATGATCAATCCTTCTGGAAAGGTTGCCAAACCTGCAAAAATTTCGACGTTCTAACAAGAACTGAACAAAAAATGTGCTTATGTACAGGTATGCTCTATGATCCTTTAAAAAAAGAAACAACAAAATCACATGAGCATAATTACGATAAAAAAGTATGGACAAGATTGAAACTCATAAAACAAAACATGTTCCTAAAAAAAGATAAAAAATGAAAAAGTTAGTCATAGCATATAGTGGAGGATTGGACACATCGTACTGCGCTGTAAGTTTATCAAAAGCTGGTTACGATGTCCATGCAGTAAGTGTAAACACAGGTGGGTTTACAACTGAAGAAATTAAAAGTATTGAAAGTAATGCCTATAAAATGGGCGTTTCGACTTTTAAAAATATTGATGCCATTAAGTCATATTATGACAAAGTCATCAAGTATTTAATCTTCGGAAATGTACTTAAAAATAATACCTATCCTTTGTCTGTAAGTGCAGAACGCATTATCCAAGCCATCGAAATTGTCCAATACGCTAAAAGTATTAATGCAAAATATATTGCACACGGAAGTACAGGCGCAGGAAACGATCAGGTACGTTTTGATATGATTTTTCAAACTTTAGCACCAGACATTGAAATCATTACACCTATTAGAGACGGCAAATTAACACGACAACAAGAAATTGATTACCTCATTGAAAACGGAATAGACATGTCTTGGAACAAAGCCAAATACTCAGTTAACAAAGGACTTTGGGGAACAAGTGTTGGTGGAGAAGAAACCTTAACGTCTGAAAAACCCTTACCAGATTCGGCTTATCCTTCACAATTAAAACACTCAGACCCTGAAAAGTTGGTATTATCATTTTCTGGAGGAGAATTAGTCGCTATTAATGGGATTGGAAACGATCCTGAAATCAATATCCAAGTCTTAAACAATTTGGCGTCAGCTTATGCTATTGGAAGGGATATCCATGTTGGAGACACAATTGTTGGCATCAAAGGACGTGTTGGTTTTGAAGCTGCAGCTGCTATAATCATCATCAAAGCACATCATTTATTAGAAAAGCACACCTTAACCAAATGGCAATTGCAACATAAAGATTATTTATCAAGTTTTTACGGCATGCATTTGCACGAAGGTCAATATCTAGATCCTGTGATGCGAGACATAGAAGCTTTTCTACAAAGTAGTCAAGATAAAGTTTCGGGCGATGTTATCGTGACTTTAAAACCTTATCATTTTTCATTAGATGGCATTAAGTCTAAGCACGATTTAATGAACGCTAAATTCGGAAGTTATGGCGAAGAAAACAAAGGTTGGACGGCTGAAGAAGCTAAAGGGTTTATTAAAATCTTTGGAAATCAAAATAAGATATATCAACAAGTAAATAATTAAGACTGACTTGACCTAGCAGGTTTTAAAAAACCTAGTAGTTTTAAATAAAGGTTCAATTTATAATATAACCGTTTTCACGGTCACTAAGATGAAAAAGATAAAAGCAGGAATCATTGGAGGCGCAGGCTATACAGCAGGAGAATTGATTAGACTATTGATCCATCACTCTAAAGTAGACATCGATTTTATTTACAGCACATCAAATGCTGGAAACAAAATCTATCAAATACATCAAGACTTATTTGGGTCAACTGAATTAGAATTTTCAAGTACAATCAATCCTGATGTTGATGTGTTGTTTTTGTGTTTAGGTCATGGTAATTCAAAATCATTTTTAGAACAAAATACTTTTTCTGATACGACAAAAATTATTGATTTAAGCAATGACTTCAGATTAACAAAAGATGAAAGATTTAATGGAGAAACTTTTGTTTATGGCTTACCAGAATTGAACAAAGAAGCCATTAAAAAGGCAAATTACGTGGCGAATCCAGGTTGTTTTGCCACAGCAATTCAATTAGCATTATTACCGTTAGCTAAGGCTGAAGTTTTAAAAAACGACGTCCATATTAATGCTGTTACGGGTGCAACTGGAGCTGGAACTTCCTTATCAGCAACCACACATTTTACATGGAGAGATAATAATTTTTCACACTACAAGGCTTTTACGCATCAGCATTTAGGTGAAATCAATCAAACCGTAAATCAATTACAAACTGATTTTAAATCTGACATCAATTTTATGCCAAATCGCGGGAATTTTTCAAGAGGAATTTTTGCTACACTTTACACAAAATATGAAGGAACAATCGAAGACGCAAAAACCTCGTATTCCGATTTTTATAAAGATGCTGCTTTTACTTTGATTTCAGATGAAGACATTCATTTAAAGCAAGTCGTAAACACCAATAAATGTATCCTGCATTTACATGAACATGAAGGCAAATTATTAGTGACAAGCATTATTGATAATTTACTCAAAGGCGCATCAGGACAAGCAGTTCAAAACATGAATTTAATGTACGGATTTAAGGAAACCGAAGGCTTACAATTGAAAGCTAATTATTTTTAACATATACTCAGACCTGTTAGGTATGAATTAAGAGCGCAGGCGAAATGCTTTTAGATAAAGAAAGTTTAATTAAAAAGATAACCGCTTTCGCGGTCACTAAAGATGAAAATAGCAATAATAGGAACAGGAAACTTAGGGAAGTCCATAGCCAAAGGACTTATCACTAACAATGCCATAACAACATTATACTTAACCAAAAGAAACTTAGAAGGCATCAAGGAATTTGATGGTTACAAAAATGTGTTTCTAACCACCGATAATATTAAAGCCGTAAAGCAATCAGATATATTAATATTTGCAGTTCAACCAGCACATTTTGAAAATATTCTAAATGATATAAAACCGTATTTAACAGAAAATCACGTGTTGATTTCAACCATTACAGGATTCCTCATTCCAAAAATTGAATCACAGGTTGGTGAGGATAACTTTATCATTCGTGCTATGCCAAACACTGCAATTGCCGTTGGTAAATCTATGACATGTATGTGTAGTAATGAAAAAGGTAAAAAACGTATACCAATCGCAGAAGCCATTTTCAATAGATTGGGCCATACTTTGGCGATTCCTGAATCTCAAATGCAAGCAGCAACAGTCGTCTGTGCCAGTGGCATAGCGTTTTGGATGCGACTGATTCGTGCGACAACTCAAGCCGCAATTCAATTAGGTTTTGACGCTAAAGAAGCTCAGGAATTGGCGATGTACACAAGTGAAGGCGCTGCCAATTTATTAATTACAAACGGAGATCATCCAGAAGAAGAAATAGACAGAGTAACCACACCAATGGGTTGCACCATTACTGGATTGAATGAAATGGAGCACAAAGGATTGAGTTCGTCTTTAATTCAAGGTATGGTGGCATCCTATAATAAAATTAGTAATATCAAAAAGGAACAGATTTAAGATTACAATTTGTCATTCAGAGCATCGCGAAGAATCTCTTAATCATTTAGATTCTTCGGTTATTCTTCCCTCTGAATGACAACAAAGAAAATTATAAAACAAATGAGTTTATTTAACGTTTATCCATTATACGACATCACACCAGTAAGCGCAAAAGACGTTTACGTTTATGATGACAAAGGTTTGGAATTTTTAGACCTTTATGGTGGACATGCCGTGATTTCCATTGGGCATTCACATCCGAAATATGTTGCAGCGATTTCGGACCAAGTTAGCAAATTGGGATTTTACAGTAATGCGATTCAAAATCCGATGCAAGTTGAATTAGCAGATAAACTTGAAGCATTATCTGGCTGTAAAGATTATCAACTGTTTTTATGTAATTCTGGTGCAGAAGCTAATGAAAATGCTTTAAAATTAGCCTCATTCCATAATGGGAAAAAGAAAATTTTAGCTTTTAGAAATTCGTTTCACGGTAGAACCTCTGCTGCTGTAGCTGCCACCGACAACCCAAAGATTGTAGCACCAATAAATGCGCAACAAAAGGTTGATTTTGTGGACTTAGGCGATTTAGATGTTGTTGAAACCATTTTAAAACAAAACGACACTTGTGCTGTAATTGTAGAATGTATTCAAGGTGTTGGCGGATTAGATCAAAGCACTACAGAATTTTATAAAGGACTAGAAACACTTTGCAAGCAATACAATACAGCCTTAATTGCAGACGAAGTTCAATCGGGTTTTGGTAGAACAGGCGACTTTTTCGCCTTTCAGAAACACAACATTACACCAGATATTATTTCTATCGCCAAAGGCATGGGAAATGGATTTCCCGTTGGTGGCATTTTAATTCATCCATCCATTGAAGCATCCTTTGGTTTACTGGGTACTACCTTTGGTGGAAATCATTTAGCATGTGCTGCAACACTATCAGTTTTAAACGTTTTGGAAGAGGAAAAGTTAATGGAAAATGTAAAAAACATGTCAAACTATTTTCAAGAAAAGGCTAAAACATTACCAAATTTAAAATCCATTAAAGGACGAGGATTAATGATAGGTTTAGAGTTTGATTTTCCGATTACAGACTTACGTAAAAAGCTCATTTTTGAACATCATATATTTACAGGAAGTGCTAAGAATCCTAATTTACTGAGAATTCTTCCACCTTTAACTATTCAGAAAAAGCATATTGATTTGTTTTTTGAGGCAACCTGCAAGGTTTTAAAAACCTTGTAGGTTTAAACTAAGTTTAATTAAATACAGATTCCCGCTTTCGCGGGAACTAAACATGAAAAATTACACCAAAATAAAAGATATTTCTAACCTTTCGGAAACTATAAAGGAGTCCATTTTATTAAAAATGAATCCTTTTGAATTTCAAGATTTAGGAAAATACAAAACCTTAGTAATGCTTTTTTTTAATTCGAGTTTAAGAACGCGATTAAGCACAGAAAAAGCAGCAAAAAACTTAGGCATGGAAGTCATGATTTTAAACGTGAACGACGCGTGGAATTTAGAATTTGAAGATGGCACCATAATGAACTTGGATAAATCAGAGCACGTTAAGGAAGCTGCTCAGGTTATTTCACAATATGCCGATATTATTGCGGTTAGAGCCTTTCCTACATTAAAAAATAAAGCTAAAGACGAATCAGAATATGTGATTAATAGTTTTAAAAAATACGCAACGGTTCCTGTTTTAAATATGGAGAGTGCGACAGCGCATCCTCTACAAGCTTTAGCTGATGCCATTACAATATCAGAATTAACAGAAAAAGCAAAGCCTAAAGTGGTTATTTCTTGGGCACCACATCCCAAAGCTTTGCCTCAAGCGGTTCCAAATTCGTTTATAGAAATGATGCAACACCTTGAGATCGATTTAACCATTACACATCCAAAAGGTTACGAGTTAAACGTAGCAATTACAAAAGATACACCTATTAATTACAATCAAGATGATGCATTAAAAGATGCTGATTTTGTGTATGTAAAAAACTGGAGCAGTTATAATGACTATGGGAAAGTAATTAACCAAGATGAAAATTGGATGATGACGAAAGCAAAATTAGGCCATGCAAAATTTATGCATTGTTTACCAGTGAGACGAAATGTTGTCGTTGAAGATGCCGTTTTAGATAGCGAACAATCTGTGGTTATACAGCAAGCAAATAATAGAACCTATGCGGCACAAGTAGTATTGAAGCAAATTTTAGAAAATTTATAATTTTCAAATAAGACCTAGCAGGTCTCAAAAAAATAGAAATTCCTTCACGCTTGTGCTGAGCGCAATCGAAATATGGGAAGGTTAGGATGGGATGAAAACACTAAAAGTCATAAAAATAGGAGGAAATATCATCGATAATGAAGATGCATTGGCAGCATTCATTAAAGATTTTTCAACTCTAAAAGGTCCTAAACTACTAGTTCATGGAGGTGGAAAATTAGCGACCAAATTAGCGACTCAAATGAATATTCCTGTGCAAATGAATGAGGGCAGACGTATTACAGATGCAGACACTTTAGATATCATCACTATGGTTTATGCTGGGAAAATCAACAAAAATATTGTGGCGCAACTACAAGCTAATAGCTGTAATGCGATTGGTTTTTCTGGTGCAGATGGTAATACCATTATTTCTGAAAAAAGACCGATTAAAACTATTGACTATGGCTTTGTTGGCGATGTTAAAAAAGTGAATACAAACACTTTAGAGGTACTACTAAAAAACAATATCACACCTGTGTTTTGCGCCATAACTCATGATAAAAAAGGTCAATTACTAAACACCAATGCAGATACTATTGCTTCTGAAATAGCCATCGGTTTTGCGTCGACCTATAACACAGAACTATATTATTGTTTCGAAAAAAATGGTGTTCTTGAAGAGGTCGATAATGATGATTCTGTGATAGAACACATCGACACTGAAACTTATAAAACACTAATCGAAAACGGTATTATTTACGAAGGCATGTTACCCAAATTAAATAACTGTTTTCATGCAATAAATCAAAACGTTCAAAAAGTTTGTATCGGAACATCAAATATGCTTTTCAATACCAAAAACAAACATACAACCATAACACAATGATTGAAAAACTAACGCAAGATGCCATTGCTTTACTAAAGCAATTGATAGAGACACAGTCGTTTTCTTCGGAAGAAGACAATACAGCATTGCTTATTGAAAATTGGTTTACTACACATCATATGCCTTTCAAAAGAGACCATCACAATATTTGGGCGACCAATAAATATTTTGAAAAGAGTAAACCGACGCTCTTATTAAATTCTCATCACGACACTGTAAAACCAAATAGTGGCTATACCAAAGATCCTTTAAAAGCCATTGTTGAAGATGGTAAATTATATGGTCTGGGCAGTAATGATGCAGGCGGATGCTTGGTGTCTTTAATTGCTACGTTCACTTATTTTTACGACAAAAAAGATCTGAATTATAACCTGGTCATTGTCGCTTCTGCCGAAGAAGAAAGCAGTGGGTCAAACGGATTGAATAGCATGTTAAGTATCATCCCAAAAATTGATGTAGCGATTGTTGGTGAACCAACCTTAATGCAGTTAGCCGTTGCCGAAAAAGGTTTAGTTGTTTTTGATGCGAAGGTAAAAGGAACTGCTAGCCATGCGGCGCATCCAAATGCTGATAATGCCATTTACAACACAATTGATGTTTTAAAATGGTTTAAAGATTATAAGTTTGAACGAAAATCGCCAGTTCTAGGTGATGTAAAAATGACCGTTACGCAAATCAATGCTGGTAAACAACATAATGCTGTTCCCGCTGAAGTTGATTTGGTAATTGATGTACGTGTGAATGATAAATATTCTAATAAAGAGATTGCAGATATTTTAACACAGAAATCGCCTTGTACGAGTATTACGGCAAGAAGCTTACGGTTAAATTCGTCGTCTATTCCAATTAATCACGACTTAGTAAAAGCCGGTATTGCACTTGGAAGAAAAACATACGGTTCGCCAACACTTTCGGACCAATCCGTTTTAACTTGTCCATCATTAAAATTAGGACCAGGCGACAGCACACGATCTCACACGGCAGATGAATTTATTTATCTTGCTGAAATTGAAGAAGGTGTTGAGTTGTATATTAAATTGTTAAAAAAGGTATTGTAAAAAAAACAGGAGAATCAAGAGACTAGAATCTAGACTAAAACCTCAAAAACATGAATGAGCCGTCTATATTCTAACAGCGAAGCGGTCTAGCATCTTGGTTCTAAATTTTAAGAATTAAAATTTATATTATGAAATTGTGGGACAAAGGCTATTCAATAGATAAAAAAATAGAATTATTCACCGTTGGCAACGACAGAGAAATCGATATGCATATTGCCAAGTACGATGTGCAAGCATCCTTAGCGCATGCTATTATGTTAGAATCTATCGGAATTATAAATTCTGATGAGTTAGAACAATTGAAATCAGGATTAAAGATTTTAGCCCAATCTATTGAAGATGGCACTTTTAATATTGAAGACTCCTTTGAAGATGTCCATTCTAAAATTGAACATGAACTTACAAAAACTCTAGGCGAAGTCGGTAAAAAAATCCACACCGCACGATCTAGAAATGACCAGGTTTTAGTGGCACTTCAACTCTACTATAAAGAGAATTTGCAAATCATTAATAACAAAACAAAAACATTTTTTGACACCTTATTAAATTTAGCAGAAAAACACAAAACCCAATTATTACCTGGTTACACACATTTGCAAGTCGCTATGCCTTCTTCATTTGGATTATGGTTTTCTGCTTATGCTGAATTGCTAATAGATGATGTTTATGTGCTAAATGCGGTTTCAAAAATTGCGGACCAAAACCCGTTAGGTTCTGCTGCTGGTTATGGTAGTTCTTTTCCTATTGATAGAAATATCACAACCAAAGAATTAGGGTTTTCAACTTTAAAATATAATGTGGTTGCAGCACAATTAAGTAGAGGGAAAAGTGAACGTGCCATTGCAAGTGCATTAGGAGGTTTATGCAATACCATGGCACGTTTTGCTATGGATATTTGCTTGTATATGAGTCAGAATTTTGGCTTTATTACGTTTCCAGATGAATTGACCACAGGAAGTAGCATCATGCCACACAAGAAAAATCCTGATGTGTTTGAATTAATACGAGGTAAGTGCAATAAAATTCAGGCTTTACATTCTGAAATGTTATTAATCACAAATAATCTACCAAGTGGTTACCACAGGGATTTTCAATTGTTGAAAGAAAACATCATCAATGCCTTTGAAGATGTAAAAGATATTGTAGACATCTTTAATTATTCCATTCAACAAATCATCGTAAAAGATATTGACCTCAACGACGAAAAATACCAATACCTTTTTACAGTAGATAGTATAAACAATTTTGTAGTTGAAGGTATGAGCTTTAGGGAAGCCTATCAAAAAATTGGAAGTCAAGTGCAAGCAGGAACTTACCAACCAGATTTAGGAAAAGAACACTCACATATTGGGAGTATTCATAATTTGTGTTTGGAAGATATTCGGGCAAAGTTTCCTAATTGATGTTAAATATTTTGAAAATGATTTTGAATAATTTCCTTAGTTGAAAATTAATGTTACCTTTGGTTCTCAAATAAGAAACAAATGACTTTTAGTCAAATACATCATCATCATTTTCATACTTGCATTCAGGCGAGCTGGAATTGATATATGTAGTTTAATATATTTCAAAACCCGTCTGAATAAATCAGACGGGTTTTTTATTTCCTCACGTTTGGTTTATTCAGATTAAAAAAATTAAAAATGAGTAAACTAAAAATTGCCATTCAGAAAAGCGGTCGATTAAATGAAGATTCGTTAAAACTTTTAAAGGATTGCGGCATTAAAATAGATAATGGCAAAGACCAATTGAAAGTTGCAGCGCGTAACTTCCCATTAGAAGTCTTGTATTTACGGAATTCAGATATTCCACAATATATCGAAGATGGTGTCGTCGATATTGCCATTATTGGAGAGAACATACTTATCGAAAAACAGAAAAAAACCGAAGTTGTTGAAAAACTTGGTTTTGCGAAATGTCGTGTTTCATTAGCGGTTCCAAAACGTGTGGAAACAGATAATGCATCCTATTTCGACGGCAAAAAAATTGCCACTTCCTACCCTAACACACTTCAAACTTATTTAGACGAAAATAGTATTGAAGCCGATATTCATGTGATTTCTGGCTCTGTGGAAATTGCACCAAATATCGGATTGGCAGATGGCGTTTGCGATATAGTGAGTTCTGGTAGTACGCTTTTTAAAAATGGCTTACGGGAAACACAAGTGATTCTAAAGTCGGAAGCAGTCTTAGCAAAAAACAGTAATCTGAATGCTGAAAAAGAAGCGATTCTCGAAAAACTCATATTCAGAATTCAGGCCGTTTTAAGAGCTAATAATTCAAGATACGTTCTCATGAATGTTCCAAACAATAAAATCGACGAAGTCACAGCAATTCTACCTGTTTTAAAAAGTCCAACAATTCTGCCTTTGGCACAAGAAGGCTGGAGTTCTTTGCACTCTGTAATTGATGAAGATAAATTTTGGAATAGCATTGACGCCCTAAAAAATGCAGGAGCAGAAGGTATTTTAGTCGTTCCAATTGATAAAATGGTAATGTAATGAAGGTCTATAAAAATCCAAATAAGTCCGAATGGAATGCGTTGGCAAAACGACCAGTTTTAGAACAGCAAACCCTAGATACAATAGTTAAAGATATTCTAGAGGACGTGAAAATGCATAAAGACAAAGCTCTATTTAAATATGCTGAGAAGTTTGACAACACTAAATTAAAGTCACTTAAAGTTGAAATTCCTGAAATTGAAGCAGCAATTAATCAAGTTCCTGAGGATTTAAAACAAGCTATCAATCTTGCAAAGCAAAATATTGAATCGTTTCACGCAGCACAAAGAGAAAAAGAACAAGTTATAGAAACCACGAAAGGAGTTAAATGCTGGCGAAAATCTGTCGGTATAGAGAAAGTCGGTTTATACATTCCAGGCGGTTCGGCACCTTTATTTTCAACAATTTTAATGCTCGGAATTCCAGCCAAATTAGCTGGTTGTAAAGACATTATTTTATGTTCGCCTCCAAATAAAAAAGGCGACATACATCCCGCCATTTTATATACGGCTAATCTGGTTGGTATCTCAAAAATCTATAAAGTTGGTGGCGCACAAGCAATTGCGGCCATGGCTTTTGGTACGGAATCTGTACCTCAAGTTTATAAAATATTCGGGCCAGGAAATCAATTTGTGACGAAAGCCAAAGAATTAATTCAACAGCAAGGTGTTGCTATAGATATGCCTGCTGGACCAAGTGAAGTTTTAGTTATTGCCGACAACACTAGTAATCCTGCATTTGTAGCATCAGATTTATTGTCACAAGCAGAACATGGTTCCGATAGTCAAGTGATTTTGTTGTCTGACAATGCGGAAATCATAAATAAAACGACACAAGAATTAGATAAGCAACTGCATCAATTATCTCGACAAAATATGGCTTCAGAAGCTTTAAAAAATAGTCGTGCTATTCTGCTAAATTCAATGAACGAATGCATCGACTTCAGTAATTTATATGCACCTGAACATTTAATCATCGCAACCGTTAATGCTTCAAATTATATAGACCAAATTACAAATGCAGGTTCTGTATTCTTAGGAAAATACAGTTGCGAAAGTGCTGGTGATTATGCAAGTGGTACTAATCATACCTTACCTACAAACGGTTATGCTAAAAATTATAGTGGCGTTTCTTTAGATAGTTTTGTAAAGAAAATCACATTTCAAAATTTAAACGAAGAAGGCATCATTAATATTGGACCAGCAATAGAATTAATGGCTGATGCCGAAGGATTGGATGCACATAAAAATGCCGTAACATTACGACTAAAAGCCATTAACAATGTTTGATTTAAAAACTTTAGTTCGACCAAATATTTTAGGACTTAAACCCTATTCAAGTGCTCGCGATGAATTTAAAGGTAACGAAGGTGTGTTTTTAGATGCCAATGAAAATCCCTTCGGCACCTTAAATCGCTATCCAAATTCAGACCAAAAATTACTAAAAGAAAAGCTATCTCAATATAATGGAATTGCTAGTAAAAACATCTTTATAGGTAATGGTAGCGATGAGATTATCGACTTAATTTATCGTATTTTTTGTACTCCTGGAAAAGATAAAGCACTCACGTTTACACCAACATTTGGTATGTATCAAGTCGCTGCAGATATCAATGCTATTGAATTAATAACGCTTCCGCTAAATGACGAATTTCAGATTAATACAGATAATTTGAAACCCTATTTTAAGGATGAAACTCTCAAGCTCATTTTTATCTGTTCGCCAAATAATCCTACCGGAAATTGTTTTAACGAATCTGATATTGAATTTATATTACAGAATTTTAACGGTATGGTGATTATTGATGAAGCCTATGCTGATTTTAGTGACAAGCTTTCTTGGAGTCAATCCATTGAAACGTATCCAAATCTAATTGTCACGCAAACCTTCAGTAAAGCTTGGGCCTTGGCGGCTGCACGAATCGGAATTGCCTATGCTAGCCAAGAAGTTATTAAACTATTGAACAAAGTAAAAATGCCATACAACATTAGTAAACTGAATGAAACTGCAGCTATTGAAGCCATAGAAAATCGAACAACTTTTGAAGCCAACAAGCAAATTATTCTTGAAGAAAAAGAGAAGTTAATTCAAGCATTGCAAAAAATGGACATCATAAAGAAAATATATCCTTCGGATGCGAACTTTTTGTTAGTTGAAGTTGACGATGCCGATCATATATATTTGAATTTAGTGGAACAAAAAGTGATTACTCGGAACCGGAATAGCTTGGTAAAAAACAGTATTAGAATTACAGTTGGGAAACCTGAAGAGAATGAGAAATTGATAAAAAGCCTTTTATCAATTTCGAAATCCTGAACTTGTTTCAGGAACTTTAAATTAAAATACCATGACTCTTAAATCTTATTACTGTTATATATTGACCAATAAAAATAGAACCGTTCTATATACTGGTTATACAGAAGATTTAAATATTAGATTGAAACAACACAAAGCAGGAAAAGGAGCTCTGTTCACAAAAAAATATAACATCTCATATCTTGTATATTTTGAAAAATATGAAGATATACAAGTCGCAAAAAAAAGAGAACGACAATTAAAAAATTGGCATAAAGAATGGAAATGGAATCTTATAAAAGCAACTAATCCATCATTAAAAACAACAGATATAAATTAATCAGGTCTTGAAATAAATTCAGGACATTTAACTAAAGTTAAATGAAAAAAGTACTATTCATAGATAGAGACGGAACCTTAGCCATAGAACCACCAATCGATTTTCAACTTGATAGTTTGGAGAAATTGGAATATTATCCTGGTGTTTTTCAATGGTTATCACGAATCGCCAAAGAACTCGATTACGAATTGGTCATGGTAACCAATCAAGATGGTTTGGGTACAGATTCGTTTCCCGAAGACACCTTTTGGCCTGCGCAAAACAAACTAATTCAAGCTTTTAAAAATGAAGGTGTGGAATTTTCGGAAATATTAATCGATAAGAGTTTCCCAGAAGATAATGCACCTACCAGAAAACCAAGAACAGGATTATTAGGTAAATACATTCACGGGAATTACGATTTAAAGAATTCATTTGTCATTGGAGATAGAGCAACAGATATCGAGTTAGCCAAAAACCTAGGAAGTCAAGGCATCTTTATGAATGTAGAAGGCAGCGATTATGCCATTTTAAATACGACATCTTGGGAGGAAATTTACAATTATCTAAAAGCGATTCCGAGAACGGCTACTGTTGTTAGAAAAACTAATGAAACGAATATTGAGGTCGAAATCAACTTGGACGGCTCTGGAAAAAGTAATATTTCCACGGGATTAGGATTTTTTGATCACATGTTAGAGCAAATTTCAAAACATGGGAATATCGATTTGTTTGTAAACGTTGAAGGCGATTTAGAAATAGACGAACACCACACCATAGAAGATGTTGCCATAACATTTGGAGAAGCATTTATTGAGGCTTTAGGAAGTAAACGTGGCATTGAACGCTATGGTTTTTTATTGCCAATGGATGATTGTTTAGCGCAAGTTGCTATTGATTTTGGCGGACGACCTTGGTTGGTGTGGGAACCAGAATTTAAACGTGAAATGATTGGAGAAATGCCAACAGAGATGTTTATGCACTTTTTTAAATCCTTTAGCGATGCCTCTAAATGTAACTTAAATATAAAAGCAGAAGGCGATAACGAACATCACAAAATCGAATCTATTTTCAAGGCTTTTGCAAAAGCAATAAAAATGGCAGTTTCAAAAACCAATAATTTTTCCATTCCAAGTACGAAAGGAAGTTTATGATTTTTGAATTACGATATCAGATTTAATTAAAGTATCAGATGAAACAAATAATAGTTCACGAAAAAATCGATGCAAGAGAGACATTTAAATGGTTGGTTTCGCAATCTTTTTTTAATCGTAAATTGTCCATTTATGGACAAAATATGGGTAAAAAAGCTTTAGTTTTTTATCCACAATGCCTTTGGGTATTGCATAAGGTGTACCTAAAGGCACACTTGACCATGAGTATTACAAGTTATTACCCATATAAAGTCCCTCACGGGACGAAAATTGAGAAATAAATAATTGTTATCATAAACTAAAATTCATAAATCGTAAATCTAAAATCGTAAGTCAAAATGATTGCAATCATAAAATACAACGCTGGCAATATTCGTTCAGTTCAAAATGCTTTAAACCGTTTGGGTTATGAAAGTATTATTACTGATGATAAAACCGAAATACTAAATGCTAGCAAAGTCATTTTTCCTGGTGTCGGCGAAGCGAGTTCTGCCATGAAATATTTAAAAGACAAAGGTCTTGACGACGTTATTCGGTCTATCGAAAAACCAATGCTTGGTATCTGTTTAGGTCTGCAATTAATGTGCGATTATAGTGAAGAAGGCGACACTAAGTGTTTGGGGATTTTCAACACCCGAGTAAAAAAATTTCCACCAAAAGAAAAAGTACCACATATGGGTTGGAATAGTTTTTCTGAAGTAAAAGGTGAACTTTTTCAACATATAAATACGGATAATGACATGTATTATGTCCACAGTTATTATGCTGAAAAAAATGAGCAAACCATTGCAACTTGTGATTATATTTTGCCCTTTGCAACAGCCATGCAGCATGATAATTTTTATGCGACCCAATTTCATCCAGAGAAATCGGCTGATGTTGGAACTAGGTTGTTGAAGAATTTTTTGGAATTAAGTTAAAACAATAATGAATTTTAATCAATACTAAAAAAAGTTCATTACTTAGATTGTCCCCTTGAGGATTAATGAGAAACAAAATATCTTTTGTTTAGAAATTACCGAGCGAAGCTCTTAGGGGTGTTTTTATGGATTATCAATCTATCAACCCTTATGAAATGGAAAAGCAATAGTATTAAAATAAAAAAACAAGAAAGTATGGAAATAGATTCCTGCTTTCGCAGGAACTAAGATGAGAATCATACCAGCAATAGATATCATAGACGGAAAATGTGTAAGACTTACAAAAGGTGATTACAACACTAAAAAAGTCTATAACGAAAACCCTTTAGAAGTCGCGAAAGAATTTGAAGACAATGGCATTCAATATTTACATTTAGTGGATTTGGATGGCGCCAAATCGAAGCACATCGTGAATCACGACATTTTAGATAGCATAGCTTCTAAAACCAACTTAAAAGTCGATTTCGGAGGCGGATTAAAATCTAACGATGATTTGAGAATCGCTTTTGAATGTGGTGCGAATCAAATTACAGGTGGAAGTATCGCAGCGAACAATCCCAAAGTGTTTTTAGAATGGTTAAAAACCTATGGTTCTGAAAAAATAATTTTAGGAGCCGATTGCAAAGACCGAAAAATTGCCACCAATGGTTGGTTGGAAGCTTCTGAATTGGATGTTGTTGATTTTATAAAAGATTATGAATCTAAAGGTGTTCAGTATGTCATCTGCACAGATATTGCAAAAGATGGCATGTTACAAGGCACTTCAAATGAATTATACGCAGAAATCATTTCAAAATCGAATGTAAAATTAATTGCCAGTGGTGGCGTATCTTCTTTACACGATTTAGAACACGTAAAAGCTATAGGTTGCGAAGGCGTCATTCTCGGAAAAGCCATTTATGAAGGCAACATATCACTAAAAGAATTACAAAAACTATGCTAAAAAAACGAATTATACCATGTTTGGACATTCAGAATGGCAGAACGGTTAAGGGCATTAATTTTATCGGCATCAGAGATGCTGGCGACCCAATTGAACTCGCCAAACAATACGTGGCACATGGAGCAGACGAATTGGTATTTTTGGATATTACAGCAACCGTTGAAAAGCGAAAAACATTAGTGGAATTGGTAACTCATATTGCCGAAGAAATCAATATTCCATTTACAGTTGGAGGTGGCATCAATTCCATTGAAGATGTTTCCGCAATTATAAAAGCTGGTGCGGATAAAGTGAGCGTGAATTCTTCAGCCGTTAAGAATCCTGAGTTAATCACCCAAATCGCTAAAGAATTTGGTAGTCAATGCGTGGTCGTTGCCATTGATACTAAATTTGTAGATAATGAATGGATAGTATTTGTACATGGCGGACGAACCGCAACAGCATTAAAAACATTAGATTGGGTAAAGCAAGTGGAAGCTTTAGGCGCTGGCGAAATTTTACTTACTTCCATGAACAATGATGGCACCAAAGCTGGTTTTGCTCTTGATATTACGGAAGCCGTGAGTGAATCGGTTAATATTCCCGTTATAGCTTCAGGAGGCGCAGGAACTAAAACACATTTCAAAACCTTGTTTGAAACGACACAAGCTAGTGCAGGATTGGCTGCCAGTATTTTTCATTATGGCGAAATACCAATTCCGGAATTAAAACAGTATTTAAAAAACGAAAACATAGCAATACGATGAACATAGATTTTTCAAAAGGAGATGGACTGGTTCCTGTTATCATTCAAAACAACAACACATTACAAGTGTTAATGTTAGGTTACATGAATTTGGAAGCCTTCAACAAAACCAAAGCAGAAAACAAAGTCACTTTTTTCAGCAGAAGTAAAAACAGACTCTGGACAAAAGGTGAAGAATCTGGTAATTTCTTAACGGTCAAAGATATCCAAATCGATTGCGATAACGATACCATTTTAATAAAAGCAGAACCGAAAGGACCAACTTGCCACACAGGAAGCACCTCTTGTTTTAAAGAAGAAACCGCTAAAGGTTTTTTATATGAATTGCAGCAAACCATCAATGACCGTATTGATACCAACGACCAGAATTCGTACACCAACAAACTCTACCAAAGTGGCATTAATAAAGTCGCTCAAAAAGTAGGCGAAGAAGCTGTAGAATTGGTTATTGAAGCCAAAGATAATGATGATGATTTGTTTAAAAACGAAGCTGCTGATTTAATGTATCACTATTTAATTTTATTGAAAGCTAAAGGGTTTACACTTGAAGATATTGAGGGTGTTTTGAAGGGTAGGCATTAATAAGTTTATTCTTCTAAAAAAGCCACTATCAATTCCCCAATGTTTTATACTTTATTCAAAAGTCTAATGTTACAATTCTGCAAGGTCTTTTTTTGACCTTGCAGAATATATATACACATTGATTCATTTTTACAACGCCACCAAATCGCCTTCTTCATTTTTAGTCGCCAAATCCGATTTACCCATCAGGTAAATATCCACTTGACGTGCGGCTTCCCTTCCTTCAGAAATTGCCCAAACAATCAAGGATTGTCCTCTTCGCATATCGCCTGCCGTAAAAATATTTGGAACATTGGTTTGGTATTTTCCGTAAGTCGCTTTGTAGTTTGAACGAACATCTCTATCTAAACCCAGTTTATCCGCAATTGTTGACTCTGGCCCTGTAAAACCAAGTGCTAACAGAGCTAAATCACATTTCCAAGTCTTTTCTGTTCCTGCAATTTCTTTTAGTTTAGGGCGTTCGCCAGGCACCATTTCCCATTCTACATTTACGGTTTTTAAAGCTGTTAATTTTCCTTTTGCATTCGTTACAAATTCTTTGGTGTTAATCAACCAATTACGCTCAACACCTTCTTTATGGGAAGACGATGTTTTTAATTGTAACGGCCAATATGGCCAAGGTGTAGCTGGTGAGCGATGTCCTGGTGGTTTAGGCATAATTTCAAAATTAACAACCGATTTTGCACCTTGACGATTGGATGTCCCAATACAATCCGAACCTGTATCTCCACCTCCAATAACTATCACATTTTTACCTGTTGCTAAAACCTGATCTTTTACTTTCTGTCCGAAAACCACTTTAGTTTGTTGCGTTAAAAAGTCCATAGCCTGCACTACACCATCGGCATCAATGCCTGGTGTTGGCAAACTTCGTCTTTCAGTAGAACCTCCACAAAGGACAACGGCATCAAATTTTTTAAGTTCCTTCACATCGTAATTCACACCGACATTAACATTGGTTTTAAACACAATACCTTCAGCTTCTAAAATCTTTAATCGACGATCGATGATGCCTTTTTCCATTTTAAAATTCGGGATTCCGTAGCGTAACAAGCCTCCAATAGCATCATCACGTTCAAAAACGGTAACTGTGTGACCTGCTCTGTTTAATTGTTGGGCAGCGGCCAAACCTGCTGGTCCAGAACCGACAACAGCAATTGTTTTTCCTGTTCTGGTTTTTGGTGGTTGTGGTTTTATCCAACCTTCCTTAAATGCACGTTCGACAATATTTTTTTCGATATTTTCAATAGATACCGGATCTTCAATAATTCCTAATACACATGACTGCTCGCATGGTGCAGGACATAAACGACCAGTAAATTCCGGAAAATTATTTGTAGCATGTAAAATCCATGAGGCCTTTTGCCATTCGCCTTGGTGTACCATGTGATTAAAATCTGGAATAAGATTTCCCAATGGACAACCACTATGGCAAAATGGAATGCCACAATCCATACAACGCGAGCCTTGTTTTCGCATGTCATCCTCCTTTAAAGGCACAGTAAATTCATTGTAATGTTTTACACGATCCTTTACTGGCTTGTATGGCTCATCTTTTCTTTCAAATTCTTTAAAACCTGTTACTTTTCCCATGTTATTCCTGCGAAAGCAGGAATCTCTTCCCGTCTTTCTAAATTTTTATTGTACTATTATTTTATTTTTTGGAAACACTAATGTTATACTGTTTCTAATTCTTCTACCATTTGTTCTTCTGTCTCTAAACGTTTTAAAGCACGTTTGTATTCCGTCGGCATGATGCGAACAAAATTCTTTAAGCTTGTTTCCCAATCTGCCAATAGCGATTTACCCAATTGACTGTCCGTATATTTCACATGCTTCTCAATTAAGCCCTTAAGATCATTAGCATCTTTTTTAAGAATCTTTTCAAACTCTATCGTTTCCATATTACACAAGCCGTTGACAAAGTTGTTTTCCGGATCATAAACGTAAGCGATTCCACCACTCATACCAGCTGCGAAATTTCGTCCTGTTTTACCAAGAACAACCACTTTTCCACCAGTCATGTACTCACAACAGTGATCTCCGACACCTTCCACTACTGCTATTGATCCCGAATTTCTAACGGCAAACCGTTCTCCAGCGATACCATTAATGTAGGCTTGTCCTTCCACAGCACCAAACAAACAGACATTACCAACTATGATATTTTCCTCAGCTTTAAAATCTGCTTTTACTGGTTTTTTAACAATCAGCTTTGCGCCAGACAACCCTTTTCCTAAATAATCATTGGTATTACCTTCCAGTTTAAACGTTAATCCATGCGCTCCGAAAGCTCCGAAACTTTGACCTGCAGAACCCGTGAAATTGATATTCAAAGTATCTTCCGGTAAACCTAAATGCCCATATATTTTTGAAATCTCATTACTCACAATAGCGCCAACGGTACGATTTGTATTTTTGATTGGATAAGACAACGTCATTTGCTCTTTTCGATATAAAGCACGATGCGAATCTTTCAGGATTTGAAAATCCAATACGTTGTCCAAATTATGATCTTGCTTTTCAGTATTCTTAACGGTCATTTTACTGTATGCTTCTGGTCGGTACAAAATGGAGGATAAATCCAAACCTTTAGCTTTGTAATGTTTAATAGCTTTATTCGCGTTTATCTTATGGGTTTGACCAATCATTTCGGCCATGGACCTAAAACCTAATTCCGCCATAATGCTTCTCAATTCTTCAGCGATATAATAGAAGAAATTAATAACATGTTCTGGTGTACCTTTAAAGTTTTTACGCAACTCTTTGTCTTGTGTGGCGATACCAACAGGACAGGTATTCAGATGACATTTACGCATCATTATACAGCCCGAAGCTACTAAAGGTGCTGTGGCAAATCCGAATTCTTCTGCTCCCAATAAAGCAGCTATCGCCACATCGCGACCTGTTTTCAATTGCCCATCACATTCGACTACGATTCTACTTCTTAAATTATTAAGTACAAGTGTTTGTTGTGCCTCTGCCAAACCAAGTTCCCAGGGTAAACCTGCGTGTTTTAATGAGGTCAACGGTGAAGCACCTGTTCCACCATCATAACCAGCGATGAGAACAACATCTGCTTTTGCTTTAGCCACACCAGCTGCGATAGTACCTACGCCAACTTCAGACACTAGTTTTACATTTATTCTAGCTTCACGATTGGCATTTTTTAAATCGTAAATTAATTGTGCTAAATCCTCAATGGAATATATATCGTGATGTGGTGGTGGCGAAATCAGTCCAACGAATGGTGTTGAATTTCGGGCTGCTGCAATCCATGGCAACACTTTTTCGCCTGGTAATTGACCACCTTCTCCAGGTTTTGCACCTTGAGCCATTTTTATTTGAATCTCTTTTGCATTCGTTAAATAATGGGATGTTACTCCAAAACGACCAGAAGCCACCTGCTTTATCGCAGAATTCCTACTATCGCCATTAACATCAGGCTGAAAACGCTTTCGGTCCTCTCCTCCTTCTCCAGAATTGGATTTCCCTCCAATCCTATTCATGGCAATGGCTAAGTTTTCATGTGCTTCACGCGAAATCGAACCATAAGACATGGCACCTGTTTTGAAACGTTTTACGATTTCTGTCCAGGGCTCCACTTCTTCAATCGGAATTGGGTCGATATTATTAAATTCAAATAACCCACGAATGGTCATTAAATTTTCAGACTGTTCATTTATCGTTTTCGCATATAGATTATAACTCGCTTGGTCGCTCAATCTAACGGCTTGTTGTAATTTTGCAACCGTTGTTGGGTTAAACAAATGCTTTTCGCCATTACGTCTCCAACGGTAATCGCCACCAATATTTAGACCTAATCGTTTATCTACTTCGGTATTTGGATAAGCATATTTATATCGTTTATCGATTTCCTTTTCGATTTCATATAAGCCGATACCTTCAATTCTTGAAGCTGTATATGGAAAATATTTTTCAACAAATTGCGAATTGAAACCAACGATTTCAAATATTTGGGAACCTCTGTAAGAATGTAAAGTAGAAATCCCAATTTTGTTCATCACTTTTAAGATACCTTTTCCAATAGCCTTGTTGAAGTTATCCACAGCTTTTTGCTCATCCATATCAGTAATAAAACCTTCCTTCACTTGTGCTCGGATGATTTCGTTTACCATATAAGGATTTACGGCACTTGCTCCATAGCCGAATAATGTAGCGAAATGATGCGGCTCTCGTGGTTCTGCAGATTCGATGATAATATCGAAATAAGAACGCTTTCGCAAACGGTTCATTTGATGGTTGACATAAGAGCACGCCAATAACGCCGGAATTGGTGCCATCTCTTTACTTACACCTCTATCTGATAATATGATAATGTTTGTTTTTCGTAATAAGGCTTTTTCAATTTGAACAATAATGTCATCCAAAGCATCCTCCAATCCATTAAGACCTTTGTCTTTTTGGTATAATAATTCAACGGTTTCGGCCTTAAACCCTTCCACCTGAATATTTCTAATTTTAGCTAAATCGTCATTAGAAATTACAGGATTCTGAATTTTCAGTTTTCTACATTGCCGTTCTGTTATGCTGAAAATATTTCTATCCTTGCCTAAAGAGAGACTGATATCCGTTACAATTTCTTCACGAATTCCATCTAAAGGCGGATTTGTAACCTGTGCGAATAATTGTTTAAAATAGTTCGAAATTATCTGAGGTTTGTTAGATAGAACGGCCAATGGCGTATCAATTCCCATTGAGCCCAAAGCTTCCTTAGCCTTTTGAGCCATTGGAGTAATAACCTCTTGAATATCTTCGAACGTGTAGTTAAATAAACGTTGTCTCGTTTTTATATCTAACAATTCCACCGGACAAGTTTCGCCAGTATATGGAATATCTTTCAGGTGCAATCTTGTTTTATCTAACCATTCTTGATATGGTCTTTCCTTAACAATTTTACTTTTAATTTCTTCGTCATTTATGATTCGTCCTTGATTCATGTCTACCAAAAACATTTTTCCAGGTTCTAAACGACCATGACTTTCCACATCCTCTGGATCAATGTCAACAACTCCAATTTCAGAAGACATTATTAATTTCCCACTTTTAGTAACTGTGTATCTTGAAGGTCTTAATCCGTTTCTATCCAACAATGCACCAATATAGTTGCCATCTGTAAACGGCACCGAAGCGGGTCCATCCCAAGGTTCCATGATACAAGCGTTGTAATCGTAGAACGCTTTACGTTCTGGAGACATCGTTGCATGTTTTTCCCATGCTTCAGGAATCATCATCATCATCACTTCTGGTAACGAACGTCCTGTATGTGTTAATAATTCGACGACCATATCCATGGATGCCGAATCTGATTTTCCTGGTAAAATGATTGGGAACAATTTATCGATTTGAGGACCAAAGACATCACTTTTCATGATTTCTTCACGCACACGCATTCTACTCACATTTCCACGAAGTGTATTTATTTCACCATTCTGACACATGAATCGGAATGGCTGTGCCAATTCCCAAGTCGGCATAGTGTTGGTTGAAAATCGTTGGTGCACCAATGCCAAACGTGTCACTAAATCATCTTCTTGTAAATCTTTATAATAAGGGCCGATATCTTCGGGCATTATGATCCCTTTATATATCAAGGTATTCATGGATAAACTGGACACATAGAAATAAGAACTTTGTGACATTTTGGATTTCCGAACCGTGTGCTCTGTTATTTTTCGAGCAGCATAGAGTTTCGCTTTAAAATCCGCTTCTGAAACTTCATTGGATTTTCCGACGAAAAGTTGCTCTATATTAGGTTCTGAAGCTGCAGCTATCTCTCCCAGTTGCGTAGAATCCACCGGAACTTCCCTCCATCCTATAACAGTAAGTCCTTGGGCGATGATTTCTTTCTCGAACGTATCTTTACAGAATTTGTACTGATTTCTATTTTTTGGTAAGAACACCATTCCTACGGCATACTTTCCTTTTACAGGAACTTTGAAACCACAAACCCTTTTAAAATAAGCATGAGGAATATCTATTAAAAGACCAGCACCATCACCAGTTTTTCCGTCTGCACTTACGCCACCACGATGCTCTAGTTTTACTAATATTTCTAGAGCGTCATGAATAATTTGGTTCGTCTTTTCACCTTTTAGATTACATATAAATCCTGCACCACAATTTTCGTGTTCAAAATCTGGTAAATAGAGGCCTTGTTGCTTAAACATATTCGATTAAAATTTAAAGGTTTTGCACCTTATTTATGCTCTAATATAGACGCAAATAATTGATTTATAAAATTGTTGAAACACTTTTTTCATATCGATAGTAATGTGGATTCTAAATGAAAATTTTGCAATAATAACGGGATTTACTAATAATTAGCTAATGAATAATATTTAACAAAAAAGCGTATTTACTGCGAAAACGTTTTCGAAAAGGATTAACTAATGAAAATAATTTAACAAAATGTTTATTTATCAATCATTTTATCAAAATAAAAATTATTGATATAACAAAAAAACAGCTGAAATAAATTTTAACCCTGAAATTTTAGGGGTGTAAAATTTCATATTCATAAAAATTAAATTTTAACCCTATTTTTTTAGGGGGTACAAATTAATATTATATAGATTTGGCTCGAACTAACTGTTTTAAATTTAATATTATTATGAAAAAATTTTTTACTCTAACATTACTACTGATCTCAATAGTATTAACGGCTCAAGAAACCGAAGAAACTACAGCAGAAGTTAAAAAAGAAAAGTCTTTTACGTTTAGCGGAAGTATTGATGCATATTACAGAACAAATTTTACCGCACCAAATGACGAAAATGCGATTGCTCCAGGAACATCCTTTGCTAACTTACCTGGTTTTGCACTTGGTATGGCAAACTTAGTCGCTTCTTACGAAGGCGAAAAAGTAGGATTTGTCGCTGATTTAGTATTTGGCCCAAGAGGAACCGATGCCATTTTTGCATCACCTATGTATTCCAATACTGGAGACATCGTCAATCAATTATATGCTTATTGGAATGTAACCGAGAGTGTAACCTTAACCATGGGTAATTTTAATACCTTTTTAGGCTACGAAGTAATTTCCCCAGTTGCTAATTTCAATTACAGCACCTCCTACTTGTTTTCTTATGGCCCTTTTAGTCATACAGGTCTAAAAGCAGATTTTGCTTTATCAGATGACTTAAGTTTGATGGTAGGCGTATTTAACGATACTGATTTAACAGAATTCAATGCCACAGGTGATTATGCCGCTGGTGCTCAAATAGGTTACAAAGGACAATATTTAAATGTTCTATACGACCCTTCTTTCTTTGAAATTGACTTTACTGGAGGATTTGATTTATCAGAAGATTTCTTCTTGGGAATTAACGCCGCATATTTAAGTCTTGAAGATGATGCAGGAGGCTTCATGGGAGGCGCACTTTACCCACAGTACACCATATCAGATTCATTTGCACTTGGTCTTAGAGGTGAATATTTTAAGGAAGACAAAGCTTTTGGAGCTATTGGAACTTATGATGAATTCGGTAACCCTGTTGAAGACTCTAGTGTTTTTGCTGCAACATTAACAGGTAGTTTTACTATAGACAACTTGATTATTAAGCCTGAAATTAGATTAGATAGCGCTTCGGATAATGCATTTGTTGATACAGATTTGATGCCTTCCAAAAGCTTAGGGTCTTTTGTACTTGCTGCAATCTACTCGTTCTAAACCAATACTAACTAACACCAACTATTATGATAGATAATTTTTTAACTATACTCCCAAATCTAGCTATTGTACAAGACACAGTAGCTGCAACCACAAAAGACGTTGAAGATGCGGTAAGCGCAATAAACGGCGATTTAGGAATGCTTTGGATGTTACTTTCTGGTATCTTAGTATTCTTTATGCAAGCTGGTTTTACACTAGTGGAAACTGGAATGACGCGTTCTAAAAATGCTGCCAACATAGCAATGAAAAACTTGCTAGATATTTGTGTAGGATCTTTAACCTACTGGTTAGTCGGATACTCATTAATGTATGGCGACACTTCTAACGGATGGTTTTTCTGGAGCGGTTTAATGCAAGGTGAAGGCGCGGATTTATTCTTTCAAACTATGTTTGCCGCTACCGCTGCTACAATTGTTTCTGGAGCTATTGCTGGACGAACTAAATACTCAACATACGTCATATTCTCAATTGTAATGACTGCCTTAATCTACCCAATCGCGGGCGGATGGCAGTGGCAAGGATCTGGATGGTTAACGAATCTAGGATTTATTGATTTCGCTGGTTCTTCTATTGTACACTCTGTTGGTGGATGGGCTGCATTGGTCGCTGCCTTTATGGTCGGCCCAAGACTGGGTAAATATGTTGACGGAAAAGTAGTATCGATTCCTGGTCACAATCAAATTCTTGCAACCTTAGGGGTCTTTATTCTATGGTTAGGTTGGTTTGGTTTCAACGGTGGATCTCAACTAGCTTGGGGAGGCGCTGATGCCATCGGAGCTTCAAATGTTGTCTTGATTACAAATTTAGCAGCCGCAGCAGGTGGTTTAGGAGCATTAATAACCACTTGGATATGGTATGGAAAACCTAATCTACCACAAACTTTAAATGGCGCTTTGGCAGGACTAGTAAGTATTACAGCTGGTTGTGGAAACATGACTGCAGTTGGTGCCATTGTCGCAGGACTAATAGGTGGTATTATCGTGGTATTCTCAATTGAATTTATTGAAAAGAAATTAAAAATTGATGATGCCATTGGTGCTGCTTCTGTGCACGGTGTTGCTGGTGTTTGGGGAACTGTGGTTATTGGTCTTTGGGGAGTCGATGGAGATACAGGTATCGGACTTTTTAATGGCGGAGGAATTGCACAATTAGGCGTACAAGCATTAGGAAGCTTGGCTTATGCCGTTTGGGCCGTTGTACTATCTTTCATTGTTTTTAAGATATTGAAATCTACAATGGGACTTCGCGTTAGTAAAGAAGAAGAAGAAGTAGGTCTCGACCTTTCTGAACATGGCGAAATTGCCTATCCAGGAAAACGAGATAGAGGATAATCAGTAATTCTTTCATATAAATTCTAAAATTGATTATTGTATAATTTAGTTGTTAGAAAGAAAACCTTCGGAGCTTAAGTTCTGAAGGTTTTTGTTTTTACAAGCTTTTCAAAAAAAGGAATGTTTAGAATTTAAATCTAAATTTTATAGGGTATAAATTCAGAAATTCACAAAAATTACATTTTAACCCTATTTTTTTATAGGGTATAGGTTAATATTATATAGATTTGAAGCGAATTAACCCATATTTAATTATCTAATAGCATTAGATATTAACTAAATTCTAACTAATCAATAATACAATGAAAAAAATTGAAGCAATTATTAGAAAATCAAAATTTTCTACAGTGAAAAATGCCCTTCATGAAGTTGGTGTAAACTTTTTCTCTTATTGGGATGTTACAGGACTCGGCAATGAAAAAGAAGGTCATGTCTACAGAGGCGTGTCTTATAGCACAAGTGACATACAAAGACGTTACTTATCAATAGTCGTTAATGACGATTTTGAAGAAGTAGCCATCAAAGCCATATTGGAGTCTGCATCTACGGGAGATGTTGGCGATGGTAAAGTCTTCGTATCCAATATTGAAGAATGCTATAGAATACGAACAGGAGAAAAAGGAGCACAAACTTTAAAATAAAACACATGGAATTATTAACTACAAATAATGTATGGATGATGATCTGTACAGCACTGGTTTTCTTTATGCACTTAGGATTTGCATTTTTAGAAATTGGATTGACACGTCAAAAAAATACGCTTAACATTTTATTTAAAAATATATTTATAATTACCGTTGGCCTACTACTTTATGCCTTGGTAGGTTTCAACCTTATGTATCCAGGAGAATTCAACGGCTTTTTAGGATTCGCAGGTTTCGGTTTAGATTCGCCGCTAACGGCAGACGGCGCTTTAGATCTAACTTATAACGAAGGTTATACGTATTGGACGGATTTCTTATTCCAAGGCATGTTCGCGGCCACTGCAGCAACAATCGTTTCTGGTGCCGTAGCAGAACGTATGAAAATTGGGCCTTTTATGATTTTTACAGTAATTTATGTTGGATTGATTTATCCAATCGCAGGCTCATGGAAATGGGGAGGCGGATTTTTACAAACTTTAGAAACACCGTTTTATGACTTTGCAGGTTCTACATTAGTGCACTCTGTTGGTGGCTGGGCTGCTGTAGTTGCCGTTGCTCTTTTAGGGTCTAGAATTGGCAAATTTAAAGATGGCAAACCACAGGCTATTCCTGGCCATAATATCCCATTAGCTACTGCTGGCGTTATTATACTTTGGTTAGGATGGTTTGGATTTAATGGTGGATCGGTACTATCAGCTGATCCTGCATTGACGTCATTAACCTTAGTAACAACTTGTTTAGCTGCTGCAGCTGGTGGTGTGGTTGCTTCTCTAGTTTCTACATTGAAGTATAAAAATTTAGATTTAACAATGTTTCTAAATGGTATATTAGGAGGTCTTGTTGGTATTACTGCTGGAGCAGATCAAATGAGCCCAACAGATGCCATCATTATTGGTGCTGTTGCAGGCGTTATTATCGTATTTGCTGTCGCGTTAATTGATAAGATAAAATTAGATGATCCGGTTGGTGCCATTGCTGTGCATTTAGCCTGTGGTATTTGGGGAACTTTAGCCGTGGGCATCTTTGGTGCTTTAGCTAGTGGAGCACAATTTGTGAGTCAACTTATTGGTGTCGCTTCTTATGCTGGTTTATGCATCGTATCTTCGTTCTTAATCATATTCATCCTGAAAAAAGTAGTTGGTATCAGAGTTTCTGAACGTGAAGAGTTAGAAGGATTGGATGCACACGAACATGGAATGGATGCTTATCCAGACTTTAGATTAAATGAACACTAAAAACTAAGAATTGTTAATTGTTGTTTAGATAACTAGTTGTTAGTAAAAACCCTTTGAGCTATTGCTTGAAGGGTTTTTTTTAGCTATAAAAACTAGTTCTGTTTTTAGTTAAATAAGGTTTTTTTTAAAACAAAAGACCTGTCAGGTTTATATAAATTAGATTCCTGCCTTCATAGGAATAACAAATTAAGCCGAATTACGACTAGCATTGATATTACCAAACAATGAACGGGTTACCATACTTTCAAAAATCTTCATTTGGGCATCGTTTGATTTGACACCAGATTTTTCAAGCTCTTGAATTTTCTTCAATGCATATTGCTGAATGGTTAACAATGGCAATACAATGGATTCCCTAACCGCAATGGACGCTTTGCCTGCTGGTTCTTCCTCCATTAATTCTTTATATCCTGTTAACTTTAATATTAAACGCTTTGAAGTTTCATATTCGTTATAAATTATGGTCCAAAATTCTCCATACTCAGGATCTTCTGCCATATATCTTGTTAAATCAAAGAAGGATTTGGACAAGGACATCATACTATTTTCAATGAGTGTCTTAAAGAAGTCTGAAGTTTTAAATAAGTTTTGCACTTTTTCGAATTCGCCGGAATCTTCATAATGTTTCAAGGCTGTTCCCACTCCGAAAAAACCTGGTACGTTTTGTTTCAACTGACTCCAAGACCCAACAAATGGAATGGCTCTTAAATCTTCGAAAACTAAACCTTCAGATTTACCTCGCTTAGATGGACGACTACCAATATTGGTTTTTGCATAATACTTTAAGGTACTCATATGTTCCAAATAGGGAATAAATTTTGAATGTGCCTTGAAATCTGAATAGGCTTTGTAACTGCGTTTAGACAAATCTGTCATTACTTCCCTATTTTCATCCGACATGGTCAAATTTTTGTCGCTTATACTATTTCCAATTCCAGAACTTATTAACTGTTCCAGATTATATTGGGACGATTCTAAAGTTCCGAAATTAGAACTTATGGTTTGTCCCTGTATGGTCAACTGCACTTCCTCATCTTCTATCGTTGGCCCTAAAGAGGCATAGAAATTATGGGTTTTTCCACCGCCACGTGCAGGTGGTCCGCCACGTCCATCGAAGAAAATCACTTTTACATTGTATTTTCTAGATACTGTAGTCAGTGCTTCTTTTGCTTTAAATATCGCCCAATTAGCCATTAAATACCCACCATCTTTTGTGCCATCACTAAAACCAAGCATTATCGTCTGCTTATTTCCCCTTGACTTTAAATGTGCTGCGTATTCTGGATTCGTATATAATTCCTCCATCACGGTAGGTGCATTTTCCAAATCCGTTATCGTTTCAAAAAGGGGCCCAATATCTACGGTTAAATCTTCTTGAAATGCCACTAACTTCAACATGGCAAATAATTGCATGACGTTGAGCGTGGTTTGGTTGTTACTTATAATATAACGGTTTGCTGCCTTTTCACCATTAGTTTCCTGAATGGTTTTAATAGCTATCATTGTATTTAAAGCCTTTAAAGTTTCATCATCTTTAATTAAAGACAAATCGACCTTTCCTTCAACCTTGGATAAAATCTGAACTTGTTCTTTTTCTGATAAATCGTGATAATTCTTTGGAAAAATAGCGCTTCCACTTTCAATTAAAGCGTCTACCATATCATTAAAAAACTGGTTGTGTTTTCTGCTATCTTGACGAATATCTAAATTCGCAAAATGAAATCCAAATAGGTGTGTTTTATTGATTAAACTATTTATCTCATCCAAATAAAGTGACTGATGCTTATCAATAATAACCTGTTTTACCGCTTTTAATTCAGATATAAAATAATCCAACGTTAAGTCGGAAGGTTCATTAGTAATGATATTATAAAGTTCACGCTCCAAATTCATCATGCGGTCCTCCACTCCAGTAAATGTCAACTTTCGTTTTAATTGTCTGACATTTCTGTAATAATTCTTAATAATTGAAAGTCGCAATCTACCAGCAACTTTTAAGGTAATTTCTGGTGTTACAAATGGGTTTCCATCTCTATCTCCACCTGGCCAGAATCCAATATTTATGATATCGTTATCAATTTGCTTACCATCAAATATATTCTGCTGTATATAATCGAAAATCGTACCAAATGATTTATAAAACACATTTTCCAGATACCATATTAAACTCACGGCTTCATCAAAAGGTGATGGTTTATTTTGTTTATAAAATGGTGTTTTTCCCAATTGTGCTAATAAATCATTGATTCTCAACAAATCATTTTCACGAATGGCTTCGGTTAAATCTGTAATAATTCCTAGTACAGAACCTGGATAAAATTGTGTTGGATGCGCCGTCAAAACGATTCGCACTTTAAATTCTTCGAGATATTTCTGTAGCGTATCGAGTTTGTTTTCTGCCGTTGTGGATTCTTTCAGACTTCGCAACGTCCCAATTCCATCCATATTATTTACGATAGGAAAAGCTGCATCCTCAATAGCGTCAAACAAAACTACTTGTCTTTCTATATATTGAATAAATCGAAACAACAAATTAATCTGACTTTCAGGCGAGCGTCTTGCTTGATATTTCTTAAAAAATGATTCCACTATAGCCGTGGGATTTTCTTTATTAGCAAATCCTTTTTGACAAGTCTCGTGAAATAATGGTAATAATGCTCCTGTTTTCGTGATGCTATCAAACGGCAAAGTCATAAATATACTATTGTATATCTGATATTTTGACATTACGTTTTGATTGAATCTTGTAAGCTTTGGTTGTGTAGGCATATAATTTATATGATTGTTGATTGTCCTAAATGGATATTAGTGAAATTCATGTTGGTGTCGTCAGGATTATTGATAAAATCTTCAATAAACTCGCCGACTTTCCCTGTAGTGATGTTATCGTATTTTGTATTTATATCTGGCGTAGAAATATTCAGCTTTAACGATTTATCAACGCCTTGTCTTACCAAGTCAGCTTCAGCAAATAAACCAAAATGGTCTAATAATAGCGCTGCAGATAATATAGAGGCTACCGGATTAGCAATTCCTTTTCCTGTAGCTTGTGGAAATGAACCATGAATAGGTTCAAACATCGCATATTTGTCTCCAACTGATGCCGAAGCCAAAAGACCAATGGAACCTCCAATAACGCTAGCTTCATCGCTAATAATATCACCAAACAAATTCTCTGTTAAAATCACATCGAACTGTTTAGGGTTTAATATCATTTGCATGGCCGCATTATCTACAAATAAGAAATCTAATGTTACGTCCTTATAGTTATCTGCAATTTCAGTTACCACTTTTCTCCAAAGTCTCGACGTCTCCAAAACATTGGCTTTGTCAACCAAAGTTACTTTGCGTCTTCTGGTTTGCGCCGCTTTAAAGGCTAAATGTGAAATTCGTTCAATCTCCTCACGTGAATATTCACATAAATCTGAAGCCACATTTCCATCGTCACTTAATTGTTTTTCTCCGAAGTAGATTCCACCAGTCAGTTCGCGATAAATACTAATATCTGTGCCTTTAATAATATGCTTTTTTAATGGCGATTTATCCAACAGCGCTTCATAAGCTTTTACGGGTCTAATATTAGCAAAAAGACCTAATTCTTTTCTCAACTTAAGCAATCCTTGTTCTGGTCGTATTTTCGCAGAAGGATCGTTATCATATTTTGGATGACCAATAGAACCAAATAAAATAGCATCCGTAGAACGACACAAATCTAAGGTTTCCTCTGGCAACGGATCATTGTGCTTATCTATGGCTATAGCACCAACATCGGCATTGGTAAACTTAAAATTATGATTGAATTCTGAAGCAATCGCTTTTAGAACTTTTACGGCTTGGCAGGTCACCTCTGGACCGATACCATCACCTGGCAAAACTGCAATGTTTAATTTCATCGAAAAAACTTTTCGTTATTATTTTTTATGGCGTTACTTTTTGCATATACCTTTCAATTGCAATAAAACCTAAAAAGATTGCAAAAAGTCAGGCTATCCGCTATATCTCTGACGAAAAATGTCAGAGGATGTCGCTTCTATCCTTAACGCAGTTCAATTAATATATTTTTTGGGCTTCAAAAGCCTCAATTTGTTCTTTATTATTTACAAGATAATCAATATCATCGTAACCATTGATCATACAGGTCTTTTTATAGGCATCAATTTCGAAATTCTCAGATAATTCGGAATTCTTTACAGAAATCGTTTGTTTTTCGAGATCAACCACTAATTCTGTATTTGGATTGGACACTATTTGTTCAAATAAGTCACTTAGAAATTCTTTTGAAACCTGCACTGGTAACAAACCATTATTGAGCGCATTGCCTTTAAAAATGTCTGCAAAAAAACTAGACACCACGACTTTAAATCCAAAATCTGTAATGGCCCAAGCCGCATGTTCCCTACTCGATCCACAACCGAAATTATCGCCAGCAACTAAAATACTTCCCGAATATTTTGAATCGTTCAAAACGAAATCAGAATTAACGGTTCCATCTTTATGATATCTCCAGTCCCTAAAAACATTGTCACCAAATCCTTTTCTGTCCGTGGCTTTTAAAAAACGTGCTGGTATTATTTGGTCTGTATCCACATTCTCTATGTTTAGAGGAATGGCTCTAGATTGTAATTTTGTGAATTTTTCCATGATACTTCCTGCGCCTGCATGTCGGCAGACAGGAAAGCAGTTCCGAAAGTATTCGGAATCCACTGTCCTATTTTTAATTAAACTTTTTTATTCTTTTATTCATACCTATAAGGTTTAGATACTAAATCAAGTTCAGCACAGGCCTCGCAGCATATACGTTTAGCCTTCAAAAGTTGTTGAAACCTTTGAGGGCTAAACATTCTTTAATTCAATTGTTTAGTAATATCAACTATTTTTCCTTCTACCGCAGTTGCCGCAGCAACCAAAGGACTGGCTAATATTGTTCTGGATCCTTGGCCTTGGCGACCTTCAAAATTTCTATTTGAGGTAGAAACACAATATTCTCCTTCTGGAATCTTATCATCATTCATAGCCAAACATGCCGAACAACCTGGTTGACGCAACTCAAACCCTGCGTCATCAAACACCGTTTTTAAGCCTTCTTCTATAATTTGGGCTTCAACTTGCTTACTTCCTGGCACTAACCAAGCCGTAACATTTTCAGCCTTCTTTTTACCTTTTATGTAATTTGCTGCCACTCTAAAATCTTCAATTCTAGAATTGGTGCAACTTCCTATAAACACAAAATTAATGAGCTTATTGATTAAGCTTTCTCCAGCTTCAAAATTCATATAAGCCAATGATTTTTTAAATGATGGATTCTCATCAACCGGAATGTTTTCAGAAATTTTAATTCCCATTCCAGGATTCGTTCCGTAGGTAATCATCGGTTCTATATCCTCGGCATCAAAACTATATTCCTTATCAAATTGTGCGCCTTCATCCGTTGGCAAGGTTTTCCAATAGGCCACTTTCTTATCAAAATCGTCACCTTGCGGCGCAAATTTTCGTCCTTTTACGTATTCAAAAGTGGTGTCGTCTGGGGCAATCATGCCGCCTCGTGCTCCCATTTCAATACTCATATTACAAACCGTCATTCTACCTTCCATACTCATGTCCTCGAACACATTTCCTGCATATTCACAGAAATAACCTGTACCTGAATTGGTTCCTAGTTTTGAAATGATATAAAGAATGACATCTTTTGGTAACACACCATTCTTTAATTTCCCATTAACGGAAACTCTTAAGCTTTTTGGTTTTGTAAGCAACAAGCATTGGCTTGCAAAGACTTGTGCGACCTGACTTGTGCCAATGCCGAATGCAATGGTTCCGAAGGCACCATGTGTTGACGTGTGACTATCTCCACAGACCATGGTTAAGCCTGGTTGCGTCACTCCTAACTCAGGAGCCATCACATGGACAATTCCATTATATTTATGTCCTAACTCATATAATGTAATATTGTTTTTTTTACAGTTTTCAGAAAGTTGCTCTAACTGTTTTCTAGAAAGCGCATCTCTAATGGGCTGATCTTGATTTAAAGTTGGTGTATTATGATCTGCCGTTGCCACAATTTGGTCAGGCCTGAAAACAGGAATTCCGCGATCTTCCAATTCATTGAAAGCTTGCGGACTTGTAACTTCGTGTATTAAATGTTTATCAATATATAGAATCTGAGGCCCATTTTCTATGGTGCTGACCACGTGTGAATCCCAGACTTTATCGAATAGTGTTTTTTTTGTTGTCATATTTATTTTCCGCGAAAGCGGTAATCTCATTTTTACTAAAGGCTCGTTGATGAACTATGCAGAAATTATCTGTTCGTAAACCTTACTGGTTTCAATAATTTGATGGATATCGCTATCATTGATTTCTTTCTTTCTGTCCGCAAATCTTAAAAAGTTGGAATAGACATCATCTAGCTGAAGTTTTGTTAATTCGTAACCTACAATTTTAGCTCTGTATGCTAAAGCAGCTCTACCGCTTCTTGCGGTTAAAACAATTGCAGACTCAGTGACACCAACATCTTTAGGGTCAATAATTTCGTAAGTTTCACGATTTTTAATGACACCATCTTGATGAATCCCAGAACTATGCGCAAAAGCGTTAGACCCAACAATGGCTTTGTTTGGTTGCGTATAAATACCCATGCTATCCGAAACAAGTTGACTCATTCCATAAAGCAACGACGTATTAATATTGGTATCTAAATTAAGATAAGGATGTTGTTTTAATACCATTACCACTTCTTCCAAAGCTGTGTTACCAGCACGCTCACCAATACCGTTTATTGTGCATTCTATTTGCCTTGCACCATTTATCACGCCCTCAATAGAATTGGCCGTTGCCAAACCTAAATCATTATGGCAATGGCACGAAAGAATCGCTTTTTCAATACCTTTTACATTTTCTTTTAGGTATTTAATTTTTGCGCCGTATTCACTCGGTAAGCAATAACCTGTCGTATCTGGTATATTCAATACAGTTGCACCAGCTCTAATCGCCGCTTCGCAGACTCTTGCTAAATATTCGTTATCCGTTCTACCAGCATCTTCAGCATAGAATTCAACATCTTCAACAAAGGACTTTGCATATTTTACAGCAGCAAACGCACGCTCCAAAATATCCTCTTGAGTCGTTTTAAATTTATGGATAATGTGTGATTCTGAAGTTCCGATTCCAGTATGGATTCTTGGCTTTGCTGCATATTTCAACGCTTCTGCAGCCACTTTTATATCATTTCGAACTGATCGTGTCAATCCACAGACCGTTGCATTTTTTACAATTTTTGAAATCGCTTCAACCGATTCAAAATCACCAGGACTTGACACAGGGAAACCAGCTTCAATCACGTCGACACCAAGCACATCTAATTGTTCTGCGATAATAACTTTTTGCTCTTTATTAAGTTTGCAACCCGGAACTTGTTCACCATCACGTAAAGTTGTATCGAAGATTTGTATATTGTTATCAGACATATATCAAAATATATTTATAGTATTGTCTTACGAATTTATATTTTGAAATTGAATAATCTGTTTCCGATTGCATTGTTTTACGATGTTCAAAAGCAAAAAGAGTTACTATTTTATTGATTATCAACACAATAAATCTATTTTATATTGACAACTAAAGACCAAAAAGATAATTTATTTTCACTCGTAAAGTCCTTAACAAAGTCTGAAAAACGACAATTCAAACTTTATGTAGGGCGGCTTGGTGTGAATTCTGATTCAAAATTCATGAAACTTTTCAGTTTTTTAGATAAAGCAAAAGGCTATAATGAAGCGTCGATCATAAAAAGTGGTATTGTAAAAAAGCAGCAACTTGCCAATGTAAAAGCGCATTTGTACAAACAGATATTAATTAGTTTGAAATTGAATCCTTCGCATCAAAATGTGCGCTTACAAATTAGGGAACAACTCGATTTTGCTTCTATTCTATATCACAAAGGCTTATATAAACAAAGCTTAAAAATATTAGACAAAGCGAAGGAGTTAGCGATTTCGTATGAAGAAAAAAATTCAGCTTTTGAAATTGTAGAACTTGAAAAAGTAATTGAATCACAATACATAACGCGTAGCATCAGTACACGTGCCGATGAGTTGGCCATACAAGCTAAAGAACTAAGTTCACTCAATGTCATTGCTAGTAAACTCTCTAACTTATCCTTACAGTTATACAGTACCATTCTTAAAACGGGCTATGTAAAAAATGAACAAGAGAGCCAAATGGTCACTAAATATTTTGATGACCGTTTACCTAAAATTAACTTGGCTAAATTAGGGTTTCGTGAAAAGCTTTGGCTCTACAAAGCCAACTTATGGCAAAGTTTTTTACTTCAGGATTTTTTGAACTGCTATAAATACGCTTCAAAATGGGTGGATTTATTTCATCAAAATCCTAGCATGATCAACCTAAATCCGGTTTTTTATCTCAAAGGGAACAATTACCTATTGGAATCCTTATTTTTCATTGGAAACAAACAAAAATTTGTAAAGAAATTAGAGCATTTTAAAGCTACCGTAAACAATTCAAAATTCAATAAAGATGAAAATGTTTCAACCTTGGTGTTTCTTTATACCAATTTCCATAGCATTAATCAACACTTTATTGATGGTAGTTTTGAAGATGGACTGGCATTAATTCCACAAATTGAAAAAGAACTCATTCAATTCAAAGACCGAATTGATCCGCATCATAAAATGATTTTTTATTACAAATTTGCCAGTTTACATTTTGGCGCAGGAAACAATAAAGCTTGTATAAAATATTTAGACAAGATTATTTCCAACAAATCGCTTTCCATGCGAGAGGACTTACTCTGTTTTTCTAGAGTATTAAATCTTGTGGCTCATTATGAAGCTGGATTAGATTATCATTTAGAAACGCTTTTAAGAAGTACCTACAAGTTTTTGATAAAGATGAATGACTTGCATGAAGTGCAGAAAGAAATGATAAAATTTATTAGAGGACTTCAATATATTTACCCACACGATCTTAAAAATGCGTTTAAGGAACTTCATAAAACATTAAAAACATACGAAGACCATCCTTACGAACGCAGAGCATTCTTATATCTAGATATTATTTCTTGGTTGGAAAGCAAAATTGAAAACAAGCCTGTTGGCGAAATAATTAAAGCCAAATATTTGGCAAAAAATCCTTCTTAATTAGCGGAATTTCATAAAAAACCCATAAAAAGTCATAATAAATTTGGAATTCTAACTTTTGTGTTGCAATATTTGTATTCACAAAGTTCAAACACTTACTGAAAAAAGAATAACTTTTAAAAATAAAGTTCAAGGCGCAAAAAATTTATAAACCGCAGTTTGCATATGCAAATGAAGATTTAAAAATTTTGAAGTAACGCAGAAATTTGCTTTTAAAATTGTTCTTAAAATGTTATCAAGAAAGGCGGAGAGATAGACTCGACGAAGCCTTAGCAACCCTTAGATTTACTATGAAGGTGCTAAATTCTACTTGAAAGTGCAAGTCATTTTTTGCATATTCGGATAGATAACTCAAGACTAATTACCCATCTGTAATTAGCATTTTCTTTATAACATTTTTCTAGTATAAACGCCATTAATTGGTGTTTCCATTCATGGAATTTTATTTCATCATTGGTTTGACTTAATTATTATTAACTCAAAAACAAGAAAAATGAGTACACAAAAATTCGCAACACAAGCGTTGCACGCAGGACACGACGTTAGTCAAACAGGAGGAACAAGAGCTGTTCCTATTTACCAAACTACATCTTATGTTTTCGATAATTCGGATGATGCTGCAGGGCGATTCAATCTATCGGTTCCTGGATTTATTTACACACGATTAAATAATCCAACAAACGATATTCTAGAGCAACGATTGGCAGCATTGGAAGGCGGCATTGCCGCTGTTGCAACAGCTTCCGGAACCGCAGCCATCTCAACGACATTACTAACACTTTTACGTGCTGGAGACCATATTGTGGCATCTAGTAGTTTGTATGGAGGAACGTACAACTTATTAAGCGTTACACTACCAAGACATGGTATTACAACGACGTTTGTAGACGCCTCTGACCCAGAAAATTTTGAGAAAGCCGCTCAGGAAAACACAAGAGCCATTTTTGTTGAATCTTTAGGAAACCCTAAACTCGATGTTTTAGATTTAGAGGCGATTTCAAAAGCAGCAAAAGCACATAAAGTACCTTTAATTGTTGACAATACAGTGGCAACGCCTTCGCTTTTAAATCCAATTGAATATGGCGCCAATATTGTCATTCATTCGTTGACCAAGTATATCAATGGTAACGGAACGTCCTTAGGTGGAATTATTATTGACGCTGGAACTTTTGATTGGACTAACGGTAAATTCCCGGAATTCACAGAACCTTCTGCAGGTTACCATGGCTTAGTATATAGTGAAGTCATTGGTCCTGCTGCCTTTATTGCAAAAATCAGAATTGAAGGCTTGCGTGATTATGGTGGTGCATTGAGCCCGTTTAATGCATTTCAAATTATTCAAGGCTTGGAGACTTTAGAATTACGTATTCAAAAACATAGTGAAAACGCATTGGAATTAGCAAAATGGTTACAAGCACAATCCGAAGTGAAATGGGTCAATTATCCTGGTCTAGAATCTAGCAAATATAATTCCCTTGCCAAGAAGTACTTGCCAAAAGGACAAAGTGGTATCGTTACCTTTGGATATGAAGGCGGTTACGAAGCCGCAAAAACCATCGCAGATACCACCAAAATATTTTCTCTATTAGCCAATATTGGTGATACAAAATCATTAATTATTCATCCTGCAAGTACGACGCATCAACAATTAAGTGATGAAGCACAAGAAACGACTGGCGTGACTAAGGATTTAATTAGACTATCTGTTGGACTAGAGAATATTGAGGACTTAAAAGCAGACTTAAAAGAAGCATTTGCGGCTGTAAAAGAGAAGCAAGCACTTCAAAATTAGTCTTTACAAACACAGTTGATGTTAAAAAAACAGATATCTCTTTCATAGAGGTATCTGTTTAATCGCTTAAAAATTTAAAAGGATTCCCATTGTCATGGGAGCTAAGAGATGGGAAAATTAAATTATATATATCTATCAGATTTTAATACCGAATCCGGAAAGGCTTATGCTATAAATCTATCTTACCAAACATTTGGAAAGGCGCTACATGAAGCTCCTATTGTTTTGGTAAATCATGCCCTTACCGCTAATTCTAATGTGATTGGAGAACATGGTTGGTGGAATGATTTAATTGGAGCAAACAAATGTATAGACACCAATTCATATAGCATTTTAGCATTCAATATTCCTGGAAATGGCTACGACACTAATGCCGAAAACTTAATCGAAAACTACAAAGATTTCACGGCTCGCGATATCGCTAAATTGTTTGCCTTGGGATTAGAGCAATTAAATATAGAACAGCTTTTTGCGGTTATTGGTGGTTCTGTAGGAGGTGGTATTGCATGGGAATTGGCTGCATTAAAACCTCAACTTATAGAACATTTAATTCCAATAGCAACCGATTGGAAATCTACGGATTGGTTGATTGCTAATTGCCATATTCAAGATGCAATTCTCAATCATTCAAGTGATCCACTGGCAGATGCTAGAATGCATGCTATGACGTTATATCGTACACCAGAATCATTAAAGCAGAAGTTTGAAAGAACTAAAAGAAACAAGGACCTTTTTAACATCGAATCTTGGTTAAATTATCATGGTAATGCGTTGAATAATCGTTTTAACCTATCGGCTTATAAAATGATGAATCAAATCTTACGCACTATTGATATTACTGAAGGACGAGGTGATTTTATAGACGTAGCTGCAAAAATTGAATCCGATGTACATATCATTACCATCAATTCCGATTTGTTTTTTAAAGCCGAAGAAAACTGGAATAGCTTTGTTGAACTGAAGAGTAGAAAAGAAAATGTCCATATTCATGAGATAAAATCAATTCATGGCCATGATGCCTTTCTAATTGAATTTGATCAGTTAGAGCGTTTTTTAAAACCTATTTTTAAAGTTAAAGTAAAAACTTCTGAAACTTCAGATAAGCAAGTGGCATAGTTAAATCAGATTTTGGACTCTAGATTCAAGTCCCAATTAATCTGAAACCAGCTGCAGCAAACGGCAGTAACGCTCGACATAAACAGGTCGTTTTGTTGGGAAACCATGGTAATCGCATCAGATTTTGATGGCATTGTTGATTCGATAAAAGGGCTTTGTACTGCTTAACACATTGAAAACATCAAATCGTATCTCATCGAAAAAGTGGAAAAGCATCTTCAGTAAAATGCTTCAAAATTATAGCTAAACATCAAATTTCTGCTGTGGAAATTATTGATCGCTTGATGTTTATTAATCCTGATGAATTTTTGAAACGAAATTTTAACTGAACAGCATTTATTTTTAGTTAAAATATTGGAGTGTCAGCGTTAATATTAATAGCAATAAAGACAATTATAATACATTTGTCCATTTATCTTTGAGACTTGGACAGCACCGAAAACATAGAACCCAAAACATCCAAAAAACGAGACTATCGTTGGATACGCAGAACTCTACGCGTGTTGTTGGGAATTCTTATATTTTTATTTTTGGTTATTCTTTTTGTAAGAAGTCCTTGGGGACAAAGTATAATTGTGGACAAAGTTGTAAACTATATCTCCAATAAAACCAATACTAAAGTTGACATAGAGAAACTTTTTATCACTTTCGATGGCGACGTGCAACTCGACGGCCTTTATTTGGAAGACAAAAAAGGCGATACCTTGGTCTATTCCAAATCCCTAGAAGCCAATATTCCACTCTGGAAAATGATAAGAGGCGAAGCCGTCGGTGTCGATGCTCTTGATTGGGACGGTTTGCGCGTCAATATTATTAGAAAAGATTCCATCGAAGGCTATAATTTTCAGTTTTTGATTGATGCTTTTGCAGCAACAGACAGTACAACTGTTGCTACAGATACAACTTCAACACCACTGAACCTTGTTCTTGGCAACTTAAACTTTAACAATTTTGATATCATTTTTGATGATGTGGTTGCAGGCATCGATTCCAGATTTAAAATCGGCAATCTGGAAGCTGATATGGAAACCACCAATGTAGAGGATATGGTTTTTAAGGCTTCAACCATTAATCTTAGCGATGCCAATATTAAATTTATCCAAAAACCTGTAGCGATTGATTCAACAGCTTCAGACGTGCCTTTGCCAAAATTCTCGTTTGACAATTTAAGCTTGAATAATGTGGTCGCTTATTACGAATCCCAACCCGACCGAATCATCGCAGATGTAGACATTTCGGAGTTTGCTACGGAAGTTCCAATTATCAATCTAGAAGCTAGTGATTTCAACCTTAAAAAAATAACACTCAAAAACTCTAGAATCAGCTTAACAACAGAAGCCGATATCAATGGACTCACACAAAAATTAGAAGAAATAAAAGACGATGCCAAAAGTGATATCAATAAATTTGAATGGCCTCAAATAAAACTAAATGTTTCCGAAATAGATTTTGAAAACAATCAATTTGATTATCGTGTCGGCAATGCAGAATCGGAATCAGATGTTTTTAATCCAAACGCTATTTCACTTTCTAACTTAACGCTTCAAGCCAAAGACATTTTGTTAGAAAATAAAAAAGCAACACTCAACTTAGCGCAACTAAAATTTAATGAAATCTCGGGATTTAACCTCAAGCAATTGGCTGTTAATTTTAAGGCTACGGACCAAAATATGCGTCTAGAGGATTTAAAATTCCAATTAAACGATAATGCTATTTCGGGTTATGCGCATTTAGATTACCAGTCGCTTTCGCAATTAATGGCTACACCTGAAACCACCAAAGTGAAATTGAATTTGCCAGCGTTTCGATTATCATTATCAGAACTTTTCAAATTTCAACCTGATTTAAAAAATAACGAATACCTAAAAAAAATAAGCGAAAAACCGTTTAAAGGATATCTCAATGCCTCAGGAACTTTAGCGTCCATAAATCTAACGAAAGCTGAAGTCAATTGGGGAAAATCAACCCAAATTTCCGCTACAGGATCCATTCAAAATGTTACAAATCCTGAAACTCTTCAATTCAACATTCCGCAGTTTTCTGCAAAAACAAAACGTTCGGATTTAATTCAATTTGTAAGCGAAAAAGATTTAGGAGTGAGTTTACCTAACGACGTTCAACTCGCAGGTAATTTCAACGGAAGTCCAGATGATATTTCAGCAAAAGCAAAACTAACAACGACCCAAGGTATTGCGACTATAGATGGGAATTTCAAAAATGCAAATACCATCGCTTACGATGCTACTCTTACCATTGAAGATTATAAAGTCAACGAATTGCTTAACAATCCTCAATTTGGAGCATTAAGCTTAACTATTGATTCCAAAGGAAGCGGAAAAACCATCAACACTTTGGATGCCTCTTTGGATGCGACCGTTTCAAAATTCCAACTTAATGACTATGCCATTAAAGATCTTAATATCAAAGGAAATATAAAAGATGGCAGTGGTAATGTGATTTCAAAATACAAAGACGAAAATCTAAATGTAAATCTAGATGCTTTTGTAGTTCTAGATTCTGTTGCACCAGAAGCCACATTAGAGTTGAACGTCATTGGCGCCAATTTGCAAGCACTTGGTCTAATGGGTCGCAACGTAAAAACTGGTATGAACATATATGTAGATTTCAAAGGAAATAGCGAGAGTTATGACGTGTCGGCAATTGTTAATGATGGTGTTGTAGTCTATGATAACAGAACCTATTTATTGGGTTCACTTAAGGCTTTGGCCCATGTTAGAACGGACACGTCTTCTGTGTCTTTAAGCAATAAAATGATTGATTTAGACTTAAAGTCAAATGCCGATCCCGCGACTTTTAGTAATGCCTTAAGACGTCATGTGTCCAGTTATTTTTATCGCGATGAGAAACTCCCAGATTCCATTACCCAATTCGTCAATCTAAAACTTGAAGGTAAAGTTTCAGAATCGCCCTTACTAAATGATGTGTTTTTGGTAAATGTAAAGGATTTGGACACTATTGATATTTCCATAGATTTTAACGAAAAAGCTCGAAAATTAAAGGCTAATATCACCGCACCACATATAAATTATAGTGGTAATGAACTCGATAGTTTAGCGTTTTCCATGAATACGGATAAGGACAATTTCAAATTTAATCTTGGCTTTAAAAATATAACCGCTGGACCTTTAGACATACCTAAAACCATCATTACGGGAAATCAGACCAATAATGAATTATCATTGAATTTTTTAGGCTTTCACGATGATGAAAAACTGATGAATGTCAATACAAAAATTACGGGAAATCGTGAACGCTTACAATTTTCAGTTAATCCTGATAGTTTAATATTGAATAAGGAAAAATGGATGATTCCATCGTCAAATGAAATTGTTTATGAGGACGAAAATCTGGAATTTACGGATTTTAAAATCACTAAAAACAATCAAACCATTGAAATTACGGATAAATTGCCCAACTTTTCAAAGCAACATATAGCTGTTGAGTTTGCTAATTTTGAAATCAATGAGGTCTTCAATTATTTGAATCCTGAATCTGAAATAGCATCAGGAAAACTCAATGGCAGTTTTATTCTCGAAGATCCTTTTACAAACACGGGTCTTGTTGCAGATTTAAGTATTGAAAAATTCAATGTTCTCAACACAGATTTAGGCATATTGAGCGTCAATGGAAACTCTCTTGGAGAAGGTAGTTATGCCTTTAACGCAGGATTAAAAGGAGGTGATATCGATTTTGATTTGGTTGGCGATTATATGGTCAATAATAACATAACCAATCTCGATTTGAATTTAGATATCAACACCTTTAAAATGAAAGCGCTCAACACCCTTTCGTTAGGTGAAATAAAAGAGACAGATGGGAGTTTTTCTGGTGCTTTTAAGGTTACAGGCACCACTACTGACCCACAATATAATGGTTCAGTAACGTTTAATAATGCGGATTTCAATATCGTAAAACTGAATACAAAATTCACGATGGCCAATGAAACGCTAAACATCAATAACGATGGCCTCTCCATGTCCAATTTTACCATAAGCGACGAGAACAATAATAATCTGATCTTATCTGGTGACATAGGTACCGAAAGTTTTATTAATCCAACATTTAATTTAAAGGTACAGGCAAAAAATTTCCAAGTACTAAATGCCACACAAGAAGATAATGAAGAATTTTACGGAAAAGTGACCTTTGACGCCAATGCCACTCTTACTGGTGATTTACAAATACCAAAATTAAGCGCTAAATTGACTTTAGGTTCTAAAACTGACCTTACCTATGTATTACCTTCAAGTCTCGCTAGTGTTGAGGAACGGGATGGTGTCGTTGTTTTTGTCAATCGTGAAAATCCTGATGCCATTCTTACACAAACCGAAGAACAAACGGCAACCATTAAAGGTTTTGATATTTCAACACAGATTAAAGTTGGGAAAGAAGCCGCAGTTACCATTATTATAGATGAAGAAACTGGTGATAATTTCAGGGTTTCAGGAGAGGGCGATTTCATATTTACTATGGTACCAAACGGACGCATTACACTTACAGGTGGTTATGAAATATCAGATGGCCATTATGAACTTAATCTTTATAATCTGGTCAACAGAAAATTTTTAATTGCACCTGGAAGTCGCGTGACATGGTCTGGAGATCCATTTGATGCGAAATTGGATGTCCGCGCCATTTACAATTTAGAAACTTCGGCTTCAGCACTTATGGCACCCCAAATTTCTGGAGCAGATCCATCCGTGAAAAGTAAATACAGACAGGTTTTACCGTTTAAAGTATATCTTAATATTGATGGCGAATTATTACAACCTAAAATCTCTTTTGCTTTGGATATGCCGGAAGAAGAACAAGGTGCCATTGGTGGCCAAGTTTATGGGAGAGTACAACAAGTTAACTCACAAGAAGGTGAACTTAACCGACAAGTGTTTTCATTATTAGTGCTTAACCGTTTTTACCCAGAACCCGGAAGTGACGGAAGTACTGGAGGATTCGCAACCATTGCTAGAGACAACCTTAACGATGCCGTTTCTGAACAACTAAATGCATTTTCAGATAAAATATTAGGCAACACAGGTATTGAGCTCGATTTTGGACTTGATAGTTATACGGATTACCAAGGAGATACGCCAACCAACCGAACACAATTGGATGTCGCAGCCCAAAAGAAACTTTTTAATGATAGATTAACGGTAAGAGTTGGTAGTGAAGTTGACATTGAAGGTAGTGGTTCTACAGAAGAAGAAACACCATTAATTGGTAATGTGAGTTTAGAATACACCCTTTCTGAGGATGGAAGATACCGACTAAAAGGTTTCAGAAAAAGTGAATTTGAAAACGTAATTGATGGCCAAACCATTGTAAGTGGAATAGCCCTTATTTTTACACAGGAATTCAACCAATTTAACGAACTTTGGGATGCTATTTTCCGTTCACAAAATGAGAAAGAAGAAAAACTGGAAGCTGATAAAAAAGCAGCTGAGGAAAAACTAAAAGCCAAAGAAGAAGCAACAGATAAAAGCATTGAACAGAAAAAGAATTAAAACTTGAACTTAAAAACGAAATACATAACCATCATCTCCATTATAGGACTGTTTTTATACTCATGTAGCATTAGAAAATACATTCCTGAAAACGAACGTTTATACACAGGCGCCACGATAGAGATTGATGCAGATTCCACGGTTCAGAATCTTGAAGATTTAAAAAGCGAATTGGAAACGGTTTTACGCCCAGAGCCGAATTCAAAATTCTTGGGCGTGCGTCCAGGTTTGTATTTTTATTACAAAAACCAAAAAGAGAAACCAGGATTTATTAACCGCTGGTTATTCAAACAAGTAGGCGAAAAACCAGTGTATCAATCAGATGTGGAAACTTTTGAAGTTGAAGAGATTTTGCGCAACAGGTTAGAAAACAACGGCTTTTTTTACAGTACGGCAAGCTCTTCATTTGAAGAAAAGGAAATAGAAGCCTCTGCGACTTATAATTTAAAAGTTCCCAAACCTTATACGATGGCTAGCTTCCAGTTGGATTCGATGCCATTACCAATTGAAAACGATGTAAAACAGGTAACAAACAACGCGGCTTTTCAAGAGACAAAGCGTTTCGATTTATCCAATATGAAACTGGAACGCCAACGTATAGATTCAGAATTAAAGAAAAAAGGTTATTACAATTTCAATCCTGATTTTTTCATTTTTCAAGCAGACACCAATCAGTACAATAACAAACGGTTTGATTTGTTCTTGAAGTTAAAAGCCGAAGTCCCTAAAAAAGCCTTAGTGCCTTATATTATAAAACAGGTCAATATTTACCCTAATCATGACCTGCAAGATTCCACACGGGCAACACCAGAACGTTTTAATGAGAAAAATTATATTCAGGATTCGTTGTTTTTCAAGCCAAAATATCTCGATAAGTTTATTACTTTAGAAGAAGAAGAATTCTACAATCCACAAACTTCAAAAAACACAGCGAGACGTTTATCCACCATTGGTGCTTATAAATATGTAAACATTCAATATAAAGAAATCGATTCGGCCTTAACGGATAGTTTAGGGGCTTTGGAAGCCAATATTTTCTTATCACCATTGACCAAACGTGCTTTGAGGACCGAACTACAAGCAGTTACAAAATCCAACAATTTTACAGGTCCAAATTTGGCATTGACCTATAGCAACAGAAACCTTTTTAAAGGTGGTGAAACGCTTAACCTTAGTACTAATGTTGGTTACGAAACACAATTTGGAAGTGGAGAAAACGCAGGATTGAGCAGCTTGGAAGTAGGACTGAAAGGCGAACTCATTTTTCCAAGGGTAATTTCGCCTTTTAATATCAACGACGATTTTTTCGAGTATTCCATTCCCAAGACCAAGACCAGTTTGGGCGTTACATTCTTAAACCGAAGCAAATTATATTCCCTACTTTCCGGAAATGCGCTATTTGGCTATGTATGGAATGCCAATCGTTACATCACTTATGAGCTCAACCCGATCTCAGTTAACTATACAAGCTTATCGAATACAACTGAAGAGTTTCAGGAAATTTTAGATGACAATCCCTTTTTACAACGCAGTTTTGACCAACAGTTTATTTCAGGATTGACATTTTCATTCACATATAATGGCATGGTCGATGCCAAAGATCCTAACCAGTTTTATGTAAATTCCACCTTAGATGTCGCTGGAAACTCAATTAGTCTTTTCGGACAAGAAAAAAACGCAGGAGAACCCAAGGAGTTTTTAGGTTTAGAATATGCCCAATATGCCAAAGCGGATATTGATGCCAGATTTCATCTAAATTTCGGAAAAAACAGAGAACAAACTATAGCGACAAGACTATTTGCTGGTTACGGGTTAGCTTATGGTAATTCTGATGTGATTCCGTTTGTAAAGCAATATTTTTCTGGAGGACCCTATAGCGTGAGAGCTTTTAGGATTCGTTCATTGGGACCAGGAACTTACGATGAGGATGCCGATCCAGATAGTGATGGAACGTTCTTTGACCAAACTGGAAACATACGACTAGAAGCCAATATAGAATACCGTTTTCCTATTTTTTCGTTTTTTAAGGGTGCTGTTTTTGCTGACGCAGGAAATGTTTGGAACTCCGTAGCAAATCCGACTTTTGAGGATGAAGATGGTACTGCACCAGATAAATTTACATCCAATTTTATAAACGAATTAGGGATGGGAGCAGGTTTTGGATTACGAGTAGATGTGCAAGGTTTCGTTATTCGGTTTGATTTGGCCGCACCTTTTCATGACCCATCATTGCCGGAAGGACAACGTTGGGATTTTAAAGCTGATGAACCTGTGCTGAACTTTGCCATTGGATATTCGTTTTAATATCGCCTGTATGGTTGAGCATTGGTTGAAATATAACATATTTTATTGAAAGCACCTTGCAAGGCAAGTCAACAGCTAATTATGCAACAAACTTTTCAAATAGACTAACTCTTTTATTTTGATTGAATTTAATACCTTTATTGAAATCAAAATTTAAAAAATAGACACTAATTATACATGACAGATAAAGAAAAATACATGCAAGAAGCAGTCAATGCTGCACTAAAAGGATTGAATAATAACGAAGGTGGTCCATTTGGCTGTGTGATTGTAAAGGACGGAGAAATTGTAGGACGAGGCAACAACAAGGTCACTTCAACCAACGATCCCACTGCACATGGTGAGGTCATGGCAATCCGCGATGCCTGCAAAAATCTCAATAGCTTTCAATTAGATGGATGTGAGTTATATACATCGTGCGAACCTTGTCCTATGTGTTTGGGAGCCATATATTGGTCTAGAGTAGATAAGGTTTACTATGGAAGTACCCAAGTTGATGCCGCCAATATTGGCTTCGATGATCAATTTATTTATGATGAAATTCCTTTGCCGTATGCGGAGCGAAAAATTCCATTTTTACAATTGGCACATGAAATTGCTTTGGAGCCTTTTCAAGAATGGAGTAAGAAAGAAGATAAGACTGAGTATTGAATTAATATTTATTAATTCAGATGTAATAGCAAACAAATCTAGAGATAATATTTCTTTCTTTTCAATACTTATCAACTGAACAAAACTAGGAATAAGCGAAGAGAAAGCAAAAATGCAAGTCCTAATTTCCGATAACGTCGGAACAATGAAATTAGACGAAAAAAATAATAAAAAAATTGATAACCTTCATCCTAAACAACAAAACCATAAAAACATCAGAAAATTCTGGAATGACCTTATTGGATTTTGTGCGTTACCAACAACGCCTCACAGGAACCAAAATTGGTTGTCGTGAAGGCGATTGTGGTGCTTGTACAGTTTTAGTGGGTACATTAAAAGCGAACGGGATTATAGAATATCAAAGCATTACTTCTTGTATTTCGCCATTGGGAAATGCACATGGCAAACATATTGTGACCGTTGAAGGCACCAATTTAAAAACCAAATTAACCGCAGCGCAAGAAGCTATGAAAGCCAATTACGCCACACAATGCGGATTTTGCACACCAGGTTTTGTAGTCGCATTAACTGGTTTTGCCTTATCGAATTCCGAGAAGAATTACAGCAACGCTTTAGATGCCATTAGCGGAAATATTTGTAGATGTACAGGCTATAAATCGATTGAAAGAGCAGCGCATCAATTGGTTGAGAATTTGGAGGGACATAAGGATTTTCAGTCCTTTGGTTGGTTGATTGATAATGGCTTTATTCCAGAGTATTTTGAAACTATTCCTGAACGAGTGAAAGATTTAGAACGTAAAGATTTAAGCCAACCCAAAGGAAAATATGTTTCAGGTGGAACGGATTTATACGTTCAACAAGCTGATAATCTCATCGCTAATTCAGTCCATCTTATTGCTGAAAAAGAGTATTTAAAAGGTATTACAATTGAAAATGAGATATGCACGATTGGGACAAACTCAACCGTCTCCGATTTATGGAACCATTCTGAATTGAACAGCTATTTTCCAAATCTCAAAAAGCATCTAAAGCTAGTGTCTTCAGAGCAAATTAGAAATATGGCTTCCTTTGGTGGCAACTTAGTCAATGCGTCGCCAATTGGCGATATGACGATTTTCTTTTTAGCTTTAAATAGTGACATTACAATCATTGACAAGAACCAAAACGAAAGAACGGTTGCACTTAAAAATTTCTATCAAGATTATAAAAAATTCGATTTAAGCGAAGGCGAACTTATCCAAGATATCAAGTTCAAATTACCAACAAATCAATCCTATTTCAATTTTGAAAAAGTCTGTAAGCGTACCCATTTAGATATTGCCAGTGTCAATTCTGCCATTCATATTTCTATAGAAAATAATACCATTTCGGAAGCACATGTGGCTGTTGGAGGTGTTGCTGCAATTCCGAAGTATTTACATAAAACTTCAAAATTTTTAATAGGAAAATCATTGACTTCTGAAATCATATTGGAAGCCAATGACAGCCTTCAAAATGAAATTTCACCAATTAGCGATGTTCGCGGTACAAGCGATTATAAACGGTTGTTGGCAAGACAATTATTCTTTGCGCATTTTACGGAATTATTTCCAGAGCAATTCACTTTAAACCACTTTGTTCAACATGCATAAAAACAAATCAAAAAACACGTTGAATTCTGAATTGGATGCGGTTTCAAAATCCCTCAAAAAAAGCATTAAAAACAGGGATTCTTACACGCACGTTCGTGGCGAATCTCTCTATGTTGACGATGTAAATATTAGACAAGGCACCTTTCACGCTGTGGTTTTTGATTCGCCAAAAGCTCATGGAAAAATAAAAAGCATCGATTATTCCAAAGCCGAAGCTTTGGAAGGTGTGCAACGTATTTTTACTTATAAAGATATTCCTGGCAAAAATGAAATTGGTGGTATCATTGCAGATGAACCATTATTTGCAGAAGACGAAGTCCATTTTTGGGGTATGCCTATTGCTTTGATTGTTGCAGAAACCGAATTTATTGCCAGAAAAGCAAGAGAATTGATAGACATCGACATCGAAGAACTCCCTGTGATTACTACTGCCAAAGATGCCAAAGCCAAAGGCAGTTTAATTAACAAACCACGTTCATTTTCCTTAGGTGATGCAGAAGAGGCGTTTAAGAATTGCGATTATATTTTTGAAGGCGAAACCTTTTCAAACGGACAGGAACATTTATACATCGAATCGCAAGGTGCTTACGCTGAACCGATGGAAAATGGCCATATAAAAATCACCTCGTCAACACAAGGGCCAACCGCTGTACAAGCTACAACGGCCAGAGTTTTGGGTGTTGCGATGCACAAAATTGAAGTAGATGTCACACGTCTTGGTGGTGGTTTTGGCGGCAAAGAAGACCAAGCAACACCTTGGGCTGTGATGGCTGCTCTAGCAACGTTTCATCTCAATCAATCCGTAAAATTAGTATTGAACCGTCACGACGATTTACGCATGACAGGCAAACGCCATCCTTATGAAAGCACCTATAAAATCGGCTTATCCAAAGACTTAAAAATATTGGCTTATCAAGCTGAATTTCTACAAAATGCGGGTGCTGCAGCCGACTTGTCTCCTGCCGTTGCTGAGCGAACCTTATTCCACGCCACAAATAGTTACTTTGTTCCCAATGTGAACGTTTCCGTAGCAAGTTGTAAAACCAATTTACCACCGAACACCGCTTTTCGAGGTTTTGGTGGTCCGCAAGGGATGTTCGTTATTGAGTCTGCCATAGCAAAGGCAGCTCATGAAATAGGTGTGAGTCCAAGACAGATTCAAGAAGCAAATTTATTGGGTGAAAATGATAGTTTTTCTTATGGACAAATTGCCAAATTGGTAGAGGCCAAAAATTCATGGCATTCGGCTAAAGATGTATTTGATATTGAAACCTTAGAACAAGAGGTTGAAAATTTCAATAAAACTAACTCAAGCTTTAAAAAAGGCATTGCTTTTATGCCAATTTGCTTTGGCATTTCATTTACCAACACACCAATGAACCATGCACGTGCCTTAGTTCATATTTATTTGGATGGCAGCGTTGGGATTAGCACAGCTGCTGTAGAAATGGGACAAGGCGTCAATACCAAAATGATGCAAATTGCGGCCGATGTATTTTCGATTCCTATTGAAAAAATTAAGATTGAAACGACTAATACCACTCGTGTCGCCAACACCTCGCCTTCTGCTGCTAGTTCTACTGCCGATTTAAATGGAAAAGCGACTTTAAAAGCCTGCAAGGCACTTTTGGAACGCTTGAAAAAAGTTGCGAAAGAAGAATTAAAAACTAAAAATGAGGATATCACTTTACGGTATGAATTTGTCCATATCAATAATAAAAAATCGGAATTGTCTTGGACAGAACTCATCAGTAAAGCCATGTTGAAACGTGTGGCTTTAACTGAAAACGCACACTATGCCACACCAGAAATCCATTTTGATAAAACCAAGGAAAAAGGCCATCCGTTTGCTTATCATGTTTACGGAACTTCCATCATTACAACCACAGTAGATTGTATGCGTGGCACTTATGAATTTGATTCGGTAAAAATCGTTCATGATTATGGTAAAAGTATGAGTGAAGGCATTGATTTAGGTCAGGTTGAAGGAGCTTTGGTTCAAGGTATTGGTTGGATGACGATGGAAGAAATAGCCTATAATCACGAGGGAAAATTATTATCCAATGCTTTATCGACTTATAAAATCCCTGATATTTTTTCAGTTCCAAAACGTGTAGAAACCTTACCCTTACAAACCAAAGGTCATAACTTGGCCATTTTAAAATCGAAAGCCGTTGGTGAGCCACCTTTAATGTATGGTATTGGCGCTTATTTTGCGATTCAGAATGCCATAAAAGCTTTTAATCCTAAATATGATATGAAGTTTCATGCACCAATGACACCTGAGAAGGTTTTGATGGGATTGTATGGGAAATAAGAACACAGATGACGCAGATTTATATGATTTATGCGGATAAAAAATAGAACGCTGATGAGGCAGATTGTTATGATTTTCGCAGATAAAGAAATCATATTTAATCTTAAAAAATCAGCGTCATCAGCGTTCAAAAAAAATCACAACTAATATCAAACACATCATCGCACTACATTACAAAAAACAAAACATCATCAAAGGCGCACTTATCTACAGTGCTGGTGATACCATTGCTGCATTGTTATTGGATGAATTTTCCATATATCGATTGTTAGGAATGATGTTCATTGGTGCCACATTCTATGCGTTTGAAATCCCAAATTATTTCGATTGGATTGTAAAAAAAACCATCCATCTAAAAGGTCTAAAAGCGACATTGGCTAAAACCTTATTAGCTATCGCTTATTTTAATCCACTTTGGATTGCTAGGCATTTATTCTTTATTCAATTGTTTTCTGGTCAGTTTAGTGATATTAACTTTAGTCTTTTAGAAATTGCTTTTTGGTCATTTTTAGTTAATATTCCTATTTCGTTTTTGGCGAATTATATCATTCAAAATCGATTTAAGATTAAATGGCGGTTTTTGGGATCTGCTGTTTTTTCCGCGATTATGGCTATTTATTATGCTTTGAGTGAGGTGATTTTTGTTTGATGAACAAATGCAGACCTTTCAGGTTTCAAAAACCTGAAAGGTCTAAACGAAATAGCCTGAACAGTCTTTTTTCGACCTTATATTTATGGAAGATAATTAACACTTAACTCCCAAATTTTCAGTATTAAAACTTGATGTGATAAATAATAAATTCATTCCGAACATCCCTCACATCCTTTCAAGTGGCGAATCTTTAGATTCAAATGAGTTGAATATCGCATTAAAAAGACAATCTTACAAATCAACTGAGTTTTTATAATGAACCTGAAGCAACTGTGCCACCACACTAATCGCAATCTCTTTTGGTGTATGGCCTCCAATATTCAACCCGATTGGGCAAACCACATTTTTCATACCGTCTTCCATATTCATGTCCTTAATTAACATATTATTGAAACGCACTTTTTTGGTTTTGCTACCTATTAATCCTAAAAACTTGGTTTCGTTTTGCAAGGCCATCGCAATAATATCAAAGTCAATCGCATGATTATGTGTGAGCACTAAAATATAACAACGATTTCCCCATTTTACAATATCACTGAAGGTTTTAAAATCGGTTTCCGTGGCTTGATGTGTCTTAATGCTTTCATCCAAATCTAAATTAGAAAACCAATCTTCTCTAGAATCTATAAGGTGGACTTCAAAAGGTGTATCGACTAACAATTTGGCAATTTCAACACCAATATGTCCCGCGCCAAATAAGTATAATTCTGGTGATTGGTTCATGGGTTCTATTATAAATTCAACTTTTCCGCCACAGCATTGTTCAAATTCAGGTCCTAAAGTGTATGTAGATTCAATAATTCTGTTCTCTTTTAATGCCCTAATAGCCTCGTCAATAGCTTTAAACTCTAGCTTCCCTCCTCCTATGGTCCCGTAAGTTTCTTTGTCCTTCCTCACTAGCATTCGCGAACCAACCCTACAAGGTGTTGACCCTAAGCATTTTGAAACTGTTAATAATGCCACAGGTTCTTGTTTCGCTTTAAATTCTGATAAAAGTTCAATCCAGTGTTTCATTTATTTAAAAACAGGAATTAAAAGTAAGACTTTTTTAGTGTATTCTATATTTCAATTGTTGCCTTAAATTAAATTAGCTTTCTGCTATTTTTTCTGTTAAGTTTGAGTTTATTTTTCGACAAAAACCCAATACGTATTTTTTACGTAAGTAATATAAAGAACTGAAAAACCATACAAATGTCTAAAACATACTACGATCCTGCAGATTTAAGAAAATTCGGAAACATTACCGAATGGAGTGAAGAACTTGGAAATAAGTTTTTTGAGTATTACGGAAAAGTGTTTGAAGAAGGTGCGTTAACCGCACGAGAGAAATCATTAATTGCATTAGCAGTTGCACATACCGAACAATGTCCTTATTGTATAGATGCTTATTCTAAAGATACGCTTCAACGTGGCGTTACTAAAGAAGAAATGATGGAGGCTATTCATGTTGGAGCTGCGATAAAAAGTGGAGCGACACTTGTTCATGGTGTCCAAATGATGAATAAGGTTAATAAACTGGATGGATAAACACGAAATACGATTGCAGATTTACGATTCTAGATTTTCCATAATTCGTAAATCGTAAATTGTAATTCATAAATCAAAATATGGCAGTAAAATCACTAAAAAAACAAGGAAGCGATTTAGCACAGAGCAACAAACAACTCGAAATTCTCTCGAATGGAATTTTTCAAAGTGGTGAATTGCCTACTTTTAAAAATAAGATTTCTGAAACCAATCAGTTTCCACTTAAAGCCAAAAAATTAGAGATTCTTCAAATTAATGTGGGTTATATGTGCAACCAAGTTTGCGATCATTGCCATGTAGATGCTGGTCCAGACCGAAAAGAGATAATGACACGGGACACCATGCGACAATGCCTCGAAGTGATTAAAAATTCTGGAGCCCATACCTTAGATTTAACTGGTGGCGCACCGGAAATGAATCCCGATTTTAGATGGTTTGTTGAAGAGGCTGCAAAAGTAGGCATCAAGGACTTTATAGTCCGTTCTAATTTGACCATTATCCGTGCCAATAAAAAATATTACGATTTACCCGAATTCTTCAAGAAGCATAATGTTCATGTAGTGAGCTCAATGCCACATTGGACAAGAGGTAAAACTGACAAACAGCGTGGCGATGGTGTTTTTGACAAATCCATAAAAGCTTTACAAGAATTAAATGCAGTGGGTTATGGCATGCCCAATTCTGATTTACGATTGGACTTGGTTTATAATCCTTCAGGCGCATTTTTACCTGGAGACCAAGCTTCCATGGAAAAGGATTTTAAGAAAGCTTTACTTGAAGATTTTAATATTCAATTTCATAATCTATTTGCCATTACTAATTTACCAATTGCACGTTTTCTGGATTACTTAATCGCTTCTGAAAATTATGAGGATTATATGTTTTCACTAGTAGAAGCTTATAATCCTGCGGCTGTAAAAAATGTGATGTGTACCAATACATTATCCATAAGTTGGGATGGTTATTTGTTTGATTGTGATTTTAACCAAATGTTGGAATTACCTGTGAATAGCAAGGTTAAACATATTTCAGAATATAATGAAGAACTGCTTGAAGGTCGAAATATTGTCATCTCGCAACATTGTTATGGCTGTACGGCTGGTGCAGGAAGTAGTTGTCAGGGAAATACAATTCCTGCGGAAGCAGGAATCTCATAATTATGAAAACGAAAATTATATACATATTCCTATTTTTTACTGCGTTCGGTTTTTCGCAAGAGACACTTACTGAATTATTGGATAGACATAATTCTGAAAGCGTGCCTTATATCTCTGTGAAGGAATTGGCGATGCCAAAAACGGAAGCCATCCTTTTAGATGCTCGAGAAGCTGAAGAATATAATGTAAGTCATTTAAAAGATGCCATTCATGTTGGTTATAATGATTTTGATTTACAGGAAACAACAAATCAACTTAACGACAAACAACAAACGATAGTTGTGTATTGCTCCTTAGGCATACGTTCTGAAAACATTGCTGAACAACTTGAGAAAGCTGGCTACACGAATGTTTTTAATTTATTTGGTGGTATTTTTGAATGGAAAAATAATGAATTTAAGGTTTATAATAACAAAGATGAACCCACAGAAAATGTCCATGCATTTTCAAAAACTTGGAGCCAGTGGCTCCTAAAAGGCAATAAAATATATGACTGATTCGCTTGTAATTGTGTTTGTAAAAAACATAAAATTAGGTACTGTAAAAACACGACTTGCTAAAACCATTGGAGACTTTGGAGCTTTTGAGGTGTATTCGGAATTGGTTAAGATTACAGAAAACGCCACTGAAGCATTAACGGTTGACAAACGTATTTATTTCTCAAATGCCGTGGTCGAAAGCAAGTGGAAAAACGATTTTAAAACCGTTCAAAAAGGAAAGGATTTAGGCGAACGCATGCTTAATGCTTTTAAAGATGGATTTGATTCAGGTTATAAAAAAATTGTTTTGATTGGTTCCGATTTACCTGATATTAATTCTACTCATATTACCAATGGATTGAAAGCCTTAGAAACCAACGACGTCGTCTTCGGACCAGCGGAAGATGGTGGATATTATTTAGTCGGTTTGTCTAAAATGAATTCTTCAATTTTTACGAATAAACCTTGGAGTCAACCTCATCTATTAGCAGAAACGTTACAAGAGTTACATAAAAATAATATTGCAGTTAGTACCTTGGACACTCTAAATGACATAGACAATTATGAAGATTTAATTGCTTCAGATTTTTATAAATCCAACTTAAAATTACAAGAAAAAATACAAGTAGAAATTTTAACCCATAAAACAGACTTCCTTTTTCAAGGAAGATATATATGATTAAATTTATTACTGAAAGCACAGCATACTTACAAAGCAAAGGTTTTGAAAATCCTGAAATCGGTATCATTTTAGGTACAGGATTAGGACAATTGATTGATGAAATTGAGATCTTAGCAGAAGCAAGTTATAACCACATACCTAACTTTCCAACAGCAACCGTTGAGTTTCATAAAGGCAAATTGATTTACGGCATTCTAGAAGGTAAAAAAGTTGTTGTGATGCAAGGGCGTTTTCATGTTTATGAAGGTTATACCTTGCAAGATGTCACGTTTCCTGTTCGTATTATGGAAAAATTGGGCATAAAAACCCTTTTGGTTTCCAATGCTTCAGGCGCTATTAATCTCAACTTTAAGAAAGGCGAATTAATGCTTATTGAGGATCATATTAATCTTCAAGGCGGTTCGCCATTAGCTTTTAAAGGTGTTTCGGAATTGGGTGAACGTTTTACCGATATGAGCGCACCATATGATGCTGAAATCAATTCGAAATTTGAAAGTATCGCTAAAGATCACAACATGACATTACATAAAGGGGTTTATGCATCTGTCGTTGGCCCTCAACTCGAAACACGAGCGGAATACAGAATGCTGAAAACTATTGGTGCAGATGCTGTTGGCATGAGTACAGTTCCAGAAATTATAGTTGCAAATCATTTGAATCTAAAAGCAGCTGCAGTTTCCGTGCTTACGGACGAATGTGATCCAGATAACCTTAAACCTGTAGATATTTCAGAGATTATTGCCATGGCCGAAAAAGCCGAACCGAATATGATTACATTATTTAAAGAGTTGATAAAAAGCATATAACAAGTTTTCAGTCGCAGTCGCAATTTTCAGGCTTACTGTTGCTGCAAACTGAGACTGAGACTGAATACTAAAAAAAATGAGTTACTTAGAAGCTACAAACGACCTATACAAAGAAGCAGCACTAACACCAGATGTTGGATTATGCTGTACTACAAATCCGATTTGGGAATTACCAGGATTAAAAATCCCCAAAATCATGCAAGAAATGAACTATGGCTGTGGCTCTACGGTTCATGCTCGTGATTTAACCAACAATCCAAAAATGCTTTATGTTGGTGTTGGTGGCGGTATGGAATTATTACAATTCTCATATTTTAATAGACAAAAAGGTGGTGTTATTGGAGTTGACGTTGTGGAAGAAATGCTAGAAGCCTCCCGTAGAAACTTTAAGGAAGCCGAAGCACAAAACGATTGGTTTAAATCAGAGTTTGTAGACCTTAAGAAAGGTGATGCTATGCATCTTCCTGTTGAAGATAATAGTATCGATGTTGCCGCTCAAAACTGCTTATTCAACATTTTTAAGGCTGAAGATTTGAAGAAAGCCATTGCAGAAATGTATCGTGTTTTAAAACCGCATGGTCGTTTGGTAATGAGCGATCCTACTTGTGAGCAACCTATGAATGAAGAACTTCGGAACGATGACAGATTACGTGCGCTATGTTTAAGTGGAAGTTTACCCATTGCTGACTATGTAAAAGCTTTAACTGATGCTGGTTTTGGAACTATTGAAATCAGAGCTCGTAAACCCTATAGAATTCTTGACCCGAAGCATTATCCAACCGACGAATTGATTTATATCGAATCCATAGAAGTAGCAGCCATAAAAGATCCTATGCCAGCAGATGGTCCTTGTATTTTTACTGGCAAAGCAGCTATTTATTATGGCGACGAAGATTATTTTGATGATAAAATAGGACATGTTTTACTAAAGAATCAACCTATGGCGGTTTGTGATAAAACTGCTGGTGCGCTGGCAACTTTAGGAAGGGATGACATTTTTATCAGTGAATCTACCTTTCACTATGATGGTGGAGGATGTTGTTAAATTCCTGCGAAGGCAGGAATCCCTTAATTGGATCTAAATTTATATCGAGAAATACTCTTCAAGGACTTTTTTCGATCTTAAAGGTATATAATGAATAAAACCAATGCTGTCGAAACTAATAAATTGTGGTTAGAATAAATAGAGACCTTTCAGGTTTTGAAAATCTGAAAGGTCAAACAACATTAACATGCAGAAGTACCTAGACATCATAAAAAACTCCTATTCGGGATATTGGAATTATCTCAAACACGAACTCATTGACCTCAATCATTGGGACAACTTTTTTTATGGCCTTATTGTAATCTCAATTGCGGTATGGCTACTTGAAATCGCCTTTCCTTGGCGAAAAGGTCAAGCGATTTTTAGAAAGGATTTTTGGTTGGATACATTTTACATGTTCTTTAATTTCTTTTTGTTGAACCTCATCGTTTTTATTGCCTTATCCAATACAGCTTCAGAACTGTTTAATGATATTTTGGGAATTGTTGGTTTATCAATTTCAAATTTTCAATTGTTCGATGTGGATGAACTTCCGAAGTGGTTAGGCTTATTTATCTTTTTTATAGTTTCAGATTTTGTGCAATGGAATACACATCGCCTATTACATCGCGTGCCATGGCTATGGAATTTCCACAAAGTCCATCATTCCGTAAAAGAAATGGGCTTTGCTGCACATTTGCGCTACCATTGGATGGAACCAGTGGTTTATAAATCCATTTTGTATATTCCTATTGCTATCATTGGTGGTTTTGATGCACAAGATGTCGCTATTGTTTATTTCTTTAGCATTGCTATTGGCCATTTGAATCATGCCAATTTGGGTTGGGACTATGGCTTTTTAAAGTATATTTTCAACAATCCAAAGATGCATATTTGGCATCATGCTAAAGCACTACCTCAGCATGTAAGGTATGGCGTAAACTATGGACTAACATTAAGTCTTTGGGATTATATTTTTAAAACCGACTATGTGCCACACAACGGAAGGGATATTGAATTGGGTTTTGATGGTGATGATAAATTTCCCAAAGATTTTTTGAGTCAGGAATTATATCCATTAAAAAAATGAAAGCGATTTTATTATTCGTATTTACTTTTATAGTTTCATCATGTTGTGGAACAAATAAAGTCATTGATAATCAACCTCAGCAAACAAAAGAAATAGTTGCTGCAACTGAATTACCAAATACGATTGAAACAGCTGTAATTCGCGAATCTCTACAATTTCCTAAAGAAGATAATTCTGTTCAGATAAGTTTAAGTGAAGACGGAACTGTGAGCGATGATGGTATTTCAATAACCACTGAGGTAATTTATACTGAAGCATTTGATCATTCTATTTTCAACGCATTACTCAAAAAGCACGTCTCTAAAAATGGAAATGTAGATTATAAAGGTTTCAAAAATGACTCTAAGACCTTACAAAATTATATAGACTTACTCAAAACATATGAACCTAAAGATGACTGGTCTAAAGAAGATAAACTAGCCTATTGGATTAACGCCTACAATGCATTAACTGTGGATTTAATTCTACGTAACTACCCAACAAAGAGTATCAAGGACATTAAAGATCCTTGGGATCAGCGTTTATGGCAGTTTGGAAATAACTGGCAGAATCTTAATGCTATTGAACACGACATCTTAAGAAAGATGGATGAACCTCGAATCCACTTTGCTATTGTTTGTGCATCGGTTTCCTGTCCAAAATTACAGAATGAAGCTTTTACAGCTTCAAACTTAGAAGCGCAATTAACCAATGCTACTAAAGAATTTTTGGCTGATACGTCTAAAAATCAACTTTCTAAAGATAACATTAAGATTTCTAAAATTTTTAAATGGTTTAAAAAAGACTTTGAGCAAAATGGAAGTTTAATTGGTTTTTTAAATCAATACGCAACGGTTGCCATTTCAGAATCTGCTAAAAAAAGTTACACAGATTATAATTGGGATTTAAACGATTAAAACCCTTATTTTATATTTTCCGTAAATAACTATATGATAAGCATAATTATTCCTGTTTTAAATGAAGTTGAAATTATTGGTGATTTACTCAATCACCTCAATGACAATGGAACTTCGTCGAATATTTCAGAAATTATTGTGGTTGATGGTGGCAGTACGGATGGAACCATGACTGTGGTCAAGGATTTTATCACTTCAAAAGATTCTGAACCTACCTCAGAATTGCGCTTTAGTTTAGGTTGGCAGAACGATAGAGAAGACCGTACGACTATTCTTGATACATCCCGACGGAAAAGTCTCAACACACGGCCTGAAGTCAGACTAATTTCATCAGATAAAGGAAGAGCAAAACAACTTAACACAGGTGCAAAACATGCCAAAGGTGAAATTTTATACTTTCTTCATGCGGACTCTTTGCCTCCTAAAGATTTTGATCAACTCCTAATTAATGAAGTCAAAAAAGGCAACAAAGCAGGTTGTTTTAGAATGCAGTTTGACAGCAACCATTGGTGGTTACGATTGGCGAGTTGGTTAACGCAGTTTTCTTGGCGCGCTTGCAGAGGTGGTGACCAAAGCCAGTTTGTTACGCGAGCACTTTTTGATGCTATTGGTGGTTATGATGAGGATTATATCATTTATGAGGACAATATGCTAATCAACGAGCTCTATGCTCGTAAAGAATTTATAGTCATCAATAAAAAACTTAAAACCTCAGCACGACTGTATCGCAAACATGGCGTTTGGAAATTGCAATATCACTTTTGGACCATTTATGTAAAAAAATGGTTTGGTGCTTCGGCTGACGACTTGTTGGCTTATTATAGTAAGTATGTTTGTTAGATCAATTTAATTCCGTCCTTTTTCTTCAGGATACAAATCTTTCAAACCATCACTCTGAAAAATTGCTTTCGTTTCAACATCTATAGCAGATAATTGTCCTGTAAATGCAGCACCTGTATCAATATTCCAAACATTAATGGCATTCATTGGTATATGTTTATTAAAATTTATCGTTGGTGTATGTCCAATATAAATTTCAGAATAATGTTTTAATCGATTGGGATAAATTACGGAGTCCTTTTTAATACGATTGTCCATTGTTAAAGCCATTTCCCATAGGGTTCTATCAAAATAAAAATTTCTAATGTCGGTCTCCTTTTCAACACCATGCATAGAAGTAAAACCTGCATGTATAAAAAGTCTATTTTCATTGTCAATATGATATAATGGCATGGCCTCAAAAAATTGAAGATGTTTTGCTTTTTCTGGTTTAGAATAACCGTGATAACTCTCAATAGTTCCTTTTCCACCATGATTGTACCACACGTCGTTTAGTGTACCAGATGCCAACCATTCCTCACACCAAACATCATGATTTCCTTTTATAAATACGCATGAGTTTTTCTCTGAAACCTCTAACAGGTATTGAATGACTTGAGCAGACTCACTCCATCCGTCCACATAATCGCCAAGAAAAATCAAAGTGTCATTTTTTGTTATATCTGCCTTTTCGAAAAGTTGAATTAACCCTCTCAATCCTCCATGAATATCTCCAATCACTAATGTTCGCATCTATCTTTTGTTTATTTTTAATTAAAGTTAGCAATTATCTCTTAATTTTTCTTAAAGTTTTTGAACTTAGAACAATTCTTACTTAATAATAGTTTAAATTGAATTTCCTAATTATTCAAACTTATACGGTATCGTGAAGCCTATATTAATCTATTTCAAAAGTATCATCATTGCCATAATTTTATTTACCCTATCGTATTCCTATGGGCAGGAAACGTTCTCTTCACGATTATTGGATTCCAAAACCGAGGAACCTATCGCTTTTGCTACCATTCAATTTAATTACAAAACTGGTGTAATCAGTAATGATAACGGCGAATTCAATATTACCATAAAACGTGATGTCAACGCAACCGATTCACTAATGATAAGTTGCTTGGGCTACGAAGAAAAACGAATTCCATTAATTAACTTTGATAATTCCAACATCTATCTAAAACCTAAAACCGTAGACCTTTCGGAAGTTTTAGTCACGAATAAAAACTACACCATCGACGAGATTTTAGATAAAATAGAGGAAGGACTTTATACTAATTACGATTTTGGTTATGCAAAACGGAAACTCTTTTTCAGGGCTTCCAAATATATTCATATGGACAAGCGCTATGTGGATCTCGAAGAATCGACCATTCCAGAAATCAATCAGCATTTTGTAGATAGTTTAATTCAGATTATACCAGAAAGCATCGATAACCACACAGAGATTCTTGGCGAACTATATGGTGAGATTACGCGAGGTAAACCTCAAAAGATGGAAATTTTAAAAGCCAGTCGGCTTTTTGATAAATCTACAGAAGTGGATCTGAATAATTATGCGGAACGCTTAAACGGCATTCTTAAAAAGCACATTAAACGGGATTCTTATTTTAAAATAAAATCGGGATGGTTTAGTGTAAAACAGGATATAGATACGACGTTATTTGACGAAAATCAAGAAAAAACAGTTTCCAAACCGCTACTTGCCGAACAAAACAAAAGGGATTCCATTCAAAAACTCAATTTTTTACCTGAGAAAAAAACAATGATCCATCAATTTGAAAACAACAATTTTATTGATGACGATAACGACCTCAACTTTATCCATAAATCGAGACGTTACGAATTTGAAATTACGGATTATGCGTATATCGATGATATGTTTGTATATGTCATCACTTTTGAGCCCAAAAGACGTGAGGATTTTGCTGGCACTATGTATGTGAATACCGAAGATTTTGCCGTAGTGAGAGTGGACTATAATAATGTAGAATCCCTAAGTGATTTTTCATTACTCGGGATTTCGAGTAAAAAATACTTGAAAAAAGGGACGATCATCTTTCGTAAAAATAACAATGAGAAGTATGTACTGAAATATAGAGATGAAACTTTAGGCGAACAATTCGGCATTAAAAGACCGCTTAAAATTGTCGAAAAAAATAAAAATGTTCGTGGCAGACGCAAACAAAATGAAATAAAAGCTGAGATTCATTTTATAGGTAGAAATATTGAAAAAACAGAACTGGTTGTTTTTGAGACAGATATTATTACAGCATCAGATTATACCAATTTTAAAGAAAAAGTATTGGTGACACCAACACATTTAAGCCAATATGATCCTGAGTTCTGGAAAGGTTATAATATCATTGAGCCCAATAAAGCACTAAAGGATTTTAAGGTGCTTGACACTGAAAACTAAATTTATTCTTGTTTATAATGTGCTTTGATTATTTGCTCTACAGGCTTATTCTGTGGTGTAAATTGATTATTTTCCATACCTCCAACATTATGATGTTCCACAAACCATTTCCACAAGTAGCCTCCTGCAAACCAATCTTCATTCCAAACCGCATCAAATAAAGCTTGCGTCGCATTATTTTGAGCTTCGTGATTAACAGACGTCATAGAACGGTCGTATCTCCAAGGTTCTTTTGCCGTATAATCCACACTTCTATACCCATATTCCGTAAACAATATTGGTCTGTTAAGTTTTTCGGAAAAGCCTTTTAAACCTTGTTTGTGTTTTTCCCAACCCTTTAGGCAATCTTCAATAGTTGGTGTTTGCATATCGCTTACCGGAAAATAAGCATCGATGCCAATATAATCCAATTCTGTCCAAAAAGGCGTTCGCCAGAACTCATCCCAATTGGCCGCATAGGTCAGTTTACCTGTATAAATTAGTTTAATATCCTTAATAAGCGCCAACCAATATGCTGGTCTGTTTTTAATAAATTCTTCAAGTTCGGTGCCAATACAAAAAACTTCTGCTCTGACCTCTTCTGCCAATGCTGCATATTCCAAGATAAAATCCGAATAAGACTTTTCAAGTCGTGTCCAATCAGCTTCAGAATCCATCTTTAAATACCCTGTAAACTCGCCGTGCCAAAGCCATAATTGAGGTTTTATCATGATGTTTATATCATGTTTTCTGAGTTCTTCAATATACTGCTTTGCACCAGCTCTAGTTTCGCCAAACCACTGTCGGTCTGAGTTATGTATTATTTCAGGACGACTTTTATCCCTAACAAAACCGAAAGGCATTATCGCAGCCGCATTGGCATTAATGTCAACTACAGGTATGGTATGTGTCGTGTCGATGGCACTTCTAGCAGCGACGAAACTCACACCTTTGATTTTTCCAGTTTTATAAGGAGCGGCAGCACAACCTATAAAAATAAGAACTAAAAGCCCATGTAAAAAAGGTCGCATACGTTGAAATTTATTCCTAAATTTAAAGAAATTAGGTGAATCGCTTAAGGTTTTAACAAAAGCTTCGACATAAAGATCGACTAACTATTTAAAAAGATATCCGATTTCTCGGATAATAAATATGGAACACATCGTCATTATTGGCAATGGAATTTCTGGGGTTACACTAGCCAGACATATCCGAAAGCTATCCGGCCAGCCTAAGGGACAGGCAGGTAAAAAAATCACCCTTGTTTCAGCAGAAACAGATTATTTCTTCTCACGTACGGCATTAATGTACATTTATATGGGTCATATGACCTTTGAACACACCCAACCTTACGAAAATTGGTTTTGGGAAAAGAATAGAATTGAACTAAAAAAAGGCTATGTGAAAAAGGTGGAAACCCAATCTAAAACAATTCACTTTGCCGAAGGCGACACCTTGCAATACGATAAGTTAGTGATTGCAACAGGAAGTAAGCCCAATAAATTTGGATGGCCAGGACAAGATTTGGAAGGTGTTATGGGCATGTACCACAAACAAGATTTAGATAATCTTGAAAAACATGCACCAAATAATAACGTCTGTAAACACGCTGTAATTGTTGGTGGTGGATTAATCGGTATTGAACTGGCTGAAATGCTTAATTCCAGAAACATTCCTGTCACATTTTTAGTAAGGGAAGACAGTTTTTGGAATGGTATTTTGCCTGAAGGCGAAAGCCAAATGATAAACAGACATATTAAGGCACATCATATAGATTTGCGCCTTTCCACTAACTTAAAAGAAATAAAATCGGACGAGAACGGAAAAGTAAAATCTATAATTATTGAAGAAACAGGCGAGGAAATATCGTGTGATGTTGTTGGACTAACAGCAGGTGTGACACCAAATATTGATTTTCTTAAAGATTCTGAAATTGAAACTGATATAGGCGTAAAAGTAAACCGTTTTTTGGAAACCAATATACCAGATGTGTATGCCATTGGTGATTGCGCCGAACAGCAAGAACCTTCTGGAAATCGCAGACCGGTTGAAGCCGTTTGGTACACAGGACGAATGATGGGCGAGGTTTTAGCGCAAACCATATGTGGCAATAGAATGCCTTACAATCCAGGGCATTGGTTCAATTCTGCAAAATTTATGGATATCGAATATCAGACTTATGGTTGGGTATTTGGCGAAAAAGGACGACCAGATTATGAACAACATTTTCATTGGAAACACAGCGATGACACTAAATGTATTACCGTTGCGTATCATAAAGACACCAATGAATTTTTAGGAATCAATACGTTTGGGATACGACTAAAACATGAAACTTTTGACAAATGGTTGACGGAAAAACGTGATGTGGATTATGTCATATCAAATTTAAAAGACGCCAATTTTGATCCTGAATTTTATGCAAGACATGAAGATGAGATTCTAGCTGCATATAAGAGGCAATCACTGCTTGTTTAATAACGTAAAGACCTCACAAAGGTTTTGAAAACCTGTGAGGTCAGGAAAAATATAATAATAAATTTAAAGGCTACCTGCTTTCGCAGGCCATACTATGAACACACCAAAACCAAGCATGTCGCTTACAAAACCAGAGGCGTTTGATTTAACTACCAAGCAGCGTATCTATGTTGCTATTGGAATGATTGGACTCATAATTTTAGCATTAGCGACCTTCAATGTCACGTTTCCCTATAGAACCATAGTACTATCTATCGCATTGCTATCCATTAGTATTGGTGTTGTTTTGTTTGCAAATGATATGTATATTAAAAAACTTCCAGGCATTAAAAACGATGGTGTAATGTTTAAGTCCATATCCTCTCGAGGCCTTTGGGCTTGGGTTTCAGGACTAGCATTTACGGGATTTTATATTCTTCTTTATTTTAAGGCAACTTGGCTCGGCCTTGGAACTGATGGTGCAGAAAACACAGGTTTAGTAGCCCTTTTTGACCCATTGAGCCGACTCTTGAATGGCGGACAAGCCAGTCAGTGGTTTGTATATGGTACATTGTACACCATTGCGATTTTAGTTTTTGGGTATAAATTTTTATTGAAATACCGTCACAATAAATATGAACGCTTACGTACGTTTTCAGTAATGTTCTTTCAACTGGCATTTGCGTTTTTAATTCCTGAGTTTATGGCACGTTTGAATTCAGATTCGTTCAGTTTACCCTATTATGATTTAAAGAATATTTGGCCGCTCAATTATTATAATTTTGAACAATACCGAGTAAATTCCTTTATCGAAGCAGGCGATATTGGTTTAGCATTATTAATTTTTGGAATTCTATCCATATTTGTCATTACACCAATTCTCACATTTAAGTACGGCAAACGATGGTACTGCTCATGGGTCTGTGGCTGTGGAGGTTTGGCTGAGACCGCAGGAGATTCTTTTAGGCATTTAAGCGACAAGCGACAGTTTGCATGGAAAATAGAACGTTGGGTTGTACACAGTGTTGTGGTTTTTGTCGTGTTAATGACTACTGCAGTTGTTTATTCGTACTTAGGAGATGATTCTAGCAAATATTGGCTGACAAAAAATACGTTTTTAATTGGTGTGGCAGCGCTTCTAACCGTAGTTTTTGCCTGGGTCATGATTTTTAAACGAGAGCAATTAGCTAAAGATGCCCAATATGGTGCCATTGGCTATTTTGTGATCATATTGGTTTTGTTGGCGATTCACTTTTTTAACGGATCCAATTTATTTTTATTTAAAGCGGAGACATTACGTCAGAGTTATGGGTTTCTAATTGGTGCTATATTTTCTGGCGTAATTGGCACTGGATTCTATCCTATTTTTGGTAATCGTGTGTGGTGCCGTTTTGGTTGCCCTATGGCTGCTATTCTTGGTTTTCAGCAACGTTTATTTTCAAGATTCAGAATTACGACCAATGGTGGTCAATGTATCTCATGCGGTAATTGTTCTACCTATTGTGAAATGGGAATTGATGTAAGGGCCTATGCGCAGAAAGGCGAAAATATTGTACGCTCTAGTTGTGTGGGTTGTGGCATTTGTTCTGCAGTCTGCCCGAGAGGCGTATTGAAATTGGAAAATGATAGTTTGAAAGGACGTATTAATGCGAATGAAATTCTATTAGGAAATGATGTGGATTTGATGGATTTGGTAAATGAGAAATAGTTCACAGTCGCAGCCTGCCCGCACCGAAAAGATACGTTCGGGCGGGTCGCAGTCGCAGTCGCAGTCGCAGTCGCAGTCGCAGTCGCAGTAAAAGAATAAAAAATAAACATAGCTTGTCCCAATTCTTTCGGAAATTACACCAATTAGCACAGATAGTTACGCTCAAAAAAATAAGAGACAAATTACACTTTCAAAGTTGTACTTTTGCAGCTTCAAATTAATTTAATGGCGAAAATCGTAGTTATAATTCCTGCTTTTAATGAAGAGGATTCCATTTCAAAAGTCATTAAGGACATTCCTGAAATTGTTGATGAAGTTATTGTAGTGAGCAATAATTCTACAGATCATACAGAAATTAACGCCAAAAATGCTGGTGCAACTGTGTTGGCAGAGCAACAAAAAGGCTATGGCTATGCCTGCTTGAAAGGAATGGATTATATTTCCAAACTAGAAATTAAACCAGATATTATTGTTTTTTTAGATGGTGATTACAGCGATTATCCTGAAGAATTAACCAAAATAGTCCAACCCATCTTAGAAGAAAATATTGACTTTGTAGTTGGTGCCCGTACAAAAGAATTACGTGACGCGGGTTCAATGACCACACCACAAATATTTGGTAATTGGCTAGCAACAAGTTTAATGAAACTTTTTTTCCGTTCAAAATTTACAGATTTAGGACCCTTTAGATCCATTAAATACGATAAGCTCCTAGACCTGAAGATGGAAGATAAAACTTATGGTTGGACGGTTGAAATGCAATTGAAAGCTTTAAAACAAAACCTAACTTATAGGGAAATCCCTGTAAATTATAGAAATAGAATAGGTGTCTCAAAAGTTTCAGGAACCATAAAAGGTGCTATCTTTGCAGGCATAAAAATCTTGATATGGATTTTTAAATATAGTTTTAAGTGATCTACCTTCAATATACCATAATTGTAATTTATACAATTGCCATAGTACTTATTTTCTTGTATGCTTTGGCGCAGTTAAATCTACTCTACAACTATCTGTCTTCAAAAAAGAAACGCCAAGATTGTGATACCTTCGATTTTTCAAATGCTGAAGAAATTCCAATGGTTACCATTCAGCTTCCCGTATTTAACGAAATGTACGTCATGGAGCGTTTGCTAGACAACATAGCGTTGTTGGATTACCCTAAGGACAAATTAGAAATTCAGGTTTTAGATGATTCAACTGACGAAACGATTGAGACTACAAAAGCACACATAAATACATTGGCCAAAACTGGTTTGGATATTACACATATTACCAGAACAGATAGAAGTGGTTTCAAAGCTGGTGCACTAAAAGAAGGTCTAAAAATTGCGAAAGGTGAATATATAGCCATTTTTGATGCCGACTTTTTACCTCAGCCCAATTGGTTAAAACGAACGATTCCTTATTTTAAGAATGAAAAAATCGGTGTTGTACAGACACGTTGGGGACATATCAATAGAGATTATTCATTGTTGACAAAAATTCAGGCGTTTGCTTTGGATGCACATTTCACATTAGAGCAAGTCGGGAGAAATAGCAAAGGTCACTTCATTAATTTTAATGGTACAGCTGGTGTTTGGCGAAAAACATGTATTCTCGATGCTGGGAACTGGGAAGGTGATACACTTACGGAAGATTTAGATTTAAGTTATAGGGCACAATTAAAAAATTGGGAATTCAAATATCTTGAAGATGTTGAAACGCCTGCAGAATTACCAATAGTTATTAGTGCCGCACGCTCGCAACAATTTCGCTGGAATAAAGGTGGTGCGGAGAACTTTCGAAAAATGTTGAAACGGGTTGTCACATCAGATAATATTTCTACCAAAACAAAAATTCATGGCTTATTGCATCTTTTGAACAGTACCATGTTTTTGAGCATATTTACCGTTGCTGTTTTGAGTATCCCAATGTTGTATATTAAGAATGAATATGCCCATTTGCGTAACTATTTTTATGTGATGAGCTTCTTTGTAATGAGTACAATTATATTTTTTGTGTGCTATTGGTTTATGTACAAAAGTATTTATGGCAGTGGCTTCAAAAGATTTTTCGGCTATATAGGTATGTTCTTTACCTTTTTCTCCATAGCTATGGGTTTTTCGTTACATAATTCCATTGCAGTTATTGAAGGTCATGCAGGTAAACGCAGTGATTTTGTACGTACGCCAAAATTCAATTTAAGTAAGTACAAAGACAACTGGAAAAACAATAAATACTTACGAAAAAACCTCTCTCCTAATGTGGTTATAGAAGGTATTCTGATGCTTTATTTTGGCTTTGGCATGTACAGTGCATTTATTGTTGGTGATCAAGGTGGTGATTTTGGGTTGTTTCCGTTTCACCTTATGCTCTTTATTGGTTTTGGCTATGTGTTTTTTAAATCCTTAAGTTCTAAGATTTAGTTTCTATTTTCAAACGGAATAATACTTCCATTTTCCAAATAATCTTTTTCGTAACTGGTTTTTGCGCATTCTAATTAATTATATCTTTGATTTCATGCAAGCATTAACCAACGTATTTAAATATCATAAAATACCTCTCCTCTTCATGATGTTGAGCAGTCTATTTTATGTGTCATTTGCTTATGATTTGGTTCGTACAGATATGTCAAAATTAGTATTGTTATATGTTGCACTTTTTGTCTTTGCTTTTCAAATTATAAAAATTTCAGGTTTTAGGATACTTGCCATTTCAGCCATTCTATTTCGGCTTTTGTTTCTGTTTGCCATTCCGAATCTATCACAGGATTTTTACCGTTTTATTTGGGATGGTCAAATGATCATGAGTGGTTTCAATCCTTACTTGACCACACCTGATTTTCAAATGGAAATGGGCATCCTTTCGGGTTTTCCAAATCAAGTAGAACTATACAAGGGCATGGGAGCATTAAGTGCTTCCCACTACACCAATTATCCACCTTTAAAACAACTTTGCTTTGTTATAGGAAATCTATTTCCTGGAAGCAGTATTTTAAGTTCAGTAATAGGCATGCGATTGCTTATAATTGCGGCTGATATTGGCATACTCTATTTCGGTAAAAAGCTATTGGAACGTCTCAAACTGCCTTCAAACAGAATCTTTTGGTACATTTTAAATCCATTTATTATTATAGAATTAACAGGTAATCTTCATTTTGAAGGAATTATGATTTTCTTCTTAGTTTGGTCATTGTATTTATTACATGCTGGAAAATGGAAAGGGGCAGCTGTGGTTTTGGCTTGTTCTATTTCCGTGAAGTTGATTCCGCTGATGTTTTTGCCTTTGTTTTTTGGTTGGTTTAGGACCTCTCAAGTCATTTCGAGTACAGTTGAGAAATCTAAAGGTTCTTTCGACTGCATTCAAGGTAACATTTATGAAAAAATAAACTTCAGGAAATTAATCAAATTCTATGCAATAACTGGAGTTACCACAATCCTACTCTTCCTCCCTTTCTTTTCCATGGAATTCGTCGATAACTATTCAAAAACAGTGGGTCTATGGTTTGGAAATTTTGAGTTTAATGCGAGTATTTATTATCTCGCAAGAGCTATCGGTTATGCCATAACTGGCTATAATGAAATTGCCATTATCGGTAAAATTCTACCTCTAATTTCAGTACTTATAATTCTTGGGTTTTCGTTTTTCAAAAGGAACAATAGTTTACCTAAATTAATCACATCGATGGTATTGGTATTCACCTTTTATTTGCTTTTGAGCACAACCGTTCATCCTTGGTATATTGCAACTTTAGTCCTATTGGTTGTGTTTACCAATTACAAATTTCCATTGGTCTGGTCTATAGTGGTTGTTCTAAGTTATTTAGCGTATTCAAATACTGATAATTCTGAAAATCTTTGGGTTATTGCTTTGGAATATGCCGTTGTGTTATCCTTTTTCGTATGGGAAGTTATTATCAAAAAAAAGACTGCCAGTCGCCCAGCAGTCTAATTATTTAATTCGACTTGAAATTAATTTATAACTTCTTTACCTCAATTATTTTAAAGCTCTCAAAAGTTTCTTTATAACCATTTTCATCTTCCTCTTCGTATTCGGTCACTTCATAAGTGATCTCAAAGCGTTTACCGATCATCTCTTCAGACTTAAGGTTTCCTGCTTTTAATGCTTCCTCAGTAATTTCAGAAAAATAGATGGTTTCTTCACTGTCTTCATCATCCATATCTGATTGTAATATAAAAGCATAACCATCGTCTTCATCGTAACCATCAAAGGTAGCGGTTGATGTTACCTTCATTTTATCTTGAGTTTTCCCTTTAGAAATTGAAATTGCATTTGCGCTTAAAACCATTACCATAAGCACAAATACTGTTATTTTTTTAGCATTCATCGCATTACATTTTTATGTCGAAATAATCCGACACTAATTAAATTTTTTGATTTGTGGTTTTGGGATTTTGCCACCTCAAGCCCAAATGCTTTTAGATTACAACCTCTTGGTTATAATTACTGTGGATACGTTTGAAGAATTTTTTTAGTTATTCCGTTTAAAAATAATCTCGATATATTAGGCTTTAAACATTTCGTCAGCGTCTTTAAAGCTTTTAAATTCCAACATATAATCGTTAGAATCTTTAATGAAAAAAGACAAATGCTCGCCCGTTTTATCTTTTAAGAATGTGGTTTGGGTGACCACTTTTAAGTTTAAATGATTCAATTTTGCATAGAGTTCTCCCCATTGGTCAACATCTACAATAACGCCAAAATGAAATGAGGGTAGCATTTTACCTTCAAATACATAATTTGGACTATTGAAGTTAAATTTTTCAGCTTGAATAAATGTTAGTTGATGACCGAATAAATTGATATCTATCCAATTATCGTTTGTTCTTCCCAAGGAAGCGCCGATGTTATCCACGTAAAAGCTTTTGGTTTCTTCTACATTTAAACACGGTAAGGACATGTGAAATGAAGTATTCATAATTCAACCATTTTAAATTTATAACCCTTTATTATACAGTAAATTACAAAATAATTGAGCTAATCGCTAAGATTTAATCAAAATCTTCGTCCTCAGCGCCTGGTTCCAATTCTGGATCCACTACAGCATCTGGATCATCATCTTCAAAGTCTTCATAATCCTCTTCGTCATAATTTTCCATGGTCTGTTCTAGCTTTGTACTCACTTTTACCAAATACTTGGTATCTTCAGTAGTGACTTCAACAGCTTCAACGGTTTCATTTTTTGCATTCTTAAACGAAACTATTTGACCATCATCATAACCATCTGGATATTTTTCCACTAAAAGGGCTAAAATCTCAGGGGTTAATTTTTTGAAGTCAACTATTACTCGTTTTAAATGTGCGTCTTTTGGTTTCATTGTTTAAATAATATTTCTGTAGCTATTTTTTTTTAAATATAATACTTATTTATTTACTCGAATAACATCATAAACATCTTTTCTGCGATCTTTTAAATTTTTCACGGCTCCGAAAGCGTGTAATTCCCTTAACAGGCTCAAATCCACATCGGCAACCAATATCATTTCAGTATTGGTTGTGGCTTCCGCTTTTATTCCATTACTAGGAAATGAAAAATCGCATGGTGTAAACACGGCTGATTGTGCATATTGAATGTCCATATTATTCACATTTGGCAAATTTCCTACGCTTCCAGCAATGGCCACGTAACATTCGTTTTCTATGGCTCTGGCTTGAGCGCACAAACGAACTCTCGAATAGCCATTTTGTGTATCTGTTAGAAATGGCACAAATAGAATATCCATACCTTCATCGGATAATAATCGTGATAGCTCAGGGAATTCAGAATCGTAACAAATTAAAACGCCTATCTTACCACAATCGGTATCATAGGTTTTTAGCTGGTGTCCAGGTTGCATACCCCAAACTTTGGCTTCATCTGGTGTAACGTGAATTTTTTCATAACGTTCCAAACTTCCGTCTCTTCTGCAAAGATATCCGACGTTAAAAAGTTTATCATCAATAAGCTCTGGCATACTACCTGTAATGATGTTGATATTATACGAGATTGATAATTGCTGCATTTTTTCAACGATAATAGCGGTATATTTTGCCAATTCCCTAATAGCATCTGGCTCATACATGTGATTGAACTTTGCCATCAATGGTGCATTGAAAAACTCTGGGAACAACGCAAAATCCGATCGATAAGCGGCAACACTATCTACAAAATATTCTACCTGTTGCATCAGTTCTTCCAAACTATTATAGGTACGCATTTGCCATTGGATCAAACCTAATCTTACGATGGTTTTTACACTGCTCGCTTTTTTACTTTTTTTGGTATAATACACATTATCCCATTCCATCAAAACCGCATATTCGCTTGATGCCGTATCACCTTCCAAATAACCTTTTATGATTCGTAAGGGATGAAAGTCATTGGATATTTGGAAGTTTAAAACCGGATCATGAATTTCTTTATGCTTAACTTTTTCAATATATTCTTTTGGTGTCAGTTCATTTTGAAACTTATGATAGTTTGGCATTCGTCCTCCAAATACAATGCCTTTAAGATTCAAATTTTCACATAGCTCTTTTCTGTAATCGTACAGACGTCTTCCTAATCTTAAACCTCTGAATTCAGGTTTAATAAAAACATCGATACCATAGAGCACATCGCCAAATTCATCGTGATTATTAAATTTATCGCCTTCAATAATATCGGCATAAGTATGGTTATCTTCTACCTTATCATAATCTACAATTAACGACAACGCACATCCAGCAATTACACCATCAATTTTGATGACCACCTGACCTTGCGGAAAAATGGAGGTCAAGCGTTCTATGTGATGCTTTTTCCAATAGGAATTTAATACACCGCCATAGGATTCTAAGGTTGCCGATTTTAGTTCTGCGTAATCATCAACCGTTAAATACTGTAATTCTATATTTTCAATTTTCTGTTCTTCCATTACATATCTAAGAGATAAGCAAAAATTAATGGTGCTACAATAGTTGCATCACTTTCTATGATAAACTTTGGCGTGTTAATATCCAATTTTCCCCAAGTAATTTTTTCGTTTGGAACAGCTCCAGAATACGATCCGTAACTGGTGGTACTATCACTGATTTGGCAGAAATAGCTCCAGAATGGTGTTTCTGGTCGTTCCATATCTTGATATAACATAGGTACCACACATATTGGAAAATCGCCTGCGATGCCTCCTCCTATTTGGAAAAAGCCAATACCATTTTCAGAGTTATCCGTGTACCAATCCGCTAAAAAGGTCATATACTCAATACCGGATTTCATGGTGCTAGCTTTCAATTCGCCCTTAAGCACGTAGCTTGCAAAAATATTTCCCATGGTGCTATCTTCCCAACCTGGACAAATAATCGGTAGGTTTTTTTCTGCGGCAGCATACATCCAAGAATCTTTCAAATCAATCTCGTAGTATTCTTCTAAAACACCAGATAATAATAATTTGTACATATATTCATGTGGCAAATAACGTTCACCATTGGCTTCGGCATCTTTCCAAATTTTAACGATATGTTCTTGGATTCTTCTAAACGCTTCCTCTTCCGGAATACAAGTGTCCGTTACTCGGTTTAAGCCTTTTTCCAGCAAATCCCATTCATCCTGAGGTGTTAAATCCCTGTAGTTTGGCACTCGCTTATAGTGCGAATGTGCTACCAAATTCATAATATCCTCTTCAAGATTTGCTCCTGTACACGATATGATTTGCACTTTATCTTGGCGAATCATTTCGGCAAATATTTTACCTAATTCTGCCGTACTCATCGCACCAGCCAAAGACACTAACATCTTTGCACCCGAATTGAGTTGCGCTTCGTAACCCTTGGCCGCATCAACCAACGCTGCTGCATTAAAGTGTAAATAATATTTTTCTATAAATTTTGAAATCTCTCCTTTATTAGTAGTCATCTTCTGTATCAAATTTAGATTTTTTGTTTCCTGAGTTTGTTGAATCGTTAAAGTTACTTTCAAAACCGTCTTCTATATTTTCATCTTGAAATTTATAACTCAACATTTTGTAATACAATTTAGCCGCTAAGAAATCTGATGATTTATCGTTTTTATTTGGACATAATTCCACGATATCAAATCCAACCACATTTTTTTCTGCGAACACTTGCTTTAAGAATTCCAGCGTTTCGTAATACAACAAACCGCCTGGTTCTGGTGTGCCTGTACTTGGCATAATTGAAGGATCTAAAGCATCCAAATCGAATGTAATGAATACATTGTCCGTCATTTGGTCAATAGCTGAATCCATCCAACTATCATCGACTGCCATTTCGTGAGCGAAATAAGTTTTCTCCTCGTCCATAACGGTTTTTTCAATGCTATCCATTGAACGAATACCGACTTGAATCAAATTCGTGGTTTGGCTCGCTTCATATACTGCACAAGCGTGATTGCAGCTCGATCCTTCGTAGCTTTCGCGTAAATCGGCATGCGCATCAATATGCAACACCGTAATATCATCGAACATTTCGTTGAATGCTCTAATGGTACCGATGGATATTGAATGTTCGCCACCAAAAATCGTCACAAATTTATTTTTTTTAATATAGCGTTTTGTAGCTTGATGAACCGCTTCTACCATCGCTTTTGGTGATGAATTTTCAGTTACCGCATCTGCTAAAAATACCCCTTGTTGGTAAACTTCAGATTCGGTTTCAATATCATAAAGCTCCATATTTGCTGAAGCGTCTAAAAAAGCCTCAGGGCCTTTATCGGCACCTTTTTGCCATGTGCTTGTACCATCATAAGGTACAGGAATTAATACGATTTTAGCAGTTTCTAATTTTGCTAATTCTTCTGGGATTCCAGCGTAAGTTTTTGTTTTCATGTTTACTTCCTGCGAAAGCAGGAATCTTATTAATTGTTAGACTTTATTTTAAAACTCCCCTAATGAGCTACGCTCGGTATCTTCAACAAAAGCTACTGCTTTTATTTCAATAATCCTCGAGGGGACAATTTAAACGAGAACCATTTTTATATAAATTATATCTTGGTTTAGTATTGAGATTTCATTTTGTAACTCAGTATTTTTAATTATTAATTCTTCATTTTTAATTCAAGAACTATAACCCAAAATACCCAACAAATTCTCACTCTTCTGTTGCTCTGCGAAAACCTCAGTGGTTAAGTTGCCTTCGGCATCTTTTTGAATTAAAATATGCTTTGGTGTTGGGATTAAGCAGTGTTGCAGTCCTCCAAATCCACCAATGGTTTCTTGGTATGCACCTGTATTAAAAAAGCCGATGTATAAATCTTTATCCTTATTGTATTTTGGTAGATAAATGGCGTTGGTGTGTTGCTCACTGTTGTAATAATCGTCACTATCGCAAGTTAAACCACCTAACAACACACGTTCGTAACTATCGTGCCAACGGTTAATGGGCAACATGATAAAACGTTTGTTTATGGCCCAAGTATCTGGTAAGGTTGTGATAAAAGAGGAATTGATCATATTCCACTTTTCGCGATCGTTCTGTTGTTTTTGGTATAGGATTTTATAGAGTGCGCCACCACTTTCGCCAACGGTAAAACTACCGAACTCCGTAAAAATGTTTGGTGTATCCACCTCTTCTTCTTCACAAACCAATTTTATCTGGTTCACGATTTCATCGACCATATAGGCGTAATCAAATTCGAAAGCCAACGAGTTCTTTATTGGGAAACCGCCTCCAATATTCAGACTATCCAATGTTGGACAAATTTTCTTCAACGCTGTATAGACCTTCAGACATTTGTGCAATTCGTTCCAATAATAGGCATTGTCACGAATTCCCGTATTGATAAAAAAGTGCAGCATTTTTAACTCTACTTTTTTATTGTCTTGAATCTGACTTTTATAAAAAGGCACAATATTTTTATATCCAATACCTAAACGCGAAGTGTAGAATTCGAATTTTGGTTCTTCTTCTGAAGCGATTCTAATTCCAACTTGAAACTTGCCTTTAATTTCCTGCGACAATAAATCGAGTTCCTCATAATTGTCTATAATAGGAATCGCATTTTTGTGACCATCATTGATAAGATCCGCAATATTGCTAATGTATTGTTCACGTTTAAAACCATTGCTCAACACAAACGTTTTATCCGTGATTTTACCTTCCTTTTTTAGTGCTTTTACAATATCGATATCAAAAGCCGAAGAGGTTTCAATATGAATGTCATTGGTTAAGGCTTCATCCAACACATGCTTAAAGTGCGAACTTTTAGTACAATAACAATAATTGTATTTGCCTTTATATTTATGGTTTTTAAAGGCATCTGCAAACCATGTTTTGGCACGCTGGATGTTATTGGATATTTGCGGTAAATAGGTGAATTTCAACGGTACGCCATGGTCTTCGATTAATTGCGTTAAGTCGATATCATGGAATTGCAGCGCTTTGTCCTCAAGTTTAAATTCGTCTTGTGGAAAGTGAAAGGATTGATCGATGAGATCAATATATTTATTGTTCATGTGATGTATTTAAATGGATTCCGTTTTCACGAGAAATGAAGGTGTAAAATAAAGATTATAAGCGTAAATTATGTTAAGATTACGTTATATCATAATATCATACTTGGATTTGGCTTTGAGTAGTAGGTACAAAACCATAGATATGCTGGCTGGCAGCAATTACAGAAGCGGAAGTTAGCTCTAAAATTCGGTTACTTAACCTGTAAGCTGCTTTTGAATATGACTTCCTAATTTTCAAAAGCCCGAACATAAAAACATGTTTCAATGTGTTCAGCTAAAATTGGCTTTATCATCTGGTTAGATGGACACCAATTTTCAATACAAATGTATATTATTTTTTAATATGCTGTACTTTTTTTTATTTTTTTTGAATTGTTTATTGAGGTGTTGAGATTTAGTGTTTTTTAGCTCATATTGAAAAGTGGATCTGCAGTTAAAAATAAAATATTTAGAGTAGAATAATATCCGTTGGATACTGCAATGAGATAAATTATCATTATGGAATATGAGTTATCAGCTTAAAATCAATTTCAACCTATATCTATATTTTAGAACTAGACAATTATACTCTCTTACATAAATAACTTTAATAATAACCAAGCTGAGTTTTAACATTTTCTCGATATTTTCTACCTACAGGTATTTTTATTTTTTTTATTTCTATCTCAACTGGTGAAAAAGAGTCAATATGGTCTATTGATATAATGAAAGATCTATGTACTCTTATGAATTTATGTTTTGGTAGTGATTCATAAATTTCTGAAATTTTTTTATGAGCAATAACTTCTCTATATATCATTTTCACCTTAATGTTATTATTAGAACTTTCAATATATAGAATATTCTTTAAAAATATTTTTTGCAATTTTTTTTCTATTTTAAGGTAAATAAAATCTTCAATTCCATGAGGTTTTTTATTATTCATTATCACTGGATAATCGATGTGCTTTAACACTCTACCAATTGACTTTAAAAACCTTGTGAACTCAATAGGCTTAACTAAATAGTCTATGGCACCTAAATCATAAGCTTTTGCTGCATAATCTGAATATGCTGTTGTAAATATGACTGCAGGTGCTTGATTGAGTTCTTTAAAAAAATCTGTTCCTTTTATTTCTGGCATGTGAATGTCAAGAAAAATTAAGTCTATTTTATGCTTCTGAAGTATATTAAAAGCTTCATAAACATTTTTACAAGAAGCTATTAAGTTTACGCTCTCAATTCTTGAAATATAATTTTCAATTACATCTCTGGCCAAAGGTTCGTCATCTACAACAATGCAATTTACTTTTTTCATATAACGTTTTAAATAAGATGTAATTTTAAAGTTAATTCAAATTGAAATTCAGTTTCTTTTTTTTCTAGGGTGTACTTGTCTGTATACAACAAACCTAAACGTTTTTTTACATTTTCTAGCCCAACACCCTTATCATAATAGTTTTTTGTTCTTTTGTAATTTACCGTATGCAGTGTAAGGGTGTTGTGTTTTGCAATTACAGTTATAGAGGGCCCATTGATCTTATGGTTTATAGCACCATGTTTAAAAACATTTTCAATAAAAGGTATTAAGATAAAAGGAGCTATCCTATAGTCTTTATCAATCTCTGTTATAAAATTAATGTTACTGCCTTCTTCTAAACGTAGCTTTTCCAAGTTTATGTAATTTTTTAAATAATTGATTTCCTTGTAAAGTGAAACTCTGTTCGGGTTTGTTTCATATAGCATATACCTCATTAAATCTGAGAGTTTTAAAATGGCATCTTCTGCTTTATCAGATCTCTTAAGGATTAAAGAATATAAATTGTTTAATGTATTAAATAAAAAATGTGGGTGTATTTGATTTTTGAGATGAGTTAATTCAGATTTTAATTGATCCTTTTCTAACATCAATAGTTTTTTTTGATTAGTATAATATATTCTATAAAATGCTATAACCATAGGAATAATAGCGGCACGATTTATTTCAAAAAGTGTATTCACTACACTAATAATCGATAAATAATCTTCTTCTTGCCAGTCAACAAGGTAATAGGGTCTTACAAAATACCAAAGAATAGGTTTTTGAATGAAAATAGTAATAAAAACTAAAAGGGCACTATAAAAAAATAAGAATAAGACTATTTGTTTCTTTAAAATAAATTTAGGGATTAAGTAATAAAGCGTGATGTATACAAGTAAAATCCTTGATGGTAATAAAGATAGTTGTATGATAATGGATTTAGAAAAATTACTATCGTAAGTTCCCCAAATAAAACCAAAGAATAAATTAAACGCCACCCAATAAAGAACATGTCTTAATATTCTATTTTTCAATAGGCCATTCTCAATTAAATAATTCATATGATGTATTATGTATTTAATAGTAAAACTCTAAATTTAATCAATGAATGAAAACAATAAGGACAAACAACATTTTATATTATGAATAAAGCACTTTGTAGTGTGTAAATCGTCTATAATGCAAGGTGTGCCTTTTAATTGCGTATTAGCTGTTGTCTGTCCTTATTGTTAAGCTATTTGATTGTTTGTTTTTTGAATAGCGCTTAATTTTTTATAGGATTGTATTAGAGTTAAATCATTGTTCTAAATAAAAACTAGTTATCATGAAATATAAATTTCTCTTTGTTTCTATCCTGTTTTGTTTAATTGCTCGTTCACAAGAAGCCAATTACCATAAAGAATTAAAATATCTTCAGGATAACGGTTTAGAACCATCAGAATACATTATCAATAAGTTTGGAGATAAGAGTTTAATTCTTCTAGGTGAAGACCATGTGGTTAAAAACAATTTGAATTTTGTTGCCCAGATAATTCCAAAATTATATAAAGCCGGAGTTTACAACATAGGTATGGAATTTGGAGCCTATGAGAAGCAAAAAGAATTAGACAACTTAATATTAGGAGAAAATTTTGACGCTCAGGTATCAAGAGATTTAATGTTTTTCTATAACGTAGGATGGCCTTACCAAGAGTATCAGGACATATTAAAAGCTGCCTGGGCATTTAATAACACCTTGCCAGAAAACTCAAAAAAATTTAGAATAGTTAATATAAGCTATCAATATGATTGGACTGCTTATAATGGTTCTAGGGAAGATATGTCTGGTGTTTTTCATAAAGGAGAAGTCAATCAGTTTAGAAAAGAAGTTATTATAAATGAAATTTTAGAGAAAGGTGAAAAAGGTCTGATATTATGCGGACTCCCTCATGCTTTTACAAAATATTCACAAGGTGTTAAAGATGCTAAGGGTAATTGTACATATAGAAGCGTAAGTTTAGGTAACTTACTTTTAGATAAGTATAAAGATCAAGTTTTTTCTATTTTTTTACATGGACCTATATATAATTTTCCCAATGAATCGCCTTTCTTTTTATCTCCAGCAAATGGTGAGATTGAAAATGTTTTTAAACTAATGTCCAACGAACCGTTAGGTTTCGATTTAGGAAAAAGCCCTATAGGTAAGTTAAAAGAAGATAGTTGGTTTAGTAATTGCTACAATGATTTTACAATAGGAGATTTGTTTGATGGATATATTTTTTTAGTTCCGTTTCAAAAAATGGAAGATTGCACAATCGATGAAGATTTTTTTAAAAATAAATCGTGGAATGAAATAAAAAAGCAAATACCAGACCCATATTGGCATAAACCATATGACACAAAAAAACAATATTGGGAAGCTACAATAGCGAAAATAAAGCTTAAAGAACGTTACAAGGACATAACTAGAATTCCCAACTTAACGGTTACCTATGGTAAGGTAGATAGAGTAAAAAACTTTCAATCTAATTATGTTGACTCTAGAAATATAGATGTTTGGTTACCTCCAAATTATAATGATTCTGAAAGATGTGCTGTTTTATATATGCACGATGGACAAATGCTTTTTGATTCTACCCGAACATGGAATAATCAAGAATGGAAAGTGGACGAAACTATAGCAAGATTAATCTTTGACGGAAAAATAAGAAATACAATAGTAGTAGGTGTTTGGAATAATGGAGCGTATAGGCATTCAGAATATTTTCCCCAAAAACCAATCAGCTATCTTGATAGGGAATTAAAGGGCAATCTTATTAAAACAGACTTGAAAAGAAAGCAGCAAGCTGATAATTATTTAAAATTTTTAGTAGAAGAGCTAAAACCATACATAGACAAAAATTATTCAACCCATACAAATGTGCAAAATACCTTTATTGCAGGCTCTAGTATGGGAGGGTTAATATCCATGTACGCCATGTCCGAATATCCAGATGTGTATGGTGGAGCAGCTTGTTTATCTACACATTGGGTTGGAGATGTAAATGTAAAGGGAGATAAGATTCCATTAGCGTTCAATCAATACTTAATTAACAATTTGCCAGAACCAAAGAATCATAAATTTTATTTTGATTATGGTACTGTAGGGCTTGATAGCTTATATAAACCATATCAAACTATAATAGACAAGACTATGAGCAAGAAAGGTTACACAACTAAGAATTGGATTACAAAAGAATTTAAAGGAGATGACCATTCTGAAGCATCATGGAGTAGACGATTATATATTCCTTTAGAATTTTTACTAGCTAATAATAACAACTAAATATGAAAGCTAAAATAACCTGTTTGTTTTTACTAGTAGTAAGTTACACGTTTGGTCAAAAAAACAATGATAATAAATTAAAAATAGGCACAGAATACAGTATAAGCTCTAAGATTTTAAATGAAAAAAGAAGTTATATCGTAGCCTTACCAAAGACCTATAGTGAATCATCAACAAAATATCCTGTATTAGTATTAACTGACGGAGATTATAGGTTTTTATACACCTCTGGAATTATAGAATTTTTAAGCAAGCATAATGAAATACCAGAAACCATTATTGTAGCTATACCCAATATAGATAGAACAAGAGATTTAACTCCAACTTCAATAACCTTTAATAATATGGGTGGTGGTGGTGGAGCAAACTTTTTAAAGTTTATAGAAAACGAACTGTTACCAGAAGTAGACAGTAAATTTAGAACTAACTCCTATAATGTACTAGCAGGACATTCGTTGGGAGGGCTTTTGGTAGGATATAGTTATATAACTAATAATTCATTTAGTGGATTTATAGCTTCAGACCCCAGTTTTTGGTGGGATAATCAATATGTCGTAAATGAAATTAATAGTGATGTGGTACAACAAATTAAAAACAAAAAAATATACATTTCAAGTGCAGATAATTATGAAAGAAATGAGGGCGTGGTCACTTTTATGCGAAATGCACAAGAATTGTTCTATGCACATTTAAAACAACTTGGTGTTGCAAACTCAAATATTAAGTTCGACTATTTTGAAAATGAAAACCATGGCACATCTGCTTATATGAGCTGGTACAACGGTATCAAATTTGTTTTTAAAGATTTTATGCTCGATAACATCTACAACAAAACATCAGACGAAATTACAGATCATTACAGCCGGTTATCAATAAAAAAAGGAAAAGAGATTTTACCACCCGATCAATTAATACAGAAAATTGCAGAATACAAGTTAAATGTAGGTAATGATAATAATGGCGCTATCTCCCTTTTAGAAATGAATACCTTAAATTACCCTTCATCTATTAATTATGAAAAGTTAAGTGAGGCGTATAAAGCGTTGGGTAATGATAACTTTTCAGAAATAAATTATAAAAAGACACTAGAGCTAAGGACTTCAGAATCAAATAGTATTAATGAAAACATAAGTAAGCAAAACGAAACAGATATATTTTTACCTACAATTAAACACACTATAAAATCTGAAAAATTAAAAGAAAAAAGATCGTTTACAGTAGGCTTACCTCCATCTTATAATAGTGCAGAGAATGATTACCCAATAATGCTAATTCTTGATGGTAACTATCACTTACACCATGCAATGACTACAATAGAAGTAATGAGTAAAGAAGGGCAAATACCAGAAATGATTGTTGTTGCCGTAAATACAGATAAAAATAGAACAAGAGATTTATCACCAACAAAATCTCTTGTTGGCTATAATGGTAAGGATAACTCCCAATGGCAAGAAACGAGTGGTGGAGGAAAATTATTTTTAAAATTCCTAGAACAAGAAGTATTGCCTGAGGTTAAAATAAACTATAGGACAAAAGATTATGCTATGTTAGTTGGCCACTCATTAGGCGGATTGATGGCTGCAGAGGCTTATTTGAATAATAGCGTTTTTAAATCGTACATAGCAATGGATCCCAGTTTTTGGTGGGACGAGCATTACATAGTAAAAAAAATAGACACCGTATTATCCAAGAATATAAAAAATAAAAAATTCTATTTTTCTGGTGCGAATAGTTATGAGAAAACTAAAGGAATGATAACTAATATGAGAAATAGTCAAGAACTATTTATATCATCACTCAAAAACGCTGGCATTTCTCATAAAAACGTAAAGTTTGATGTTTATAAAGATGAAAACCACAATAGCATACCGCTTATAAGCCTCTATTATGGTTTACTATTTATTTTTCAAGACTATGTTTTAGAAGACATAACAACCAAAACTATGGCTCAAATAAAACAGCATTATAAAGATATATCAAGTAGCTTAGGTGTTAGTTTTTTACCACCAGAAAATGTCATCAATAGGGTTGCTTGGGCAAAATTTAATAATAATCAACGAGAAGAAGCATATACTTTGTTTCAATTAAATATTAATAACTACCCAACATCAAATACAGTTTACGAAATGTTAGCTTATGCATATAGCAATGCTGGCAAGTCTCCAGAAGCATTAAAGTACTTCAAAAAATCGTTGGAATTTAATTCAAATGAAAATGAAATTAGACGTATCAAACAATTGATATTAGACATAGAGAAGTGATAATAAAAAACACCACTAATAAATAAGCCAAGTTTTTAAAACATTGTAAGATAATAGAGCATGTATTTACTATTGCTAGATTAGAGATTAAAAAGAAGACCACCAAACACTTAATTCGTGAAGAGAAACTATTTATTGGTTAATTATTTGTTAAGAACAGAGCTGGACTTGCTAAATAAGTTACAGGCCTTAAAGAAAAGTGAAAAACCAAAATTTTTTCACTAAAGTACTTTTATATTCTGCATCATATATCAAGACTGATTTTGCGATTGCAAAGGCCTGTTTTAGTAGTTTATTACACACGGCAATTAATGCTAATTTTTTGCTCTTTCCTTTGGCTACGATTCGCTCATAAAGATCTCGGCAAGCCTTGTTGTATTTACATGCATTAAAACTGCACATAAATAATAAATTTCTCAGTTTCTGGTTTCCTATTTTACTGATTCGCGGTCGTCCACTTACACTACTCCCACTTTTCCTAATTATAGGGGTTAGACCTGCGTAACTGCACAGCTCACTTGCGCTTGTAAAACGATCAAAACCCCCTGTTAAAACCACCAACATAATAGCTGTTTTTGGACCGATACCTGGAATAGTCTTTAAACGTGTAAACAGATCCTGATGCGATTGTTTTACTAAAACCAAAAGCATTTCCTCTAAGGTTTTTATCTCTTTTGTCAGTTGCCTTAAGCTACGTTTTAAAGACGTTACAACAATCTTACTTGGATTGCCCAAAACAGCTTCACCGTGTATTTTGTTTTTTAGCATAGTGCTTTGTTTTGTATACACAGAAAGGGTTCTGACGATTTGGAGGCATTCTATCTCATTCTTGGAATTGCCTTTCCAAAGCTTTAATTCTACTTGCTTAGCATAAGCACATATAAGTTTTGAATCGCTCTTATCCGTCTTAATTTTTGATAGTCCCATCTGGATAAAGCGTTTCACTGACAATGGATTTTCCACCGATACTTTTATACCAGATTCCAGTAAATGATAAGCCAACTGATAATGGTAATAACCTGTGGCTTCCATGACGCAATGACTCTTATTATTTAAAAGTTTCGTGAACTTTTTAAAGCCAAATTCATTGTTTTTAAACTGATAATAATTACCATCAGAATCGGTGACATCGAAAACTAAATGACTGATGTCATCCCAAAATATTTAATATCTTTATTCATAAGAAAATGTTTTTATGAAAGGACAATCTACGCGAGTTTCAACGACTTAAAATCGAGGTCTAAAAGCCTCATACCTGCCCGTCCGTTCAGGCGGGGAACTGTTCGAAATCTGTGTAGAAAAGAGAGGGGATTTTCAATGTTGACGAGATCTAAAGTCTCTGCGTGTATATTAACCTTATACCTCTCTTTTGTCTTTTCTGATTTATGCTCTAATTTAATGAATTGTAAACTTAAGATGTGTATAGCTCATTGCTTCTGAATTTCCTACTCGGAAATTCTTGCGCAATTTGCTATCTTGTTTCCTTAATCGGAAAATCATACTAATTTTCCGCAACAAGCCATACACGAACACGTTACCTGCAAGCTGAAAAAACTATGGAACTAATTAATAACTTGATGTCTAAAATTGGAGTTAATTCTAAAAATGAAAAGACTGATATGTTTTATAGTTATTACATTTTTGGAAAATCAATTGACAAACCAATTTGGGAATGGAATAATTGGAAACATGTTGCTGAATTATTACAGCCAATAATTGATTTAAGTCCTGAATTGCCATTTATTAAATCTTCTCAAAGCATACCTGTGAAATATGGAAAAGACAACAAGAACGTGTCGTATGACAAAGGTTCGTTAAGGTTTGGAAGAATGATTTGGAATGAATCCAACAATAAAAAATGGACAACTAAATATGCTGACAAAGACAAATGGACATTTTTTGATACTGAAATTGCTTTTCCGACAAGGAGTAATTGCCATAAAAACAATATAAATCCAAAATTATTTATTTCAGTTCACAATGAAAATTTAACAGAAAAAGAAAAAACAATCATTGACCAATCCATAACAATACATGTTGAAAATAAATTAATCGAGAAAAGTAGCTTGATTGGAATCGAAAAACAAGTTGAAAAAATTGGTGAATTACTAAATTGGAAAATAGGTGGAAAAATAAAACGACCTGTTTCTTTCAAATCTGAATTCGGTGGATTTACTGACTCATTTTGGGATGGTTCCTATGGCTTACTGAATTCCGATTCAACTGACTTTTCGGAAAATTATAAACGTTATGGAATTGAATATTTGAAAAAAGCCAGCAGGTAACATCCGGATATAACAAATAAAATTTAAGAATAGATTTTAAAGTTGGAGATAACTCAGCACAACAATCTATGGCGGTAAAGTATAAATCTTTTCGCTAAAGCATCTTTAAAGTACTAACCTCCTGCTCCGTTAAATGTTTCCAGTGCCCACGAGGAATATCCTTTTTGGTTAAATGACCAATGGCAACGCAATCGATTTTCACCAAATCATAATTAAGCTCATCAAAGATGGTTCGTAGAATGGTGTTCCCTGTGTTTTTGATTTTAATGCCGACTTGGTTTTTAGATTCCCCTTGTATATAACTAATTTCTTCAACCGTGATTAACTTCCCTTCGACCTTAAAACCTTCTTGAATCTTTTTAAGGTCTTCAAATTTTAGGTTTTTATCCAACTCTACCTGGAATAAACGCTCAACGCCTTTTTTGGAATTGGTAAATTTCTGTACCACCTTATCGTCATTGGTAAACAACAACAATCCTAACGAATTACGCCCTAAACGCCCTATTGGCTTTATGCTGGCATTGGTCGCATTGGCCACCAAATCCATAACGGTTCTACCTTTTCCTTCAGCTGTTGTGGTCGCAAAGCCTTTAGGCTTATTCAATAGCACATAGACATTTGGTTCTGGAGTAATGCGTTGCCCATCGAACTTCACTTCGTCGCTTCGTTTTACTTTATAGCCCATTTCGGTAATGATCTTACCGTTTACGGATACCAAGCCAATAGCAATATTCTCATCCGCTTCGCGACGCGAACACACACCAGAATTGGCAATGTATTTATTTAAACGCATCTCATCTGGATTTGAGGTTTGCTTTGCTGGTTGTTTTTTCTTTTTAGAAGGAGCGTTTCCTCTAGCATAACTTTTGGTTTTGCTATTAGCATTTCCTCTTCCTGAAGTTTTCCCTTTTCCTTTTCCTTTGCTATCTTGATGTCTGCTCATATACATTCCCCGTGAAAACGGGAATTTTATTAATTATTACTATAAATTCTACCATTGTGTTAAACACTAATGATATAAGATGCAAAGGTATAATTTTAGATAATAGCATCTACGTAAATCCTTAACTTGTTTGAGTGAAACAACTCGAAACCATAAAACGTGTATCTATATCCTATTCAAAACAATAGAAACATCAATCAATAGTATGGAGAATACACCAGCGACAATGATAAACTTTAAGATATTATGAAGAATCAAATAATGGGTTTTCTTATTTGATTTTAACAGTAAAATGAGATAGAGAAACAATAAGCCTATACTAAGATAGAAGTAATAATACATGTGTCCAATCTTGAAAAACGAAATAAGTAACACGGCCGAAACCATGGTTAAAACACCAACAACGGTTAGCATCGTTTTTGATACTTTTTCGCCATAAACTACAGGAACCGTTCTGTAATTTAAGGCCAAATCGCCTTTTATGTTCTCTAAATCCTTTGTGAGTTCGCGCATGGAAATCAATAGAAACAAAAATATACCATGGGCAAAAACGACTTTTTCAAAATTCTGATAATAGATAAAAATGACAAAAAATGGCGTTACCGTTAATATGGCAGACACTATATTACCAACCATCGGTTGTTTCTTTAAACGATGCGAATAGAACCAAATGGCGAAAATATAAATGGCGAAAAAGATAACCGCTTTGAATGACACATAACTCGCAAAAACTACAGATAAGAAATTCAGCACAAAATAAAACGACAATTTGGTATTCTGACTTACCAAACGATCTAACATCGTTTTTCTTGGTTTATTAATGAGGTCTTTTTCAGAATCGTAGAAATTATTGATAATATAACCACCTGCTATCGTCGCTGAAGACGCTAATACCAACATTAAGAGGTTGACATCTAACAGTACAGCTTTTACCGGTTTATCATGACCAAAAATGTAAACGGAAGCTAAGTATTGGGCAATAACGATAACAAGAATATTATAACCTCGAACGACCGAGAACAGGCTGAAAAATTTTAGAAGAATGTGTTTCTGCCGTCTTGTTAACATGGCTTTAATTAAAAAAACCTCACAAGTTATAAAAACCTGTGAGGTCTGTATATTATATCATTCGTATTAGAAGCTATATACCACTTCCAATTTCTGTCCTTTTAATGCTTCTTTAGCTTTTTCGATATTTTCGGTAAAGCCTAAAATATAGCCTCCACCGCCAGAGCCACAAAGTTTTAAGTAGTAATCGTTTGTGTCAATGCCTTTTTTCCAAAGTTCGTGAAACTGGGCAGGAATCATTGGCTTAAAATTATTAAGCACCACTTTTGAGAGTTGCTTAGTGTTTTTGAATAAGGATTTTATATCGCCTTTTAAGAAATCATCTACACAAGCATCGGTGTGTTTTATGAATTGATCTTTAAGCATGCTACGAAACCCTTCATTCTTCATACTTTCCATAAAAATACTGACCATTGGTGCCGTTTCCCCAACAATTCCACTATCCAACAGGAAAACTGCTCCTTTTCCTTCTGTTTGTTGAGAAGGAATTCCTGTAGCTTCAATATTGTCTTTAGAGTTGATTAGAATAGGAAGACTTAAATAACTGTTCAATGGGTCTAAGCCTGAAGATTTTCCATGAAAAAACGATTCCATTTCAGAGAAAACTGTTTTTAACTTCAAGAGTTTCTCACGAGTCAGATTTTCTAAAACGGTAATTTTATCGATGGCATATTTATCGTAAATCGCAGCAACTAAAGCACCACTACTTCCTACACCATAGCCTTGTGGAATTGAAGAATCGAAATACATTCCGGTATCCACATCTTGTTGTAAGCTGTCAATATCAAAAGTTACCAATTCTTTATCCAAACCTTTTAAATACGTTACAAAACGTTTTAAACTGGCATTAGAATCTTGAGCCAATTTATTAGGATTTTCATCCACTTTTAAAGCGCCGTTGTAAAAATTATATGGAATAGATAAGCCTTTAGAATCTTTGATGATTCCGTATTCTCCGAATAAAAGAATCTTTGAGTAAAATAATGGTCCCTTCATGTATAATGAAAAATTAATAATGCAAAGTTAATGATTATTCTTTAGATGTTTTTACAATACTAACCAATAATCGTAACATTTCCTGCGATTTAGGCTTAAATTTATCGAATTCGTCTTCACTTAAAAATTCTGTTGCATGAAGTAAGTCTAGCCAATAGTCTGTTTCATTAGCCTCTTTTAAACTAATTGACATTTTGCTAATAAAATCTAATTTGCTCTGGGCAAACTCGGCTTCTCGGACATTTGCTCCTATCGATGTTCCCGATTTTAATAGTTGTCTCGACATTACAAATTCCTTTTTGTTGTATGCCAAATCTTTGTACAGATTTACGATATTAACAGCAAAATCAAAACTCTTTTCTTTAATGATATTTGGTTTCATAATGAATAATTTAAGTTAAACCCCTGTAATATAGGTTTTTAATTCCAAATTATAAATTATTACTTTGTCATTATTAATTATTAATTTGCAAAGCCCCTTTGCCAATTTGGTCGCAAATATAGTGCTCATTTTGACAATACCTAATCAATTCATTCTTAATAAATTCGAGAACCGATTCCTTTTCTTTTTGCGGATATAACACATGGACATTTGCTCCTGCATCAAGTGTAAAACAGACTTTAGAATTGGTTTTTTCTCTATAGGACCAAATTTTATTGATGATTTCCAGGGTGTTAGGTTTCATTAAAATGAAGTAAGGCATGCTCGTCATCATCATGGCATGTAGCGTTAAGGCTTCACTTTCCACAATTTTTATGAATTCGTCTAAATTGCCAGAAGCTAGAATTGTTTTCAGCTGCGCTAAATTTTCATGTGCTTGCATAAATCGCTCTTGAGCAAAAGGATGACCATACATTAATTGGTGACCAACAGTACTGCTGACTTGCTTTTCGCCTTTATCGACCAATAAAATAGTGTCTTGGAAATTGTTGAAATTTGAATGCACATCGCCTTCAAATTTTACACCATATAAGTCTGAACTCTCAGGAATACTTTCATTTTTTCCCCATACCACGAGTTCGCCCTCTATACTTCTGCACGCACTTCCTGAACCTAAACGCGCTAGAAATGAGGCTTTTTGGTTAAATGACTTATCTGTCACTTCGACTTCACTCAGCGACCGCTCAATACTCATTAAGCAAAGTGCTATGGCGCTCATGCCAGATGCTGAAGAGGCAATTCCTGAACTATGAGGAAATGTGTTTGAGGTTTCAATTTTGAAATGGTAATCCCTCAAAAATGGCATATAGGTTTCAATACGTTCAAAAAAGGTTTGAATTTTTGGCTTGAAAGCTTCGTTTTTCTTTCCTTCAAAATATACTTCGAAGCTAAAACCAGTCGAAAGGTCTCTTTTAGCAAATGAGATTTCCGTTATGGTTTTACAATCGGAAAGCGTAAAACTTATCGATGGATTCTCTGGAATTTGATGTGCCTTTTTTCCCCAATATTTTACCAAAGCAATATTACTTGGTGATTCCCATTTTACGGTACCGTTTTCAATATTGGTATTGTAGGATTTGAGGATAAAATCTTGTTCTGTCATTACTTGTAGATATCTGACAAAGATAATGGTTTTATAATGTTTAAAAATAGTATTATGATTTTCTCATTCGGTTAAAAATTAAAAAATAGGATGACATTCTTTAAAATTTTCGATGTCTAAACAAATAATCTAATTAAACCAAAATATTATGAAAAAATTCAGTTATGTATTCGCTATACTATTTTTAGTATTTAATTGCTCATCTGAAGAAAACGACCCAGATAACCTTGATCCAGGTCCATTTTCTGTAACCATCTTAGAAACACGTATGGACGGCGCCAATATAGAATGGACAGAAGCCATTGATATTGACGATGACCCTATTACCTATTCAATTTATTTAGAAGATCAGCTGATCTCAACAGGAGGTACTGCATTATCTTATAACTTTACAGGTTTAGAACCAGAAACCAGTTATGATGGTTATATTATTGCTGACGATGGTAAAGGTGGAATTTCTGAAGCCGCTTTCTTTTTTGAAACAGAACCTGAGACCGTAATATCAACTATAAATATTTCTTATTGGGAAAAGAATCGTTTTCCTGAGGGTAATGGAGAACGTGTCATATTAGGTTGCGGTTTTGAAATTCCTGTAGATGATGATGCAACATTATATCAAGTCGAAGTATCTCAAGATGGATTTGTCTATGAAGGTAATACTTATGTTGCCGGAAACATTTACACTTGGACTAATGATTCACAGACACATACTGGCCCTATTGAATATGTGGCATCTATTGATAAATATGTTATTAGATTCGCTAGCGCATCCGTAAATACCTTGAATACGATTTCATACGATTATTACGTAAATGAAATGAGCTCTGCTACAGGTGAAGCAGAACTAATCGTTTCTTTTTAATTGATTATTCAGTTGATCTCAGACGTTCTATTTATAAAAACAAAGATTAATTGATAAGAATATTAGGGGTAATTCTATTTCTAGTAGTCTGATCACTATATCATATAGTGGGAATTAATCAATAGTAATTCTAATAGCTTTGCCATTCTTCGAAAATTTCGAGCAGTGGCATCTGCTTTTAGTTTACGTCAAAAACTTAGAACTAATTATGGCCTTTCGATACCCATATCCAGAGAAGAAATAAATACAATCATTTATAATTTTATATTCTTCTGCTTCGCAAACTTTTTTGAATTTGTCTTACTTTATTCTTCTGACAATGCGAGTAGTTTTACCATGGTTTTATAGTTTCTAGCAGTCGCATTGACATTCAATTTATTTTCAAAATACCCCAAATTGAATTTTGCACGTCCATAGCCTTTGGCGCAAAACAAATAAATACAAGCGTTTATAATGGCATACTCATCATCTGGATATGTTTTTTGAGATGCTTCTTTTGTCACCTCTTTTTGTGGCATTTTACTAAGCATTATAAAGTAGCTTTCTACCTTTTTTGCTTCACTAAAAGGGCAATTATTAAAAATAGTTAGCAATTCTTGGCGCGTTCTTACTAAAACCGGAACTTCAAAACCAAAGTAGTCTAATATCAAGGTTTTGATTTTGTCTTCTAGTGCATTGACTTCGTTTTCCGAAGATTGGAAAATAACATTGCCACTTTGAATATAGGTTTTTACATTTTCGAATCCCGATTTCTCTAATAATTCCCTGAGCTCTGCCATTGGGACTTTTTTATGGCCACCAACATTGATACCTCTTAAAAGTGCGATGTAGGTTTTCATTTAATAATCTTGAGATTGATTGAAAATATGTAAAATCATAACTTGTCCCTCGTTAACTTTATAATGAATAGCGTAATTATAGATTTCTAAAAGATAAATTCTAATGTTCCTGTACCTAATTTGGCGAGATAATGGTGCTTTTTCCAAGAACAAAAACTGTTTGTTTAAGTCATTTAAAAATGATTGTTCGACGCCTTTAATTTTAAAGAAACATTCTGCTAATTCAATTTCACGAAAAGCCTCAGGACTAATAATCAGTTTATAAATCATACTTTTTCCTAAAGTCTTGTACTGGTATAAATTCTATTTCTCCCCTATCTACTCTATCTAACATATCATCCATCATCTTTTTATATTCTTCTGATGGTTCGCTGTAGCGCATGGCAATATCTTCAAGCGTAAACTCAATATAATTTTTTAACGAGCGTTTTTGTAGTTTAGCTTGTTTTTCTAAAATAGCGATGGCTTTATCGTCTAACTCTATCAATTTTTTTGTCTTTCCCATCATTAATACATTTTTTATATATCAAATATATATATTGTATATATAATTTTTTCAAAATTTAACAATTCATTCTAACCCATTCAAAATCTTTAAATTAACTGCTATCTGATAAAAGCAACCTAATAAATAAAATCCACCAAACGCAAATAAACACGACAAAACGTTGCTGAATTAAAGAAATGGTGTAGTTTTACTGCATTAATACTATAATGTCATGTGTTTTCCCAAATCGAACACTGTTATTATTTTGTTTGTTTGCCTACTATATAATGGCTTAATTGTGTGCGCACAAGAACCACTTACAAAAGCTGATAGCAGTTCTAATTGTACCTTTGACACCTATAAACTTGATTTATTGGTAAAAAACGACAGTTTGTATAAAGCCACACTATTACTTAACGAAGCAATTAGCTTTTCACAAGAATATAACTTAAAACCGACGGAAGCTAAATCTTATAATGCATTAGGCAATGTGTTGGCAAAATTGTCTAATTTCAAAACTGCTGAATCCTACCACAAAAAAGCCTTTAAAATATACGATTCCCTTAACGACAAAAAAGGAATAGACCGATCATTATCTGGTTTGCTATATACTTATGTTTATGAAAAGAACTACAAGAAATTTGACAGTATTTTTCCTAAAGCCGAAGCGGTTTCCAAAGCTCTAAATAGTGAGATTTATTTCATCAATCTGGAATATAAAATAAAAAAAGACTACTTCAGTAATGATAACAAAAGTATGTTAGCCTATAGTAAAATAGGTCTAGAAGCTTTAAACTCCACAGATTTTGAAAAACTCAATTACTCCAAAAGTTACCGTACTGAAAATTTAAAAAAGAATTTATTCCAATCCTATCAATACCACAGAGCCTTGGCAAAGGTAAAATTATCCAAATTCAAAGCCAATGGTTATGATCTGCTATTTTTAATCAATGAAGAAAAACTTAAAACATCATTGGGTACAGATGTCAACTCTTACCGCAAATTAGCCACTTTTAACTATTATAAATACATCTATTACACCAACAATATTAAAAATTTAGATTCGGCTACTAAATATCTCTTAAAATCTGACGCATATAAATATAAAGCACTTACAAATGTTGAAAAACAAAATAACAGAAATGGTGAGCTGATTTCTAAAATTATAAATGCTGAACAAGAACTAAAATTATCAAATGAAGTAAGAAATCAAAATGCTAGAAATTCAGAGATATTCTTAATAAGTACAATTGTGATGAGTATAGCCTTGATTGTAATTTTGACCATCTTTTACTTCTATTTTAAAGCAAGAAAGAATATTGTTAATATCAATGAAGCGTTAAAAGCCTCAAACTCTAAACTTAAGGCTATTGATAAAGATAGACTTGAATTTTTCTCCGTATTAAGTCACGAACTTCGTACACCGATTTATGGTATTAGTGGTTTGGCAACGCTTATAGATCAAGAAAATGACGATACTAAAAAACAGTCTTATTTGGACTCGCTGATATCATCAAGTAATTATATGTCCATTTTAATCGATAACATTTTACAGGCCAACCGACTTAAATTTGAGAAAAAAAACCTGCGATTAAAACCAGATAGAATCAAGAAAATTGTTGGTCATGTTCTAAGCACAGTAGCGATAGCAGCAGAAAACAAAGGTTTAGAACTCAAAGTACATATTGACGCATCTGATGATAACGAATATATCTTGATCGATAAAGTGGCGTTTAGTCAAATACTCATCAATTTGGCCTTTAATGCCATCCGTTATACTAAAAAAGGGTCTATTTCCATAAACGTTTTTGAACAGGAAAGAACTAACGATGACGTCACATTACGTTTTGAAATTAAAGATACTGGTATTGGCATAAAAGAGGAGCATCGCTCAATAGTATTTAGTGCGTTTGAAAACAAAGCGTTTCTAAATAAGAACAGTAGTGGTTCTGGTCTGGGCTTATATATTGTAAAAACCCTATTGGAAAGCCATAATGCCGATATCGATTTTGTATCCACACCAAATGAAGGCACCTGTTTTTTCTTTGACATAGAATTTAAACTATCAAAAGCGTTAGAACAACGTATAGGAGCATCAATTTTACCGAAACGTGATGTACGCGTTTTAGTCGTCGATGATAACAAAATCAATCTGCTGATTACACAAAAGAACATCGAAAAAATAAACGGGTTTAGTTGTGAAACCATTGCCAATGGCAGAGAAGCGATATCTCTAGTGAAACAGAAGGATTTTGACATGATTCTAATGGATATTAATATGCCAGACATGGACGGTTATGAAGTGACCAAGCATATTAGAATGTTTAATTCTCATATTCCTATACTGGCACTAACCGCTCTAAATTCGTCCGAAATTTCCACTAAAGCTGAAGTAGCAGGTTTTGATCAGATTATTACCAAACCTTATATTTTTGAAGATTTTAAAGCCATCATTTTGACTTATGCAGGAAATAACGAAAATTATTGTAGCATAATAGACAGAGCCGCAATATAAGCGCCTGTCCATGCATTCTGAAAATTAAATCCACCTGTAACGGCATCTACATTTATCACTTCACCCGCAAAATAAAGATTGGGAATTCGTTTGCTTTCAAAGGTTTTAAAGTTTACTTCTTTTAGATCTACACCGCCTGCTGTCACAAATTCTTCCTTGAATGTACTTTTTCCCGTCACTTGAAAAATAGCTTGGGTTAATTGAGAACTTAAGGCTTCTAACTGTTGTTTATTGATATCTGCCCATCGTTCTATGTCGGCTATGTCTGAAGCTGAAACCAACGTTTTCCAGAGGCGTTTTGGCAAATCGAATTGCGCGGATTTGACCACTGATTTTTTAGCAAACTCTTGTTTAAAATTTTTAAGTGCTTCTAAACACATCTCAAAATCCAGTTGAATAAAATTCACTTCAATCTTAAAATTATATTTGCGTTTGGCCAGCTCAACAGCTCCAAAAGCTGATAGTTTTAAAATGGCAGGCGCACTCATGCCGACATGCGTAATTAATAATGGGCCATTGGATTCTAAACTGGTTCCTACGACTTTAATGTCAACATTTTTAGCAACGACTCCGGGAATATTCTTGATGCGTTTATCCTTAATATCAAAAGTAAATAAAGATGGAACTGGTTGAATAATAGTGTGGCCTAAATTCTCAAGCAACTTCCAGATTTTAGGATTGCTTCCGGTGGCGACCAATAGTTTTTTGGATTGAAAAAGGCCTTGTGAAGTTTCAATTTCAAAGCCAGTTTCTAAAGGATGAATAGTTTTCACAGCATGGTTATACAATACCTCAACCTGATGTTTTTCGGCTTCATTTAAAAAGCAATCAATAATAGTTTGTGATGAATTTGAGACAGGGAACATTCTTCCATCTTCTTCAATTTTCAACTCTACACCGCGTTCTTCGAACCAAGCAATGGTATCGCCTGTCATAAAACTATGAAAGGGTCCCAAAAGCTCTTTTTCTCCTCTTGGATAATTCTGTACTAATTCCGAAGGGATAAACTCGGCATGTGTAACGTTACATCGTCCACCACCTGAGATTTTGACTTTTTGCAAGCCTTCTTTTCCGCGTTCCAAAATAGCAACTGATAGTTCTGGGTGCTGTTCTGCGATGTTGACAGCGGCAAAAAAACCTGCTGCGCCTCCTCCAATTATAATGATATCTTTATGGTTTGCCATTCGGTAATTAAATTCGACATGATGAATTGAAGGTTACTGATTTTAAAATCCTTTATGTTAAGTTTCAAAAGTATATTCCGAAGGATTTACATTTTGAAGTTTGGCCATATAATCTTCTATGGTTTTGATATCTGCCTCGTTGCTATGATTATTTAGAGCATCTTTTTTAAGGTTGATCACTTCTTTTATAAGGACTTCTTTATAGTTTTCATTCAATACATTATTCTGTTGAAGTAAATATTGAAACATAATAAATAATTTTTGAACTACAATAATATCGTGTTTACAATAATTACGCATAGCTGCCATAACGTTATATAACAACTCTTCAAAACTAACGGTTTTAATATGGATAACTGCTTTTTTATCGTCATTAAAATAATAGCTATTGTCTTTTTTAGTCATTCGTAATGCAAAAAGTTCCGTTAGGTAATCAATGGCATTGATACATGTGCCTGGATCATTTATACCTGGCGACATAGCCTTCAGTGCAATTTCCGTAATTTGCTTAAAGGCAAGGATATAATTATCTTCAATTAGTTCATTATTGGAGAATGTAAATGCTTCTATTAACTGTGTTTCTAAATCCTCTTTACCATCGATATCTTCATTCAGTTCGCCTTTGTATTTAAGTACGGGAATCCCTTTTAGGATATATGCACCTTTTATAGGAACAATTGCTATTTTCAAATTATGTTCTTCTGCTAAACCAGCAAGTGATTTTAAGCTTACATCTTGCATGTAACCTGTAGTATTTGCCATGATGCTTTTCCAATCTGACGAATCTTCAAAGTCAGTGTCAATATGTTTTTCAGCTTCCACCAACTTTTCTAAACGTGCTTTAGACTTTCTAAAGATTTTGTCCATTATGGTATTCACTTGAATCTCTTGCGAAATGGAATGGATAAAATAAATGAAAGCACCCAAACTGACAGTCATGAAAATAATTCCCAATAACACTGAAAAACCAGGCATTTGATATTTGTCGCCATTTGGTGTAATGGATACCAGTGTGAAAATACAGTACAACAATGTGGAGTTGTAGATACCGAGTATAATCTGATGCCTTCTGTTGGAAATCAATCCTGGTAGTACCCTTGGCGAAAAATTACTCGACGCTTGATTCAGCAAAATCATTACCAGCGAAAAACTAAACACCATAATGGAGATTAAACCTGCTACAAATGTTGTAAGAAGTGCCCTTGCTGTTTCGGTGTTATTAACTACTAAAATCGGTGCGTTTTCCACCAAATATTTAGAAACACCTTTGCTTTCTAAATAAATCATAAAAAAAGCAAAAAGCAATCCAAAAAGACTAATAATTGAAGGATAGAAAGCAATATTGCTCTCTAGTTTACCTAGTGAATTCCAAATTCTATAAAAATAGTTTTTCACATTACCGAATTAAAAATTGAGTCCAAATCCAAATGAAAAACGCAAGCCTTCCACACTATTGAATAAGTTAAATGTACCTGAAAGGCTATCTGCGGCCGTTACCCAAAAACCACCTCCATAATCGTTGTGCCATTTATCTGAAAAATCGTCTTTAAGCCAAACTCTTCCGACATCGAAACCACCAAAAACGCCGACTTGCAATGGCAATATACCTGTTTTGAATTGATTAAAGGCATATCTCAAATCCGTACTTCCGACTAAAGAATTTCGACCGGTAAAGCGTTCTGTTCTAAAACCTCTTAGTCCGTTTTGCCCTCCAATATTTGCAGCCTGATAAAATATTAAATCATTACCTATCCTAAACTGTGTTCGTAAATCGGTTTTCAAAACTAATTTTCTATTTCTGGAAATCGCATTATAAAATCCTAAATTGGAATTGATATAACCATAAGTATATTTAGTGTTGTCAATTTCAGTTTTTGCTCCTACATTTAAAAGAAAGGTCATCCCTCTCGTTGGCGCAAGTTTTTTATCAAAACTCTCATAATTGTATTCTGCTTCAAGTGCTCCAAAGATTCTACGGTCGAAAAAACCATCTTCTGAAGCATTAGTAAAACTCGTTATAAATCTATCAGGCGTTTCACCTAATTCAATACCTTCTATTATTGCTCGGAAACCATAATCACTACCAAAATTACCTTTCTTCAAAATTCCGACTTTAGCCATATAAATACTGGTTTTTACACGATTATAATCTAAGTCTAATTCATCGTCCAAATTCTCTGTTTCATTACCGTAACCGAAAAAATTATTGGCGAAATTTTCTGAGGTAAATTGACCGCCAACGTGTAAATTCCAATCGTCTTTTATATTAGCAAATTCGCCATCATAATTAAGGGAAAATCCGCTTGTAGCAAAAAAGTAACCACCTTTAAAACGGTGTTGTTGCGAAAACGGATTACGCTGAAAACCATTTATGGTTGAAACATAAGATAAGCCCAAAGAAAAACCATCATCTGGATTAAAGCCGATGGCTGGCGTGATTACACCAGTGTTTACTATGTTTTTTTGGTAATCAAAAAGATTCAATTTATAAACATCAGTCAATCTTAGTGTTCCTCCTTTCTTCTCCTGTATGGTATTAGGTTTACTTTGGTGATCGTATATTTTAATACGTCTTCCATTATTAATGATGTACGTATCATTTTCCTGTCCGCCAATTAATCTCGTAAATATTAAATTATTGGCTTTGCCGCTCACTTCAAATATATCTTTGTCATCCAAACCGTAGACCCAAATTTCTTTAGTCACTTCTTTATTAAAAGTTCTATCGACAATAACTTCCCCTTTTTCACCATCTTTAATTCTAGATATCTTAACATGGGTTTCGTTGTCCCCAATTCTAGTTACTTCGATGTAATCATCCTTATCTGTACCTGTAAGGATCACCAAACCGTTTAAGTATTCGTAATATCGTGTGGCAATATCCACAAGGTTACCGCGTCGTCCTTTAAGTTTCTTTTTTATATCGTCAAGTGTTTCATCTTGAGCAGCTTCTGGCACCTTAGAAAATGCTTCTTCAATGACATCGTCCGTAATATTATCTTGGAGAAATTTAGCATGTTTTAACCATTGTTCCCTAGTTGATTGTTGCACCAATACACGATCTAATTTTATACCTGCGGAATTCATCCATTTAATATCTTCCAATGTTTCATCATAGACCTGAAGCTGTTTTGTTGGACCTGCAATGACTCTCATCACATCCAATAAACCACCATCAAAATTTGAAAACACCTGGTCTCTATCCCTTGGAATTGGCCTAAAGAGCTTATCGCCATTTTCTTGGTCAAATTGCGCCCAACGCCATTGGTCTTGGTGGCGATCCCAATCGCCAATCAGCATATCAAATAAACGTGCTCTTACATAAGCATTATCATCTATTTTATACTTTTCATCTTCCCGTACCTTTTCTATAATATCATGCGTACTTTCAATATCATCAGCATAACCAAAATTACGCTCGTCGGTATAGTTTTCCTCCGGACGCTCCTCAATCATGTAGAGTTCATCTCCATAATCCTTATTATATTTCCCTAAATATTTGTGCTTTGGAATATAGAAAATCCTAGGATTGGTATGATATATTTCGGCAGCATCAGACAAATCTGGTACCACCATAAATGCATAGGGATGCGCTGCGGTGTAAAAATCAAGAATCAGACCTTCAACAGCCGTTCTTTCAAACTCATCTTGTATGTAAGTGTCTTTAAATAAAACGGTCTGTAAATATTGTGTGGCACTTTTTTTAAGCGCTCTCATATTGAGCTCTCTGCCATCTTTTGTTTTTAATCTTATAGAGCGTGTTTGATGACCTCCACCAGTTCTTACAATTTCCAAACCACCATAAAGCGTATCTAAAGTGGTAACATCTGCTTTAATTTTCTGACTGTAAACATCTCTGTAATGATCTCCCCAAATAGATTCAAAAAAGCCGGTTTTTTCAGTTTGTTCCTTTGTGTAAACCGAAGTTTCAATTTCTTGAGGGAAGCTGTCTGGTAATTGAGATACATCATATTGCGCTGTTGGTGGAAAAATTTCTTTTACAAAGAGCTTGGTGGCATTACCATTTTCTGCGCCATACATGGTAACCCAACTACTACCATCTTTAAAAACGGTTAACTCTGCAAAACCTTGTTTTCCATAGCTAAATAAACCAGTATTCTTTAGGGATGCATACCCTTCTTTGGCTCCAGAACCAGAAACGATTTGTTTAATCTTTCCTTTTTCCAAATATTGAAGTGTATGCTCATGGCCTGAAACGAATATGACGTTTTCCGTATCTAAAGTCATCGTCTCCAAACGGTTCATCAGGTTGTTATAACGCTCATTATAACGGTCTTGAATAGAAACACCGCCTTGTGTTCTAATCTGAGTTGCCAATGAGGCTAAAACAGGCAGCGGCAATTTTTTCTGTGTTGGAAACAAATGTTTGGAAAATGCATACTGACCTCCATGAACACCATTGGTATACATAGGATGATGCATGGCAAATACTATAGTTTTGTTTTGTGCTTTTTTCAGTTCGCCCTCTAACTCTAGGAAGAACCGCTCCCTCGTCTTTATTTCGCATTCGTCATTCATGGTGGGATGATTGTTCCAATTTTCTAAATACCATTGTGTATCTATGACAATAAGCTTAATATCATCTCCGATGTCAAAATCCTCAAGAGGACAACCATTATCAGGTTCGAAAGCCTTCTTGACTAAAGCATCTTCAATATACTTTTCCTCGCGTTTCAAACCTTTAAGGCCGTTAGCATACCAATCGTGATTTCCTGGAATAAAGAGTACTTCACCATTAAAACCTTCAATGGATTTCAGTTGTCCATCTAAAGCATTTTCCGCCTCCGAACGCCCTTTTTCACCTTTCTTTGGCAATCCATCTGGATAAATATTATCTCCTAAAAAGAGCACAAAGTCTTCGGTTGTATTTTTATCAGCCGTATGATTCTTAAACGCTGTTAAGGCTTTAGACATACCACCTTGTGGCGACTTACCAGCATCACCAATTAAATAAAAGGTTTTCTCTATGTCTTTATCTGGTAATTCGTTGGTTTTATCAGCTTCTTCTTTATATTGTGCCTTAGAAGTGGCACAACCTATTAAGAAAGCAACAGCAATAAATAATACCGCTATTTTGTATAACTTAATCATATTTTAATTTTTGTCGTAAATAACCCTTTTTTTGAGTTAGTTTCTTAGCCATATTCCTACCGATATTAATCCTTATGCCATTTTTTCCCAAAGACTATCAGTGAAGTAGTGTTTACAATCCAAGAAATTTGAGTTTAATGCAAAATCCGTTTGCTTTGCTAAGTTATGGATTTCTTCAATAGCATATTTTTTTGAAAGCTCAGTCCATACTAATTCGTCATAATCAAAATCTATGGATTTATTTAAAGCTTTCAGTTCCACGGTCTGTTTTCTTAAACTTACCAGATAACTTTTCACATTTCCAGTTGCAGGATTGTAATAACTGTAGAAATCGAAATCATCAATTTTAAAATCGGCATCCAGCTCTCTATTAATTCGGATTAGTAAATTGAGATTAAAACGCTTTGTAATGCCATGCGCATCGTAATAGGCATTGTGAATAATTATTGGGTTTTTCTTTAGGTCGAAACCTATTAGAAGCTTGTCACCAACCTTCATGTTTTTATTAAAAAGGTTTAATAGTTCTTTCGCTTTTTCTTCTTGATAATTCCCAATATTTCCACCTAAAAATAGCAACAAACTTGGGTAATCGCTTTCGAGATTGCCCTTTAATATTTCAAAATAATCACCCACTTTTGGATGTATTTTCAAATTAGGCAATTTTTCTGTCAATCGATTCGAAAGTAAATCCATAGCCTCTTGGGAAATATCGATAGGGATGTAATGGACATCAATATTATGATTTACCAAATATTCTAAAAGCTTGAAAGTTTTAAAGCCATCTCCAGCACCTAATTCAATAATATTAAAAGGTTCTGAAAACTTGAGCGCCTTGTATATCTGTTTGGATTGCATGGACAGAATCTCAAACTCTGCATTGGTAGGATAATATTCTGGCATATTCATAATTTCCTGAAATATGCGACTTCCATTATCATCGTAAAAATACTTAGATGGTAAGTGTTTGTTTTTGGCTGTTAAGCCTTTAAGCACGTCTTGTGCGAAAGTGTTTTTCATTTCAATGTCTAATGCATTATTCTTTGTCATTAAGAATAGTTTTTATTATTACAAATATCATTTTGCCATATGCCCATTATGGGCTTATCTTGCTAATCTAATTCCTGAAAATAGCCAACGCATGTCAGCTGTAAAAAAGTTTCTATAAGTTGGTCTGCAATGGTTTTTAGAGGTTGCGACCGAGCCACCTCTCAATACCATTTGATTGACCATAAATTTACCATTGTACTCACCCAATGCGCCTTCTACTTTGGTGAAATTTGGGTAAGGTAAATAAGCACTATTGGTCCATTCCCAGAGTTGCCCATGGTCAAATTGTTTTGAGGCCACTTCCCATTCAAACTCGGTTGGCAATCGCATATCTTTCCATTGTGCATAAGCAAAAGCTTCGTAAAATGTTATATGATTTACTGGTAAATCTCCTTCCAATTCTTTAAATCCTTGCAAGGTATATTGCATCCATTTTCCATCGACCTTATGCCAATACATTGGCGATTTTAATTCGTTATTCTGAACAAACTCCCAACCATCAGCATGCCAAAGATTAAAGTCCTTGTAACCACCAGCTTCTATAAATTCAATATATTCTGAATTGGTGACAAGCCGATTGGAAATTTCAAAATCATGAAGGTAAACCTTATGCCTTCCTAGTTCATTATCGAAACAAAAGCCTTCATTGGTATGACCAATTTCGTAAACGCCTTCCTCAATGTGAATAAATTCTTGTGGTTGATTTTCTTTTAGTAAATGCACTTGAAAATCCAAAACAGGAAACGAGGGTTGATGACCAAAAATGTACTTGATATCGTAAATTAATAATTCTTGATGTTGCTGTTCGTGTTGCAGACCGATTTCTATAACCTCTGAAATGTCATCCGAAATGCCTTCTTCGATAAAATCTGAAAGCTTTTGGTTTACATAGGTTCTGTATTTTAAAACCTCATCCAAAGTAGGGCGTGTCATAGTGCCGCGATTTGCTCTCATCACGCGTTTTCCCACATTATTGTAATAGCTATTGAAGTAGTAAGCGAAATCATCATTAAAAACTTTATAACCCGACTTGTATTTCGTTAAAACAAATTGTTCAAAAAACCAGGTTGAATGCGCCAAATGCCATTTTGATGGCGATACAAATTCTACGGGTTGGATGGAAACATCTTCAGGTTTTAAGGATTTACAAATTAACGCCGTTTGATGTCTAATTTCTAAAAATCGATCTTTGGTTATTGTATTTTTTAGTAATGTCTGCACTTCTAATTGTTTATAATTTCAGTTTCAAAAATGACGTCGCTGGCTATGGTTTTATGCACAGGGCAACGTGATGCTATTTCTTTTAATCGTTCTTGTTGTTTAGTATCTAAATCACCGACAAATTTTAGTTTTTTAGTAATGTGGTCCATGTACTTTGGTTGATCTACAGCTACCTGTAAATCGTCACTATGTTTTCTGGAATGAGAAATATATACAAATACTTCTTTCAGATCCCATTTTTTTCTTTCTGAGTACATTTTTAAGGTCATTACCGTACATGCTGCCAGTGCTGCATTGAGATATTCGTAAGGCGAAGGCCCAAAGTCGTTGCCACCAATACTTGCTGGTTCATCTGCAATAAAGCTATGGTTTTTGGTTTGAATTGATGTTGTAAAATTATCTTCTTCAATATTCAAATGACCAACTAATTGTTCGCCTTCGGTACTTAACATTACATTTTCAACTTTTGGAAAATACCGTTTTGCCCAAGTACCAATCATCTCTCCAGCGTACTGACTATCTTTTTCATTGGACAGTAAATGATCAGCATTATCTAGTGTTATAAAACTTTTTGGATGATGTGCATTTTTATATAATTGTTCTGCATTTTCAATTCCAACAATATTGTCGAAAGGCGAATGCATAATCAATAACGGCTTTCTTAAATTCTTCACTATTTCTGGCAAATCCGTATTATCAAATTCCTTTACAAAATCTTGATTGATTATAAATGGTCTTCCTCCAATATTGACCTCAATATCGCCTTTGTCTTCTGTTTCTTCAACTTGATGGGAAAACAAATGTTTAACATGCTCTACGGTTGATGGCGCACTTATTGTTGCCACGGCTTTTATGGCATCAATCTTTGAAGCTGCGACAAGTACAGCTGCGCCACCCAACGAATGACCAACCAATAAACTTGGTGCTTTGTAATTTTCAGTCATATAAGTCTGAACATCTAACAAATCTTCTACGTTAGCCGAAAAATGACTATCGGCAAATTCGCCCTCGCTTCTTCCTAAACCTGTAAAATCGAATCGCAACACTGCAAAACCATCTTGAGTGAGTGCTCTACTCACATTTTTTACCGCACTAAAACTGCTACTGCAGGTAAAACAATGTGCAAAAATGGCATAGTAGTTCGGTTTTTGGTTTGCTGGTAATTCTAAATGGGCGTTTAGAGTTAATCCTTTTCTATTTTTTATCTTTAGTTTGGTGCTTTTCATCAGTCTTCAATTTTTACTCCACGCCAAAATGCGACCCGATTTTTAATACCTTTTGCTAATTCTGATACTTCTGGGTAAAACCAAGCTGCATCTGTATTTTGTTTCCCATCAACTTCTATAGTATAATATGACGCTGTTCCTTTCCAAGGACATACAGAATTTAGTTTACTCGGTTTGAAGAACTCTTCCTTTATACTTTCATGTGGGAAATAATGGTTGTTTTCGATTACAACGGTATCATTACTTTCTGCTATTATTTTATTATTCCAAATGGCTTTCATAGTTCGTGTTTTTATAAACCTGCCAGGTTTTTTAGATACTGAGAATAAATCGAGTACAGTGCTTTGCAGGAACTGTTAAGTCGAATTTTGCGTTTATCTATATTCTGGATTATCAAAAGCCCAATGTGTACCACTATCCCAAGCTTCACGCGAATTACCGTAATTGCTGTAGCCTTTATTTTCTTTCAATAGTTTTGCTAAGTGCAGAAGATTATAGGTCATAAAAGTGGTGTTTCTATTTGTAAATTCAGAATCGAACCCAACTGGTGGCTCCTCGGTTTTTCCTTTCCATTCCGTATCTCCATAACTTGGACCAGGTCCCACTTCTCCTATCCATCCGCAATCCGCTTGTGGCGGAATAGAATAGCCGACGTGTTGTAATGCATATAGGATTCCCATTGCACAATGTTTTATGCCATCTTCATTACCTGTAACCATGCATCCACCGACTTTGCCATAGTAAATGTACTGTCCTTTATCATTGGTTTTGCTGCTCATTGCATAAAGGCGTTCAATTAATTTTTGGGCTTCAGACGATTTTTCTCCTAGCCAAATCGGTGTTCCGACAATTAACACATCTGCTTCATTGACTTTCTTATAAATACTAGGCCATTCATCTTTGTCCCAACCATGTTCTGTCATATCTGGATAAATTCCCGGAGCTACGTCAAAATCTATAAGGCGAACGGTTTCAAACGAGACCTTTTCCTTTTTCAGAATATTTTGAGACACTTTCATCAGCGTTTCCGTATGGCTCTGCACAGGCGATTTTTTTAAGGTACAATTGATATACAGTACTTTTAATTTTGAAAAATCCATATTTTTATTTTGTTTTTATGATCAAGAACTACAGCTCAACATAGAACAACCCACTTTATGTCTTGCCCATTCGGGACGTTTGGCAAACCATTTTTCATTTTCAGGTTGTTCATCGTAAGGCTTTTTTAGCAGTTGAAATAATTCATCCACTAAACTGTAATCTTCTTCGTTGGCTTTATCAATAGCTAATTGAGCCATATAATTTCTAAGCACATATTTTGGATTTACAGTGTTCATATGTTTTTGGCGCTCTGAATCTGATAACTTCTCTTTTTGTAATCTTTGGTCGTAAGCCTGAAACCAAACTTTCCATTGGTCTTCAATAGCATCCTTTATTTCTTCTGGTTTGTAAAATGCTTCATGTATTATGTCTAAACCTTTTTTCGGGTTTCCTGTTTTATAATTGGCTAATAATCGGAAGAAAATCGTCATATCAGTTTCAGAAAGCAATAAACAATCTTGCACATCTGTCACTAATTTTCCATCCGCTTCTTCTTGATGTGACAGCCCTAATTTAGAACGCATCATATCCAGTGATTTTTGCTCTAAATCTCTTTGATATTGTTTGAGAATGGATTCTAGGGGTTCAGGTTCTTCAATTAACGTAAAAAGCGCATTGGCGAGTTGTAATAAATTCCATAGTCCAATACTAGGTTGATTGCCAAAACGATACCGTTTATTTTGTCTGTCCGTTGTGTTTGGTGTCCAACCCAAATCAAAATCTTCCAACCAACCATAAGGACCATAATCTATCGTTAAACCTAAAATGGACATGTTATCGGTGTTCATCACGCCATGTACAAAACCAACACGTTGCCAATGGATAATCATGTCTAAAGTTCGGTTGGTGACTTCTTTAAAGAATTTGATATAGGTATCTTTGGAAGGTTTTGCTAATTCAGGATAAAAATGTTTAATGGTGTAATCTGTTAGCTTTTTTAGATTTTCTGTGTCCTTTCGGGCTGCAAACAATTCAAAATTACCAAACCTGATAAAAGTTGGTGCTACTCTCGCCACTATAGCGCCTTTTTCATAATCCGGATTACCATCGTACAACATATCTCTAAGCACATCATCTCCCGACAACATTAAACTCAATGCTCTTGTGGTTGGCACACCCAAATGATACATGGCCTCGCTGCATAGATATTCACGAATTGAAGACCGTAAAACGGCCAAACCATCGCCTTGCCTAGAATATGGTGTTTCGCCAGATCCTTTGAGTTGGATTGCCCAACGTTTAGCATTGTGCTCTACTTCAAACAAGTTAATTGCTCTTCCATCGCCAAGTTGCCCAGCCCAATTCCCAAATTGATGACCAGCATAAGCCATGGCATAGGGTTTTGTTTTTGGATAGACTTTAGCTCCAGAGAAAATATCTAAGAAGTCTTGAGAATCAATATCGTCAAGCTCTAAACCAATTGCTTCAACCATGTCTTTGGAAGCGTGAATTAATTTGGGAATAGACGGTACTTTTGGTGTCACATAAGAATAGGCTGCCTTTGAGACTTGGCGTCTCGTATTTGTCGTATTGGAATCAGATGGCAATTCTACATTAAATGTATCACTTAAGTTTAAACGCATTAGTTTACTATTTGATTCAGAAGAAATGTTCTTTATATTGAACTCAGTTGGTCGACTACGATATTAAAACATTTCATTTCGGTTTTGTATAAAAATACGATTTCATTGTAACTCATATGCCAAAATAAATGTTAAGTCTTACATCTTTTTTGTAATTTCACATCATACAAAAATTATTAAGACCCATGTCAAAGTCTCTAATTGAAGAAACTCAGGAATTCGTTTTTAACCTTATAAAAAACGAACTACCAGGTACTTTTATATATCATAACTATACACATACCGAACGTGTATTGCGAAGTACAAGGGAACTCATAGAAAATTCTGATGTCACTGAAAAAGAAGCGAAAATATTAGAGCTTACGGCTTTACTCCACGATGTAGGTTATACCAAAGGCTGTGATAACCATGAAGAGGAAGGTGTAAGAATAGCCACTAAATTTTTGAAAGACAAAAAGGTAGATGAAGACATTATTAAATCGGTGGCTGACTGTATCATGGCGACTAAGTTTGATACCAAACCTACTAAAAAACTAGAGAAAATAATACGTGATGCCGATTCCTCACATTTTGGGAAGGACTATTTTAGAGAGGCTAGTGAGTTTTTGAGAAAAGAATTGGAAGTACAGGGCAGAGTAAGCTTTACACCTTCCGAATGGCGAAAAGAGAATATTGAAGTCCTCACTAAAGAGCACGAGTTTTATACAGAATATGCCTTAAAGAACTGGCAAGCACAAAAGGAAAAAAACTTAGCCAAACTACTAAAGAAAAAGAAAAAGCGTAAAAAGAAACTTAATATTGAAAAGCTTAAAGCCAAGTACAAAGCACAATACAAAGATGAAAGTTCATCACGTGGTGTGCAGACGTTTTATAGAGTGGCACTCAGAAACCACATTAAATTGAGCGATATTGCGGATACCAAAGCAAATATTTTATTGTCCGTCAATGCTATTATTATTTCTGTTGTTCTTGCCAATCTTATTTCTAAATTAGACAATAACCCTTATTTAACTTGGCCTACAGTTATATTCACGTTATTTTGTGTGGTTTCCATGATTTTATCCATAATCGCTACACGTCCCAATGTTACTAGTGGCCAATTTACCAAGGAAGATGTCAAGAACCAAAAGGTAAATTTAAGTTTTTTCGGTAATTTCCATAAAATGAAATTAGAGGAATACGAATGGGCTATTGGTGAAATGGTCAAAGACCGAGATTATATTTATAAGGCACTAACTAAAGATCTCTATTTCTTAGGTGTTGTATTGGAACGAAAATACAGATTATTGCGTATAACCTATACAGTCTTTATGATCGGAATTATTGTATCCTTAATTTCGTTTGCCATTGCTATAAAAACCAATCCTGGTTCTGATATAGATGATGTATTGACGGTTTATAATCAAGGATATTTTGAGGATAGCGAAAATTATTTGGGATTTAATGGTCTCTATTGAAATTATACGTTAAGTGTTTTAACATGGTTATCATGATATAGAATTGGTTTTTATATACGTTCATTTTGCCTTGATGCAAAACGAACCAAAAAATCATAACGATTTGTTAGGAAATTGCAAAAGCACCATTCGCCAATACATTAATCATAAAACATTGTTTTTTTCGATAAGTTCCAATCCTAGAGTCATTGTCAGTAGCACCATTGTTGCTCATTATTTCTGAAAATCGTTGGTTTCGACGATGTCGGAATTTGGGTGTTGAGTACTCACTTTCTTGTGGTTTACACAATACTACTGAATCTTTGGATGTGTCTTAAATAGAAAAACAGGTCGCATAGACGATGTGTTGACATTTTTTATCAAGTCTATAGGCAGTATTACGAAAGCTTTTTAAGCCTTTATCGTCTCCATTAAATCATTGTAAGTATAGAATGTTTTATCATCCTTATCATTATGATAGAGTATACTTATTCGCAAGGCCTTTAAGCCTGTAATAGCCTGTAAATCTTCAAGTTCAAGATATTCTAAATCATTATCTAAAACTTTTTTGGACTGCAGAAACTTAATATATCTTTCATATTCTTCTTCGTCTTCTTTTTGAGAATATACTATAGTTAGTTTTCCTTTTTGAGTAATACGTTCTTCAGTACCTTTAATGTACGCTTTATCGACACGTTTTTTTACCACTTCGTAACGTGCGTTGTAGGTTCCATCAACATCAAAACGTTTTTCATCCATTCTAAATCGGATGGATAAAGGCTGATTAAAAACTAAAATCATGGAAGCTACATCTAAAGAAACGGGATAGTCGTGTCGGTTTTGATAATATTCGTTCTCCATCTCGCACATCACCTGAAGTTGCCACAACCTTAAATTGTATAAGTAGATCACATTGAAACTATCATCCTTGGTTATAGACTCTCCTATATACATATTGTGTTCTACGCCGTCGGTTTTAAATCGCTCAAAAAAATGAGGGTACATTTTCTGCGCTTCAAGCTGCTTTTCATCCAATAAAGAAGACATATTGTTGTTTATCAACTTCACGGTTTCATCATAATGTCTTCTGTAAAAATAAACGACTCCCAATTCTTTATCCAACTTACTAATATAATCCTCTATTTCTTTTTTAACAAGTGGTTGTGTATCAGCGATAAGTTGAAATACTGGTAAAACTTCTTTGGTTAAAAATACAGTTATCGCATGCTCACTATCAACTTTAAAATGGTCTTTTAAAGCTGAACTATATTCTGAAATTTGGAATTTTATCTGTTCGTAAATGGGCAGACTTTTCTCATCCAGTGTTTTATTCAAGATTTTTTCGGCATAACCAAGTTGCAATTGTAAATCCTTTTGAGTTGCCAAATTTCTGGCATCAGATGAGCCTTTCACATCTAATTGGCCAAATAAAGGATAAACATCATCAAACGCTATTTTTTTGAAGGTTGGTGTTTCATTATTTTCAAGCTGCTCTTTGATGTAATGTCTTGCTTCTTGAACGAATTTCCAATGTACACTCTTATGAATGGACGTGCATTCTTTTTGAATAATAGCTTCGATTAAATTCTCTTCTTCCTTCTTTGACCGTTCGACCGCAGAAACAATAAAAGGCATAACATCTGCTAATTTATTCGCATTGATACTGTTTAAAACTTTTGGCTTTTCTGATACAATTTCGAGTATACCCATTAAACCTTCATCGTTTGCAATTGGCGCAAAAATAGCACTTTGGATACCTTGTTGGTTCAGAATTTTTATGTGTGGTGCATTTCTATCTGGATGTTCAAATTGCTTTTTGACATCTGAAATAGAAAAATATTTTTTTTCGTTTAGTAAGCGATTGTAAGACCAATTGCACAAAGTATCCGAGCAGTGAGAAGTTTCTAAATCATTTAATAAAAAACTTCTCATACCTGAACCATAAACGCGCTCAAAGGAATCTTCATCCTTATTGTATGTAGAAAAACCAACATGAATATCCTTTAAGCCTAACAGCGAACGAAATATTTCATGGAAGTTTTCCATAAAGCTTTTACTTTTTCGCTTGTCATCGCCTATTAAACTTGTTTTTATATTAGATATGGACTGGTCGTCCGTAATATCAAAAAGATTTGAAATTACAAAGCCTTTAAAAACGTAACTATTTGGCGGAAATTTTTCCTTCCATAATTCTATATTTTCAAAATTATCCAATAGTTCGTCAAAATCTGATTTTGTTATTTTTGGCGCATTTTCTTTTGGAATTATTTCAATAAAATCTGCATTGTACAGCATTTTATAATAGCGCATTACGCCATTGGCATCTGGTATTTCGTAGAAAAAAGGACGCTTGAAATTGATATTGTAACCGTAGCAAAAGTTTAAAATCACAGCACAGACAAAAATATATTTCTCGTCTGCAGGCATATTCAATATTTGTAGTTCAAAATCATCACCTGCTGTCTTTAATATATTTTTAAAACGTTCTGATCGGTTAAACGTAAAATTATGAAACGGAATAGTCGCTGTTTTAATCTCGTTTTTAGTCAACAAAGGACTGAAAGCATCTTGAAGCAATCCCTCTATTTCTTTTTCGTAGGTTTTTAATAATGAAAAATCACTAAAACCATCTCTTAAAATGGGATTCTCTTCTGCTATTTTCAAAACACGTCGTGCATTAGCCGCAATAAAATCATTATCAGCAGCAATCAAATTTTCATACTGATTTAATATTTTATTGAAACTAATTTTAATCTCAAAGGGTGTTTCTATGTGCTCGTTTATGTCCAAAACTGTGGTTGGTTTAGTATACTAAGATACGTATAATTGAACTAGTCGCTTTTAGCTCTACTATCTTACATTGGTTTTATCAATTATTAAAGGATACTCTTGACGTTAAACACTTATAATAGGAACATTTTAAAAACATCAATTTTATTAAATGAAAAAAGAAAGCAATATTATCCGTCTATTAAAATAAACTAAAGTCCCAAATGTCCATAAGTCCAGTTGGAGCCATCACTAATAAAGATTAATGTTTTAGTAATGTCTCCACCATCATTTCCAATATCTGGCGCCATTGTTACAGAACCAAGTGGTCCTTGACTATTTCTTCCATCTCCTCGAAAAAATTCAACTCCTGCTCCAGCAGTGGCATTTGCTCCGAATGTATATATTAGTGCGTTTTCTGAATCTGATATATTCCTTAGAATATATATTCTTCCAGGAACTGTTGTGGCATCAGGCAGAATAAACTCAACATTAAAGGGAGTTGGAGATAAGTTTATATAAACACCATCGTCTATAGGAGTAGCAGAACCACCAGGTCCACCATTTAAACTCACAACCTTAAGCGATAAATTCCCATTAATATCTAATGTACTTTTAGGATCTGTAGTGCCGACTCCTACTTGAGCAAACGCGCCATTGAAGCACAGCACCAAAACAAGTATTGTAATTATGTTTTTCATAAGGCGTTATCAATTTTATTATTGTTTCTTCATAAGGCTAATGGCAAAACCTCCACCTTCAGCTAACTTTACACTTAATTTTGATTCCTCATTAAGTTCCATCTTTTCAATGTTGATATCCAAAGGATTATTGTCCCAATGTGCCTTTTCTCCATCTTTATAGAGTATGGCTTCGTAGTTTTGGTTCTCCTCTAAAAAATCGAATGTTAACTCCATACTTCTCGAGTTTTCATCGGTTATTCCACCAACAAACCAATAACCAGTTTGACGCTCTTTTCTGGCAATGGTCACAAAATCACCCACTTCACCATTCAAAACTACAGTTTTTTCCCAATCTACGCTAACATCCTTGATGAACTGAAAAGGTTCTGGATTAGCTTCATAATGCTCCACCAAATCGGCTGCCATTTGTACAGGACTGTAAATGACCACATACAAAGCCAATTGCTGAGCAATGGTTGTGTTGACTTGATTGTCTTTTTTATACTCATCAAATTTTATGTTGAAAATACCAGGTGTATAATCAATAGGTCCAGATAACATTCTTGTAAAAGCCACAATTGGTAAATGCTCTGGTGGATTGCCACCATCACTCGCCCACGCATTAAACTCTTGTCCACGTAAACCTTCCCTCGAAATTATATTTGGATAGGTTCTGCGTAACCCAGTTGCCTTAATCGGTTCGTGAGCATTAACCGCTACTTCATATTTTGCTGCTTTTATGGCTGCGTTGTTATAGTGATTCACCATATATTGTCCATGATGATATTCACCTTTTGGTAAAATTTTACCGACATAACCTGATTTTACAGCATGCATTCCGTATTTCTGCATTAAAGCATAGGCTGTATCTTGTTGCTTTTCGTAAGTTTCGGTTGCCGCAGAGGTTTCATGGTGCATAATGATGTCAACTCCTTTTTCTTTTCCATATCGTACCACCTCGTCAATATCATAATCTGGATACGGTGTTACGAAATCGAAAACCCCTTCTCTGTCCTCAAAACCAATCCAATGTTCCCAGCCTGTATTCCAGCCTTCAACTAAAACACCTCCAATATTATTCTTTGCTGAAAAATCAATGAAATTCTTTACGTTTTCAGTAGTAGCACCATGTTTGCCATGCGATTTCCCACCATCGGTCCACGTACTCATATCTTGTGTCATTCCGTAATCCCATGAGGATTTTCCCAAGTGCATTTCCCACCACACACCAGTATATTTCATAGGTTTAAACCAAGACACATCGCCTAATTTATTTGGTTCGTTAAGATTCACGATGAGTTTGGATTCAATTAAATCTGGTGCATTATCCGTAATTTGAATGGTTCGCCAAGGTGTATTAAAAGGCACTGTTTTCTTTACCTTATAATCTGTGTTTTCTGAACCTACCAAATTACTTTTTAAATTCAAATGATTGGTGTCCACTTTTAAGGTCATACCTGAATAATCAATTAAAGCGGCTTCGTGAAAACTTAAATGCGTGCCATCTTTACCAACCATAGTGACTGGTGTGTTTACAGCATTTTCTGGAATATAAGTTTGAGCTAAATTCTTGTGATTGGCAAATTGTAAAGCATCAATTTCCGAAAGATTTGTGGTGTTGTACAAGTGTTCATAAATATCCCAATCTCCAGGAATCCAAAAGGTTTTGTAATCCGCTGTTAAGTTGAATTCGGTATGTTCTTCTGTGATGAAAATATCGTCTTTTAAATTCTCTTGTTCTGGGAATTCGTACCGGAAACCGATACCATCGTCATAAACCTTAAATACGATATTTAAAAGTCGTTCAGGACTTGTTTTTTCCTGAAGTTCAATTTTTAACTCATTATAATTGTTTACGACATCCAATTGTTCTCCCCAAGGCATTTGCCATGTTTCATTTAACGTCGAAGTGCTTGTATTTTTAATTTTGAAATTTTTATTGAAGGCTGGAGTATTTTTAAATTCAAAACCTAAATAAGAGGTATCTACAACTGTTTTATTGTTGAATTTAACTAGGTAAAATGGTTGTCCTTCCTTATTTACATTGAAATTCACGGTCATCTTTTCGTTTGGCGATGTGATTTCTGTGGTTTGTTTTTCACTTGTATTGCATGAGAATATCGTTAATATGATTCCGAAACTTAATAAATGTGTTTTCATAATTTAATATTTTAAGACCTGTAAGGTTTTGAAAACCTATTAGGTATGCTTTTATTACACCCCTAAAGTCCCCTCAAGGGGACAATAGTCCTAGTCAACTGAGTGGATTGTCCCCTTGAGGGGACTTTAGGGGTGTTTATAATTTATTTCTTCTCTAATAAAACCACATCAAATGGTGATGTTATCGTGATTTTTCCATTTTCAACTTCCGATGATTGCCCTGAATAGGCGTCATGTAAGATATCGCCATCTACAAAAACTTTAGAAACATCAATCACTTTTTCTCCTTTCTTCAATTCTAATCCAACAACCACTAAATCTTTAAAGTCTCCTTTTTGATAACTTCTATAAAAATAATATGGTGATTTCGTAATCATTTGATGCGTTCCCGCTCCAATACCAGGATGCTTCGCTCTAAATTTTCCTAATTTTTGCCAATGTGTTAAGACTTCTTTAGTTCTTGGACGTTTTGCAATAGAATCCCAATTCATCATTGAACGCAACTTAGCATCGCCTTCTGTATTTGGAACAGCGAGCGTTCTTGCGGACTCATCTCCATAGTAAATTTGAGATGTTCCGGGCGATAACAATAATTTATTTGCCGTTTCAAAAGGTTTTTTTCTTAGAGAATCGAAAGGGTTACCATCATCATGGGAACTTAAATAATTTAATGTTCCGAACCCTTTTAATTCATCATGTAAAATGGAATCATAATGTTTAAATAGGTTTTCATAATCTTTATCTTTTGAATTGTATTTGAATTCAAAATTTATCAAACTTTGAAAACTTGGTGGATCAAAATAGTTCACTTTTTTATCTCCAAAATCGAATTCCTGTCCTGTGCTTACGCCATAATTATAGACTTCACCAACGAGGTAAAAATTATTATCATCTAAAACTTTTTCAGGATTGTTCTTTTTATATTCCGAAAATGCATAATCCGCTTCTTTTTTGAATTCTTGCCAAACATATTCTTCAACATGTTTTACGGTATCGACCCTGTAACCATCGACTCCGAATTCGGTAATGTAATCTGTTAACCATTTCATGATATAAAAACGAGGTGCTCTTGGATGACCTGTTCGCTCAAAAAATTCATCAAGTTCTTTAATTTCTTGCTCGTATCGTCCTTCCGCTTCCCATTTTTCTACCAATTGTGGAGGCAACTCGGTGTTGGTATTGCTATCGGTTCTAATATCTGGTAAGTTGGCAACCAATGTACAACTTATCGTATTCTCGTAATTATCGTAGGTACATTGTGGCTCGGTTCTTACCCACGCCTCTGGCCAAACTGGATCTTTTTCCGTAACTGGACCTGTATGATTAATGACAGCATCCAATACAATTCTGATACCTCTCGCATGTGCTTCTTTTACTAACTCATGCAAATCTTCCTTTGTGCCAAAATTAGGATCAATAGCTGTCCAATCTTTTGCCCAATAGCCATGAAAACCATAAGTCTCTCCTGTGCCTTCATCGGTTCCGCCATGAATTTGCTCAACGATTGGTGTCATCCAAATGGCGTTAATTCCTAAATCTGTAAAATAACCTTCTTTTACTTTTTGGGTTATCCCTTTAATGTCGCCTCCTTTAAAACCTCTTAATTTTGCGGTTTCTTTGGTTCTACCGAAATTAACATCGTTAGAAGTATCTCCGTTTTTGAATCTATCCGTTAATAAGAAATAGAGATTGGCACCTTCCCAAACGAATGGTGTTTCGATTGTTTCGGACTTTACTGAATCGACTTCTTTAGCTTCTTCTTTATTTGACTTGCAACTTATCATGATTAGTGTTAACACTATTAATACAAGAGATTTTTTCATCTTATGATTGTCTTTTTTATTGAACTCATTTTATATAAACTTTATAGCTCCAAGGTGCTAATTCCAAAACGGTATTTGTGTTTAACATTACAGTTTCTTTAGCATTAAACTCCTTGAAAGTTCCATGATAAAGTTCCTCTTTAAATTCGACGGATTTAGGATTATCTGAAAAATTAAACACTGCAAATACCTTATCATTTTCGTTTTGGCGCACAAAACTTAACACGTCGCTTTCATGATTGTTTGGCACCTTTATCATTCGGCTTCCCCATTTGGCATGCCATAGTGCTGTATTTTCTTTCATTAGCGCGAATAGTTTTTTGTACAAATCTCCAATAACATGATCCTTCCATTGGATCGGGTCTTTTTCAAAAAACTCAAGTCGTTTGGAATTACCCGCTTCTTGTCCATTATAAATTAATGGCATACCTTCTCCAATAACAGATAATACAATTGCTGCTTCCAAACCTTCACCAAATTGTTCGTACATGGTGCCTTCCCATGCGTTTTTATCATGATTGCTTACAAAAGTCATGCGCATACTATTATCTGGAAATGCGCTCTCATTCCATGAATAATAAATATATAACGCATTTACATCTGCTTGACCTTGGCATATTTTATGAACCGCTTCGTTCCAGCTCCAAGCATAAGTCATATCAAAGGCTTTGGCGTGAAGGTCTCTAGATTCCCATTCGGCTAGCATAAAAACAGGTTTTATAGCATCTAATTCCTTTCGCACGTTATTCCAAAATTCCATTGGAACAAAACCTGCAACGTCACATCGGTAACCATCAATATCGGCTTCTTCGACCCAATACTTAAGCGTTTCGGTCATGTATTGTCTAACTTCAGGTTTGCGGTAATCCAAATCGATAATATCGGACCAATCCCACCATGGTGTCGGACGAAAATCGCCTTTGTAATCCCTATCATACCAATCTGGATGCTCCTCGACCAAAACATTGTCCCACGCTGTGTGATTGGCCACCCAATCTAAAATCACATACATGTCTTGGTCATGGGCTGCATTTACAAAGTCTTTTAAATCTTGAAGTGTTCCAAATTCTGGATTGACACTGTAATAATCCTTTACAGAATACGGACTTCCTAAACTACCTTTTCTGTTTTTTTTCCCAATGGCATGGATTGGCATTAACCAAATAATATCTACACCTAATTCTTTGAGACGTGGCAGTTGTGTTTGTGCTCCTTTAAATGTCCCTTCTTCTGAAAACTGACGTGTATTTATTTGGTAAATCGAAGCGTTTTTACTCCATTCTGGATGTGAAAGTTTCACATAAGGTTCTGGAAAAGGGTCAAGTTTTGGTTCCATTGTTTCGTTAGCGTTTATAGATACGCCCTTATCATTTGTGCAGGCAAGAATGCTTGACACAGCAAAAACTAATATTATCAGGTTTTTCATAAGAGCTATTTAATGCTTTAATCATTTTAGACCTGCAAGGTTTTGGAAACCTGCAAGGACTTGAACAATTCAACTTTATTCTTCAATATTTAGAATAAAAGATTCCAAAGGTTGAATATCAATTCTCACTCGTGCTTTTCCGTTTTCAACCTTTAAGGTCGATGTATATTTATTATACAATTGATCTTTTACTGCGTATTCTCCATTTTGAAGTTCTAATTTCTGAACTAAATCTTCTGGTAATTGCAACTCAAAACCATAGGCATTATCTGCATTAAAATTTGAAATGATGATTAGTTTTTCATCATCGCTCCAACGCACAAACGACAAAACTTTATCATTATACCATTCTGTATTTTGATGATTGTAATGTTGAATATCTTGATAGTCGCCCATTAATGCTGAACTGTTAATTGTAAAATTCAACAAACGTTTGTAAAAATCTCGAAGCTTGTCTTCTTCTTTCGTGGATTGTCCGCCATCAAACTTTTTATCGTTTACCCAACGCACATAACTTGGCACGGAACCATAATCGAAAATCGACGTTCTGGTCGGATCGCCAAAACCTAAATCCTCTGCGCCTGGCTCTCCAAATTCCTGACCGAAATAAATCATTGTTGGTGCAGTAGATGATGTCGCCGAAACGACCATTGCCGGTTTTCCTTTTTCTGCGCTTCCTGCAAAATCTGGACTAGCAATGCGCTGTTCATCATGATTTTCTAAAAAGTGTAGCATATGATGTTCAATATCGCTTAAATCATCTAAAATTGGCGGAATGTTATCTGTACTTCCATGACCTTGCATCACATGTTTTAAGGTATCATATAACTGAACTTTATCGTATAAATAATCCATTTTTCCCCTTCGGATGTAATCTCGGTATAAACTAGGATTATAAACCTCAGCCAATAAAAATGCATCCGGATTTTTCATTTTTATATGGGAATTCATATAACTCCAAAACTCAACAGGTACCATTTCTGCCATATCATAGCGGAAGCCATCGACTCCTTTTGCTGTCCAATATAAAGCGATGTCCTTGAATTTTATCCATGAACTTGGAACGGTCTTACCCTTCCAAAACTCGAAATGACTTTTGTAATCTTCGTTCTCAAATCCGTTAGGCAATTCATCAAAATCTTTTCTCCCATCAGGACTTATGCCGTAATTTACTTTTACGGTTTCGTACCAATCATTGATGTCGGGTTGCGATGCTCTTGAACCATTACCTGTCCACTTTGCAGGTATTTCTTCAAACTTACTATCTGCCATTGGATGGTTTTCGCCACCTAAAGGTTGGTAACCGTTTTTCCATTCTGGCACTTTAAAGGCTTCGCCTGGATTGTAATAGAAGTTGTTGTTTACATCGTATGTTTTTGTTTTATCATCTTCGGCCCCAAAATCAGATGTGCCTTCGGGATTAGTGAGGCTTTGATAATTTCTGGCTACATGATTGGGAACGATATCTATTATGACTTTTAATCCTGCATTGTGAGAACGCTCAATTAAAGCTTCGAATTCTTCCAGTCTGTTTTCAACATTTACAGCTAAATCTGGATTTACGTTGTAATAATCCTTTACCGCATAAGGTGATCCAGCGCGACCTTTTACAATATCCGGATCGTCGTTTGAAATACCGAATTCAGTGTAATCCGTAATGACATCATGATGCGGAACTCCAGTGTACCAAATGTGGGTTACGCCCAAGTCTTTAATTTCTTGTAAGGCTTTTTCTGTAAAATCATTAAATTTTCCGACGCCATTTTCTTCGAGTGTTCCCCACGGTTTATTGGTCGTGTTTGTATTTCCGAACAAGCGTGTAAAAACTTGATAGACCACTTCTTTTTTCTTCATATTTTCTTTTATTTCATTGTCACTTGGACCATCTTCGGTGACCGTTTTTTGAGTTTCGTTCTTACATCCTAAAAAACTTAATAGAACTAATAGTATAAAGCTATTTTTAATGGTTTTCATTTGGATTATCTTTTGAGTTTAACAGTAATCAAGGTCGTTTCCCCAGATTTCTTTTCAATAGGAATTGTTGCAGTTTTTGAAGTTTCTGACCAATCGAATGCTGAGTATTTGCCTACCGTAATTCGTTTTGGTTTCTTTTCCAATCCATGAATGGTTAGATAGAAAGTACGTGATTTTGGATTAAAATTCTTTCCTATGTCATCGGATATTTCAAATTCTAACACATTACCTTTCGAATTCATTTCGAAATTCAAAATTTCAAAATGTTCGTCCGCCATCGCATTTGCTGATTTACCGTCATCCGAATAAATTTGTCGGCTACTCGATAGTACAGATGCATCGTGATAGTAATCTATTTTATAAACAGTATCTTCATATGCTTCAGTAGTTTGAAACACTTTTGCGTTTGGAATAAAAGCTCCAGCTCTTATGTATGTTGGTATTGAATTTTCTTTTAATTCTACTGTTTTGGTTTGTCCTCCGTTTATCTTTTCATCTGTATAAAAATCGAACCAAATATTATCCTTTGGGAAGTAAACCTCTTGTTCTGTGATTTCCTCTTCTAAAACTGGTGATACCAAAATATCATTTCCCCACAAATAGGTCTTGGAATAGTCAAATAAGTCTTCATTATTTGGCTCTTCAAAAAACAAAGGTCGCATTAGTGGCTTTCCTAATTGGCTGTTTTCATACACCAAATTGTAATTATACGGTAATAGCTTGTAACGTAATTCGATCGCTTCTTTTGCCAATGCTTTTGCTTTTTCACTTCTAAAAATGGGTTCGCTTGGTACATCTTCTTGTGCATGTGGTCTAAAAATTGGGTTAAATACACCATATTGTAACCAGCGCACATAGAGTTCGTCATCTAAATTATCGCCTGCGAAACCACCTAAATCGCTATGCATATAGGCCAAACCTTGCATTCCCATTTGCAGCGCGATTTCGGGTTGGGACTGTAAGCCTCCCCAAGTTCTGTTGACGTCTCCAGACCAAGGCACCATGCCGTATCTTTGCGAACCTGAATAACCTGCGCGCATTAGAATGAATGGTCTTGTGTTTGGTTGTTCTTCTTTACTTGCTTCGTAAACTAATTTCGCCCAATCGTGTCCATAAATATTATGAATTTCGTCTGCTGAACCTTTTGTAAAGTTAACCCAAGACGGTAAAACTTCTGGCTCACCTAAATCGCCCCAAATTCCTGCAACTCCTTTTTTGATTAAATCTTTATATATACTTTTAAACCAATATTCTCCACTAGAATTATAAAAATCTATAATTCCAGTATTGCCAAAATAAAAATCATAAGTAGCTGGTTTTCCGATTGAATCTTTCGCTAAAGCTTTCATAAATTCAGCTTCATCCCATTTTTTTGAGGTCGTTAATATAAAAGGTTCTGTAATGGTGATGGTTTTTACACCTTTATCATTGAGGCGTTTTACCATGCCTTCAAAATCTGGAAAAGAATCTCTAAAAACTTCTAAATTCCCCATCGTACCTTTTAGTTCTTTTCCGAACCAATATAAATCGAGAATAATAGCATCGACAGGAATTTTTTCGTCTTTAAATTTTTCAATGGTCATTTCAACTTCTTCCTGCGAATGATAACCAAAACGGCTCGAAAAATTACCCAGAGCCCAACGCGGTAGCATAGGTTGCTTTCCTGTTAAATCTGTGTAATTATCAATCATATCCATCCAAGAGTCTCCAACGATAACTTGATAGGTTTTTCTGCCTGAAATTGTTTCATATATCAACGTGTTATCGCCTTTACTGTCTAAGTCTAAGAAGCCAATAGGTGCGTTGTCAAAATGTAGCATATATTGTTTTGATGATACTACGATTGGCATGGTATAATTCATCAATTCACTATGAGTTTCATAACCATAATGTGCGCGATTGTAGAGTTGTAGACGATTTCCTCGACGATTCATGCCCAAAGCTCTTGCGCCTCCGCCATATAACGTTTCATCTTTATTAAGGTTGAATTGAATGGTTTCCAGACTGTCATTTTTAGCGTAACCTTCTTTTTCTGAAATGATAAAATCGTCCTTATAATAGTATGAAATCTGAAATGGGCTTTTTTTAATGTTAACATGTAGACCTTTTGTTTTTAAGATGACCACATCGCCATTGTCTGCCATTTCAAAATAAGAGCCATAAGGTTTCGCTACTACAGCATGGGATTGTGATTTTAAATACTCGCCTTTAGGTACAAAAGTGGTTTCTATAATTTTTGAAGAATAAGGCTTTATGATATAGTAGCCATCATTAACTTCAATTTTTAAATCTAAGCCTTGTTTAACGGCACTTTTAAAAACTCTATTGGTGTTTTGAGCTGATAAAAACGCAAATGAAAAGAAGGCTACTATAAATAAATTTATGTTTTTCATTCTTAATTTTTTTGAACCCTTTAAGGATATTACAACCCTACTTCAGGTCAATTATCGTTATTGGCTTTTTTTCCTAATAAAAACTCTATTGGTATATTCAGTCTTTCGTTCCAAGAATTTTCAGAATGGTCTGTACCTTTAAAAAACAAATTTCTAGAATCTAATTCTGTATAGTACTTTGCCTTTAAAATATCGTCAACTATAGGTGCATACTGCGGATAGTGTTGATCTAAGGTTTGATTGCCATAATCGAAATAAATTCTGTGTGAACCAGCTTTTGGCAAATTCGCTTCCATATATTTGAAAATGGCTTTAGGATAGGGGTTGTTTTCCACAGGCATTGCCCCAGGCCAATGGGTTGATAAACATGCTGCACCACCAAAAACTTCGGGGTATTCTGAAATGGTATACATAGACATTAATCCACCCATACTCGAACCCATTACGAATGTATTTTTTTTATCGTTATGAACGGCATACGTTTTATCTATTTTTGGCTTTAACTCTTTAACAATAAATTTTAAATAATTATCGCCATTTAATTTAAAATCTTTAGAACCTGAAATGTCCCTTAAGCTATCTTTAGTTAATTTGTCTATAAAACCAAGAGCTTTTTGCGGGAATAAATCTTGCCAGCGAATTTCTGGTATATTGTGAACACCTACAACTATAAAATTTTTAGTCTTTCCTTGGAACATTAATTTTGAAGCCCATTCATCCACTTTCCACTCTTGTTTATTCCATGTGGCTGTAGAATCGAAAAGCATTTGACCATCATGCATGTAAATAACAGCATAGTCCTTTTCTTCAATATAATCTTCGGGCAGCCAAACATCGACAGGTCTTGGTTTTATATATTTTGAAGGGAAACTATCGATACGATGAATTTCGCCTTTAAAAAGCTCAGCAGATTTTAAGTGTTGAAAGTTGACATCTGGTAAAACCAAATGTGTTTCAAGACGATTAATTTCATTCGTTTTAGACTCGTTTTTGCAAGAAACAAAGAGTAAACAACAACATAAAAATAATCGAGCGTTTTTCATATTATTTAGTTTTCGTCGTTAATATCATGTTTCCTTTTTTTTCTAATTGTATCGTCGTATCCCAAATTATGATTTCGTCTAAAATGATGTTATAAAGCTTTTTTCCTTCTAATGCCAACTCTGCAAATCGCGATAAATCTAATTCTTGCGAACTTTCATTTTTATTGATAATATACACAACCGTTTCATTATCTGTGATTCGTGCTAACACATAAATTCCATCATTTGGTGCGAAATGTATAGTTTTCCCATTGTGAATCGCTTCACTTGATTTTCTATAATTCAAAACTTTCTTCAAATAGATTTGCATGTCTTTCTGGTCATCCGAGAGTCCTTTTCCAGTAAATGCATTAACTGCATCGCCTTTCCAACCACCGGGAAAATCAGTTCTAATGAAGCCATGGTCCCCTGGATTATCAAAGTCGTCCATTAAAATTTCAGTGCCGTAATAAATCTGAGGAATTCTTGGCATCATCAACAAATAACCCAGCGCTATTTTGGTATTGACAATATCTCCTTTGAGTTCTGTGTAAACACGGCTTTTATCGTGATTGTCTAAAAATGCCAGTATATCTTTTGGCGAGGTATAGGCAAAATCATTGGCTAAACCTTCGTATATTTTTACGAGTCCTTTGTCCCAAGATTCTTCATCGTTAAGCGCGTCAACAATGTTTTTTTGCATGGCGAAATCCATACTCGATTTTAAGTTGGAATCATAATCATCTTTATTTTTATGTCCTTCTTGCCAATAGCCAATTAACAATGGATTGTAACTCCACTCTTCTCCTACAATCGAAAAGTTGGGATATTCAGTCATTATCGCTCCTGCCCAATTGCTCATAAATTCTTTGTCTGGATAGGGATAAGTATCTTGTCTGATGCCTCCTAATCCTAATGTTTCAATCCACCAAATACTATTCTGAATAATATAGTTCGCCATATATGGATTACGTTGGTTCAGATCTGGCATACCTGGAACGAACCAACCATCTGCCATTTCTTGGTAGTCCTTATTGGAAGCGTAAGGGTCTTGATTGGTTGTTCGCCTGTGATTGGACATTTTTGTGGTTTCCCGATTCCAATTATCTATATGTTTTAGATAATGATCTTGATAATTTACCCAATCCTTAAACGGCAAATCTTTCATCCACCAATGTTCTAAACCACAATGATTTGCTACTTGGTCCATGATGAGTTTCATATCTCGTACTCTTAGTTCATCTGCCAATTTTCGATACTCATTTAAAGTTCCAAATCGTGGATCTACTTTATAAAAATCCGTCATTGCATATCCATGATAAGAACCTGAAGGCATATCGTTAATTAACACAGGACATGGCCAAACTGCGGTGAATCCTAAATCTGCTATGTAATCTAAATGTTCGGTAATACCCTCAATATCTCCTCCATGCCTGGCATAACCATCTGTTCTGTCAATACCTTGTTGCAGTAGTCCATCTACTTCATCATTTTTAGGATTGGCATTCGCAAAACGGTCTGGTGTAATCAAATAAATGGCATCTGAACTATCAAACCCAACATAATCCTCAGCTGGTATTTTTCTTGATTTTAACTCGTAGCTTTGAATTAACTCAGAGTCATCTTCAAGCTGAAATCTAATATTGAATTTTCCTGCTTTTGCAGTCTCTGAAATTTTTAAATTTATAAACAGATAATTAGGACTATCTGCTCCATGAAATTTTTCTATGCTAACGCCTGAATAGTTGATTATTGGATTTGCTGTGCCAATATTTGGATGTTTCACCAATAATTGTAATTTCTGATTTTTGAAACCCGTCCACCAGTTTGGTGGTTCTATTCTTTGAATATCGTTTTTTATTTCAGTAACGGTTTCTTGTGAAGTGACTACATTGCACATCACATTAAATAACAAGACAACTATTATGATATGTTTTAGTGCTTTCATGTTTTTTTATATTTATTAAGATAATATTCTACAAGATAGATCTGAAATTAATGCGTCACTAAGTACAGGATATAATCTGATTCATTTTCAAGTTAATTAATTATTTTCATCATTATAGACCTGTTAAGTTCTGCGAATTCAATAGAACTTTGATCACTTAAACTGTTAAAACTTTATTAGGATTTATAGTTGTTTCTTTACCATTAACAAAAATCTCCAAATCTTTATCGCCTTCCAATTCAAACCGTGTTTCATCTTGGCTAACACTCACTTTAATAATCTGGTGTCTAAAATTCACTTTAAATGAATAGCCTTCCCATTGCTGAGGGATTTTTGGTTCAAAAGACAAGGTGTCATTTTTTACACGCATTCCTCCAAAGCCTTCAACGATGCTCATCCATGTTCCTGCCATGGAGGTAATGTGTAACCCTTCATGAACCTCATGATTATAATCGTCTAAATCCAATCTTGATGTTCTCAAATAAAAGGTATATGCTTGATCCATTCGATCTAACTTCGCTGCCTGAATACTATGTACACAGGGTGACAATGAGCTTTCATGAACTGTAAATGGTTCGTAAAATTCAAAATGACGTTCTAATTCTTCTGTGGAAAAATGATCTTCAAAAAAGTAAAACCCTTGAAGAATATCGGCTTGTTTTATATATGGCGAGCGTAATATTCTGTCCCAAGACCATTTTTGATTTATAGGTCTTTGCGCTTTATCTAAATCCGCAACTGTAATCAATTCTTTATCTAAAAAGCCATCTTGTTGTAAGTAAATATTATGTTCTTCGGAATGCGGAAAATACATATGATCCGCTACTTTTTTCCAAAGGTCTAATTCTTCATGTGTGATTTTTGTTTTGCCCGAGACTCTGGCATAATCATCACTATGGCCTTCTTTTACTTTTTCAATGGTTTCCAAAGTATAATCAATGCACCATTTGGCGATATAGTTTGTGTACCAATTATTGTTTACATTGTTTTCGTACTCGTTGGGTCCTGTGACACCAAGAATTACATACTTATTTTTCTGTACTGAAAAATTCGCTCTTTGATGCCAAAAACGTGAAATGCCTATCAATACCTCCAATCCCATTTCTGGAATATAGCTAAAGTCGCCCGTATATCTGAAATAGTTATAAATGGCGAAGGCTATGGCACCATTCCTATGGATTTCTTCAAAAGTGATTTCCCATTCGTTATGGCATTCTTCGCCATTCATGGTTACCATTGGATACAACGCTGCGCCATTTGAAAATCCTAATTTTTCGGCATTTTCAATAGCTTTTTCCAAATGGTTATAGCGATAGGTTAGAAGATTTCTGGCCACTTCTTGATCTTTGGTCGCCATATAGAAAGGAATACAATACGCTTCCGTATCCCAATAAGTACTTCCTCCATATTTTTCTCCGGTAAATCCTTTTGGTCCAATATTTAAGGTCGCATCCGTACCCAAATAGGTTTGGTTAAGATGGAATATATTAAAACGAATCCCTTGTTGCGCTTTTACATCACCTTCAATAGTAATATCTGCCATATCCCAAATCTGAGCCCAAGCTTGCTTTTGGTCTTCTAATAATTTCGAAAAACCTGCTGTTGTGGCTTTGTTCAATGTGGATTTTGCTGCAGCAACCAATTCAGATTGATTGTGATTACGATCTACAGTATAGCCACCAAATTTATGGATTGTAAATGTTTCATTTTGTTCAATCGATACTTTATAAATACAACTGATTTTATTGTCAGTCTTCACAATTTGAGGTTGCAACCCAATATTTTGATCATTGACAAAACACTCGGATTGCATAAAGGTACAAGTATGAAAATTAGTTTTCATGGTTTGTGCCTCAATAAACGCTTGATTATTCTCAACGGTTAAGTTTGAAATATTCCAGAAGGTATCATCCCAATTAGAATCTTCATTTGTGATACCAGCATCAATATAAGGTGTAATGACAACGTTAGCATCAGAATTTAAAGGTGTAATAGAATATTCGATGGCACCAACTTCATCCAAACCTAAACTCAAGAAACGTTTGGTTTCAACTTGTAATTCTATATCATTTTGAAGTGTGATTGTAAATTTCCTAAACAACCAACCTTCTTTCATATTCAATTCCCTTTTGAAATTCTCTACTTTTTTACATGTGAATAAATCGAGTTGTTCATTGTTTACGTTGATATCTATTCCTATCCAGCTTGGTGCATTCAGCACTTTTGCGAAATATTCAGGATAGCCGTTTTTCCACCAACCAACTCTGGTTTTATCTGGATAGTAAACACCTGCAATATAACTGCCTTGAAAAGTGGGTCCGGAATAGTGTTCTTCAAAATTGGCACGTTGCCCCATAGCTCCATTACCTAAGCTGAATATACTTTCTGATGCCATAACCTGATCTGGGTCGAATCCTTCTTCTATGATAGACCAGTTGTTTGGGATGATATAATCTAGGTTCATTATAATATTATTTAAAAGCCTCTGTTAGGAGACATTTTATTTTTTTTTTGATTAATTTTCGATTAGTGATGTTATAAAATCATCTGAGATTTCAGTAAAGTTTTTGAAAACATACTTAGCATGCCCTAAAACTGACTTGCTTCCAATGCCTATTGAAATCATATTTGCCGTATTTGCAGCAGTAACGCCTGCAACTGAATCTTCAAAAACGATACAATCCTCTGGTTTTATATTAATTTGCTTCGCAGCTATCAAAAACACTTCAGGATCTGGTTTTGCTTTGCTCACATCATTACCATCAACAATAGCATCAAAACTCGATTTTAGATTCACACGTTCTAAGATAGTTCTTGCGTTTTTGCTTGCCGAACCTAAAGAAATTGGTTGCTGTTTTTCCTTTAAAACGTTTAATACTCTTGGTACATCTGGAAGTATTTCATTTTCATCCATTTCTGAGATGTAACTTAAATACTCTTCGTTCTTTTTACCCATAAGATCCTGGAACAATTCTTCGGAAATGGTTTTATTTCCCCAAGCTAGTATCTTTTCCAAGGAACGTACGCGGCTGACGCCTTTTAATTGTTCGTTTTCTTCTTCTGTAAATTCGATATCTAAACTTTTAGCGAGTTCTTTCCAGGCTAAGAAATGATATTTTGCGGTATCTACGATGACACCGTCGAGATCGAATATAAATCCTTTTTTGTTCATTTAGTTAATTTTGAATGACATCATCAACATCTTTTACTTTTGATACTAATGCTGCCGCTATTAAGAAACTGACACCACTCATCATTAAGGCAAATATGGCTTGATTTCCATAAGCGTATTTAACAAGAGGCCCACCGATTAAGGCATTAATTATTTGAGGAATTACAATGAAGAAATTAAAAATCCCCATGTAAACTCCCATCTTCTTAGGTGAAATAGATCCAGCTAAAATAGCATAAGGCATCGCCAAAATACTTGCCCAAGCAATACCAACACCTACCATAGAAACAATAAGCCAATTTTTATCTGGCATCATATAAATTGAAAGTAAGCCTAGTCCACCAATAACTAAAGATATTGCATGTGTACGTTTTCTTCCAACTTTCTTGGCTATATAAGGTAATGCAAATGCATAAAACGCAGAAATAAGGTTATAAACTCCAAATAAAATACCAATCCAGTCACCAGCATCTTGATAAGTAGAACTACTACTATCTGTATATGGCAAGCCATAGATATGTTGCGCGATAGCTGGAGTTGCAAAAACCCACATGCCAAATAGCCCAAACCAAGAAAAGAATTGTACCCAACTTAATTGACGCATTGTTGTTGGCATTTTTCTAAAATCTTCAAAAATATCTAGCAAACTAGATTCCTTTTCAGAATCATTTGTGGTTATATCTGGACTTAAATGTTCATCCTCAAAACTATTTAATTCCTCGGGTGAATACTCTTTAGTTGTGACTACAGTAACTAAAATTGAAATAATTAAAACTACGGCTCCAATGATAAAGGATAAAATTAAATTAGTTGGAACTACACCTGCAACCGTTTCATTTGAAACACCAAACCAATTGGTTAGGGCATATGGTAACCATGAACCAATAACAGCACCAAAACCAATTAATGCCGTTTGAATACTAAAACCTGCAGTTCGTTGGTCTGTTCTTAAATTATCTCCAACTAAAGCACGAAAAGGCTCCATGGCAATATTAAAGGAAGCATCCATAATCATTAACATGCCTGCTCCAACCCATAGTGCTGGTAAAAACGCAATAAACATATCGGCTTGCGGCATAAGCACCAAACCAATGGACGCTAAAATAGCGCCTACCAAAAAATACGGTTTTCTTCTTCCTAATTTGCCCCAAGTTTTATCGCTATAATGTCCAACAATAGGTTGTACTATGAGTCCCATTAGAGGTGCGATTATCCAAAACCATGACAGTTCGTGAACGTCTGCTCCGAAAATTTGAAGTATTCTACTTGCGTTAGCATTTTGAAGGGCAAAACCCATCTGGATTCCAAGAAACCCAAAACTCATGTTCCAGATTTGCCAGAAACTTAATCTACGCTTTTCCATTAAATAGTATGTTAATATTAATACTATTCTGACAAGCTTAGCTTATCAAAACTTATGTGAGAAGTGAAAATATAAGTTTTGATTTTAAGAAGTGATTTAAACTTTTTTGAAAATTTAAATCACTTCTATGCCGTAAAGATATAAAAGATTTTAAAACGACAATGATAAATTTCTATTTGGTGGATTCTCGTTCTATTAATTCTGTATTAATCACAACGGTCTGAAACTGTTCTTCTTCAGTATCATATTCCTTTTCAATTTTATCAATTAAGAGATCAGCAGCTCGCTCTCCCATCAACTGCGCATGTTGACTTACTGTTGTTAAACTAGGTGTTGAATGTTTAGAAAGTACACCATCAGTAAAGCCAATAACCTGAATATCATTAGGCACATGTAATCCCAATTTTCGAGCGACTTTCATGGCAGACAATGCGTATAATTCATTTACAGCAAACACACCGTCAATGTTTTTATGCGCTTTAAAAAGCTGTTCTATTTCACTTTCTAAGGCTTCTAAATGAACTTCATAATCAAGCGTATCGTCCATTTTTAGAATTAATTCGGCTTGAGGAGTTATCTTGTTTGCCTGCAGCGCTTCTAAATAGCCTTGTGTCCTGAGTTTTCCAACACTTACATAATCTTTAGTGGTAATTAATGCAATAGTTTTACATTGGTTAGAAATTAATTTTTCTACCGCATTTTTGGCACCATTAAAATCATCCACAATCACTTTATCGCATTTAATTTCAGAAACTACACGATCAAACATTACAATTGGCATGCCTTGATTCATCGTTTCGTTATAGTGATGGTAATCCTGCTGTTGTAAAGTTTCTTTAGACATGGAGAGAATAAAACCGTCAATACTTCCATTGGCCAACATTTCCATATTTATGACTTCTTTAGAAAAAGACTCATTGGACAAACCAATAATAACATTATAGCCTCTATTATTCGCTACTAGCTCTACACCTCTGATCACTTTAGAAAAGAAATGGTGGACTATTTCAGGAATAATGATGCCGATTGTATTTGTTTTTCTGTTCTTTAAACTGAGAGCGATATTATTAGGCCTATAATTATAAAGCTTAGCAAATGCTTGAACTTTTTGAATGGTATCAGCACTAATTTCTTTGCTGTTTTTTAAGGCTTTTGATACCGTAGAAATAGACACATCTAATTCTCTAGCTATTTGTTTTAAGGTTATTTTTCGCTTCATTTTTTTTAACTTAAAATCGGACGAAGATAAGTTAAAATTTAGTTTCGCTATTTCCGACTTGATAATTTTTCTATATATTTATTGAAAAAAGCTCAGTTTTTCATTATTTCACTACCAATCTTCATAAAATCGAAAAAGTTTTTAACACGAAAACGTTTTCGTGACTTTCGTCATGTAAATTAACATTCGAATCACATTAAATTTACATAGATTTATCCCGAGAAGTGAAAATATAAATCAATAAACTAAGTAATTAACTTAAAAACATTGTATGAAAACAGTTTTAAATGCTTTACTATTCTGTCTCATTATGCTACCAGCAACCTTGATGGCCCAGTCTACTGCCACAGGTACTGTTACAGATAAAGCAAATGCTATGCCTTTACCAGGTGTAAACGTTATTATTAAAGGTACTTCCAGAGGCGCCTCAACAGATTTTGATGGTAATTATTCCATAGAAATTAGTGAAGGTGAAATTCTTGTATTTTCTTATGTTGGCTATACCACGAAAGAGATTGAATTTACTGGGCAATCAACTATTGATGTTGCTATTGAAGAAGATGCTGCTCAATTGGATGAGGTGGTATTGATTGGTTATGGATCAACTACCAAACAAGATGCAACGGGTGCCGTTGAAAAAGTAGGTGATGAAGAATTTAACCGTGGTGCTATTGTAGCGCCTCAACAACTTATTTCAGGTAAAGCCGCTGGTGTGCGTGTTACATCAAATGGTGGTGCTGCAGGTGAAGGTGGTGAAATTAGAATTCGTGGTGGCGCTTCTTTATCAGCCACAAACGACCCTCTTATTGTTATTGATGGCTTGCCTATTGATCAAAGGGGAGGTGCTCAAGGAAGTGCAAATGCTTTGAATGCCATTAATCCAGCTGATATTGAGGACTTCGTTGTTCTTAAAGATGCCTCTGCAACGGCCATATATGGCTCAAGAGCCTCAAACGGTGTTATCTTAATTACAACTAAAAAAGGTTCTGTAAACCAGCCACTAAAAATTGAGTATGGTTTACAAGTGTCAACAAGGCGTGTTGCAAATACGGTTGATGTCTTAAGTGGCGAAGAGTATAGAGATTTAGCCTCTAATCCAAATTTTGATTCTACCACACTTGGAAACGCTAGTACTAACTGGCAGGATGAAATTTATTCCACTGGTGTTGGTGCAATCCATAACGTAACTGTATCTAAAGGTTTTGAAAATTCAAATTACCGCATCAATTTTAATCATGCTTCGCAAGAGGGTGCACTTGAGGATTTATATGAAAGAAATGGTTTGAATGTATCTTATGTACAAAGACTTTTGGACAATGATTTAAAACTAACTTTCGTTGGTAAAGCTATTCAAGATGAATATTCATATAAAAGAGATGCTGGTGCTATTGGTGCGGCAATCTCGTTTGATCCCACACAACCTGTTAGGGATGAGAATGGTGATTACACACAATATGGTACAAGTGCGAATTTAGCACCCGTGAATCCATTATTTTTACTAGAGAATTATGAAGATCGGCAAACGATTAAACGTGTTATATCTAACTTTAATATCGATTATAAGTTTTGGTTTTTAAAAGATTTAACGTTTAACTTAAACGCTGGTATAGATTACGCAGAAAATGATGGTTTCAAATTCATTGCAGCTAATCCAAACAATGCTGGAGGATTCCCTACTGATGAAGTCTCTAATGGTTTAAATAGAAACACGTCTTTAGATTTCTACTTAAATTATAAGAAAGATATCGAATCGATTAATACAAAAATCGATCTAACTGCAGGACATGCCTTTCAGGAGTTTTATATCGAAGGCTTTTTTGATAGAACTACAAATACAAACATCACGCAAACCGATATTAACCGAAATGCTTTAGAGTCTTATTTTGCAAGAGCGAGTTTTGATATTGCCGATAAATATTTAATTTCTGCAAGTTTCAGAAGAGACGGCTCTTCTCGTTTCAGTGAAGATAATCGTGTAGGTTATTTCCCGGGAGTTTCTGTGGGTTGGAAATTGATGAATGAGAGTTTTTTAGAGGATTCTTTCTTTTCTAATTTAAAACTTAGAGCTGGATGGGGAGTTACAGGCCAACAGGAAATAGGTTCTAATTACGGATACTTAGGAATTTATACGCCTTCTAGAAATAACGCTGCGAACATACAAATCGGTTCTACATCAACCGGTGAACCAATTTTTATCTCAACATTACGTCCTGAAGGGTTTGATGAGAATTTGAAATGGGAAGAAACCACACAATATAACGTGGCTTTAGATTTTGGCTTTTTCAACAATAGGCTTAATGGTACTATTGATGGTTATTATAGAGAGACCGAAGATTTATTATCTCGGGTTCCAGTACCTGCAGGAGCTAACCTAACAGATATACTCTTAACCAATGTAGGTGCTGTTACAAGTAGAGGTTTAGAGGTAAGTTTAAACGGTGTTATTTATCAAAAAGAAAATTTTGGATGGGATACTAATTTTAATATTACCCTTCAACAACAAGAAATTACATCTCTTAGTTTAAATGATGACCCTGATTATTTTATACCTACTGGCGGCATTAGTGGTGGTGTCGGAAATCAAATACAAATTTTCAAACCTGGTTATGACCCATCGACTTTCTTCGTTTTCCGTCAAGTTTATGATAGTGAAGGAAACCCTATCGAAGGTTCTTACGTAGATGTCAATGGAGATAATCAAATTACAGAAGCGGATAGACAACCTTATAAAAAAGCAACACCAGACGCATTTATTGGTTTCACAAATAATTTTAATTATAAAAAATTCGATTTGAATTTTACTTTTAGAGGTAGTTTTGGTAACTATGTTTACAATAATAGTGCTTCTGATCGTGGAAACATTAATGCAGTTGTAAATCAACCAGGTTATCAGGCTAATGCCCATGCCAACTATTTGGATACAGGCTTTACCAACCAAAATTTATTTTCGGATTATTATATCCAACGTGCCGATTTTGTAAGATTGGATAATGTCTCACTTGGTTATACTATTCCGTTTGAAAAAATCACCTTGAGAGCATCACTGACGGCATCGAATCTATTTGTAATCACAAAATACGATGGCTTAGATCCAGAAATTTCGAATGGAATTGAAAACAACTTTTATCCTAGAACAAGAGATGTTGTTTTAGGCTTAAACTTTACGTTCTAAAAAATATGAAAACTAAATATATAAATAACAAAGCTATGATGTTAAGAACAATTAAAGGTATTCTGGTTGTCTTTACCCTTGCGCTATTTGTGCAATCGTGTGAAGAACGACTAGACTTACAACCCGAAGACAGTCGTCTCACTGGCGAAGCAGCTTTTGAAGACCCAGACTCCTATCAGCAATTTTTAGCAAAGATTTATGCTGGAATTTCATTGAGTGGACAAGAAGGTCCTGCAGGATCAGCAGATTTACAAGGTCTAGATGAAGGATTTTCCAATTACTTAAGATTGTATTGGAAAATGCAAGAACTAACCACGGATGAAGCACTTATTGCTTGGAATGATGGTACCATACAAGACTTACATGCACAAGTTTGGACGTCTGGTAATGAATTTATCAGAACCATGTATAGCCGTTTGATGTATCAAGTGGCTTTAACCAATGAGTTTTTACGTCAAACTACCGACACCAAACTGGACGGAAGAGGCGTTACTGGTGATTTAAGAGCAGAAATCCAAACGTATAGAGCAGAAGTACGTTTTATGAGAGCCTTGACGTATTGGCATGCTTTAGACCTGTATGAGAATCCGCCGTTTATAACTGAAAATGATCCTGTTGGAGCATTCTTACCGCCTCAGATTCAAAGAGCAGATTTATTTAATTATGTAGAATCCGAACTATTGGAGATTTTAGATGATTTAGCAGAGCCAAATGCAGACCCTGTAGAATACTATGGCAGAGCAGATAGAGCTGCAGCTTGGATGCTATTGGCTAAATTATATCTTAATGCTGAAGTATATACTGGCACACCACGTTATACCGATGTTATTACTTACACAACTAATATTATAGGAGCAGGTTACTCAATTCCAAATATACCTTATTATTATTCCTTCTTAGCAGATAATAATACTAATGGTGCTCAAGATGAAGTAATATTTACAATACCTTACGATGGTCTGAGAACGCAAGTTTTTGGTGGGATGACCTTTTTAACCCATGCGCCTGTAGGTGGCGAAATGGACCCTACAAATTTTGGAATTAACGGCGGATGGGCTGGAGTAAGAACAACACCTACCTTTGTAGAGCAGTTTCCAGGTGAAGAAAATTCTGCAGATGGACGTGCCTTATTTTTTACAGAAGGTCAAACTAAAAATATCAGTTCGGTTTCAACATTTACTGATGGCTATGCTGTATCTAAATACAGAAATGTTGATGTGAGTGGAAATCCAGGATCAGATACATCAGGTGATCATACTGATATTGATTTTCCGATGTTTAGACTTGCCGATGTTTATTTAATGTATGCCGAAGCTGTTTTACAAGATGGCGGTGGTGATATGAATACTGCTGTCGGTTATATCAATGAACTTAGAGAACGTGCTTATGGAGATAATAGTGGTGATATAAGTGCCGCCGATATGGATTTAGATTTTATCCTTAGTGAACGTTCTAGAGAATTGTATTGGGAATGCCATAGAAGAACAGATTTAATACGATTCAATCAATTTTCAAGTAACGGAATTTGGCAATGGAAAGGTGGTGTGCAACAAGGAACCACCACTGAATCATTTAGAGATGTAATGCCCATACCTTCTACGGATTTAGGTATTAACACCAATTTAGAACAAAACACAGGATATTAAAAGACTATATTATGAAGTTTATAAAAAATATAAAATATGTTTTGCTGGCTTTAGGAGCGCTTACCTTCACTATGTCGTGTGAGGATGATCCTGAATTTTATGCAACTGAATCAACGCCTATTCTTTTAGAAGAATTGCCAATTTCTCAAATTGTTGTTGATGGTGGCAATTTGAGCAATCCGGCTATTACCTTTAATTGGAACAATGCTGATTATAATCAAGCCGTAGTAGAAAATTACACGGTACAATTTTCAAGTAATCAAGAATTTACAGAATCTTCAGACGTAGCGAGTGCTGTAGGTGTGAGCTCTATATCAATGTCGATGGCTGCATTAAACACTGCGACAAGTGCAATAGGTTTACCTCCATTACAAGAAAATACAGTATATGCGCGAGTAATTGCATCTTTAGGTGTTCAGGATGAATTGGCAGTTACCTCCAACATTATTAATTTTTTGGTAACCCCTTCATTTAGTTATGACTTTAATGACTATTATTTAGTTGGAAATGGTACTTCTGCAGATTGGAACAATAACAATGATAACCCACCATTGTTTAGAGATGTAGGAAATGAAAATCTTTACACCTATACTGGCTACTTTACCAAAGGTGGTGGAGGTAACGATGATGGAAGATTTAAAGTTTTAGAAGAAAGAGGACAATGGCAGCCACAATGGGGAACTGCAGCTGACGAAGGCAGTGACGACATTGTAGAATCTGGTGATATCGCGGGGAATCCTGGTACTCAGGATAGTGATCCTGGACGTTTCGGAGTTCCAGATAATGGCTATTATACGTTTACTATCAATTTTTCATCTAACACCTATACAACGGTTCCTTATGATGCTTCTGGCGCTACTGATTATACAAGTATAACGCTTCAAGGAAGTGCCGCTGGAACAGATACCGATTTTACACAATCCACATTTGATAGCCATTTATGGTATATCAATAGTATAAATCTTGGTTCTGGTGATGTTCAATTTACAACTAATACAGGAGCAACTTGGGGAGGAAGTACATCCTTTTCTGGTGTAGCTACTGAAGGTGGAGGACCAATTCCAGTGATTGTTCAAGATGACTATGAGGTTTGGTTTAACGACTTAACTGGAGATTATATAATGATCCCACTTAACTTATAAAAAGAAACACTATGAAAATTAATAAAATCACTACGCTTATACTAAGTTTATTCCTGGTTTTTACAGCGTGCGATACTGACGACGGTCTCGTACTTACAGAGCCAGATGCTTCATTTAAACTTTTAGAACCTACGGCTTCTAATATCAATTTAAATTACAATTTGCCTAATAATCCGGCATTTACAATTGTATGGGAAGATCAGTTATCTTCCGGAGATAGCTATATGATCGAATTATCATCAGATAGCGAATTTGATTCATCTACGGTAATTGGTTCTTCTACTACAGATAGTTTTACGATGTCAGTAGCTGAATTCAATAATATTGTCTTAGGTGCAGGAGGTGATGCCTTTGAACCTTTTGCAGTATATATAAGAGTAACTGCAGGAGCCAACTCTTCTAATAGTGTTAGCTTTAGCGTTTCTTCGTATTCAGAAGCTCCACCGGTAATTACAAGTCCTGATAATACATTTGAACTTGTGCTGCTCGAAACTACTCCAGAAGAAGAAGCCATTGCAATTTCTTGGGATGATCCAGACTTTGGAGCTAATAGCTCTGTAACTGTTAATTACGAAGTGCAATTTGCACAAGCAGGAACAGATTTTGCTAGTGCCATAACAGAAAGTACTGACGGCATGTCATTTTCTAGTTCTCATGAAGCTTTTAACGAGCTTGTTTTGAATGCTGGTCTAACTGCAGAAGAAGCAGGAAGTTTAGATATTAGAGTTAAAGCAACCATAGAAATGACTGCAGGAAATATGGAACGCTTCTCTGATGTTGTTACCATTACCGCTACGCCTTTCAGTGTAGAACTAGCTCCAATATTATACGTAGTTGGTGCTGGTGCTGTAGATGCAGGCTGGGATTGGACAACTCCTGTTGAGTTACCTTTACAAGGTAATACCTATTCGGGAAATATTAATTTAATTAACGATGCATTTCGATTCTTTACCGTAGCATCAGATTGGGATTCAGGTTTGAACTACCCTTACTACGAAGCCGTTGGATATACAATTGACACCGAATTAGTTAATGCCATGGATGGTGACAGCAACTTCCAATTTACTGGAACACCAGGACAATATTTTATACAAATTAATACAGCGGATAAAACGATTACATTAGGACCTCCAGTTGTTGGTCCAAATTGTAATTTTGATCAACTATGGCTAGTTGGCGCTGGTATTGTTGATGCCGGATGGGCATGGGATACTCCAGTAGCATTACCTTGTACAGGTAATGGAACCTACTCAGGAAATGTTGCTTTGACAAATGATGCTTTCAGATTCTTCTCAGTTAATAATGATTGGGATACTGGAACTAATTATCCAACATACGAAGGAAATGGTTATACTATTGATAGCAACTTTAATAATGCTATGGATGGTGATAGTAATTTCTATTTCAATGGTACACCAGGAACTTATTTCTTGACTGTAGATGATATCAACAAAACAATAACTCTAGGTCCAGAAGAGCTAGAATGCGAATTTGAACAACTATGGTTAGTAGGTGCAGGTGTTGTTGATGCTGGTTGGGCTTGGGATACTCCTGTGGCTTTACCTTGTACTGGAGCAGGAATTTATTCTGGGCAAGTCGCATTAACTAATGATGCCTTTAGATTCTTTTCAGTAAATAGTGATTGGGATTCAGGAACAAATTATCCAACTTATGAAGGCAATGGCTATACTATTGATTCAGATTTAATTAATGCCATGGATGGCGATAGTAATTTCTATTTTGATGGTACACCAGGAACTTATACACTTACAGTTGATACTGGAAACTTAACAATTACTGTTGAGTAAATTTTAATATACTAAAAAAAGCTATGCGTTACGCATGGCTTTTTTTTTAAAAACAAAATAGCTATGAAAAAAATTTTATGCTTTTTAATAACTCTAATTTCCATAAATGCATTTGCCCAAGTTTCTTTGAGTGTTGGTGCTATTGAAGTAGATGAACCTGTTACAATTACAGTGGATACTAATAGTTCAGCCACTAATTGTAATGGATTTAATAATCCTACCAAAGTATACATGCATTCAGGAATCGGTGATAACTCTGATGCTTTCGGCTTTAATGTTATCGGTAATTGGGGACAGGATGATGGTGTCGGTGAAATGACTAATAATGGAGACGGTACATTTAGTATCACAATTACGCCACAAACCTATTACGGTATTACTCAAGCGCAAGCAGATGCCGCAACTCAAATAGGTATGGTGTTTAGAAATGCTGACGGCTCTCAAGAATTTAAAGACGATGGTTGTCTCGATTTTATTTTTCCTATTGGAAGCGTTATTATCAATTTAACACAACCTTCTAGTGATGTAGTTGTAGTAAATTCTGGCAGCAATCTTTCGGTAAGTGCCACAATTATTTTCCAAGGCTCTTCAACAGTTCAAGGCAGTTTTGAGATTTTTTACAACGATGTATCTATAGCAACTGGATCTTGTGGTTTTCCTGCATGTAACTCAACCATTTCAAATATTACAGAAAGCGGTACCGTTAAATTTGTAGGCACACCTCCCGGATCAACAGAAACAGGAGAAGTTAGTTTTGATGTTGTTGTAGCACCAACTGTTATTGAAGCAGTACTACCTGCAAACGTAGTTGATGGTATTAATTATCATGCAGATGCTACTAAAGCGACATTAGTTTTAACAGCTCCAGGAAAAGAATTTATACAAGTTGCAGGAAGTTGGAACAACTATACGCCATCAAATACAGATGTGATGAAACGTGATCCATCCACAGGTAAATATTGGTTGGAAATATCAGGATTAACTTCAGGTGCAATTGAAACATATCAATATTGGGTATTCGACACCAATCCTATTTCAAATTCTCCTTCATTGGTAAAAACTGCAGATCCTTTTTCAACCCTTGTTTTATCACCGTTTGATGACCCTTTCATTCCTGCAAGCTCTTATCCTAACCTACCAACGTATCCTGATGGTCAAGATCGTGAAGTTACTGTTTTACAAACCGGACAAACGCCTTATAATTGGCAGGTTGCCAATTTTAACGCACCGAAAAAAGAAGATTTAGTTGTTTATGAAGTTCTTGTAAGGGATTTTGATGCGGATCGCAATTATCAAGATTTAATTGATAGAATCGACTATTTTAAAAACCTAAATGTTAATGCCATTCAATTGATGCCAATTATGGAATTTGATGGTAATGAGACTTGGGGATACAATACGTCTTTTCATATGGCATTAGATAAATTTTATGGTACTCCAGATAAATTTAAAGAATTGGTTGATGTATGTCATCAAAATGGTATTGCTGTCATTTTGGATATAGCACTAAACCATGCCACTGGTAGAAATCCATTAGTAAGAATGTGGATGGACGATCCTGATGATGACGGTTGGGGAGGACCTTCTACAGAAAATCCATATTTTAATACCGAAGCTCAGCATGCATACAGTGTTTTCAACGATTTTAATCATCAAAGTACGTTGACCAAAGATTACACAAAACGCGTCATCTCTCAATGGATTGAAGCCTACAAAATCGACGGTTTCCGATGGGATTTAACCAAAGGATTCACACAAAATTGTGGACCAGGATCTGCTGGAGGTTGTACGGATACATATCAGGCAGATCGCGTGCAGGTTTTAAAAGAATATGCCGATCATTCATGGAATATAGATGAGAACCATTATGTTATTTTTGAGCATTTAGGAACAGATAATGAAGAGCGTGAATGGGCAAATTATCGTCTTGGAGATGCCAACCCTAAAGGTATTATGATGTGGGGTAAAATGACAGGTGAATATACTGATTTACTCCAGGGCTTTAGTAGTAGTATTAACCGGATGGGACATGAAAGTCGCGGTTATAATGCTCCTCGACTAATGGGATATCCAGAAAGTCATGATGAAGAACGCGTAATGTATGAGGCTGTTGAATTTGGTAACAACTCAAATGGGTCACACAATGTCAGAGATTTAAGTATCGCATTATCAAGAATGTCTGCACTAGGCGCCGTAAGTTTAACTATTCCAGGACCAAAAATGATATGGCACTTTGCTGATTTAGGCATGGATAATTCAATTTTTACATGTTCAGACGGTAGTTATAATAATGATGGCTGTAAGCTTTCGACTAAACCGCAACCGCAATGGGATAATAACTGGTTAAATGATGCTTTAAGAAGTCAGATTTACAGTGATTGGGCAAAACTAAACAAATTAAAAATTGAAGAACCTGTCTTTGAAGGCGATTATGCAATTACCTCAGGAGGTTTAACTCCTAGGATAGATGTCTTCGATAATTCTATACCAACTTCAGAATTGAAAAATGTGATCATTTTTGCCAATTTTGATGTGACTGCCCAAACGGTTAACACTAATTTTCCAGCTGGCGTAACTACAACTTGGTATGACCTCATGGATGCCACAGGGAACACTACACTAAGTAATTCTGCGAGTACTATTTCTATTCCAGCTGGTCAGTTCAGGATTTTTGGAAACAAAGCATCTACAGTTTTAAGTGTTGATGACGAAGCTTTATTTGGGTTTAACATCTATCCAAATCCTTCTTCCATATCCTTTAGTATAAATGTCAATGTTTCAAATGTTGAAGTTTACGATTTAACAGGAAAACTGGTAAAATCGTTTAAAGGCTCATTTACAAGAACAGATACTTTTGATATTTCATCTTTAAATTCTGGCATGTATATGGTCAAAGTCCAAAACGATACTAATCAAACGATGACAACAAAATTAGTCAAGCTCTAATTATTAAGTGTTATTTGAGCATAAAAGAGCTTCTCAATTGAGAAGCTCTTTTTATATATTTAATGCAAATTTCTAATTTTACTTAAATTGACTCTATTTTCTTGTCCTATTTATTACTTGACACAAGATTTCTAATAAAAAATCATGGTGAGCACCAAATCAGCATTTCGAAAAATCAATAAAATGTTATTGCTAATATTCATTTTATGTAGTTTTTCTTGTAATAATAATGATTCAATTGATATTTCGGTTCTGGATGAACCACCTATCTCATTTTATTATGGTTCTGATTTATCGTACGTTAACGAAATGGAAGATTGCGGAGCTACCTACAAAAATAGTAACGGCATCGTTCAAGATCCATATGAGATTTTTAAAAATGAAGGGGCTAACTTAGTCCGTCTAAGATTATGGCATAGCCCAACATGGACTGATTATTCTAATCTTCTAGATGTAAAACAGTCTATTCAGCGTGCTAAAGATCAAGGTATGCATGTACTTTTAGATTTTCATTATTCAGACACTTGGGCAGATCCTTCAAAACAACAAATACCTGCAGCATGGATTAATATTATTGATGATACCCAAACTTTAGGAAATGCGCTTTACAATTATACCTATACTACCTTGTTAGAATTAGCCAATGAAAATTTACTGCCCAACATTGTACAAGTGGGCAATGAAATTAACCCAATGATTCTTCAGGATGGAGATTTAGAATGGCCAATTGATTGGGTTCGGAATTCGCACTTAATAAATAAAGGCATTGACGCCGTAAGGACTATTGCTGAAGATCAAAATGAAACGATTGAGGTAATGCTTCATATCGCACAACCCGAAAATGGTCTGTGGTGGTTTGAACAAGCTACAGATAATGGCGTTATAGATTTTGATTGGATAGGGTTGTCCTACTACCCTATCTGGTCAGATTACGATTTAAACGAGGTACAATCACCACTTTCAACTCTTATTAATACTTACAATAAGAAATTGATGATTGTTGAAACTGCCTATCCATTTACTTTAGACAATGCTGATAGCGCCAATAATATTTTAGGATCTGATGCTCTGGTCAATGACTATCCTGCTTCTCAACAAGGTCAGTTAGATTATCTCAACAAACTGAAATCAATTATAAAAAATGCAGGTGGACAAGGTTTAGTATACTGGGAGCCGGCTTGGGTTTCTACCAATTGTTATACTTTATGGGCACAAGGATCACATTGGGATAATGCCACACTATTTGACCAAAACAACAAAGCCACACTAGGAATGGCATTTTATAATGCGTCTTTTAATGACTGAAAAGTGTTTGATAATTGAAATGATTTAAACTTTTTTTAGAATTGGAAGCTAAAACTAGATATACTAAAGCACATCTTTTTAAATAACTTTAAAACCAATAAAAAACAGCATTAAAATAAAGGCTAAAATGAGATCTAAATTAAAATTAATTAGTACCTTTGCGCCCGCCTGAGCGACATAATTTTAATGTCGGGCTGGCTCTCATTAATAACAGAGGTCGAGAACCTCACTAATTAATTATTATGCCTGTAAAAATTAGATTACAAAGACACGGTAAAAAAGGAAAACCTTATTACTGGATCGTAGCAGCGGATTCGCGCGCTAAAAGAGATGGTAAATACTTAGAAAAACTAGGTGCTTACAATCCAAACACCAATCCTGCAACTATCGAATTAGATGTTGACGGAGCTGTAACATGGTTACAAAACGGTGCACAACCAACCGACACTGCAAAAGCAATTTTATCTTATAAAGGAGCAATGCTAAAAAATCATTTAGCTGGTGGCGTAAGAAAAGGGGCTTTGACTGAAGAGCAAGCCGAAGAAAAATTCAACGCATGGTTGGAAGAGAAAGCAACTAAGATTGAAGCTAAATCTGAAGGTTTGTCTAAAGCAGATGCTGATGCAAAAGCTAAAGCACATGAAGCTGAAAAAGCTGTAAATGAAGCACGTATTGCTGCAGCAGCTCCAGTTGTTGAAGAAGAAGTTGCTGAAGAAGCTGAGGCTACAACAGAAGATGCAAAAGCGTCTAGCGAAGAAGAATAAAGAAATTATTTTTTATACTTTTAAACCCTGACCTGTATCGTCAGGGTTTTTTTATTACATAAAATGAATATAAGGTTTTATGTAATAATCCTCATACAAATGAGGCTCTCAAAATATTTATACATAACACTAAGAGGTCCTGAATCAAGTTCAGGATGACAAATAAAATTTGTCATGAAAAAAGAAGAATGTTTTTATTTAGGTAAAATCGTAAAAAAATACAGCTTTAAAGGTGAACTTTTAGCAAAACTAGATACTGATGAACCTGATCTGTACGATGGCCTAGATGCTATTTTTATAGATCTTAGAGGGAATTTAGTACCTTTCTTTATTGAATCCTCTCAATTACATAAGTCAAATTTACTCCGTTTAAAATTTGAAGACGTTAATACGGAAGCTGATGCAGATGCTTTAATAAAGACCGAATTGTATTTACCCTTAGATTTATTGCCCAAATTAGACGGTAATAAATTTTATTTCCATGAAGTTATAGGTTTTACCATAAAAGACAAAAATTATGGTAAAGTTGGTGTTTTAAAAGGCATCAACGATTCTACTGCACAAGCGTTATTTGAAATTGATAGAAATGGTATTGAAATTCTTATTCCTATGAATGATGAATTTATAGTTAAAGTAGATCGAAAAAATAAAACCATCGAGGTAGATACTCCTGAAGGGTTGATTGATCTTTATATTGAATAAATCCTAACTTTTTGTCAAAGCCATTTCAATTCAAACAATTCACAGTCAACCAAGACCGTTGTGCCATGAAAATTGGTACAGACGGCGTTTTACTCGGTGCTTGGACTTCTATAGCGAATAATCCATTTTCAGTTTTAGATATTGGTGCAGGAACTGGTGTTTTATCTTTAATGATTGCTCAGCGAAGTAAAGCAGAGACTATTGAAGCCATTGAAATTGACGATGATGCCTTTGAACAATGCTCCGAAAATTTTGAAAACTCGGATTGGGCGGATCGTCTGTTTTGTTATCATGCGTCTTTATTGGAATTTGTTGAAGAAATTGAAGATAAATATGACCTCATCATTTGTAATCCGCCTTTTTATACCGAAGATTACAAAACAGATAGCAAAGCGAGAGATTTAGCACGATTTAATGATGCCATGCCTTTTGAACATTTAATTTATGCAGTGGTAAATTTATTATCGGACACTGGATTATTCGCTGTGGTCATTCCATATAAAGCGGAAGACAACTTTGTAAATTTAACTTCAAAAGTAGATTTATACCCTAAACGCATACTGCGTGTAAAAGGACATCCAAATTCAGAAATTAAACGAAGTTTGTTGGAGTTCTCGTTTGAAGAAACTGAAATTGAAACTTCCGAGCTAGTCATAGAAAGTGCCCGACATCAATATACAGAGGCTTACATTAATTTGACTCAAGAATTTTATCTTAAAATGTAGACAATAAACACTTTTTATTCAACTCTTCTTGCACTTTAAAGGGACTCAATAGCAATAATTACTATAAAATTTGATTTAAAATCTCAGGTTTTACTGAATTTTCCAGTAATTTTATACTGAACACGTTTAAACCAAATGCTTTGAACACTCCAAAAATAAATGTTTCAGCTACTCATTTCATTAAGGCACTTTTAATTACAGGATGTATTCTAACCCTGATATACTTTGGTCAAAGCTTAATTATGCCCTTGTTGGTTGCTGCAATTATTGCTATTTTACTTGATATTTCCGTGAAGAAACTCAGTACATTTGGATTACCTAAATGGCTTTCCATTACAGTATCGGTTTTATTGATGCTCATTGTTTTTTTTCTACTTTTTTGGTTGATAAGTTCGCAAATCAATAACATGGCAGATGACTGGCCTGTTATCAAAGAAAAAGCAACGGAAAAATTAAATACCTTATCCCAATGGGCAAATAACACATTGAGGTGGGATTATAAAGATTATATTGAAAACAATAAAAAACTGGTTCAAAAAGCTGAAGTATTTGCTAGTTCTTTTCTATCATCCTTAATGAATCTACTATCACAATCGTTTATTGTTTTTATTTATATTATCTTGTTTTTGATTCAAAAGAAGCAATTCCTCAATTTTTTCAGAAAACTTTTTTCCAATAATGAAGCGATAGACTCCCTTTTAATGAATGCAGCCAAGATTGTCAAAGGTTATTTTCTCGGAAAAGGTAAAATTATGCTATTTCTCTTTGGAATTTACTATCTCGGATTTACTATTGGATCGGTACCTTACGCTTTATTTTTAGCGCTATTTGCGGCACTCTTTTCCATCATTCCTTATTTGGGTAATTTCATTGGCGGCGGAGTCGCAGTGATACTTTCCTTTTTATATGCAGGTCAAACACCAGCTCTCATCGTAATTGGCGTTGTAAGTGCAGCACAATTGATAGAAAACTATTTACTAACGCCTTGGATTATTGGTGACGAAATAAACCTAAATCCATTTATCACAATTTTTGGGGTCATTTTGTTTTCTGCACTATGGGGAATAGTAGGCGCAGTTATTTCATTACCACTAATAGGCGTATTAAAAGTGATTTTTGATCATACCAAAGGAATGGAAGCCTATGCCTATATATTAAATAAAGAGGATTGACTTTTTTAAGCTGAAGATGAAAAGGCCCGTTTTTCTATCAATTTCAATGTTCTTTAGGCACATCAAATCCTATGAAAATTACAATTTAAATTGTTCGCTGAAAACGTTTTCGTTACTTTTGCTTTCATAAATTAAACAACACATGAAACCAGATTTATTCGAAGCACCAGATTATTATAACCTTGACGAACTATTGACTGATGAGCACAAATTAGTGCGCGATGCTGCAAGAGAATGGGTGAAGCGTGATGTGTCGCCAATTATAGAAGAAGCAGCTCAAAAAGCAGAATTTCCAAAGTCAATTATTGGAGGTTTGGCAGAAATCGGCGCTTTTGGTCCTTACATTCCAGAAGAATATGGTGGCGCAGGTTTAGATCAAATTTCTTATGGTCTAATAATGCAAGAAATTGAGCGTGGAGATTCTGGCGTACGCAGTACGGCTTCGGTTCAATCCTCGTTAGTAATGTATCCGATTTGGAAATATGGAAACGAAGCTCAACGTCAAAAATACTTGCCAAAATTAGCTTCTGGAGAGTGGATGGGTTCTTTTGGGTTAACAGAGCCTGACCATGGTTCTAATCCTGGTGGTATGACAACCAACTTTAAAGATATGGGTGACCATTATTTATTGAATGGCGCCAAAATGTGGATTAGCAATTCACCTTTTTGTCAAATCGCTGTGGTTTGGGCTAAGGATGAAAGTGGACGAATTCATGGACTAATAGTAGAACGTGGAATGGAAGGGTTTTCTACTCCAGAAACACACAATAAATGGTCTTTACGCGCCTCGTCAACAGGTGAGCTAATTTTTGATAACGTCAAAGTGCCCAAAGAAAATTTATTACCAAACAAATCGGGATTAGGTGCACCTTTAGGATGTTTAGATTCGGCTCGTTTTGGAATTGCTTGGGGAGCGATTGGTGCTGCTATGGATTGTTACGATACGGCTTTACGTTATAGTAAAGAACGTATGCAGTTTGGGAAGCCTATTGGACAATTTCAATTGCAGCAAAAAAAGTTAGCTGAAATGATTACCGAAATCACCAAAGCACAATTATTAGCTTGGAGACTCGGAGTTATGAGAGAAGCAGGAACTGCATCCTCAGCGCAAATCTCAATGGCAAAACGTAACAATGTGGACATGGCTATTACTATTGCTCGAGAAGCCAGACAAATGCTTGGTGGTATGGGAATTACCGGAGAATATTCGATTATGCGTCACTCCATGAATTTGGAAAGTGTAATTACTTATGAAGGGACTCATGATATTCATTTGCTCATCACAGGTCTTGATATTACAGGTTTAAACGCTTTTAAATAATTATTTTAACTCAATCGTTTTCTTAATAAATTATTGAAATACTGACATTTGACAGGTTTTTTTTGTCTTATGAGACTTATTTTTGCCTTCTAATCAAAATATGCAACCACTTATTTAGTTTAATATCATGGCAGGGACAAGACAAGAACTTATTCAATTTATTAACTTACAATTAGCGTCTATAGGACAACCCATTTATAAAGATACAGAGGATAGTAAAGATAAATTTTACGACCCTAAATTTGAAGCTCTCACAAATGGTTTAATTAGAAGTATTCGAGAGAAATCAAGACTTTTAGCGAGTCATCATTGTCCTGCGGATTCAAGAATTCAAAATTTTATAGACGATTATTTGAAAGATGTAAGCATCGATAAATCGTATGTAATTCCAAATAATACGTTGATACTTTCACGAAAAGGACAAGCTAGAGAAGCTAGTTTACCGCCAAATGGCAATTCCTTCGAAAGCGATTTGGTCACCTCAAAACGTCTTAAACAAGGGATTTTAAACAATCCTTTACACGATAAAAGAACCACCAAGGGCACGTTCCATATCGTAGAAGGACCTCTTCCTGTGCCATTAGACAAAAAAGAAGTTCCTCGAGTTGTTTTAGCTCACTTTTTGCATGCGGCTTTCAATCCATCAGAGGACTTAAAAACATTACCTTTTACATCCCATCAAGCTGAGAAAGCTCAAACTATGGTCTCTATGCTCTTGAGACCTGTTGTGTGTCCAGAAGTAAAAGGTGTTCTTAAGGAAAAATCATTGGAAATTCGCTTTTTTGCTCCAGGTACTTTAGTGAGTAATCTCGATTTTGTTGAATCTATTTTCGGCAACGCTGGCGATCCTAACTTAGCACATAATGATGCGGCTTTAGATCCAGAACACTGGACAGGCCATACCGGCTGTATCATTCTTGCACCTCAATTATTAAAGCTGAAAAAGAAAGATGTAGGTCTTCCGCATTATGACGATGCTACTGAGCGTCAGAGAAAAGACGGTATGTGCTGGCAACAGGAACATGAACTTTATAATGAAGGTAGTGCGTTTAAAATTACCTGTAGAGATGAGCGAGGTGTTGTGGTAACACTAATTGCAGATAACTACTATGGCTATTCTAAAAAAGAAATAAAAACCCAAATTAGTTATTCTGCAAACCTTTTTGGTCTCGCAGAAGAAGAACATGCTGGTGGAGCGATAGCCTATGCCAGACGTGTTATGGGAGAAACCGTAAATTGCGAAGACTACTCTATTTATTATGGACTAGACCACACTTTTGAAGAGGTTAAAACCTTAATAGGTGACAGAATTGATGTAAAACCTGAAAATTATGCGATAGATAAAAATTATCCCAATATCGTATATATTCCTGAATCATCTTATTTTAATACGGCTACAAATAGTATCACTTGGAACTATAAAGGCCAAGAGCAACAATTAACTATTTCGCCTTTTAAGACTTATATTCATCCTTCTGGCAATAAGTTGAGACTAGAAAAACATAAGTCCATCGATTTATGGCGTTTTATAGAAACTTATCCTGAAGGTGTCTTTTGCCACAAGCCTTGTACCGTTTCTGGTGGTGGTAAATCGGAGATTTCTAAATCCATGCAAAATGCCATTACCTATAGCGCATTTAATATTCATAATATTGATGAAGATTTTAAGAAAGCCGATGAAATTATTGAATTCGATTATTCAACACGATGGAAAGTTAAAGATCCTAATAGACCAAAATCGAGATCATTCTTAAGTGAAAAACGAACTTTGGGTTCTGTGGTGAAATTGTTAACACCAAATGATGAGAATTCTGATGAATTCAATGAATTTTTAAATAACATTCCTGTTCATATTCGTTCTTTAGTCTTATTTGTAAAGCGTTTATTCAGACAAGCACATGGCGCCAATCTTAATTGGAAAGATATGATGTCTGTAGAGTTTATCAATGGTGTAAAAGGAACCTCTTTAATGTACAACCATACACCTGTTGTAGGTAGTTATGTTCGTATTGGTTTCAATCAAGATGGCAATTGGATGCTTAATAAATTACGTTCAGATTTTGCTGCTTCTGAAAAGATTCAGACCGAAGATGATATTACGGCATCGATAACCCTTCCAAAAGAACGCTTTAAAAATCTAAATCCAGAATACCCTAATCAAAGTGTCAAAGTTTTAACCAATTGTGAAGCGCATTTATTTCAACGACCAGATGAAGCTATTGTAAGAGGTTATGATAAATTGGCTGAATTGGATATTGTTACTGACGGTAGATTTTTAACTAATTATGAAATGTTAAATAAAGCCGATGCTATTGCCATTTATGAAGACACCATAAATTACGATAAATATACCCAACCCGTTAAAGATTTTATAAAGGAAATCATCGATTCTGATGAAGATGACATACAATTTGTTTTACCATCCCATCCAAGAATTGTGGATGGTGAACCTACTAAAAACCCACGGTATTTAGAACCAAATCAAGTTTATACTGAAACTGAAGCCACTTATATTTCGGATATTGGTGTGCGTTTATGTAGAAGAATTAAACCTGAAGACCCAGTTATCCACGTTGTAAATGCGGTATTACCAGGCCGAAGAAATAACCCAGCAGAAAGAGAAGTTGGTATTAGACCACTAGCAGTTTACAATCCAATCCATTACCAAGAAACTCCAGAGTTGTTTATGGACTTTATTTGTAGCTTAACAGGTAAATCACCATCAACCACAGGAGCAGGATCTGAGGGTGCGTTAACCAAAGCACCATTTAATATGTTGACACCAACCACAGATTTAAATAACGCTTTATTATCTCATATCTTAACAGAGTCTAACGGATTTAGTACAGCAGCAGGCTATGTTGGTGCAGAAAATAAAATAGACCATGATGTGAGTTTATTAATCCCAGAGATTTGGGCGAGAATGGCTCCAGAAGATAGAGATCCTAAAAATTTAATCTCCAATGGTTCTTTAGAAAAACTTGAAGATTTTGAGCATAATGGTGAAAAAATATTAGCTAGCCGTTTAGGCTATAGAATCACTAAAACATTCTCTTTATTATGTCTAAATAGATTGTTTGATGAGCCTACAGCTGTATTTAATGAGCGCATGCTGAAACCAGAATTACAAAATTTAGATGATTTTGTAGATGGTATTAAAAATATCACTGAAGCGCAACAAAAAGTCGCTTTAAATTATTTTGAAGATGGTAGTATAGAAGCTGCTATTCCACCTTTAAAAATTCTATTACATATTATGGCCTATGGACATTATGAAGGTAAAGACATTAGCGACCTAGAATTAAGAACCTATTTCAACAGAAATTATGTCATTAATTCAGATTGGTACAAAGAAAGACTAACGTTGAAACAACAAAAGGACATTGAATATTACGGTTCTCAGATAGCGTATTTAGAATCATTTATTAAGAGTCCTCAAAATGACATTTTGGTTGAAGAACTTCAATTAAATACGTGATTAGAGAATACCAAAAAATTATATAACGAAGCAAAATCCCCAGAATATTTAAAGCGGTTAGTCGGCACAATTGGTAGAGATCCTTTATATAAAAGATAAAGTTGGGATTATACCTTAAAATGCTTCTCATAATTGAGAAGCATTTTTATAGGTTTCACTCTTAACAGGTGTCATATAAAAACCTATATGAATCAGTTATCGTATATTTAATTATGAAAGGATTATATCAAACTGTGTTTTACGTTCTTATTTTGTTTTTTGCTTGTTCAACAAGTGATGATAATATTGCATTTGTTGAAGAGGAGGCCGAAGATGACGAAGTAACAATTCCTCAAACCTATAATATTCTTGCTCTTGGCGACAGTTATACAATTGGTGAAAGCGTTTGCGATACTTGTCGTTTTCCAGAACAGTTAAAAGATAGTTTGGTTTCGGTATTTTCAACTGTAGACACCTTCAACCTTAAAGTTGTTGCGCAAACAGGCTGGACAACTACTAACCTTATCAATGCTATAGAAAATGAAAATCTTACCAATAACTATGATTTAGTGACACTTCTCATTGGAGTCAATAATCAATACCAAAGTAAACCGTTTTCTCTTTATGAAACTGAGTTTCCTTTATTGGTTTCCAAAGCGATTCAATTTGCGCAAAATGATAAAGCGAATGTTATTGTTGTTTCCATTCCTGATTATGCCTTTACACCTTTTGGACAAAATAGTGGAAATCCAGAAATCACCTCTTCAGAAATTGATATGTATAATAATTTTGCTGAAAATTATTGTAATCAAGAAAACATCACATTTGTAAATATTACTGATATTACAAGGGAAGGCTTAATAAATACAGATCTCGTAGCTTCAGACGGATTACATCCTTCAGAACTGGCATACGCTAAATTTGTGGAACGTTTGCTTCCTATCGCACAGATAAAAATCGAATAAGATTTACTATTTTAGTTGAAACATTTTACATGTCCTCTAAATCGAGATTAGATCGTGCTTACAAAAATGCCAAACGCATACCCTTTGACGATTCTTCTAAATTTATATTGTTTAGCGATTGCCATCGTGGCGACAACAGTTTTGCGGATGATTTTGCCAATAACCGTAACATTTACTATCATGCTTTAAGACATTATTTTCTTGAAGGTTTTAGTTATTGTGAACTCGGTGATGGCGATGAGTTATGGGAAAACCTATCGTTTGAATCTATCTTTCGCGCCCATAAAAACGTATATATGCTCATGAAGCAATTTCACGATATCGAACGTTTACATATGATTTGGGGCAACCACGATATGGTCTATCGTGATCCAAAATATGTTGAGAAACAATTAAACACTTTTTTTGATCCCAAAACAGGTAAGGATGAAGACTTATTTTGCGATATAAAATATCATGAAGGCCTTATTTTAGAACATGCAGAAACCAAACAAGAATTATTTTTAACCCATGGTCATCAAGCCGATTGGTGGAATTTTCTATTCTGGAAATGGAGCCGTTTTATGGTTCGCATTCTGTGGAAACCTTTGAATGTGATGGGCATCGCAGATCCAACAAGTCCCGCAAAAAATTATACAGAACTCATAAAAATAGAACGACGAACCAAACGATGGATTATAGAAAACAACAACTTAATTACTGTTGTTGGTCATACACACAGACCACGATTTCCTGAACCTGGAGATATCGCCTATTTTAATGATGGTAGTTGTGTACATCCAAGAAGTATCACAGGACTTGAAATTGAAAACGGAGCAATTTCGCTGATAAAATGGCAAATTGTAACTTCTGAAGATGGGAATTTAAAGATTGATCGCTTTTTGTTGGAAGGACCGACGCGATTGGTTGATTATAAAACAGAGTAATAACATTGGAATTATCAGAAATGTACTTTTACGCAATAATTACAATTTCGGAATTTTTAATTTTCTTATAACAATCCTGTCTCAGTTATTTAAAACAGTACAGTTAAATAATTATTTTCCCTTATTAACAGAATCAATATACTTCTGCAAAGCCATAGTCATGGAAGGTGTTTCAGGCGTCGGTGCAGAAATATCAACACGCAAGCCCTTTTCCTTAACAGCTTTAACTGTCGTATTCCCGAATACTGCAATACGCGTTTCGTTTTGTTTGAAATCTGGAAAATTATGGAATAAGGATTCTATGCCAGAAGGACTAAAGAATACTAGGATATCATAAGTAACATTTGATAAATCGGACAAATCACTGATTACGGTTTTATAAAACGTGGCTTGTTTCCAATTCACACCTAAATCGTCTAAAATTTCAGGTATTACAGGTTTTACTTTGTCAGTCGTTGGCAGTAAAAACTTTTCGTCTTTATATTTTTTGATTAAAGGTATTAAATCTTCAAACGTACGTTTACCGACATAGATTTTACGCTTTCGATAAACCACATATTTCTGTAAATAATAGGCAACCGCTTCAGATTGGCAAAAATACTTCATGGAATCTGGTACCTTGAAGCGCATTTCGTCTGCAACTCTAAAAAAGTGATCTACGGAGTTTCTACTGGTAAGAATTATGGCTGTAAATTTACTGAGATCAACTTTTTGCTGTCTTATATCCTTGGAAGATACACCTTCTACATGTATAAAGGGTCTGAAGTCCACCTTGACTTTTTGCTTTTCTTGCAAATCAAAATATGGGGAGTTCTCTATTTTAGGCTCTGGTTGGGATACTAAAATTGTTTTCACTTTCATACGTAAACCTTGTGTTTTAAGCGTTATACTCTGTAATAACCTTATATAAAAGTACATAAGGCCCAATTTCGAGAGCGCAAAGATACAACAAAAAATAGAAAAAATTAAGATTTATTAACTTTTGATAGCTTTTAACTGTGCTTAAAAAGCCTATTAGATTTATAATACAAACCAATGAAAAGGCAATGATGATAATGATTTCGTTATAATAATCTGAGTATAACCAATCAAAACGATGTGTATACAACAAAAACAAATTGGCAATCAAAAACACGAAACCAGACCAGTTTTTGAAGGTTGTTTTTTGAAACAGGTAATGGTCTATTAAACTATCCATTTCAAAAAGACTACCAATAAGCCGTTCCAAAAGTGTTTTTATAATGATAATGACAGAAACTGCAAACAATAGTTTTAGGAATGATTCAAGTTCAAAAACTTGTGGCGAGACAAATGTAGAATACGCAAAATAAGCAAAAATACTCAATGAAAGACTGAGGTTTACAAATAGAAAACTATCAAATTGATCAATAAATTTCTGGTCTTTACTATAGATTTTAAGGTATTTGGAATTGCCGATCACATTTAAAAAATCATTGAATCTTAAGGTGTTCAAATATTTTGCAACAACGATGGCAAACAATCCCATAATTGTAAAGATGGTAAACCACTCGTGTGTGACATAATTTCGCATGTGGCTAAATTAAAAAGAATTTTAAGTTTACATTCAATAGAATACATAATTCCTCTTTGATATCGGTTAGAAGGTACAATGGATTCGCTAATTCTATCTTAATCTAACTGATTTCAAATGGTTTTTATGGTCTTAAAGTCTTATGTCTAATCTCTAACGGCGGAGCGGTCTAATATCTTTTTCCCTATTTCTATCAAAAAAGTTAATTCCAACATATAATCCATTAAAAACTTTACTTTTGTTAAAATTCTAATACCGACACAAAAGCATAGTTTAAAAGTAAGTTGATGTCTGACGCCATTGTCATTGTTCCTACCTATAACGAGATTGAAAACATTGAATCAATCATCAGATCTGTGTTTTCGCAACCTAAAGGATTTCATGTACTTATTGTAGATGACAATTCGCCTGATAAAACGGGAGAAACGGTTAAAACTTTACAGCAAGAATTTAAAAACCAACTGTTTTTATTAGAGCGTAAAGAAAAAAGTGGTTTAGGAACAGCGTATATTGCAGGTTTTGAATGGGCTTTAGAAAACGATTATCAATACATTTTTGAAATGGATGCTGATTTCTCGCATAACCCAAAGGATTTAATTCGATTGTACAATGCATGCGAGATTGATGGTGCTGATATTTCAGTTGGATCCAGATATGTTAAAGGAATTACAGTGGTCAACTGGCCAATGTCTCGTATTATTTTATCCTATGGAGCATCTCGTTACGTAAGATTTATAACACGTATGAAAGTTAAGGATTCCACAGCTGGTTTTGTTTGTTATAAAAGATCGGTTTTAGAAGCAATTCATTTAAAGAAAGTAAAATTTGTAGGTTATGCATTTCAGATTGAAATGAAATTTAAAGCTTATAAAAAAGGATTTCGAATTGTAGAAATTCCTGTTATCTTTAAAGATAGAACCAAAGGAAAATCGAAAATGAGCGGAAGTATAATTTCCGAAGCTATTTTTGGTGTCATTAGTTTAAGATTAAAAAGTTTATTTGCCAGTAAGTAGAAGAACATGAAGCAAAATACCCTCATAAAAAACGCCAGAATTGTCAACGAAGGAAAAATTGTTGAAGGAGATATTCTCATCGAAAACCAAATAATTAAAGAAATAGACATTTCAATCAGCGTGAAATCTGCAGATATGACTGTGATTGACGTCGAAGGAAATTACGTCGTTCCTGGTATGATTGACGATCAAGTGCATTTCAGGGAACCAGGCTTAACCCATAAAGCTAATATCGAATCGGAATCTAAAGCAGCTATCGCTGGAGGAATTACGTCTTTTATTGAAATGCCTAATACCAATCCGCAAACCACAACTGTAGAAAAGTTAGAAGAAAAATTTGCCATTGCAGCCAATTCATCTTATGCCAACTATTCGTTTATGTTTGGTGGTACCAACGATAATTTAGACGAAATCTTAAAAGTTGACCCTAAAACCGTAGCTGGATTAAAGTTATTTTTAGGCTCTTCTACCGGAAACATGTTGGTCGATGACCCAAAAGTTATTGAAAAAATATTTTCGAGTACAGATATGGTCATTTCCGTACATTGTGAAGATGAAGCGACGATTAAAGAAAATCTAGCCAAATATAAAGCCGAATATGGAGATAACATACCTATGAAAATGCATCCCATTATTAGAAGCGAAGAGGCTTGTTATATTTCGTCTTCAAAAGCGATTGAATTAGCAAAGAAAACAGGCGCAAGATTGCATGTATTTCATTTATCAACAGGAAAGGAAACGAGTTTGTTTTCAAATAAAATCCCATTAAAAGATAAAAAGATAACCGCTGAAGTTTGTGTGCATCATTTATGGTTTTCGGATGAAGATTATGCTAAAAAAGGGAGTCATATTAAATGGAATCCGGCTGTAAAAACGGCAAAAGACAGAGACCAGCTTTGGAAAGCTTTAATGGACGATAGAATAGATGTCATCGCCACAGATCATGCGCCACATACACTCGAAGAAAAAAACAATCCATACACAAGTGCACCTTCTGGAGGGCCTTTAGTGCAGCATGCGCTAGTGGCTTTAATGGAAGCACATCATCAAGGTAAAATATCGGTTGAAAAAATTGTGGAAAAAGCCTGTCATAATCCAGCTATTTTATTCAATGTAGAAAAGCGTGGTTATATAAAAGAAGGTTATTTTGCCGATTTGGTTATTATCGACCCTCAAAGCCCTTGGTCAGTTAATAAAAGTAATATTTTGTATAAATGTGGTTGGTCCCCTTTTGAAGGCAATACGTTTAAAAGTAGAATAACGCACACTTTTGTAAATGGTCAATTGGCTTATAACAATTTCAAGGTTTTGGACGTTAAAGCAGGACAACGATTGACTTTTGACAGATAGATATGACAAAACGCATAAGCTTAATAATAGTACTAAGTTTTTTGATGGTGGCATGCCAGGATTTTGACCGACCTAAAAAACCGGCTAATTTGATTTCAAAGGAACAAATGACCGAACTTTTGTACGACTTATATATTATTAACGCTGCCAAAGGCGTAAACCGAAAAACTTTGGAAACCAATGGTTTCAACCCAGAAAACTATATTTTAGAAAAATATAATATAGATAGCACCCAATTCGCAGATAGTAATACCTATTATGCTTTTGATACTGAAACCTATAGCGCTATTGTGGAGCAGGTAAAAGCCAGATTGGAACAAAACAAGAATATTTATGAAGCTCTAAAGCAACAACGAGATGACTCCATACAAAAGCGTAGAGACTCCATTAATGAAAAGGGAAAACGAAAAAAAGATTCACTAAAAAAAATCCTAGATAGTATCGATATGAAGGAATTGCGCTCTAAACCTCCTTTAAATATAGCTGACTCACTTCAGTAATTGATTCGTTCATAGGTTTAAATTCAAAATTCAAAGCATTTTTCACTTTAGAATTATCATATTTTGTAATACTTACGGTAGATTTAGCGGCTTGTTTAGTTAAACTTCTGCGTTTACCAAAAAGTTGATGTTTTAACCAATCTAATCGCCAAGCAATGTTTAAGAGCCACGGCTTCGCTTCTTTCTTCGGTGGTTTGACCTCTAAACTATTAGCAATTTTGGTTTGTAAGGTTTTAAAACTTAAATTTTCAGAGACTAATACAAAAGATTCATTTTTAATAGTACTATCCATAAGCCGTTGCATAATATTTACCACATCCCAAATATCTACACAACCAGTAACACCATTGGTATAATAAGGCATACCTCTGTAAATGCGCTTAAATAAATTACCACTACTTCCACCATTCCAATAACCAGCACCTATAATAATTCCAGGATTTACAATGATCGCATCCAAACCTTCCTGAGTGCCACGCCAAACTTCAAGTTCCGCTCCATATTTAGTAATGGCATATACACTATTGTCAGCCTCTGGGTTCCAATCGGTTTTCTCATGAATTAATTTGTCAGGATTAACATGATGTCCAATTGCTGCAATAGAACTGACATAGCACAATTTTTTAACCTGATGGCTGAGGGATAAATTGACAATATTAGCTGTGCCTTCAATATTTATTTTTCGCAACAATTTGTATTTGTCAGGTTCAAAAGAGACAAAAGCAGCGCAATGGTAAACTTTGGTTATACCTTTAAAAGCCACTTGAAGTTTAGGAATATCATTGATGTCTGCCTCAATCCATTCAATTTTGTTATATAGTGCTTCAGCATCATCCGTAAAATAGGAAAAAACATGCTTAACACGATTTAAAGTCTTTTCACGTCTATATATAGCACGAATGGACACGTTACTTTTCAAAAGTTGAAAAAGTAAATGTGAACCCACCAAACCTGTGCCTCCTGTGACTAAAATCATAGGGTAAAGTTACGCTTTTTTAGATTTGTCTTTTGTCTTTAACCACGGAAACATATCTTTGCGCCAATCAATTTTCAAACTAAAAAATAATGGCGAATAAATTTGTAGAGGAATTACGTTGGAGAGGTATGGTCCACGACATCATGCCAGGAACCGAAGAGCAATTAGACCAAGAGATGACGACGGCCTATATTGGTTTTGATCCTACTTCAGATTCGTTGCATATTGGGAGTTTGGTACCTATAATTTTATTGGTGCATTTAGAAAAAGCAGGGCACAAACCTATTGCTTTAGTTGGTGGAGCAACAGGTATGATTGGTGATCCTTCTGGGAAAAGTGATGAACGAAACTTGTTGGATGAAGAAACTTTAGCCCACAATGTCGCTGGTATAAGAACGGTATTATCCCGTTTTTTGGATTTTAATTCCAGTGAAAAAAACGCACCAGTTTTAGTGAATAACTACGACTGGATGAAAGATTTCAGCTTTATCGATTTTGCACGCGATGTCGGCAAACGCATCACTGTTAATTACATGATGGCTAAAGATTCCGTAAAGAAACGCTTAAGTGGTGACGAAGGGAATGTTGGGATGTCGTTTACTGAATTTACGTACCAATTGATTCAAGGTTACGATTTTCATTATTTGTATAAAACCATGGGTTGTAAATTACAAATGGGTGGCAGCGATCAATGGGGAAATATCACCACAGGCACCGAATTAGTAAGACGCATGCACGATGGTGACGATCAAGCAAAAGCCTATGCCATGACTTGTCCTTTAATTACAAAAGCTGATGGTTCTAAATTTGGAAAATCTGAAGGTGGAAATATTTGGTTGGATGCAGATAAAACGTCTGTTTATAAATTTTACCAATTTTGGCTCAATTCTACAGATGAAGATGCCGAAAAGTATATCAAAATTTTTACATTTTTAGATAATGCAACGATAGAGTCTGTAATTGAAAAGCATAAGGCAACACCTCATTTACGTTTATTGCAAAAGCGTTTGGCGGAAGAGGTCACCGTTTTTGTACATAGTAGGGACGATTATGATAATGCCATAAAAGCATCTCAAATTTTGTTTAGTAAGGATTTTAAAAATGAAATTAAACAATTACCAGAAAAATTATTCTTGGATGTTTTTGAAGGTGTCAAACATGCAGAAATTTCTAAGTCCGAATTTAATGAAGGCATTGATATGATTGGAGCTTTGGCTGCCAAAACGAATTTTTTAAGTTCAAATGGTGATGCCAGAAGAGCTCTAAAAGAAAATGCGATTGCGGTAAATAAAGAAAAGGTAAAAGAAGATTATATGTTGACTTCCGAAGATTTAATTCACGATAAATATATTATTCTAAGTAGAGGTAAGAAAACAAATTTTATCTTGGAAGTGGTTGAAATTTGATATGGAATAAATTGAAGTATTACATTCAGACCTGTAAGTTTTAAAAGCCTACAGGTCTTTTTTTGTATCTTTATTTACAAAAGTTTAAAGGGTTATTGAAAAGTACTATGTAATCTATTCCGGGGTAAAATGAAGCAAACAGAACAATTAGCTAATCGACTGAGAGAAGTTATACTGAATGGTACATGGATTGCCAATACAAATTTTAAGGCGCAATTGGAAAATTTGGATTTGCGCATAGCCAACACAAAATACCAATCCTTAAACACTATTTCAGTTTTAGCGCAGCATATACACTATTATATCTCTGGAATAACCCATGTGTTTATTAATAATAAACTTGACATAAGAGATCAGTATAGTTTTGATTTTCCGCTCATAGAATCACAAAAAGCATGGGATTCATTTTTAAATACATTTTGGAGCGATACTGAAAATTTAGCCGATTTAATTGAAACAATGCCTGAAGAAGATCTAAAAAAAGACTTTGTCGATAAAAAATATGGCTCTTATCTTCGAAATATCGATGGTATGATTGAGCATAGTTATTATCATCTTGGGCAAATTGTGCTGATTAAAAAAGTATTGTCAAATACATAAATTAATTCCGAAAATAAATCAAATCTTCCAGGCATATGCTGAACTTAATTATACATCAAGAATTTAACAAGTTATTCTTAATCAGACACTTAAAAGTTCAGCATAAAAAAAGTGCCCAAATAAATATTTGAGCACTTCCAACCAATCAATCAACTTTGAGGTCTATAGTTTCAATTTTTCTTTTTCATAGAATCATTTCAACTTTATAGCCTCCCATTTAAGTCGGCTTTTTTCTTTAAACCTTTCACATTTTCTCTCTGCCATCTTTTAAGGTATTATTTCCCCAAGAATTATAGAATAAATAGAGCTTTCCGTCCCTAATTTCAAAAGTTTCCGGATCTATACTTACTTTTTTAGAATCTATTGCAACGGTATATGCACAATAACCGCCATATTGCGGCATATAAGCTTTAAGTTTTGCCAGAAACGTGTTGAGATTTTCTTGTGATATGAATGTGTACTTATGAGATATTTCATAAAACGCAAATCGGATAGAAATACGGTTGCTTACAATGCCATTAAGTTACAACCTCTAATATCAGAGTTATCAAATCTTCCAATAATTTCAAACTGACCGTTTTCATCGACTTTTCCCAAATCTTGCGTAGCAATAAAAGCGCATGAATTTAGATTCGCCAAATCAATCACATTAATACCACCTGTTTTGTTGGAGTGTTGATTACTGAGTGCGTCTTCGGTATCTCGTGTCAAGATTTTCATCCAAGGTGGACATTCAAAAACTCCGTGGCCTTTAGAATAAGCTTGACTCAAAAGTTCGGTCATGCCATATTCACTATGAATTTGGGCAACACCAAAACCCGTTTTCAAAATATGATGTAACTCCTGTCTTATAATTTCCTTTCGTCTTCCTTTCATGCCACCCGTTTCCATGACTATGGTATGGTTTAAGTTGAATTGATGGGCTTCAACCAAATCCAATAAGGCAAACGATACACCTATAAGTAAGGTTTTTTGTTGCTTCGATTCAAGTGTTTGTAATGTACTTGCCAACTCATTGAGATTATGCAGGTAAAATCCACTTTCAGCATGATTGGATTTCTTTATTAAATCATCTACCATAAAGATAAGTGAAGAGCCATCACGCTCTAAATAAGAGGGCAAAAGCGCTAAGACTACATAATCTTCAACAGAACCATAAAAGTGTTTAAAAGCCTTTAAATAACTGTCTTCATAAAGTTTTAAATCCGTCACTAAATGTTTACTCGTAGTACTTCCTGTGGTACCAGAACTAGAGAATGTTTTTTCAATATTCTGGGATGAACTTAAAATAGAATGGGATTTAAAAAACTGAATCGGCAAAAATGGAATTTCAGAAACACATGTTATATCCGCTGGATGTTTATACAATAAATCGCAAAACGAACGATAGACCTTATTATTTTCAAACTGAAATTTAAAAACGTCCAAAGCCAAGGCATCGAACTCCGTACTGGATTTTATGTTAAAAATGTCGTCTTTAGAAATCATGTGTCAAAAATATACAAAAAAGCGTCCCGATAAATTATCGGGACGCCTTAAATATGTATTAAAAAAATACTTACTTAATCACTAATTTCTTAGTAGTAGAAGCATTATCCTGAGTGATTTTTAAAATGTAAACACCAGACTTTAAGTTCGCAACATCTAAGGTGTTGTTCGTTAACGTTTGATTTTTAACTTGCTTACCTAAAATATCAAATACTTGAACGTTTATTGCTTCGCTATTAGTGGAAGAAATTGAAACAGACCCTGTATTTGTTGGGTTAGGATAAATTGAGAAGTTAGAAATTTCAAAATCACTTGTAGAAAGAGAAATATCACTTAAAGCTCTCACATAAATTTGTGCAGTACCATTAAATTCTCCAGCAACAGCCACTAAAGAAGGTATCTGAATTGATGGAATAAGTTCACCAATGTAATCTGCACTAAAAAAATCGGTACGTTTAACAATAGTATTAGTTCCATCAGTTACATCATAGTTTTGACCAGTAGAGAAAGTCTCTATTCCATCTCCAGCAGAAAAAGTAACGTTTTGTAACTCAATCAATTCAGATTCATAAGCGTCAGGTGCAGCATTTAAATCAGCAATAGTAACTGTTTGCGCAGTTACAGCATTACCTGAAGAGACAACAACGCCAGCATCAGAAGTTGGTACAAATTGCAAAATACCATTGCTGTCTATTGTAGTTCCTCTCAAACCAGAAACTAGATCTCCTACTGCGTATGTAGTAGCTATAACACCAGCATCGTCATAGATTAAGACTCCACTTATATCGGTGTCTTGTATCCATTTTCTATTTCTAAAACTATCAGTATGTGTAACCAATGAACTCCCTGTTATTTCGTAGAATCTACCTAGACCGTTAGCAACCACATCTGCTCTTAAAGCAGTTATATCTGCAACAGTTACAAGATTCCCAACACTAAAAGATATCATGTCACTGTCAACAACGCCACCATCAATAAGTTCAACGGTAACATTGTAAGTTGTACCATCTGTAGTTGCAATCGAAAAAGGACTAGAAACATTAGTTGTTGTATTACCATTTACGGTTACACTAACCGTTTCACCACTTAAATTAGCAGTTGAAAACTCTAAGTCTACGTTCATAGTACCTGGTGCAAGCACAGTTGCGTTTGCAGGAGCAGTAATCGTTATCTCAGGAGACGTAACGAAGCCATCAATGACACGAATATTGTCAATTGAGATATCTTCATCACCTGCATCTAAATTTTCGAAAGTAATTTTTAAATCTAAAGTATTACCATTAGGAATAGCTGCAGTAAATTCTTGAAAAATATTGGTTAACAGAGTTCCATCAACCAAACCATCAAAATTAGAATCAACACCAGGTTCTGTGTTAGTGGCACCAGCTGCAGCAAATTGAAAAATTTTAGTGTAGCTGCCCGAATTATTAACATCAATTTCAAAATAAACTAATGTATTTGCATCCCAATCTTGATTACTACCATCATCGTCCTCAGCTGCAATAAAAGCCAAAGTCATATTTGTTCCAGATGAAATATCAATATCATCATATTCTAAGGTTTGAATTCCAGAGTTACATTCTGGAGTTCCATCAGTATCTTGAGCAGCCAACCAAAACGTACCATCAGCACCAGTAACTTCATAGAAAGAAGCAATATTTGTGCCATCGGTTACAGTAAAGAAGTCTCCCGTACCATCGGTACACATTTCGGACATTGTTCCTGACGCATCAGGTGCTCCAGACTCAAAAGAGTCTTGAAATAAAGATGATTGGGCAAACGAAAATGCTCCAAACATTAAAGTAAACAATAAAAAGTAAATTTTCTTCATAATTGATTTTTATAAAAGTTAGATAACAAATATAACAACAAATAGTGAGTTTTAAGAATTCAAATAGCTAATAGTTAGCATTTTTACGATATGTTAACATGGTAGATATCAAGAGCTTCTAAGTTTCAAGGATTTATATTTTCAATGTTAGGGAATTGTTATCAATTCGATATTTTTATATAGTTAATGAGGATAAACTCTATCTTTACAGTTATTAAATACGGAATTAAATTTTGAAAAAGAAAGAGATTAAAATACTGTTGGTAGATGATGAGCCAGATATTTTAGAAATTGTGGGCTATAATTTATCTGCAGAAGGCTACCAAGTTATAAAAGGGGAAAATGGTGTGGAAGCTGTTGAATTAGCAAAAAAACATATGCCTCATTTAATTATCTTGGATGTGATGATGCCAAAAATGGATGGTATTGAAGCTTGTGAACGTATCCGAGAGCTGCCAGAATTGAGCGAATCTGTCATTACCTTTTTAACGGCAAGAGGCGAAGATTATTCGCAAGTTGCAGGTTTTGATGCTGGTGCAGATGACTACATTTCAAAACCCATAAAGCCCAAAGTTTTAATTAGTAAAGTAAAAGCTTTACTTCGACGATTTAAGCATTCTGAAAATACCGTTGAAAATATTGTAAAAATTGGCGACTTAATCATATATAAGGAAGAGTATAAAATTACGGTTAAAGGCAGAGAAATTACCTTGCCGAGAAAAGAGTTTGAATTGTTATCTTTGCTAGCAACCAAACCTGGAAAGGTCTTTAAGCGCGATGAAATCTTAGATAAAGTCTGGGGAAATGAAGTTGTGGTAGGCGGAAGAACCATTGATGTACATATTAGAAAACTTCGTGAAAAAATTGGCGATAAATCTTTTAAAACCGTTAAAGGCGTTGGTTACAAGTTCGTGGACTAATGCAAAATAAAAAGAGCTTAAAGAAATCATATAAATTCGCATTGCGAACAGCATTCTACGTTACGTTGTTCTCAACAATGCTTGTGATTCTGTTTTTGATTTATTTCCACGCCATTAATTGGCAAGTCATTTTCTATCCTATACTTTGTTTTCCGTTGTGTTTTGCTATTGTACAATACCGTGTGGAACGTTTTATTTACAGGCGTGTGAAACGAATTTATGATGACCTTACACTTTTGGAATCTACGAGTTTGAGACAGCAACCCATAACGACTGATATGGGCACCCTAACCAAAGAAATCGATAAATACGCCAAAAACAAAAAAATTGAAATAGAAACCTTAAAGATTAGGGAAGAATACCGAAAAGAGTTTATTGGCAATGTCTCACACGAACTAAAAACACCTTTGTTTTCTGTACAGAGTTATTTACTTACTTTACTGGATGGCGGTATTGAAGATGAAAAAATCAGAAAAAAATACTTGGCCAGAGCCAGTAAAGGTGTTGAAAGACTTACTTACATTATTAAGGACTTAGACATGATTACCAAACTTGAGGTTGGTGATCTGAGTCTTAATAAAGAAGATTTTGATATTGTAAAATTGGTTCAGAATGTGTTCGATCTTTTTGAAATGAAAGCGACAAAAAAACACATTACCCTAACTTTTGATATCGATTATCTCGAACCCATCATGGTTTATGCAGATAAAGAACGGATTCAACAGGTGTTAACTAATCTTATCGTTAATTCCATAAAATATGGACGGGAAAAAGGTACAACCGAAGTGAGTATAGAAAACCTCATCAAAAACAAAGCGATTATAAGAGTTACCGATAATGGCGAAGGTATTGCCAAAGCTAATCTTCAGCGTTTGTTTGAACGTTTTTACCGTGTAGACAAAAGTGGTTCGCGTAAAGAAGGCGGTTCAGGTCTGGGATTATCTATCGTTAAGCATATTGTTGAAGCCCACGAAGAAAAAATCTATATTGAAAGTCAATTAGGTGTTGGTAGTGAATTTTCATTTACTCTGGAAAAGACTAAATAATTTCTTATAATTTAAGTGAGATTCTTTGAATTTCATGCCAGAATAATCTTTGAGTTGTCCTAACAATTTTACACAAAACTCATCTTGATTGCAAAATGGGGCAATTCCTTCAGATTCTAGTTTTTCGGCTAAGTACTCTTGTTCAAATTGCCCAGGTGTAGGAATAAAAAAGGCTTTTTTTTCAAGTTTTGCCAAATCCATAATTGTGGTGTAACCCGATCTGCTCAGCACCACTTCACTTTCATTGATGGTAGTTTCTAGTTCAACACTGGTCATATAATTATAAATGCTCATGTTTTTATACCGTGTAATTGATTGTTCATTTTCAACGACGCCTTTTACAAAACAGATGTGTCCATTGAAATTTACAAGTTCATGGAATAATTTTTCTTCTAAATAAGTACGTTGAGGTTCAGGACCAGAAAGAATAACCAAAAGCTGGTATTTAGTTTCTAGATGTTGTTTTTCAAATCGGGATAAAGGGCCTAAATAATTTAATGTCGCATCAAAATTTTCAACGTGACCTAAAATACCGCTGAGGTTTTTTTCAGAAGCATAATCTGGAATCCAACATTCATTAAATTTAGAAATGATTTTTTGATGAATTCTTGTGCTTAGCCAAGTGGTGTTTCCGCTTAAAACTTGTAATTGATGTGTTACAAATACCGAAGGAATATCGACATGCCTCACCCCAAATCGGTTATCCGAAATTATACCCGAAATTGGAGTCATTTTAACAAATTCCGCAATAGCTTTTTGCTCTTTCTTTATCGTTTTTAAAATATGAGGTGTTCCTTTTAATAGTTTTAACCTCAATTTTCTAGGATTTTTTGAATAGCTAATGTTATAGGACGGCAATTCTAAAGTTTCAAGTTTGGGGAATTCCTTTCGTAATAATTGAAGTGCAAAACCATCACTCGCCATTATGGGCTCAAAATCATGCCGAATCAACTCATTTATAATAGGAATACATCGCGTTGCATGACCCAATCCCCAATTTAAGGGAGCGACTAAAATTCGTTTTTTATTTTGATTTGGCTTCAGTATCTATTTATTTTAGAGATGTCTTTGATAAACAAAGATAAACCTAAAATCTTTCCTTAATTTTACCGCATTATTATTAAATCGAGAATTAGTGGGCAGTAAAAACAAACAGAAACGCTTTAGAGAAAATGAAACTTTTCATAATGTTTACCAGCCAAAACGAGAAGAACTAGTTGATGCGACCTACAGACTAAAAGGCAACTGGAGATCGGAAGTTTTTAAAAACGATAATCCCTTAGTTTTAGAATTAGGTTGTGGAAAAGGCGAATATACAGTTGGTTTGGCAAAACGCTATCCTAACAAAAATTTTATTGGTATAGATATTAAAGGTGCACGATTTTGGCGAGGCGCAAAAACCGCAATTGAAGAAGACATTCCAAATGCGGCTTTTATAAGAACTCAAATTGAATTAATTGACCACGTTTTTGAAGAAAATGAAGTTGATGAAATCTGGATTACATTTCCAGACCCTCAAATCAAATACCAACGCACCAAACACCGAATGACCCATTTGCAGTTTTTGGAACGTTACAAAAAAGTATTAAAACCCAGTGGATTGATGCATCTAAAAACAGACAGCGAGTTTATGCATGGTTACACCCTTGGTTTGTTGCATGGTTTGGGACATGAAGTTTTATATGCCAATCATAACGTGTATAAATTAGAAGGAAGTCCGGATGATGTTACTGGAATTCAAACGTTTTACGAAAATCAATATTTAGAAAAAGACAAAGCAATTACGTATATTAGATTCAAAATCAATTAAACTTTGAGCATAACAGTCATTTTCTTCCTTGGACTTTTTGTAGCAATGATTGGCGTTGTTCCACCAGGATTACTTAATATGACTGCGGCAAGAATAAGCCTAAAGGAAGGAGCTGCTAGAGGTATCATGTTTTCTACAGGCGTTTGTATTGTAGTGTATGTTCAAACTTACATTGCCGCAATTTTTGCGCGATATTTATCTAATCATCAAGATATTGTAGAGATTCTACAACGTGTAGCATTTGTAATATTTGTATTGATTACCATTTATTTTTTGGTACTGGCATCCAAGGAAAAAGAAGCAAAAAAAGAGGCGGAAATTAGAAGTAAACATGGCAGGTTATGGCATGGTGTATTATTATCTGCACTCAATGTGTTCCCAATTCCTTATCAAGCGTATATGACCATTACACTAGTGTCTTTCGGTTGGATGGATTTTGAAAAATTGAGCATAGTTACCTATGTGACAGGTGCAGCAACGGGAACTTTTGTGATGCTATATGTCTATATTTTCTTTTTCGATAAGATTAAAGAACGAAAGTTTACCTCTCAAAAGAGCATGAATCTAAGTATAGGAATCATAACAGGCATTGTGGCTTTAGTAACTTTTATTAATATTTTAAGGGAACTGTAGATGAAACCTGAAACACTAGGCTTTTTTGAAAAAGTGTACCAAGTAGCAAAACAGATTCCCTATGGAAGAGTGACGAATTATGGCGCCATCGCCAAATATTTAGGTGCTGGTAAAAGCGCCAGAATTGTGGGTTACGCCATGAATGGTTCTCATGGAAAAGATGTACCAGCACACAGAGTCGTCAACCGAAAAGGGCTTTTAACTGGAAAACATCATTTTGAAGGTACCAACTTAATGCAACAGCTTTTAGAAAATGAAGGTATTGTAGTGGTTGATAATCAAATTCAGAATTTGGAAGCTGTTTATTGGGACCCGGTTAAGGAACTTCAATAAATCAATCTTTAATAAATTTCTTTACAATAGCACTCCTTTCCGTTTCAATTTTTATAAAATAAGTTCCTGAAGCTAAGCTCTCTAAGGAAATATCTAAGTCAGTTCTATTACCGACAACCGAAGTGGCTTTAATAGGTCGTCCAGAAACATCGTAAATAGCGATTCGTTTTATTGCATGCCTTGATTCTAAATGTAAATTATGGCTTGTTGGGTTAGGATATAGTGAGATGGTATTTTTTGATAGTTCAAATTCATCTGTGCTTAAAGTTGCAATGGTCGTTTGCGAAGTGTTGGTTATGATGGGAAAATTGAAATCAAAAAATATTTCTGCGTTATTTTCAATAGTATCATTTACGGCTAAAGTCTCTAAGGTTTTAATTTTAAAAACGATAAAGCCATCATTGTTGGCGTCGTCAAAAGGTAAATTGATGTTTTCAAAAATAAATTCCACGTAATTTTCCGTTGTATTGTACTCAATTCTTGCGAAATAATTATGACTCGCGTGCAATGGCACAAGGGAGGATAAATCATATTTACTGATATCTATATTATCTTTAACTACAATATTTACCGCATTGGCAGTTCCTATATTTTCAAAGCGAATCATATAATGCACATAATTACCAACCATTTCTGGAGCAATAAAATCACCTTCCAAACATATTTTATCATTAGGATCAAAGGCGTTGACAACGGTTTGTTCTAAAACAAAAGCCGATTCTGGATCTTCCAATTCATATTCAATAAAATAATTTGCATTAAATGTTAGAATATCGCCACCATTGACTGCAGGAATATCCATTGGTGTGTTAATTAACATTGAAAAATCTATCGTTCTGGTTTCAAAGGGCAATAAATCTTCAAAATTAAATCGCCACGCATTATCGACAAAAGTAAAAGCGTCCCAACTTGGGTTAAATGAAACTTCGCTCATTAAATCGAAATCATTAGTGAGAAAGACTTGTCCAAAATCAATTGAGGTATTGCCTGTATTTTTATAAATAATTCTATAATCAGCTTGGAAACCAGGAATGGCAGCCGTTAACGGTACAATCTGAATATCTATGTCTTTATAAATACCATTGGCTGTGATACAAAAATCTTGTATAAAAGGATCTGTGTCTGCTGGGAAATCTACGGTTAAACTTTCAGGTGTAACTGTAAAAAATTCAGAATTTTCAAAAATTGGAGTTAAAGTATAAATGCCTTCTTGAACTGGTATTGAATAACTTCCCGTAGCATTAGAAATAAAATTCGCAGTTTCAGTGCCATTGGATACATTAAGGTTTAAATTAGGAACAACCACATCATTAATGTCACAACCATTGACATCTAAATCAATAGTTATATTGCCTTCAACTGTGAAATAATCTCCGCCAGGAATAAAAGAACAATAAGAATTAACCACACAATTATCGATTTCTTGATATGCCAACCAATTATTTATTAATTGTAGTTCATTCTCATCACCACAAACATAAGTCAATGGGTTATTTGAGAAGTTAAATTCACTAAAATCCCATGCGATCATATCCTCTATTTCATTTCCGTTTTTTACAAGAAGCGTCTCTATTTGGTTATTTTGTGCTTGGTAGTAATAAGTATTTACAGCTTTGTTTGATAAATCTAAAAAGGTTATTTGATTATTAGAACAATATAATTCGTCTAGGTTTGGTGTTCCTGTCAAATTTAAAGCTGTTATCTGATTGTTACTACAATCAAGTTCCGTTAAATTGATTGACTCTCCTAAAGTTAAATTTGTTAGCTGATTATTATAACAACTTAAATATTGTAAATTCAAAGCGTTACTTAGGTCCAAAGTATTTATCGCATTATTTTCACAACTAAAAATCTCTAAGCTGTTAAGATTTTCAATCCCAATTAATTCAGTAAGTTGATTACTTGCACAATTTAAATATTTAAGATTTACAAGTGTACTTAAGTTAATATTTGATAAATCATTGTACTGACAAGTTAAAGATTCCAGACTAATAAAATATTCAATTCCTGTAGCATCCATTACTTCATTTTGTCCAAAATTTAGTCGTATAACAGCCTCTGCTTCTGCGACACTTATTTCGCCATCATCATCTGTATCAACATCTACGTCTGGCGTACCATTATTGTCAATATCAACACAATTAGTGTTTACCAATGCATTCTTAAGATTAGCATCAGGAATATCAATAATCTGAGCATGAGCCCTTAATAAAATAAAAAAAACTAAAAGTAAAGTGTATATCTGTTTCATTATCAATAGGATTCTAGATCACTAAAGTATTATTTTTTTATGTAATTCGTTTATAATCAATTCAAATTCTACCATAAGAAATAGCAATCCCAACACTTTAAACTTCAAGGTTTATTAAGTACCTTTGCATTTAGAATTAATCTTAATAAGAAAAAATTTGAGTCTGTATTTTAGCCTCAATTTTCTTTATTTTTTTATATATGAAATTACACAAACAAGATATACTCAATGCACTCAAAACCATAACAGCGCCTGGAGAAGGAGAAAATATGGTTGATAGTGGTGCCGTAACTAATGTGGTAACTTTTGCAGATGAAGTGATTGTGGACATTACCATTAAAAATCCAAGTCTTCAAGCAAAGAAAAAAACGGAAGTCGAAATTTTGCAAACCATACACAGAAAAGTTTATGAAAAAGCAAAAATAAAAGTTAACATTAAAGTTGACGCCCCAGCTGCTCCACCTAAAAATGAGATTAAAGGAAAAGCGATTCCTGGTATTCAAAACATTGTTGCCGTTGCTTCTGGAAAAGGAGGTGTAGGAAAATCTACAGTAACTGCAAATTTGGCGGTCACTTTATCGAAAATGGGATTTAAGGTTGGTGTTTTAGATGCTGATATTTATGGACCATCAATTCCAATTATGTTCGATGTTGCCAATGAGCGTCCACTATCTGTAAATGTTGATGGAAAATCTAAAATGAAACCCGTAGAAAATTATGGAGTTAAAGTATTATCTATCGGCTTTTTCACAAAACCAGATCAGGCGGTGATTTGGAGAGGACCAATGGCTTCTAAAGCATTGAACCAAATGATTTTTGATGCTGCTTGGGGCGAATTAGATTTCTTATTGCTCGATTTACCTCCAGGAACTGGAGATATTCACCTTAGTATCATGCAAGCTTTGCCAATCACTGGAGCTGTTGTAGTAAGTACACCACAGAATGTGGCTTTAGCAGATGCTAAAAAAGGTGTGGCGATGTTTCAACAAGACAGTATTAATGTGCCGGTTTTAGGTATCATAGAAAACATGGCTTATTTCACTCCCGAAGAACTCCCTGAAAATAAATATTATATATTTGGAAAAGAAGGTGCAAAGCATTTGGCGGAAGATTTAAAAGTGCCATTTTTGGGCGAAGTGCCTTTGGTACAAAGCATAAGAGAAGCTGGCGATTTAGGAAGACCAGCTGCCATGCAAACCGCAACTCCAATTGAAGCCGCTTTTGAAACCATAACAAGAGAAGTCGTACAACAAGTAGTAAATAGAAACGAAGCTTTACCAGCTACAGAAGCAATAAAAATTACCACAATGGCAGGATGTTCTGCTGTAAATAAAAAGTAAATGAGCTCAGAAGAACTTAGATTAAATGTTGAAAAAGCATTAGATGAAATCCGTCCATTTCTGCAAAGTGATGGAGGAGATATTGACTTGTTGTCCATTGAAGATGGTAAGTTTGTAAAAGTTCAATTAGTTGGTGCCTGTACATCTTGTAGTGTTAACCAGATGACCTTGAAGTCTGGTGTAGAGATGACCATAAAGAAATATGCTCCACAAATAGAAAAAGTTATTAATGTAGAAAAGTAATGTGATATTTGTCACATTCCGAATGAAAAGACATTCTTAATTTTGATTTCAATTTTAAATCCATGATTACAACAGATATACTTATAATTGGCGCTGGTCCAACAGGACTTTTTACGGTTTTTGAAGCCGGACTTTTAAAACTAAAATGCCATTTAATAGATGCACTTCCGCAAGCTGGTGGACAATGTTCTGAGATTTACCCTAAAAAACCGATATACGATATTCCAGCTTATCCAGAAATTTTGGCTGGAGATTTAACGGATAAATTAATGGAACAGTGTAAACAGTTTGAACCTGGATTTACATTGGGAGAAAGAGCCGAAACTATAGAAAAGCAAGACGACGGAACATTTATCGTTACTACAAATAAAGGTACAAAACATCAAGCTCCAGTTGTGGCCATAGCTGGTGGTTTAGGTAGTTTTGAGCCAAGAAAACCTTTAATTCATAATATCAAGGATTTTGAAGACAACGGTGTTGAGTATATTATTAAGGATCCTGAAATCTACAGAGATAAAAAGGTTGTGATTGCCGGTGGAGGTGATTCAGCTTTAGACTGGAGCATCTTTTTAAGTGATGTGGCTTCTAGCGTCACATTGATTCACAGACGAAATGAATTTAGAGGCCATTTAGATTCCGTAGAAAAAGTTCAAGAATTAAAAAATAAAGGAAAAATAAATCTAGTTACGCCTGCTGAAGTTGTTGGAATAGTCGGAGACAAACAAGTAAAGGCTGTTGTAGTAAACCAAGCACAACATATAGAAAAGGAATTTGAAGTGGAATGTGATCATTTTATTCCACTTTTCGGGTTGTCTCCTAAATTGGGACCTATTGCAAATTGGGGACTTGAGATTGAAAAAAATGCGATTAAAGTTGATAACTCATTGGACTACCAAACGAATATTCCTGGTATTTTTGCTATTGGAGATGTGAATACCTATCCAGGGAAATTGAAATTGATTCTTTGTGGTTTTCATGAAGCAACCTTAATGTGTCAAGCCGCTTATCAAATTATAAATCCTGGGAAACGATATGTATTAAAATACACGACCGTTTCGGGAGTCAATGGGTTTGATGGTACACGTAAAGAAGCACCAAAAGCGGTAGTTAAAGCTATAGATTAAATTTAATAACATTGTCACCTTGAGCGCAGTCGAAAGGTCTTCTTAAAATAAACATGGAACAAGACATAAATATTACAATCATAGATAGAGATGGTGTAAAACATCAAATTGAAGCGCCAACCGACATGGCAATGAACTTAATGGAAGTCGTTCGTTCTTATGAGCTTGCGCCAGAAGGTACTATTGGTGTTTGTGGTGGTATGGCTATGTGTGCGTCTTGTCAATGTTACGTACTAAGTGAAACAGAATTACCAGAAATGCAAGATGACGAAGAAGCTATGCTTTCCGAAGCGTTCTATGTAAAAGATAACAGCCGTTTGGGTTGCCAAATTCAAATGACACCAGAAATGGAAGGGTTGGAAGTTGAGTTGGCACCAGAATCCTAAATTCCTACAAAATCAAGAACTTCAAATTCAAAAAGAGTTTCTTTCCAGAAAGTACATAACTTACAGGTAAACATTTCCAAAAAATATAGTTAGCACTAAAATTATTGCCGTTCCAATAACTAACGGTATTACAAATGGTGAGCAGGTAAAATTTAAATAAGTAGTGTCAGAAAGTTAAATCACATCAATCAAGACCATTTAATGATCTAAATATAATTAAACATTAAAAAAGCGATTCTGAATATAGAATCGCTTTTTTAATTTTTATTGTTAGCATTTAGAAAGCATAACGCTGAGGGCCTCCTCGCCTCACCTCTTCAGAGGCATAAGACTCAAATTTTTTAAAGTTTTCCCTAAAGGCATTAGAGAGTTTAAATGCCATAGTATAGTAAGCATCATCATCATCCCAAGTAGCCCTTGGACTCAACACTTCGGTTGGTACTCCAGGACAAGTTCTTGGTTGTGCCACTCCAAAAACAGAATGAATATGGTAATCTTCGTAGGTATAATCTTGTAAATCACCGTTTAAAGCGGCATTGATCATGGCTCTGGTATATTTTAATTTCATTCGTGTACCAACGCCGTAAGGACCACCTGTCCAACCTGTGTTTACCAACCAAACATTTACTCCAGCATCTAACATTTTTTTGCTTAACATTTCAGCATATTTTGTTGGATGCAACGGCATAAAAGGGGCTCCAAAACAAGCCGAAAAACTTGGTACTGGTTCCACCACTCCTGCTTCCGTTCCAGCCACTTTAGCCGTGTAACCAGAAATAAAGTGATATGCAGCCTGACTTGGCGTTAATTTCGAAATTGGAGGCAACACTCCAAAAGCATCAGCCGTTAAGAAAAATATATTCTTTGGGTTTTTACCAATCGAAGGTTCTTTAATATTATCGATATGGTAAATGGGGTAACTTACTCTTGTATTTTGAGTAATTGAGGTATCGGCAAAATCAACATTGCCTTTATCATCCATGATTACATTTTCAAGAATTGCTCCTTTCTTAATTGCAGCAAAAATTTCTGGTTCTTGTTCTTGAGATAGATTAATTACCTTGGCGTAACAACCACCTTCAAAATTAAAAACCGTGTTTTCCTTGGTCCAGCCATGTTCATCATCACCAATTAAACTGCGATTAGGATCGGTAGAAAGTGTTGTTTTTCCTGTTCCAGACAAACCGAAAAAAATTGCGGTATCATCATCCTTACCAACATTGGCGCTACAATGCATTGGTAATGTGTTTTTAAATACAGGAAGAATAAAGTTTAAAGCGGAAAAAATTCCTTTTTTAATTTCACCTGTATAACCTGTACCACCGATTAAAGCAATTTTACGTGTAAAATCCAGAATCGCAAAGTTATGCTGACGTGTGCCATCCACTTCTGGATCTGCCATAAAACCTGGTGCATTGACCACAGTCCATTCTGGAGAAAAATCTTTTAACTCATCTTCCGTAGGACGCAAAAACATATTGTAAGCAAACATATTGCTCCAAGGATACTCATTAATAACTCTAATGTTTAACTTATAGTTTTCGTCTGCACATGCATAACTGTCGCGCACATAGATTTCTTTTTCAGATAAATAATCGACAACTTTATCGTAAAGCTTCTGAAATTTATCACTCTCAAACGGAATATTGATATTTCCCCACCACACCTTTTCTTTTGTGATGTCATCTTTTACAATAAATCGGTCCATTGGAGAACGCCCAGTAAACTCACCTGTATTGACCGCTAAAGCACCTGAGGAAGATTCTACACCCTGTCCTTTAGAGATAGTTTCAGCATGCAGTTCATCTGAAGATAGTTGATAATTGACTTTTGCATTTTTAATTCCATATTGATCTAACGAAATCGTTTTCGTAAATTGGGTATGGTTTGCCATAATTTTTGTGTTGTTTAGTGCTGCAAAATTAAAATTTTATTTTGAAACAATACTAATGAATGTCATTAATCGACCTTACTTCTAATTATACCGACCAACATCACGATCCAAGCCACAATAAGGAGCAACCCTCCTATTGGAGTTATCAACGCAATAGTCTTAAAATCAAAACTTGACAATACATTGGTAGCCAATCCGTATATCGAACCTGAGAAAAAAACCACACCAAAAAGAACCAAATAGAATATCGCTTTCTTGGTTTTTAAATTCACAAATGAAGTACTACCCAAAATTAAAAGAAAAAACGCGTGATATATTTGGTATCGTACGCCAGTTTCAAAAGATTTAATAGCATCTGCATCAACCAACTTCTCCAAACCATGAGCCGCGAATGCTCCTAAAATTATTCCCAAAATTCCTAAAATAGATCCTGTAATTAATAGTGTCTTGTTCATAAGTAAAATGCGGTTTCGGTTTTTATTGCCTATTCTATTTATTACTTTCGTGGCACACAAAATTAGTTATATAAACTCATTATGCGAAACATTTTAATCATTGGTGCAGGTAAATCTTCATCCTATCTTATAAAATATTTACTCGATAAATCCCAATCTGAAAAGTTACATATTACAATTGGCGATCTCAATGTGGACAATGCTAAAAATTGGGTTGGCACTCATTCAAATACCGATGTTATTCACTTAGATGTGTTTAATGCCGAATCTAGAGTCGCTGCCGTTAAAAAAGCAGATATTGTGATTTCCATGCTTCCAGCTCGTTTTCATATTGAAGTTGCGAAAGATTGTATTACTTACAAAAAGAATATGGTTACGGCTTCTTACGTTAGCCCAGAAATGCAAGCTTTAGATGACCATGCCAAAGCCAACAATCTTATTTTTATGAATGAAATTGGAGTTGATCCTGGCTTAGACCATATGAGTGCCATGAAAGTCATTAATCAGATAAGGGATAAAGGCGGCAAAATGATTTTGTTTGAATCCTTTACAGGTGGTTTGGTAGCTCCCGAAAGCGACAACAACCTTTGGAACTATAAATTTACATGGAACCCAAGAAATGTTGTGGTTGCAGGACAAGGCGGAGCCGCCAAATTTTTACAAGAAAACCAATTCAAATACATTCCTTACAATCGCTTATTTAGAAGAACAGAATTTTTGGACGTTGAAGGTTACGGACGTTTTGAAGGTTATGCCAACAGAGACTCTTTAAAATACCAACATGTTTATGGCTTAGACCATATAAAAACACTCTATAGAGGCACCATGCGACGTGTTGGGTTTAGCAGAGCTTGGAATGTTTTTGTGCAATTAGGAATGACGGACGACAGCTACACCATTGACGATAGCATCAATATGAGCTATCGGGATTTTGTGAATGCATTTTTACCGTACAGTCCAACCGATTCTGTTGAACTTAAATTTAGACATGCACTTAAAATTGATCAAGATGACATCGTTTGGGACAAATTTTTAGAACTTGATATTTTTAATCCTGAAAAAATGGTGGAATTAGACAAAGCCACACCTGCGCAAATTCTTCAGAAAATTTTAATGGATAGCTGGACGCTTAGTCCAGACGATAAAGATATGATTGTGATGTACCATAAATTTGGATACGAACTTAATGGCGAAAAACATCAAATAGATTCCACAATGGTTGTACTCGGTAAAGACCAAACCTATACAGCTATGTCTAAAACCGTAGGCTTACCAGTCGCCATCGCCACCTTAGCCATTCTGAATGGCAAAATAAAAACACCAGGAGTTCAAATCCCAATTACCAAAGAAGTTTACACGCCTATTTTAGAGGAATTAGAATCTTATGATATTGTTTTCAATGAACATGAAGTACCTTATTTAGGTTATAATCCTTTGAATCTTTGAGTCGATAAGATTTTAGACCGTCCCGATAACTATCGGACTATTAGAATCGAGAACCAAGACGATTTATTGTTTCGATTTGAAACGTTTTCTTATATTTAGCTTTTTATATGTAACAATAAGATTTCCATTTTCATGGAAATGAAACAAGTTTTCAATGAAGATTAACGACAAAGGCATTTATATTGACGGTATTGATAAAAAGATTCTACGTGCATTAATGGAAGATGCTAGAACGCCAATTCTTGAAATCGCCCGTAACGTCAGAATTTCTGGAGCTGCGATTCATCAACGAATTAAAAAGCTTGAAAAAGCTGAACTTTTAGCAGGTTCAAAATTTATAATCAACCCAAAAATTTTAGGCTATACCACCATGGCTTTTGTTGGTATCTTTCTTGATAAAGCCATCAGCAATCCTGAAGCCGTAAAGCAATTACAAAAAATTCCTGAGGTGATTGAATGTCATTACACCACAGGAAATTGGTCCATCTTCATTAAAATTCTATCGAAAGATAATGAGCATTTAATGCATGTGCTTAATTCTGAAATCCAAAGTATAAAAGGCGTTTCTAGAACAGAGACCTTTATTTCTTTACAGGAACAGATTAATCGACAGATTAAAATATAAAAAGAAAAATGGCACTTGTCTGAGTCGAGCGCCAACATTTACGAGTTAGCGCTCGTCTCCGACGAGTGCTTTTTCAAACTATTCGTTGCAACGAATGTTTAATGTATTTAACCAAGTAACCCAGCATCATCAATCTCTAAAACCGAATGGTCATCCTGAAAATTCCGAGCACTAGAATTTTCCAATCAATAGGATTGACTACAAATCCAGCTTTAACAGGATTATTATGAATGTAATTGATATATCGTTTAATAACATCTATACTCCATAATTCAATGGGATGATTATTATGTTGCCAAAACTGATACTTAGTTACATTACTTTTTTCTTTTCCTGCTTTCATAAACATGGACAACAACCATTTTCTCCGACTTTCCTTCGAATTATTTTCAATGGTCTCAATGATTTTATTGGCTGTGAATTTTTTATAATCCCTCAATAATTCCATGGGTTTATCTTCAGAAGAACGAAATATGAAATGCACATGGTTGGACATAAAACAATACGCATACAATTCCATACCTTTTGCTTTTCTGCAATAGCTAATACTATCTGCTAAAACTTTGAAATAGCATTCCCTTGTAAATACATCCACCCAATAAACTACAGCGAAGGACACGAAGTATAAACCGGACTTGTTATGGAATTTGTATTTTCTGCTCATTTAGAGTAAGATACAAATTTCTGAAGAAATTTTATTTTTAAAATAGCACTCGTCGGAGACGAGCGCTAACTTGTTTGGTTATGGCGCGGGATTTGGTATTTCAGCATGCACTGCATTTATTGCTTTCATAACATCGTCAGAAAGTGAAATATGAATACTATCAATATTTTCCTTTAACTGGGCAATGCTTGTTGCTCCAATAATATTACTGGTTATAAATGGTCTTTCGTTTACAAAGGCTAATGCCATTTGTGCTAAAGACATTTCATTAGCTTCTGCTATTTTAAGATAGCGTTTGGCAGCTTCGGTAGCTTGTTCACTACTGTAACGTGCAAATCTTGGAAACATATTTAACCTTGATTTCTGGTCATCTTTACCTTTAATGTATTTGCCAGATAGCACACCAAATGCCATTGGCGAATAAGCTAATAACCCAATCTTTTCTCTATGTGCAATTTCTGCCATATCACCTTCAAAAACACGGTTTATCAATGAGTATGCATTTTGAATGGTAACCATTCTTGGTAAATCGTGCTTTTTGGACTCTTCTAAATAACGCATGGTTCCCCAAGCTTTTTCATTAGAAATGCCGACTTGTCTTATTTTTCCTGATTTTATAATTGCATCTAGATTGTGAAGAATTTCATTAAAATTATCTTCCCATTCATCACTTGGATTAGGTTTATAATCTCGCGTTCCAAAAGTGTTGGTATCACGTTCTGGCCAATGCAGTTGATACAAATCAATGTAATCCGTCTGTAATCGTTTTAAACTATTATTGACCGCTTCGTTTAGTGCTGCTTTACTAAAACCATTGGTTCTTATATGTGCTGTATAGTCTCCAGTACCCGCAATTTTTGTAGCCAAAACCACGTTGTCTCTGTTTCCCGTTTTTGTAAACCAATTTCCTATGATGCGTTCGGTTTCCGCATAAGTTTCTTTTGTGGCAGGCACAGGGTATAGTTCTGCACAATCGAAGAAATTAACGCCTTTGTCTAAGGCATAATCCATTTGGGCAAAGCCTTCGTTTTGGGTATTTTGATTGCCCCATGTCATCGTGCCTAGACATATTTTACTGACCTTTATATTTGTTTTTGGTAGTGTTGTGTATTTCATATTATTTCCTGCGAAAGCGGGAATCTCTTTTTGGTTAAACTTAAAAACATAAATATAAGAAGACCTCACAGGTTTTTGTAATCTGTGAGGTCTAAATGTTTGTTAATATGTCATTTTGAGCAGCTTTTTAGCGACGAGGCAATCTGTTAAATTTGAGTTATATTTTAAAAGATTGCTGCGTCCTTCTTTCTCCTAGTTGGCGCTCGTCTCAGACGGGTATCAGACTTTTAAATTTCATTCAAAAGTTTAGAAATCTCATCCAACTTAGGTGTTAAAATCACTTCAATACGTCTATTTTTAGCTTTTCCTTCCGCAGTATCATTAGTTGCGATTGGTGCAAATTCCCCGCGACCAGCTGCTGTTAGATTTTCGGGATTGATAGCATCATTTTCTCTAAGAATATTCACAATGGCTGTCGCACGTTTTGCAGATAAATCCCAGTTACCACTCAATTGGGCATTACCTTTGTAGGGAACATTGTCGGTATGACCTTCAATCAATACTGAAATTTCAGGGTTTTCAGCCAAAACACTTCCTAATTGTTTTACGGCTTGTTTCCCTTGTGCACCTACATACCAACTTCCAGATTCAAACAACAATTTATTTTCCATAGAAATATAAACTTTGCCATCGCGTTGCTCTACCGTTAACCCTTTACCTTCAAAATTGGTTAAAGCTTTAGAAATAGCATCTTTTAATTTGTTCATAGCAGCATCTTTTGAAGCTATCACATTTTCTAATTCTGCAACACGTTTTGAACGGTTTTCCAATTCTTGCTTTAAGGTATTTAAACGTTCATTTTCTGCTGCTAAGGCTTGCTCCTTCGCTTCTAATTGTGCTAAAAGCTCTCTGTTTTTTTGCGAATTTTTAGCAATCGAAGCCGAACTATTTTCTTCCAAAGCTTTGTATGATGCTTTCAACGTTTCTAGATTGGATTTAGCGGCCGCATAATCACTTTGCAATTTATCGCGTTCAGCAACGGCTTCATCATAAGCTGTTTTTAGTTCATTTAAATCATTAGAAAGTTTTGTGTTTTCACTTGACAAGGTTTCCACTTCGTCCGTTAAGCTTCGATTTTCCTTTTTTAAGTTGGTGTACTTATCTTCTAAATCCGTGTATATTTTTTTTGACACACACGAGCTGAATAATGCAAGAGTTAGGGCTAATAATGAAATTCTTTTAATCATGTTTTATAGTTTAGGTTAAGTTTAATTTATAAATCTAATTCCAACAATATTGGACAATGGTCACTATGAACCGCATCGGTTAGTATAACGCTGCGTTTTATTTTTTCTTGCAAGGGTTCACTAACCATGGCATAATCCAATCGCCAACCTTTGTTATTGGCTCTTGCATTTGCGCGGTAGCTCCACCAAGAAAATTCCTGACGCTCAGGATGTAAATATCTAAAGCTATCGATAAATCCACTGTCAATAAATTCGCCCAACCACTCGCGTTCTTCTGGTAAAAACCCTGAAACACCTTTCATTTTTGGATTGTGTATATCTATTTCCTCATGGCAAATATTATAATCACCACAAACCACCAAGTTTGGTATTTGCTTTTGAAGTTCATTTAAATACTCATGGATGAGATTCATATATTCAAACTTATGCGATAATCTGGCGTCATTAGTTCCAGATGGTAAATACATGCTCATTACGGAAACGGTATCATAATCGACTCTGATATTCCGACCTTCAAAATCCATGGATTCTATTCCTGTTCCGAATTCAATATGATTTGGTTTCTTTTTACATAAAATAGCAACGCCACTATAGCCTTTTTTTTGCGCGCTGTACCAATAATTATACTCATAACCTGCTTCGGTAAACAATTCTAGGTCAAGTTGTTCTTCCATCGCTTTAATTTCCTGCAAACAAATAACATCAGCATTTGTGGCTTTTAACCAGTCCACAAAACCTTTTTTTACGGCTGCTCTGATACCATTTACGTTGTAAGAAGCTATTTTCATAATCTAAAATTTTTATTATTCCGTGACAAAAATAAAAACATGTAATCCTAATGCCATAAATACACGAATTTTATTTTGTGAATAAGTTGACTAAACATCTATTGACCGAAATCAATAGGATTTTTAAACAGACTTTCAGTCTGTTTTATTCGTGAAATAGATAGTCAATAATTTAATTCGTTATTTCAATAACTAATGAATTCGTGACAATTCGTGAAATTCGCGGCTGAATTAATAACAGTCGATACGAAATGATTTAAAATGAATACCCATTTTTTAAATACTATTGATAACCACGAATTCCTTTTCCGTTGGGAAAAATAACACACTATCAATTTGTGTCACGTAATTACAAAACTTTTGCATTTTTTTATCAAATGCCTAAATTAAATAATACGCTACTTTTACACCATTATTTTAAGCATGTTTTAACGAAAAGTTCTAAACAACTGGAACCGTAAAATATTCTGCGCTTAAAACAGTTATTAAACTACATGAAAAACGCACTACTTTTTCTTTTAATTGTATCTGGTTTTTTGGGGTTTTCCCAAGAGCAAGACCTTAATTTTAGACAAAAGAAAGTAGCCGTAAAGGATTCTATTCAAATTGATTCCGTAAGCATCAATCCCACACGATTTTCTGTTAGAACAAAAGATAATAAAATCTTGGATTCAATATTATATACTGTTGATTTTGCGAAAGCCATTTTGCGTTTCAAACAACCTACTGAAATTGATACCATTCAAATTTCGTATTTACGTTATCCGAAATTTTTAACTAAGGTTTACAGACAATTGGACGATGCTATTATTGTTGAGCGTTCATCACAATTTCAGCAATTGTACACTTTACAAAATACAACTAAGAAAAATAATTTTACACCTTTTGATGGTTTGACGACTTCAGGAAGTATTTCGCGAGGTGTTACCATTGGTAACAATCAGAATTCGGTGTTGAACAGTGAACTCGATTTACAGATTTCCGGAAAACTGAGTGATCAAGTCTCGCTGAGGGCCTCTATTCAAGATGCGAACATTCCGCTACAAGAAAGTGGTTATTCACAACGTTTAGACGAATTTGACCAGGTATTTATTGAATTGTTTAGCGACGATTGGAATATAAGAGCTGGAGATATCGATTTGGAAAACACCAAAAGTTATTTCGCAAATTTTTCAAAACGAGTTCAAGGTTTGTTAGTCAATGCCAATTTGAGTGAAAAAACATCTGTTTTTGCTTCTGGAGCTTTGGTGCGAGGTCAATTTACGACGACACAATTCACCGCACAAGAAGGGAATCAAGGACCCTACAAATTACGTGGTTCCAATAATGAATTGTACGTGCTTATCGTTTCAGGTAGTGAAACCGTTTATGTTAATGGCATCCCTTTAGAACGTGGCGAAAACAACGATTATATTATCGATTATAATGCTGGCGAAATTATTTTCAACTCTACATTTCCTATTACTTCCGAAATGCGAATTACAGTCGATTACCAATTTAGTGAACGGAATTATTCCAGGTTTACCGTTTTTGGTGGTGCCAATTATAACACCGAAACCTTAAAACTAAATGTGTCCATTTATTCTGAAAGTGATGCTAAAAACCAACCTTTACAACAAAATTTATCTTCGGAACAAACCCAGATTTTAGCTGCTGCAGGAGACAATCAAAATTTAATGACAGCACCTTCTGCGGCATTAGCTACGTTTTCTGATAATCGGATTTTATATCGAAAAGAAATCGTTGGCACTGAAGAAATTTTAGTGTATTCCAATAATCCTGAAGATGAATTATTCAGCGTTAGGTTTACATTGGTTGGGGCTAATCAAGGAAATTATGTATTGACGAATTCCAATGCCATTAATAATATTTATGAATATGTGCCACCAATTGCTGGTGTTCCTCAAGGCAATTTCGAACCTATTATTCAACTTGTAGCACCAGAGCGTTTGCAAATTGCCATAATTAATGGGCAATACAACCCAAGCGAAAAAACAGATGTCTTTTTTGAATTGGCCGGAAGCAAAAATGATAATAATTTATTTTCGAGTTTAGATGATGGTAATAATGATGGTTACGCTGGAAAATTAACATTAAAACAAAAGATAATTCAATCGGATAGTCTTTGGAATCTATCTGCACTCGTTGATGCCGACTTTATTCAAAAGGATTTTAGAACCATTCAACGTTTGTATAGGGCGGAATTTGGACGTGATTGGAACTTGGACACACCAGAAGGTAACCAACGGAATTTTAATTTTGGGAATCAGTTGTTATTTACATCTGGAGTAAAACTAGCACATTATAAAAAAGGCATAGCCACTTATAATTTTGAACATTTAAACTATTCTGAAAACTTTAATGGTAATCGTCATAATATTACAGCTAATTTAAGATTGGGTAATTTCAAGATTTTTTCAAATTCCAGTGTTTTAAATAATGAAAGCACCATTAATCGTTCTACATTTTTAAGGTCTTTCAATCGTGTAGTTTATGGCGAGAACAACAAATGGGCTGGCGTAAAATTTTCGACGGAAGATAATGAACAACGCGTGATTGCAACCGATTCCCTAACACCGTTGAGTCAAAAATTTAAGGCTTACGAGGCGTTTGTTGGCATTGGAGATAGCACCAAGGTATTTGCGGAAGTCGGTTATATCAAACGTTTTAATGACAGTTTACGAAATAATACTCTAGAACGTGTTAATAGTTCGAACACCTATTATTTAAAATCGCGGTTGATTCAGAATAAAAATACAACACTTCAATTGTATGCCAATTATAGGGATTTAAAATCCAAAGATGATAACATAGATAATGAGCAAAGTTTGAATAGCCGCTTGAATTTCAATCAAAAATTATTCAATAACCTCATCATATTAAATACCAATTACGAAACCAATTCCGGTACCTTGGCCCAACAAGATTTTACTTATGTTGAAGTGGAAGCAGGACAAGGCGCTTACACTTGGATTGACTACAACGAAAATGGCATACAAGAATTAGACGAATTTGAAATTGCACAATTTGCAGACCAAGGTAGTTATATTAGAGTCTTGTTGCCCAATCAGGTTTTTGTGCAGACCCATCAAAATCGTTTCGGGCAAACGATTACCATAAATCCGCAATCTTGGAATGTTTCTGAGAATAAATCGAAACAATTTTGGTCTCATTTCTACGACCAAGCCTCGTTTATTGTGGATAGTAAAAAGTTTAAAAGCGGAAATTCATTCAATTTGAATCCCTTTGAAGCTTTAAAGGATGATTTGGATATTGAAGATTTCGTATCCATAAATTATAGTATTAGAAATGTTCTGTTTTTTAATCGCGGCAAACAACGCTATACCACATCTTATACGTTTCTAACCAATAAGAGCCGGAATTTACTTTCTACAAGGTTACAACAAAACAAAACCAACAGTCATCAGGTTAACTTCAATCATAAATTCAATGTGAATTGGCTGGTAAACACCTTGGCCAGTTTAGGAAAAGATGAGAGTAGAAGCCAAAATTTTTCCAATCGAAATTACACCCTTGACAATTATCAATTTAATCCAAAAATCAGTTATTTATTTAGCGAAAATGCCCAATTTGATGTATTCTATCAATACACGTCCAAAGAAAATACCATTGGAAGTTTAGAGTCTTTGGCACAGAATAATTATGGTTTGTCCTTTACCTACAATAATGCACAAAAAATAGCATTGACAGGAGAATTTAACTATTTTCAAAATGAGTTTGAAGGCAATTCCAATTCGCCAATTGGTTACCAAATGCTTGAAGGTTTGCAACCAGGGAAAAACTTTACCTGGAGCTTATTGGCACAAAAGAAATTGACCAAATATTTAGATTTGAATTTGAATTACTTCGGACGGAAATCGGAGACTTCAAATGTTATCCATACTGGAACGATTCAGTTGAAAGCATACTTCTAAATTCTCATAAAAAATAATATTTTTCTCACGCAACCTTTTCATACTTTTGGTATCTAATAAAAAACTATTCACCATTTCTTGGTGAAATTTTTGATTAAAAAAGAATTGAATAAAAAAAATCGACTTATGAAAAAAGCCCTATTAGGAATACTCCTATTTACATCCTTGGCAACTCTTGCTCAAGATGACCTTCAAGAAAACATAAGACAGCATGAAGTTAAGGTAAACGCTTTTAACCTTATTATTTTTAAATCTGTAGATTTCTCCTATGAGTATTTAATTGATTCAGAATCTTCGATAGGAGCTACTGTACTTTTTAATCTACAAGATCAAGAAGATAGAGATTTTGAAGACGGACCTGTTTACGCCGAAAAATTTGCCTTTACACCTTATTACAGACGTTATTTTTCAAGTAGATACGCTTGGGGATTTTTCTTAGAAGCGTTTGGCATGTATAGCATTCAAGAAGACAGAGATGAAATCTATATCTATGACCCCATTTTTGATGACTATGAGTATGTCTACTCCGATGAAACTTCTAATAGCATCGCTTTTGGAATGGCTGTCGGCGGAAAATTTGTAAGTAAAAAAGGGTTTTTATTTGAAGTTTTTGGAGGTGTTGGTAGAAACATTTCAACTTCTAACAACGATATTGGGACTGAGTTTGTACCACGATTAGGTGCTACTCTGGGTTGGAGGTTTTAAAAACCTTTCTCACTAAAATATTAAAACACCCGAACTATTACGGTTTGGGTGTTTTTTTAGTTTTGATAGATTCCCGCTTTCCTGTCTGCCTACCAGGCAGGCGCAGGAATTTTTGATTACATTCTCTGTAGCCAATGCTTTACATCAACCTCAGCTTTTATAATAGCTTTTAAATCTTCAATCTTCACACGTTTTTGTTCCATGGTGTCTCTGTGACGAATCGTGACTGAATTGTCCTCTAAAGTGTCATGATCAACAGTAACGCAAAATGGTGTTCCGGCAGCATCTTGTCTTCTGTAGCGTCTTCCAACCGTGTCCTTCTCTTCATACGTTACGCTGAAATCCCACTTTAAATCTTCAACAATTTGCTGTGCAATTTCTGGTAAACCATCTTTTGCCAACAAAGGAAATATGGCCGCTTTTACAGGAGCTAAAACCGCTGGTAATTTTAAAACCGTTCGTGTTTTACCATCTTCAAGTTCTTCTTCTTCTAATGCGTTTGAGAACACAGCCAAGAACATACGGTCTAAACCTATGGATGTTTCAAGAACATAAGGTGTATAGCTTTCATTATCTTCATGGTCAAAATACTGTAATTTTTTACCAGAATATTCTTCATGTTGCTTTAAATCAAAATCGGTACGTGAGTGAATCCCTTCCAATTCTTTGAATCCGAATGGAAACTTAAATTCTATATCTGTAGCAGCATCTGCATAATGTGCTAATTTTTCATGATCATGAAAACGGTAATTATCTGCTCCCATTCCGAGAGACATATGCCATTTCATTCGCGTTTCTTTCCAATGTTCAAACCATTCTTTCTGAGTACCAGGCTTGATGAAAAATTGCATTTCCATTTGTTCAAACTCACGCATTCTAAAGATAAATTGTCTCGCCACAATTTCATTTCTAAACGCTTTTCCTGTTTGTGCAATACCAAACGGAATCTTCATTCGACCTGTTTTTTGAACGTTCAAGAAATTCACAAAAATACCTTGGGCTGTTTCTGGTCTTAGATACAAATCCATTGCAGATTCTGCAGATGCACCAAGTTTTGTTCCGAACATTAAGTTAAATTGCTTGACGTCAGTCCAATTTCGACTTCCCGCCACAGGACACGCAATTTCCAATTCTTCTATCAACGCTTTTACATCGGCTAAGTCTTCTTTTTCTAAAGATTGCCCTAGACGTTTTAATATAGAGTCGATTTTTTCTTGATAACCAACTACGCGCGGATTAGTAGAAACAAATTCTTCTTTATTGAAAGCATCGCCAAAACGCTTCTCGGCTTTTTTGACTTCCTTTTCAATTTTTGCTTCAATTTTAGCACAATAGTCTTCTACTAAAACATCAGCTCTGTAACGTTTTTTAGAATCCTTATTATCAATTAAGGGATCGTTAAATGCATCGACGTGCCCAGAAGCTTTCCAAGTGGTTGGATGCATAAAAATTGCCGCATCAATACCTACAATATTGTCGTGCATTTGTACCATGGCTTTCCACCAATAGTCTCTAATATTTTTCTTTAATTCTGCTCCGTTTTGGGCATAATCATATACTGCGCTTAATCCATCGTAGATTTCACTACTCTGAAATACGTAACCATACTCCTTTGCGTGAGAGATTACTTTTTTAAATTGATCGTCGTTTGCCATAATGTTGCAAAAATAGAAAACCGCTCCTATTAACAGAACGGTTTTTCAAAAATTATCTTTTAATTTTTATTTACCTTAGTTGAGTTCAATACTTGTGCTACCAAGTTTTATATTTTCGTGAAAAACATTGATAAAATAATACCCTTTAGAAAATGGTTGATCGTCTTCATCTGCAACGATAGCTGAACAAATTTCTAAATTGTTATTATTATAAGCCACTACTTCTTTTTTACTGTAATTTAAAGATACATCTCCAAAAACTACTTCTCCTTTATCAGAAACCACATTACCTTCCGGACTTACAATTTGAATATAAATCGTTTTATTTCCTTTTAATGCTAACGGATTTTCATTGAGCGTAATGCAAACATCCATGGCATTGGCTCGCCTTGCACGATCTGTAAACCGTTTTTTATCGGACTTTAATTTATAAGATTGTACATTGACATTACTCGCTTTTAATATTGCGGCATTATCAATAGATTTATTTAAAGAATCATTAGCAACTTCAAGATTATTAATAGTGCTTGTTTTCTTTTTTATGGTATTTAATGCATAACGTTTTTCCTTCTGCAATTTTATATTCGCAGAATTAAGAGAGTCTATTGTACTCAGTAGTACCTTACTCTTTGACTTTAAAACTATAAGTTGCTCCTTAAACCTAGTAATTATGGATAAATCACTTTCTAATAATCTTAAAGAATCTAAGGCAGTCTTAGTTTCTTGTTTTGCTTCTTGGAGCTGAGAAGCCATAAGATTATAGTCTTGGCCTAGTTCGTCGTAACTTGACAACATGTCTGATAATTCGGTTTCTATCAAACTTTTTTCTTGTTCTAAAAATACTTCGTAGGATTCAATGGACTTATATTTGTCAAAGCTATATATTCCTAAAACAGTTAAAACGACCAATAAAGAACTTATAATTAATCTGTAGTTAAATAATTGAGGGTTAACTATCATTATTAATTTTCTTAATTTAATGCGAAATTAGAATTAATTGTATTACTACGTTATTTTATTCGATTAAGTGATGATAAACTTGTTAAACTTGTTCTTTCCTATTGTTTGCGAAGCTTGTAATAACCTATTATCTGACAATCAGGAGGTTTTATGCACAAACTGCAGACATCATTTACCTGTAACCAACTTTCATTTCAACAATGCAGAGGATGTAAAAAAGATAGTTTATGGTCGTGTAAAATTAGAAAATGCAACGGCATTAATGCATTTTTCCAAAAAAGGAATTGTTCAACAAATACTTCATAATTTAAAATATAGAGGCCATGAAGATATTGGTGCTTTTTTTGGTAAATGGTTAGGCGAAGAACTATCAACTTTAGATGCTTATAAAGAGATTGATGTGGTCATACCTGTACCTTTATACAAATCAAAATTAAGAAAGCGCGGTTACAACCAAGTGGCAAAGTTTGGACAAGAAATTGCAAAAGCACTGCATGCAGAGTATAATGATTCCGTATTAATTAAAACAAAATCGACCAAAACGCAGGTTTTTAAAACGAGGCTAAAACGCTGGAATGACGAAGGCGCCGTATTTGACATTTCAGAAAATAAATCTTTAGCTGGAAAACATATTTTATTGGTAGATGATATTATTACGAGTGGAGCAACAGTTGAAGCCTGTGCCACAGTTTTGTTAAAAACTGAAAATATTAAGTTAAGCCTCGCCATGATGGCAATTGCGGATTGATTTCCTGCTTGCCAGCAGACAGGTTTCGTTTCATACTAATAGAATAATATGGAAAATCTTACGTTTTGTATAAAGGTATTTATATCGTTTCTTTGTGCTAAATTATTTTAAATAGATGCGTTTACTTTTCGTACGAATTTTAAGTTTTATTTTAATTGCAATTAGCATTGCGAGTTGCGCTAATCGTGGCAATCCAACAGGAGGAGAAAAAGATATTGAACCACCTATTATCACAGAATCTGATCCAGAAAATTATTCTACTAATTTCAAGGGTAACGAGATTAGAATCTATTTTGATGAGTATGTTAAAATAAAAGATCTTAGAAAACAACTTATTATTTCGCCTCCAATGGATACGGCTCCCATTGTAACACCAGCCGGTGGAGCGAGCAAATATATTTCTATCACCATTCAAGACACCTTAAAAGACAACACCACCTATGCTTTCAATTTTGGAGAAAGTATTGTGGATAATAACGAATCCAACCCTTATCCTTATTATCGTTACGTGTTTTCTACGGGAGATGTTATCGATTCATTGTTTGTAAAAGGTTACGTTGAAGATGCCTTGCTGAAAGAACCAGATACCTTTGTTTCAGTGATGCTTTATGAAGCAGATTCTACCTATACGGATTCAATTGTGTACAAACAGAAACCAAGATATATTACCAATACACTTGATAGTGTGACGACCTTTAGCATCGATAATGTGAAAGCAGGAACTTACAAACTGATTGCTTTAAAAGACAAAAACTCAAATTACACCTTTGATCAGAAGAACGAAAAAATAGGCTTTAACGAAGGTTTTATTACAGTACCTGAAGATTCAACTGCTTCCAATAAGCTAACATTATTTAAAGAACGTGTAAATTTTAAAGCCATTAGACCAACACAGGACGGCGAAACCAGAATTATTTTTCCATACGAAGGCGATTACGAAAATATGAGAATTGAACTTCTAGGAGAGCAACCTGAAGGCTATAAAACACGAATTGTAAAAGATAAAGAAAAGGACACTTTATATTATTGGTACAAACCAAAATTTGAAATCGATACCACTTTTTTCACTGTTACCAATGGAAAACAAATTGACACTTTTAAACATCGCTTTAGAACTATAAAAGCGGATTCTTTAAAAATGACGGCTTTAACTAAAGGCACTTTGAATTATGAAGATGAATTCACCATGGAAGCCAATATTCCTTTATCTAAAATTGATACCACAAAAATCAATTTGATGGATAAAGATTCTCTTTCTGTGCCTTATAAAGTACAATACGATTCTATTTTTAATCGCTACAAATTTCCAATCGATAAACAAGAAGGTCAGAAATATAATTTTACGATGTTGCCTGGTACGTTTACCGATTTCTATGACAATTCTAATAAAGACACGTTGAATTATACGGTACGTACAAAGATGAAGTCTGAATACGGCAATATAAGGGTCAATCTCAGAAATGCTAAACTACCCTTAATTGTGCAACTCGTAAATGATAAAGGAGACGTTCTTTACGAGCGTTATGCAAAAGATTCGCCTGTAGTGGATTTTACCAATTTAGAATCCAGACAGTACAGTTTGCGTGCCATTTATGACACCAATGAAAATGGAAAATACGATACAGGAAATTACTTGTTAGGCATTCAGCCCGAGCGTGTTGCATATTCACAACCCATTGATCCAGTTCGTTCTAGTTTTGACTTCGTAATCGATTTTACATTAGCAGATTAAAATCATCTCTATCATTTAAGAAATTTAGTTTTTTTCGATATTTCTTGATATTGCCTTTTTCTAAAGTTACAATCTCAGTGGCGACTTCGTTTTCAACTAGAGCGTCTATTCTATTACCCAAAACATCGTAAGCCGCCGAATGACCAGAATATTCATAATTATTTCCATCCAGCCCTACTCTATTCACACCAATACAATAGGCCATGTTTTCTATGGCTCTTGCTTTTAAAAGGGCATCCCAAGCCTCAATTCTAATTTTTGGCCAATTAGCAACGTATATTAAAAGATCGTAGTCTTCAACATTTCTTGCCCAAACCGGAAAACGCAAATCATAACACACAAGTGGACAGATTTTCCAACCTTGATAATTGAAAATCACTTTTTCTGTTCCTGCGGAATATACTTTATGTTCGCCAGCTAAGGTGAATGTATGGCGCTTATCGTAGTATGTGATATTTCCTGAAGGCTCAACACAAACCATACGATTATAAAAGTTGTTTTTTTCGGAAATTACAAGACTTCCCATAACAGCAACTTGATTTGCTTTAGCTTTAGCCTTTAACCAATTAATGGTACTTCCATTCATAGTTTCAGCTACGGCAGTTGGATTCATAGTAAAGCCAGACGTAAACATTTCTGGTAAAATAACAAGATCGACACCAGTTGAAATGGCATCGATCTTATCATTTAATATACGTCTATTTTCTTCCGGGTTTTCCCAGACTAAATCCGTTTGTATTAAGGCAACTTTCAGAGCGTTACTCATCATTTATAATTTTCCTTTTGCTTTCTTTAGTTTAATGGTCAATTTTTCAAGTTTATCCAACCATTTGCGCTCATCCTCTGGAGACAACTTCCCTTTTCTCTTTAACTTTTCGTATTTGCTTTGGGATTTTTCGAGATTGCGCTCGGCCTTTTCAAAATTAGACTGCAACTTCTCTTTCTTCTTTAACTCTTTTTCAGCCTTTTTTAATTCTCTTTCTGCCTTTTTTTGAGCTTTTTCTGCTTTTTTGGCTTCTTTTTCAAGTTTTTCTGCTGCTTCTTTCCTTTTTATGTCTTCAAGTTTCATCTTATCAGAAATAACAATAGCTTCTTTTAAAATAAATTTTTTCTCCTCGTCAGTTAATGTTTCTGTGACATCCTTTCCTTCTAAGAAGATTTTTTCATCTTTGACTTCATAAGTTTTTCCATCGCTCTCAATCTTTTGAGCAAATGATGATAGTGAAAATGTTAGGATCAATAAGATGATATAGTAATTCATTGTGTTTATGTTTTTAGTATTTATTAAGTAAGACACAGGAATTTACAAAAAGTAACGCCCAGAATGCTTAAATTTTACATAAAATTTCAGCAGCTTTAACTAAAGTGTCATCGGTTTTGGCAAAACAAAAACGTAAGACTTTGTCATCTTTACCATTTTCATTAAAAACCGACAACGGAATCGATGCAATCTTAAATTCCTTGGTCAGTCGTTTCGCAAAATCTACATCGTATTCATCGGTAATTTCAGAATAATCCAATACTTGAAAATAGGTACCTTTTGAGGGTTGACATTTGAATCTTGATTCGGAAATTAAATTCAAGAATAAATCACGTTTCCGTTGAAAAAACGTACCCAAATTTAAATAGGTTTCCTCATCTTGCATATAATCTGCTATGCCTTTTTGTGCGGGATGATGCACAGAAAACACATTAAACTGATGCACTTTTCTAAATTCTGACATTAAATGCTCTGCTGCACAACAATAGCCAATTTTCCAACCTGTGTTATGAAAGGTCTTTCTGAATGAAGCGGTTATGAAACTGCGTAGTTTTAAATCGTGAAATAAACAGGCGCTTTGGTGTTGTGCATCATCAAAAACAATAGGTTCGTAAACCTCGTCGCTCAATACTATAATATTAGTGTTTTCAGTTAATTTCTGTAGTTGAAGCATATCATCTTTAGACCAAATGGTCCCACTTGGATTGTGAGGCGAATTGATGATTATCATTTTAGTTTTACCCGAAATTTTTGAAGCGACTTCTTCCCAATTAACTTTATAATTCGGAGCAGATAATTGAATAGGGATTGTTTTTCCTCCATTAATTTCAACGGCTGGTTCATAACAATCGTAAGCTGGTTTAAAAATCAGGACTTCATCTTTCGGTCTTATAAATGCTGAAATAATTGTATAAATTGCTTGGGTTGCTCCTGCCGTAACCGTGATTTCCTTTTCAGGGTGGTAGGTGCTTTTGTAAAGCAATTCATATTTATGGGAAATTGCCAAGCGTAAATCTAAATTCCCAGCCATTGGTGCGTATTGGTTGTAACCATTATTCATAGCTTTGGTTACCAAATCATTCAATTTTTGTGAACTAGGATAATTTGGAAATCCTTGCGACAAGTTTATGGCATTGTGCTCTTTTGCCAAAGCACTCATTACCGTGAAAATTGTGGTGCCAACGTTGGGCAATTTTGATTTTATATTCATAAAAAAGTAAGCTTAATCTTCCAAAACATTAAAGATATAAAACAAGCTTTTCTATCTTTACAAAAACTAAATAAATATTGATTATGCGCTTTTTAAAAATTCTTTTTCTTTTTATTGTTTTTCAAGTTTCGGCTCAACAAGGTGGTATGTGGATTCCTTCGCTTTTAGAAGGTATGAACGAAGACGAAATGCAAAGTTTAGGCAGTAAATTAACGGCTCAGGATATTTACGACGTAAACAATTCCAGCTTAAAAGATGCCATTGGTCATTTTAATGGCGGCTGTACAAGTGAAGTGATTTCAGATCAAGGTTTGGTGCTTACCAATCATCATTGTGGTTTTGGTCAGATTCAATCGCATTCATCTCTGGAAAACGATTATTTAAAGGATGGATTTTGGGCGATGAATTTGGAAGAAGAATTACCAAACAATGGCTTATATATTGAGTTTATTGTAAGTATTCATGATGTTACGGAAGTCGCACTAAAGGATGTAACCGATGCAATGACAGAAACGGAAAAGCAATCGCAAATTTCAAAAAACACCAATGCAGCGCTAAAGGATTGGCCAAGGGAATCATGGCAAGATGTTAAGACCAAAGCATTTTATGAAGGCAATCAGTATTTTCTTTTTGTAACGGAGCGTTTTGATGATATTCGTTTGGTTGGTGCGCCACCAACTAGTATTGGTAAATTTGGAAGTGACACAGACAATTGGGTTTTCCCTAGACATACTGGCGATTTTTCTTTGTTCAGAATCTATGCCGATGCTAACAATCGTCCTGCAGCATATAGCAAGGACAATGTGCCTTACAAGCCAAAGCATTTTCTACCTATCTCATTGGATGGTGTTGAAGAAGGCGATTTTACTATGGTATTTGGTTTTCCAGGAACGACAAGCGAATATTTACCTGCTGTTGCCATTGAACATATAACTGAAGAATTTAATCCCACAAATATTGCCATTCGCGAAGCCGCTCTAAAAGTCATTGACCAAAAAATGAAAGAAAGCGATGACGTACGGATTAAATATGCGTCTAAACAAGCGCGAATCGCAAATGCTTGGAAAAAATGGATTGGCGAAAATTTGGGAATTGAAAGAACTAATGCTGTTGAAAAACGTCGTGAATTTGAAGCGACTTTTACCAAAGCCTTAAAAGAAAAAGGATTAGAGGATAAATACGGAAACATTCTACCAGAATTTGATAAACTTTATGAAGAATTTGCGCCAATAAATATTAAGCGTAGAAACTTTATTGAAGTCTTTTTAGTGACCAACGAGCTAATGCAGATGACTTATAGAGCGTACCAAGTGGAACAAGCAATTCTCGACAATCCAGAAAACCTTGAAAGAGGAAAAGAATATTTAACTGGTCAGTTGAAAGGGATTCATAAAAATTATGATGTGGATTTAGACAAAGGTGTTTACCTAAATGTGATGCCTTTATATGGTAAACCTGTGGATGCTTCAATTTATGATAACACTGCTTTTACCAATTTGGATTCGGCTTTAAAATTATTGGAAGGCGATGCAGATGCTGTGATAAAAAATCTTAACAATGATGCGGCTTATGCTTATGCAAAACCTATTATTGCTGAGTTTTTTAATTCTATTGACGCTGAATACAAAGAAAGAAACGCTCCGATTACCGCATTACAAACCAAATATATGACGGCACTGATGGAAGCATTACCCAATGAGCGTTATTTTCCGGATGCCAATAGTACGCTTCGTGTGACTTATGGCCAAGTAAGAGGCTATTCGCCAAGAGATGCGGTTTATTATTTACCTGTTAGCCATTTGGTCGGTGTCATGGAAAAGTATGTCCCTAACGATTATGAGTTTGATGTGCCACAAAAACTAATTGATTTATACGAAGCTAAAGATTACGGTCAATATGCTGATAAAAATGGAAAAATGCCAGTTTGCTTTTTAGGCACCAATCACACCACAGGTGGAAACTCCGGAAGTCCAGCTATTGATGCCGAAGGTAATTTAGTCGGATTGAATTTTGATCGCGTTTGGGAAGGCACCATGAGCGATATGTATTATGATGCGGAAATCTCGAGAAACATTATGGTCGATTTGCGTTATGTGCTTTTTATTGTTGATAAATATGCTGGTGCAAAGCATCTGATTGATGAGATGGAATTGGTGCATCCTAAGCAGGATAGTGGTAAAATGAAGAAGAGCAAAAAGAGGAAGAGGAAGAAGAAAAAGAAGAAAAGCAACAAATGAGTTGGCAGTAGGCAGTAGCTGAGATGTAAATATTATGTAGACCTCACAGGTTTTTGAAAACTGTGAGATCTTTTTTCAATACTTAATATTGAAATTTAAGCGTCGGTTCGAGTGAAATTGCTTTTTTTGGGGCAATTTTGTATCTAGAACTCTATCATTAAAAAAGAGTTCAAATTTGTTCGATTGGTTTTGCCATATCCAAATACACCATCACATCGTTAATACAAGTTTTTAGATTATTTTTGACTTCGTGATCCCAAAATCTAAATATGGTAAAACCTAGTTCTGTGAGTTGGTCATTAACTTCTCGATCGCGCTGCATATTCCGTTCAATTTTGGGAATCCAAAACCCACGATTGGTCTTTAGTTTGTCCTTTCGTTCATCCCAATTATAGCCATGCCAAAACTCGCCATCAATAAAAATAGCCAATTTGTATTTTTTAATGCTTACATCTGGTCGTCCTGGTAGCTTTTTGCTATCTATGCGATAACGTACGCCTTTTTTCCAAAGTGCTTTACGAAATAACAGTTCTGGTTTAGTGTTTTTACCACGGATTTTGCTCATTACTTTTGAGCGTTTCTTTGTGGTATAGAAACCTGATTCCTCATTGAATCTTGGGACTTTTATTTTTTCTTCGGAATACATCACGTTTTCCTAAGATACTAATTTTAGGAGACTATTTCAATACTTCTACTCGCCATTATAATTACTAAAAAAAAGCCCTGATTCCTCAGAGCTTCTAATTTTATAAATTATGTCAACGATTTAAGGAAGGTTAATCCCTAGACATAAAGATTCTTAAGATATACCAAAACAATAACATCAAGGATGCAAACAAGCCTAATGCTGCTGGAATATAATCCTCAACACCATATTTTTTAACCAAATTAGACGTTTGGTATAAAATAGAACCTCCTGCTAATAAGCACATGGCTACAGAAAACCATAAACCTAAGTTAAAGCCGAAAATTGTTCCTGCTATAATTAAACCAATGGCTATAAAGAAACCAATGGTCAATCCTGTTTTTAAGAATGAAAAATCGGTTTTTGTCATTAAAACTGCAGCCGATAATCCAGTAAATAAGGCTAAGGTCACAATAGCTGCTTGGTTAAGAATTTCCGGACCTGATTCCATATAGAACGCAGCTATATATATCATCGGCACAAAAATTAAAGCTTCAAAAAATATGTAAATACCATAAGCCAAATATTGCATGTTCTTATCTGATGTCCGCAATGCCATACCTTCCGCGTAATTTGTAGCGAGCATAAAACCACCAAGCATTAGCAACCATTTATAACCTTCAGTCATTGATAGCATAAAATCTACTATAGTATCGCTTTGCAATAAAAGATATTCAAATAAAATAAAAGCAAGTACTCCGCCTGCAACGTGTGCGTACGTTTTTTTGTAAAAGGCAACACGATCAACATCTGAAAGACTGCCAATCATGATTTTTCCTTGGGATTCGTTTGGGAATTGATTTTCCATAATGTAGTTTAGTTTAGAAGAACTAAAGTAAGTGTTTTCGTCATATCGTACAAAAAAGCCCTGATTTTTTTCAGAGCTTTTATATCTTTTCTTATTTCCTCAATCAGTTTGGTTTCTTTCCCGATCGCAATCGGGACTAAAAGCGACTTGTGCTGAACTTGTTTCAGTAAGCAGTCTAGACTTTATTTTGAAATTAATCTCTACCACCAAAAACTTGAAGTGCCCAATACAACAACGAAGCCAATGCACCAATTGCAGCCACCAAATAAGTCCTTGCCGCCCATTTAAGTGCGTCTTCAGAACCAGCATATTCTTCTGGTGTTACCATATTCTTGTTTTTTAACCAAGCCAAAGCTCTGTTACTTGCGTCGTATTCTACAGGTAAGGTGATAAAGCTAAATAATGTGGCAAAGCCCATAAAAACCAGACCTGCAACAGCAACCCAATAGCCTAGGCCGACTCCGGCAGCAGCTCCTAAAATTAAGCCACCAATAACTAACCATTGCGACATCCCAGAGGTCACACTTACAATGGGTACCAAAGCAGAACGCATACCTAATGCACTATAGGCTTGTGCATGTTGTACAGCATGGCCACACTCGTGGGCAGCAACCGCAGCCGAAGCCGCATTGCGTTGGTTGTAAACCGATTCACTTAAGTTAACGGTTTTATTTTTTGGGTTGTAATGATCTGTTAATTGTCCTGGTGTAGAAATCACTTCTACGTCGTAAATACCGTTATCAGCCAACATCTTTTCTGCAATCTCTCTTCCTGATAAACCGTTGCGCAATTGTACTTTAGAGTACTTAGCGAATTTACGTTTAAGTTGATTACTAACTAACCAGCTCACTAAGGCAATAGCACCAATCAGTATGTAATATCCCATCATTCCACTCATAATTCGAAAGTTTTAATTTATGTAAATTTACTAAATGGATAGCAAATAATAAGCCAAATTAAAGTTAAGAACTTAAATTTGGCTTTTGTCATATTTCGGTATGTCAGAAGTGCAGTTTACATGGCATCAACAGACCAGTTGAAGGCTTCAGCAATTTCTTCATATACAATCTTCCCTTTCACAACGTTTAATCCTCTAGCTAAAGTTTCGTCGTTTTCACAAGCTTTTTCCCATCCTTGGCTTGCTAAACGTAGCACGTAAGGTAAAGTAACGTTGGTTAATGCCAAAGTGGAAGTATATGGGACAGCTCCTGGCATATTAGCCACACAATAATGAACCACATCATCAATGATATATGTTGGATCTTCGTGCGTTGTGGCTCTGGTGGTTTCCATACAACCGCCTTGATCGACAGCAACATCGACGAGTACAGTTCCTGGTCGCATGTCTTTTAGCATATCGCGCGTAATTAATTTAGGTGCTTTTGCACCTCTTAATAAAACACCACCAACAATTAAATCGTGATCTTTAATGCGTTTTCTGATATTGTATTCGCTTGAAAATTCGGTCACCACATGACTTGGCATCACATCATTGACGTAACGTAACTGTTTCATGTTAATATCCATAACCGTTACATGAGCGCCTAAACCAGCTGCCATTTTAGCCGCTTGAATACCAACTACACCAGCACCTAAAACCAATACTTTTCCTGGTGGCACGCCTGGAACGCCTCCTAATAAAACACCACGACCTTTAATCGGTTTCTCTAAGTATTTTGCGCCTTGTTGGATGGCCATTCTTCCGGCAACCTCAGACATTGGAGTTAATAATGGTAAGGTGCCGTCTTTGTCTTCAACGGTTTCATATGCAATACAAACCGCTTTGCTCTTTAACATCGCTTTGGTCAAAGGTTCGCTAGAGGCAAAGTGAAAATACGTAAACACCACATGATGCGATTTTATTAAGGGATATTCTTCGGCAATTGGTTCTTTAACTTTTACAATCATTTCGCTAGAGGCATAGACCTGTTCAATGGTGTCTAAGACTATAGCGCCAGCATCTATATAATCGAGATCCGAAAACCCACTGCCAAAACCAGCGTCTTTCTGAACGTAAACTACGTGCTTATTCTTCGTTAATTCGAAAACGCCTGCAGGTGTCATACCAACGCGGCTTTCATTGTTCTTGATTTCTTTTGGGACTCCAATTTTCATTTTTTGTAGATTTAAAATTTAATAGCGTTTGGAAATTACTATTAAAAAATCAGTCTATCCAAATTTGGATATAAAGTTCAAGTGATTTTTACGGAATTAATAGTTTAAAGCCTGTTTTTTGAATAATATTTAGTACAACACTGATTTTGAATACAATATGATATTCGATGAACGAAATATTGTATCGATGATGTGTTTTTTGGAAGGTTCTCGATACAAAATTGCAGAAAAAGCAATTTCACTCGAACTGACGAATGATTTATATAATTTTTTTGCGCTGCGTCACTTCGAGTGATTCCGATCCCGAAATTTTTCGGGATCGGAATTGTATCGAGAAGTAATAGTTAATTAATTTCTTCTATTACTCTAGTTACTCGTCCGTTTTCAAAATGTAGTATTAGATAGGCTTTTTCACCTCCGGAAAAAGTAGGTCTATTACCTAGATAATAACTAAAAAAAACTTTTTCATCTGAGTCGTAATCTCCTGGACGCCCCAGTAACGATTTAATTTCTTCACTCGTTTTTCCAATACAAATTTCACTATCAATGATGATATCTGCCAACTTATAGCGTTTTGCAGGTTCTTCTTTCCATAGCTCTTCACTAAAACTTAGATTAAATTCATGAGTGAAAATTGTAGCTAAAACAAATGCCGAAAAAAATATTAAACCAACCTGATTAACCAAATTATTTCGATAATCAAAATAATCCTTTAGTCCTTTCCGTTGCTTTTTAATTGACGGTTTTGCTAATGTGGGTTTATTTGATGACATTTGGTTAGTCTTTTATTACCCAACTATATTCACAATTTTACCAGGCACTACAATCACTTTTTTAGGTGTTCTGCCATCTAACTGCGCCATCGTTTTCTTATTAGCCATAACAGCTGCTTCTATTTCTTCCTTAGATAAATTTAAAGGTAATTCCATGGTAAAACGCATTTTACCATTAAATGAAATTGGGTATTCCTTGCTGCTTTCTACCAAGTATTGTTCTTCAAATTTTGGGAAAGGTGCGGTTGAAATAGATTCATTATGTCCCAATTGCGACCATAACTCTTCAGCAATATGTGGCGCATAAGGCGAAATTAGAATCAATAAAGGTTCTAAAATGTCTTTGTTCGTGCACTTTTGAGCGGTTAACTCATTCACTGCAATCATAAAAGTAGAAACTGACGTATTAAAAGAGAAATTCTCAATGTCTTCTTCTACTTTCTTAATCGTTTTGTGTAGTGTCTTAAAAGCCCCATCCGACTTCCCTAAAGGGGAAGAGTCCACTCGGAATGCGCCATTTTCTCCTTGGTGGTAGAGTTTCCATAGTTTTTTCAGGAAATTATGTACACCTGTAATACCAGCTGTATTCCAAGGTTTGTATTGTTCTAATGGTCCAAGGAACATTTCGTAGAGTCTTAGGCTGTCTGCGCCGTAATCCTTTACAATTTCGTCTGGATTAACCACATTGTATTTGGATTTGGACATTTTTTCGACTTCCCGTCCTACTTTATAAACATCATTATCTCCTTCAATTATTTCTCCTTTTTCACCTATGAAAATGGCATGATTATAATCCTCTCCAAACTCCTTATCTGTTTTCAACTCATTAATATCCAATTCATCAGAAGCATTTATATATTGAACTTTTACATGGGTTTTAACAATATTGAAAATATTTTTATTAAAAGCGATTGAATCAATATTATATTTTTCTTTAGCGATTTTTCTTCCTAAACCTAAATAAAAATCAACGAGTTTGTTCTTTTTATTTAAAAACTCTAATGCCTCTGCGGTTTCTGATTTTGGATTAATATTTGTTTTTAATAATTCTCTATTTTTATCAGAAATAAAAACATTTTTAATAAATGAAAGTTCTGTTATTAGTTCATTAGGATAATCATCTTCATTAACAACCTGTAATCCCGCTCTATAGACAAAAGCACTAGTCCCAAGTATCATCCCTTGGTTAATCAACTTTTTAAACGGTTCTTCCACATTGACAAAGCCTCTGTCTTTCAATAATTTTACCCAAAAACGGGAGTACAATAAATGACCTGTGGCATGTTCGCTTCCACCAATATATAAATCTACATTTTCCCAGTACTTCAAAGCTTCTTCACTTGCAAAGACACCATCTCTATTAGCAGCTTCTTCCATATAGCGGAAGAAATACCAAGAACTTCCTACCCAACCTGGCATAGTGTTCAACTCTAAAGGAAAAACTGTTTTATGATCTATCAACTGATTACTGACCACTGAACACTGATTTGCATCCCAAGCCCAAACATCAGCACGTCCCAAAGGTGGTTCGCCTTCTTCGGTTGGTAAGTATTTTTCAACTTCCGGTAGTACAATCGGTAAATGCTCCTTTTCTATCATTTGTGGCATGCCGTTGACATAATATACTGGAAACGGTTCGCCCCAATACCGTTGTCTGGAGAAGACAGCATCTCGTAAACGGTAATTGGTTTTGCCTTCCCCTTGTTCGAGTTGCTCCAATTCGTAGATGGCACGTTTGGTGGCTTTTTTATAGTTCATGCCGTTAAGGAAATCACTATTTTTTAATTTTACGTTGTCTTTAGAACCATAGGCCTCTTCGGAAATATCAACACCTTCAAAAATATTGGGAATTGGGATTCCGAAGTGTTTTGCAAAATCAAAATCACGTTGATCGCCACATGGCACTGACATTACGGCTCCTGTTCCGTAGCTTGCTAACACGTAATCGCCAATCCATATTGGGATGGGTTCTTTAGTAAATGGATGCTCTGCATAAGCGCCAGTAAAAACACCTGAAATGGTTTTTACATCCGCCATTCGGTCACGTTCGCTTCGTTTGGCTGTTTTTTCTATGTAGGCTTCGACCGCTTCTTTTTGTTCTGGTGTTGTAATTTTTGACACTAGTTCGTGTTCTGGTGCTAGGGTCATGAAACTGACTCCGAAGATGGTGTCTGGTCTGGTGGTGAATACTTCAATCTCTAATCTTGAATCTTTATCCCATCCTAAATCCTTCCCTAGGGGAAGGACTTGCTCACTGTTGTCTGATTCTCTTTGCGCTGTGTTTTTTATTGATTCTCTTTGAGAAAGTTCTTTTTTTATTTCTGCTAAAACTTCTTCAATATTGGTTAGTACTTTTGCATTGGAAAAACGAATGACTTTGTAGCCTTCATATTCTAAACGTTCAGTTCTTAACTCATCAGCTTCATCCTGATTTTTATGAATTTCTCCATCGACTTCAACAATTAATTTCTTGTCAAGACAAACAAAATCAGCAATAAAATCATCAATTAAATGTTGCTGTCTAAATTTGGCACCAATCTTTTTTCCACGCAGTTCAAACCAAAGAGCAGCTTCAGCAGGCGTAGGATTATCTCGCATTTCCTGAGCATGCTTAATCAACAAATTAGAATTATTTCCACCTGTCATATACCCATACTTCGTATTAGAGCTAGCGTTCTCATTGTCAGACCCAAATTTCTCATCATCTGAATTCACGTCTGGAGAATCAGAACCTGCTTTCGCTTCCCCCTTGGAGAAGGATAGGATGGGGAATCTCACACTCGCTCCAACCGATTTCCCAATCCAATTTCGCTGTGTTTCTTTTAATGCATCTGTCCAGTCTATCTTTTCCAAACCTTGAAGCAAACGTTCTGCATAAGCTGAAATTCGCATGCTCCATTGGGTCATTTTTTTTCTAACCACAGGATGGCCTCCTCGTTCGGAAACGCCGTTGACGATTTCGTCGTTGGCTAGAACTGTTCCTAAGGCTGGACACCAATTCACTTCTGTTTCGGCCAAATACGTCAATCGGTATTTTAATAGGATTTCTTGTTGTTCAACTTCGGAAAAAGTGTTCCAATCTTCAGCTGAAAAGGTCTCAATATCATCATCGCAAGCTGCATTGACCTTTGTATTTCCTTCGGCAGCAAACTTTTCAACTAAAGTATCTATGTGTTCCGCCTTGTTAGCATCGTTATTATACCAAGATTCAAATAATTGAATAAAAATCCATTGGGTCCATTTATAATAATTAGGGTCAGACGTTCTTACCTCACGACTCCAATCAAAAGAAAACCCTATTTGATCTAATTGTCTTCTGTAGGTTTTAATGTTTTCTTCAGTCGTTATTCTAGGATGCTGACCCGTTTGTATTGCATACTGTTCCGCAGGTAATCCAAAACTATCGTAACCTTGTGGATGCAATACGTTAAAGCCTTTATGACGCTTGTAACGTGCATAGATATCGCTTGCAATATATCCTAAAGGATGACCAACGTGTAGACCTGCACCAGAGGGATAAGGAAACATATCCAATACATAATATTTAGGTTTTTCCTCCTTCTGACCTCCTCCTAAGGATGAGGGATTGGTAGCTTTAAACGTTTGGTTTTTTGCCCAGTAGTCTTGCCACTTTTTTTCTATGTCGTTAAAATCGTACTTCATTATTAAAATTCTATAACAGGTTTTCTCACAAAGATGCTAAAACGCAAAGAACATACAGCCGAGTTGTGATTTGCGACTCAGCAGCTTTGCGCGCGTGTATTTTTGCGCTATCGAGATGCAAATTTAAACCTATTACAACACAATTAAAAACTAAACGTTGTAATAGTCAGCATAAACAATTTCTTTATTATTTTTACAGCATTAATTCTAATTAATCCATGGCATCATCTTTTGACAAATATCAAAAACGTAAACTCATATCCTCTTACGTATCTGTAGTGATTAGTATCGCTTTGGTATTGTTTCTTTTAGGCTGTTTAGGGCTTTTGGTCATTAACTCCAAAAAAGTAGCCGATCACTTTAAAGAACAGGTGGTCATGACCATTTATTTGAATGATACGGCAAAAGAAGTGGAAGTCAATCAGCTCAAAAAGAGTTTGGCGATGGCAGATTATACTAAAGATGCTGTTTATGTATCTAAAGAGGAAGCCGCCGAATTTATGAAAGCCGAAACTGGCGAGGATTTTATGGATTTTGTAGGCTATAATCCCTTAAAAAATTCCATTGATGTGCACTTAAAAGCGGATTTCGTTACCACGGAACAATTAACTGAAATAACAGAGAGTTTATCTAGCAAAGCCTTTATTGAAGAAATTAGATACGATAATGACTTGGTAGAATTAATGAATGATAACGTTAAAAAAATTACATTTTGGGTGTTGATTATTAGCGGATTATTCACGTTAATTGCTGTTTTATTAATTAATAGTTCTATTCGATTAGCTGTTTATTCTAAACGATTTATTATAAAAACAATGCAAATGGTTGGTGCGACCAAAACTTTTATCCGAAGACCTTTTGTTTGGAAAAGTGTACAATTAGGCATTATTGGTGCGCTTGTGGCTTTGGCAGGAATGGCAGTTGTGTTATACTATTTGGATATTACATTTCCAGAATTGGAATTACTAAGAAATACCGTTTTAATTGCTGCGTTATTTGTTGGCATTTTCCTTTTAGGAATTCTTATCACATGGATTAGTACCTTTATTGCGACACAACGTTTCTTGAATTTGAAGACAGATCAGTTGTATTACTAACTTTAAATTCACAAACTCTTAACGTACCAATTACAAATAAAACTGTTACTTTGCATTCCAAAATCAATACTAACGTATAGCTGAAAGACCATGGGAGAACAAAAACGTAAGGAAGATTCTAAATCTGAATTCATCTTCGGGAAGAAAAACTATAAATTCTTGTTTATAGGTTTGGCATTTATTGTCATCGGCTTTATTCTTATGTCTGGTGGAGGCAGTGACGATCCAAATGTTTTTGACGAATCTATTTACAGTTGGAGACGTATTCGACTAGCACCAACTTTGGTCTTGATTGGTTTTGGTATTCAGGTGTATGCCATTCTTTTAAACCCGAATAAAGCATCCAAAAAATAAAACTCATATAACTTAATTTTGAGACGTTTCATTATTCTAAAATGATACATTTGCGCCCATGGAAATTATAGATGCTATTATTTTAGGAATCATTCAAGGGCTTACCGAGTTCTTGCCAGTTTCCTCGAGTGGTCACTTAGAACTAGGAAAAGCCATACTTGGCAGTGATGCTATTCCTGAAGAAAGTTTAATGTTTACCGTTGTGCTTCATTTTGCAACAGCCTTAAGTACCATCGTTGTTTTTAGAAAAGATATTCTTGACATTATTAAAGGATTATTTCAATTTAAGTGGAATGAAGACTTACAATTTTCATCAAAAATTGTGTTGTCCATGGTTCCTGCTGCCATTATTGGTTACAAGTATGAAACGGAATTCGAACAATTATTTGGTAACAACATTTTACTCGTTGGAGCGATGCTTATTGTTACCGCAGTACTTTTATTTTTGGCAGACAAAGCCAAGGAAACGGACAAAAAAGTGACGTTTGCAAATGCGTTTATCATAGGTATTGCCCAAGGTATTGCAATGCTTCCAGGAATTTCACGTTCTGGAGCCACCATATCAACCTCTGTACTTTTAGGCATTGATAAAACTAAAGCCGCACGTTTTTCATTTTTAATGGTTGTCCCACTTATTTTTGGCAAAATCGCAAAAGATATTTTATCGGGAGAATTAACTTATAATACGGCAAGTTTTAGTTATTTAAGCGTTGGTTTCTTAGCCGCTTTTATTTCAGGTTTATTTGCTTGTACTTGGATGATCTCCATAGTAAAGAAAAGTAAATTAACTTATTTTGCTATTTACTGTGCTATCATTGGTGTGATAGCCATAATCTGGACCCAACTTTAATGCAAACCGAAGACGATTTTAAAGCCGGACAAGTCTTATTGATAGACAAGCCATTGACGTGGACATCGTTTCAAGTGGTGAATAAGTTGCGTTGGTCAATTCGGCAAGCCTTCAATATTAAAAAAATCAAAGTGGGTCATGCTGGTACTTTAGATCCATTGGCAACTGGTTTATTAGTGATTTGTACAGGAAAGATGACCAAACAAATCAACACCTTTCAAGGTCAGGAAAAAGAATATACTGGTACGTTTGTTTTAGGCGGTACCACACCATCTTTTGATTTGGAAACTGAGGTCAATGAAACCTTTCCTACGGAACATATTACTGATGACTTAATTCATGCCACAACGCAACAGTTTATTGGAAAAATAGACCAATTTCCACCTGTATTTTCAGCCATTAAAAAAGATGGTAAGCGTTTGTACGAATTTGCAAGGGCAGGCGAAGAAGTTGAAATTAAATCACGACAAGTAGAAATTACGGAGTTTGAAATCACTCAAATCAGCAACCTTGAATTGCATTTTAGAGTGGTGTGTAGCAAAGGTACTTACATAAGGTCATTGGCTCACGATTTTGGAAAAGCCCTAGATTCTGGCGCACATTTATCCTCATTACGTCGCACTAGAATTGGGGATTTTAAAGTTGAAGATGCCATGACACCTGAAACTTTTATAGAAAATTTACCTTCAAAATAGTCATTTAACAAGGGTTTAAGGTTGGTTTTTAAACTATTTCTGCGTTATATTCGTATATAACTATACAGAAACCGCTTATTCTTTTGAATTTCATAGAACAACATAAAGCCTTAATCATCACAATTCTTCTCGCAGGAATTGTGGTCTTTGGTATGTTCAGTATTCAAATACAACGGCAACAAGATTTAATTACTGAAAGTTATTACCTTCTTGAACCAGAACCTGAAAAAACCGAAACTGAACTTCAGAAGTTAGAAGAATTAGCAGCTGAATCTACCAACAAAGCATTTAACGAAGACGAGGAATACAAGGAAATGATGCGTAACTTTAAAACCGTTGATGCCAATGATTTTGAAAGAACCACAAAAGCGATAGAGGATGCTAAAGCAAATGAGGAAGTTTCAGAAGAAACGAGCACGGATAAATCGTATGCCAATAGCGGAGATTATGCCTTAAATTCTAAAGAAACACAGTCTTATAAAAAACTGCAAGAAGAACTTCAGCAACGCTTAAAAAACAAAAAAATAGCAGACGAGCATGCGAAAAATAAAAGTACTTTAACCTATTCTCTAAAAGGTAGAACTCTGACCCATTACAAAATTCCACGTTATTTATGTGAAATCGGTGGAAAAATAGTGGTGACGATAAAAGTGAACGGTTCAGGAGATGTGATTGATGCCTCTGTTAATGGCTCATCTAATTCTAATAATAAGTGTTTAGTTGACCATGCGATTGCTTATGCGGAATCCGTTCAATTTGATAGTTCTAGTCGATCAGACCAACTAGGTACAATAACTTTTTTGTTTAAAGGGAAACGTTGATTCAGTAGATTTTTTTTTCACGAATTACACGAATTTCCACAAATTATCACTCAACCGATATCAAGTTTTCTTCACTATTAAACTCTAATAGCAAATTCAACACCGAAGGGAAAAATCCTTTAATAATCTTATAACCAAAAGATTGAGTTCGTAGTTCGATTCGTGCTAATTAGTGAAATTAGCGTCTATTTTTTTTAAAATAAGCTTCCACTAATCTTCCATTAAGAGCACCAAATCTTCAATAGTAGATTGCCCTTTGTCCGTATTATACCAACGTTGCAAATCTTCTTTAAATTCTGGTGTTAAAGCACCATGTTCAGCTTTATAAGCTTGAACTAAATTTGTTGCGACCGTTGGTCTTGGTCCAAAAGTGTTTATGACTTCATTAGTTTCAGAATCAAGCATTATTAACTTTGGAATTGCTTTTCCGCCATGAGTTAAAAACTGATTCATGAGGGCTTCGTTTTCGTCTCTCAGCACAACTTTATAATCAATATTCGTATTAAGTTCCGCAACTTTATTGATAATAGGCAAAATATGAGCTGCGTCGCCACACCAACTTTCAGAAATAACCAACCAAGTTACTTTTTTGTTGAAACTTTCAATTTTAGTTTTCATCTCCTCAGAAACTTTAGCCGTCTTGTCCCAGCGTCTCATACGTCTATCGTTAAGCTGTGTATATGCAACTAAATCCATAGTTTTATCATTTCCAGTGGTTGATTTTACTTCAACTAATGTTGAAACTAAAGTTCGATATTCAGCATAAGTCATACTATTCTTTAGACTTTCTGAAATAATGTCGTTTATAGTGAGTGTGTCCGTATTCATATTACAAAATTAAGATTCTATTGCCATTTTTTGTGCAACAGTTGTTACATTAGTTGTGCAATCTAAAATTCCTTACAAGATGAACAAAAACAGATGTGGTTGGTGCGTTGGCAATGATTTATATGAAGCTTATCACGATGAAGAATGGGGCGTCCCTGTTTATGACGACGATACCTTGTTTGAATTTTTAATATTGGAAACCTTTCAGGCTGGTTTAAGTTGGATAACCATTTTAAAGAAGCGTGAAAATTTTAGAAAGGCCTTTGACCATTTTGATTATAAGAAAATTGCCAATTACACATCCGATAAAGTTGAAACCTTATTGCAAGATAAAGGAATTGTTAGAAACAGATTAAAAGTGAATGCCACTATTACCAATGCACAGGCTTTTATGAAAATTCAAGAGGAATATGGGTCGTTTTCTAAATATATTTGGGGTTTCGTGGATGGAAAACCTATAAAGAATCGTCTTGAAAATTATAAGAACGCTCCTGCGCATACGCCTTTGAGTGATGCTATAAGCAAAGATTTAAAAAAACGTGGATTTAAATTTGTAGGCTCAACGGTTATTTATGCCCACATGCAAGCTACAGGAATGGTAAATGATCATGAAGTATCTTGTTTCAGGTATCAAGAGGTTTAAAACATTTCTTATATTTTGGTTGAGTTTGTTTCTAGTAGATAAAATAGAGTATATTCATTTTTTCCTTGATGAAAAAACGAACCAAAAAAATCAAGACTTAAGAACCTTTTACTAAAAATTTCTTAGGTCATCCAAATATTAATCCTATAGTAAAGCATTAATCGTTCAATTAGCAATGCTCTCAATTTAGAAGTAAATCTTTAATTTTATAACGAAAAAGGTTTAAGGTATTTTATAAATTCGTTTCTAGGCATATTTTTCGCACCTAGACTTTCCAAATGCTTAGTGTGCAGTTGGCAGTCTATAAGTTGATAACTTGAATTTTGAATAAAAGTAATAAATCCCACTTTACTCGCATTGCTTACTTTGGTAAACATGCTTTCGCCACAAAACACTTTATCGTTAATTTCAATACCATACAGGCCACCAACTAATTCTTTATTTTGCCAAACCTCTATAGACTTCGCGTAACCAAGTCGATGAAGTTTTACGTAAGCTTTTATCATATCATCAGTAATCCACGTGCCATATTGGTCACTGCGTTTTGCACACGCACAGTTTTCCACAACAGCTTTGAAAGCCTTATTTGTAGTCACTTTAAAAGCATCTTTTTTAAGCACTTGTTTCATACTTTTAGACACTTTTAAATCATCAGGTAACAAAACAAATCGCGGATCTGGCGACCACCAAAGAATGGGTTCTTCATCTTGAAACCATGGAAATATACCCTTGGAATAGGCAAACAATAACCGTTCTGGAGACAGATCACCTCCAATGGCCAAAAGGCCATCTGCAGACGCTTTAGACACATCAGGAAAATCAATTTTTTGGGTTAGAAAGTGCATCTGTTAAAATCTATAACGTACATTTTTGCTGTTAATTTAGCACTTTCACTTTGATACTAAAAGAATTTTAGTGATATTTGAGTTGACCTTTATGAATTAGATTTTTGTTCATCATTGCTTTTTTTTAATTTGTTTGTAGAGGTCAAACCTAAAACCACAATACTAAGTCCTGATTAACCATCAGGACTTTTTCAATTAAAGTTGAACTGGTTAACAAAAAAAAAGACCTGTTTTTCAATAAAAAAACAAGTCTTTTTTTTAAAATTTACGACCTTAACCTAGAAAGGTAAATCGTCATTATCATCTTCGTTTAAATCGCTAACAGGCTCAAAAGCTTCTGTTGGTGGTACAGGAGGCATATCTCCACTTGGAGCTTGTGCTTGTAACGCTTCAATTCTCCAACCTTGTATAGAATTAAAATATTTAGTTTCACCTTGTGGATTCACCCATTCTCTTCCTCTTAGGTTGATATTAATTTTAACCTGCTGACCTTCTTTGAAGTTGTTTAACAATTCTGTTTTGTCTTGAACAAACTCCACCATAATATGCTGTGGGTATTGTTCTTCTGTAGTCACTACAACTTCTCTTTTTCTAAACCCATTACTACCAAAAGTTTGAGTCTCTCCTACCATTTTAATACGTCCTTGTACTTCCATTTTTGCTTAATCTATAATTTATAAAATTCTTATTTTTTTGAGACTACGAAAGTAATAACTTCCAAGCACTTTTTACGTCTCCATAGCTCAAATAATTTTGAGCCAGTTTATGTTTTTCTCTGTGTGATGCGGTTTTAATGTCTGGATAGCGTTCAGAAATATCTTCAACAAATTGATTTACTTCGTCTTTATTGGGCAAAGCTTCAACATTGGCAAGCATTCCGAGATTGTTTCCTGTTAAAATCATACTATTTCTCACGTGCTCTGGCATATTGTCAACACCAATTCCCAATGTTTTTAAAGGTTTTGGAATTTCAAAAAAGCCTTTTTTCGCTCTACTGTAATAACTCCCACCAGCTCTTGCCACTAGGTCTAATGCTTCTTGATTTATGGTTTGGTCGTCGTTTAAAACTTCATCAGAAAAATGAAGTTTCACCACTTCGCATATCACTAAATTCCCTGCTCCGCCTTCGGTTCCTAAATGCACTATGTCATTGACTTTGCATTCAAATTGTATTGGCGATTCTGCGACTCTAAACGGTTTTACAATATCTGATGGAAGCATTGATAAACCCGCTTTTCCAAATTCATTAACCCCTTCAGGATATTCTGTACTGGTTAAGGATGCCTGATGCACCATATCGTAATTTACAACATTAATGACCACTTCTTTGATCGCTTCAACATTGCCCAATGTATGTTTGGTGGTGTTGTCCCTCACACGTCTGGCTGGTGAAAAAATTAATATGGGAGGATTGGCACTAAATACATTAAAAAAGCTGAAAGGCGATAAATTAGGATTACCATCAGCATCAATTGTGCTCGCAAAAGCGATAGGTCTTGGCGCAATGGCACTCAACAAATAACTGTGTAAAACGCCTGTTGAAAGGTCTTTAGGGATGAATGAAACCATGTATTTGACTGATTTTCAACAAATATAATTATATTGAGTTGCAGACGAAAGTATTTTGGGCATATTAAAGCACAATAATATCAACATATTTACATTATATTTAAAATTGAAACGAGCATAATTATAGTTTTCTAATCTAATGGAACATTAATAGCGAATAGCATGTGACCTTGAGAAACAATAATTATAAACACATGAATTAAAACTAACTAATGACTTTTAGCTTAAATAGAAATGCAATCCGTTGGATTATTGTAGTGTCTTCCTTTATTATCATTTCTCTTATTCTTTGGAATACTTATACATTTTTTCAAAATTTCAAGGCCGAAGAGCGTTCTAAAATGAAGAATTGGTCATTTGCCCAAAAAGAAATGCGTAAAACCGATAATCTTAATGCAGACATTGGGGAGCTACCATTAGAAATTTTAAAAAGTAATACGTCTACTCCCATGATAAAAGTTAGTGAAGATGGGAGTATGGAGCACAATAATATCGATGAAGAAAAAGCAAAGGATTCTATTTACCTTATTAAATTAATTGAAAAATTTAAAAATGAAAATGAGCCTATTGAGATACGATATAAGGGCAAAATATTATCAACATTATATTATGGTAACTCACCATTGCTAAACAAACTAAAATATTACCCTTTGGCTTTAATGCTTATTATTTTTCTGTTTGCTGCAGTGGCATATTTCTTCTATCGAAGTTCAAAAATTGCCGATCAGAATAAACTCTGGACAGGGATGGCAAAGGAAACAGCCCATCAGATTGGAACCCCTTTATCTTCTCTGGTTGGCTGGACAGAAATTTTAAAGTCGGAAAATGTAAATCCAGATTATATAGTTGAAATCGAAAAAGATATTGACCGGCTTCAAACCATAACTGAACGGTTTAGTAAAATTGGTTCTGCGCCAACATTAAAATCGATGGATATTGTTGAAGTGACCAAATCGTCTTATGCGTATTTGAAAGCACGTTCTTCCAAGCTTATTAATTTTGAAATTATAATTCCTGAAAGAGAAATACCTATTAACCTCAACGAGCAACTTTACAGTTGGACCATTGAAAATTTAGTAAAAAACGCCATAGATGCCATGAAAGGCAAAGGCGATTTAAAACTGGAATTATCACAGCTGGAAAATCAAGTCTTTATTAATATTTCAGACACTGGAAAAGGGATTCCAAAGTCTTCCTATACTAAAATATTTGAGCCTGGTTACACTACGAAAAAGCGTGGTTGGGGACTTGGCTTGTCTTTAGCTAAGCGGATTATTGAAGATTACCACAATGGACGAATAAAAGTGTTGACTTCTGAAATTGGAAAAGGAACAACGATTCAAATTATGTTGAAGCAGGTATAATTGTCATTCAGAGCGTAGCGAAGAATCTCAATATGTTTACTAAATCAATGAATTAAAATTATTCTGAAAGCATGAAAACTATAGGGAATCACAATTACTATGTTTATATTCTAACAAACAAAACAAAAACCGTACTATATACTGGTGTAACAAATAATCTTAAAGATAGATTATATTTTCATAATAATCCAGAACCCTTTTCAAAAGCTTTTACTAAAAAGTATAGATGTTTTTATTTAATTTATCATGAGCTTTTTTTTGACGTTGAAACTGCTATAAAACGAGAAAAGGAAATTAAAGGCTGGAGTCGTAAGAAAAAAGAATACTTGATTTCACATTTTAATGTTGAGTGGGAATTCTTAAACGAGACTATCTAAGAGATTCTTCAGTCACTGCGTTCCTTCTGAATGACAAAAGTTTTAAAAACCTGAAAGGTCTAGCAACAAACTATCAAAATTTTAGTTTAAATTTGACCATGCGTTCGTCACGATTTTTCACTTTAAAAGAAGCCAGGCTTGGCAATAACTGTCCTGAATGTTATTCTAATGATAGTTTAGAACTCACGTTTAAACAAAACTTAACTGAATCCAAATTTTATAAGGCCATTACAAATGAAACGGCTTCTGAGCTACGTTGTCTTAATTGTGAAGTACAAATTTTTCCTATTATGTGGACAGATGACATTGAACGTGTTGTGGATTACCACAAAAGAGGACTTAAAACGAAACCTAAATCTATTAAGTTAAAGCCAATCACTTGGGCAATAATTGTTCTTATAATTGTGGTTTTAGTTGCCGCTATCTTATTCGCAACCGGAATAATTTCAATTTAATCTATAAAAAAGAGCTGATTTTCTTTGCAATAGCCTCGAACTCTTGAGGCTCTAATTTTTGCTTGTTCGAAAAACGGGCATCATCCATAGTATGAAGTGGAATCAAATGGACATGCGCATGTGGAACTTCTAAGCCTATTACGGACATTCCAATACGTTCGCATGGCACGGCTTTTTCTAAAGCCATAGCTACTTTTCTAGAGAACTGCATCAATCCTAAGTAGGTATCTTTATCTAAATCAAAAATTTTATTGACTTCTTTTTTAGGAATACAAAGTGTATGACCTTTGGAATTTGGGTTAATATCCAAAAACGCAAAAAACTCTTCAGTTTCGGCAACCTTATAAGACGGTATTTCGCCTGAAATTATTTTTGTGAAGAGTGTTGCCATGTTTAAGTTTTGTTGAGTCTTTCATAAATATAAAAAGATTCCTGTAATAAGGAATCTTTTTATGATATATCTATACTATTATTAGTTATTCCGCAATTTATTATCTAGAAATTTCTAAAATATCAAATTTCATGGTGCCATTTGGTACTTGAATTTCTGCGGTATCTCCTACAGATTTGCCTAATAACCCTTTTCCGATTGGTGAATTTATAGAGATTTTACCCGACGCTAAATCAGCTTCACTCTCTGCAACCAAGGTATAGGTCATCTCCATACCATTAGTTTGGTTTTTAATTTTAACTTTTGATAAGGCTAAGACTTTGGTCAAATCCAGTTGCGACTCGTCTATGATTCTGGCTCCAGATAACGCTTCCTCCATTTTAGAAATTTTCATTTCAAGCATGCCTTGTGCTTCTTTGGCAGCATCGTATTCTGCATTTTCACTTAAATCCCCTTTATCCCTTGCCTCTGCAATAGCTTGCGAAGCTTTTGGACGTTCTACATCTTTAAGTTGGTTTAACTCGTCCCGTAATTTTTTTAAACCTTCAGCGGTGTAATAAGATACTTTACTCATAATTCATTCGTTTAATCCATGTAATCTGTGGTCGCTATATTCAAAATATCCCGAAACAAGTTCGGGACTAATGAAAAAATCCCGCGCTGACGAGATTACTATACAAATATATAAAATATTTACGGCAAAGTTCAAATAATTGTAAATTGTGCCACACTGAGCCTGTCGAAGTGCCAAAAAAAATTGAAGATGAAAAAACTGTTTATAACGCTTAGTTGTGTTGTGATTTTTGCTTGTAGTAAAAACGATATCAACAGCAACTGTAATTTCTTGTTTGATGCTGGAGTCAACTTAACCGTGAACACTAATTTACCTCAGTTTAATCAATTAATATACAATAGTAATGCCGTTTATGTTGATGGATATGGCAATGCTGGCATTTGGTTATATCGCGCAAATTCTACAACACTTTACGCATGGGACGCAGCTGACCCAAGCCATCCGCTAGAGAATTGCTCTGTTTTAACAGATTCAGGAATAGGAGACATTGTAGTCTGCGGCTGCGACGATGCCAATGAATATAGCCTTGGTACTGGTTACGGTTTTGACGGAAACACCCAACCCTGTACGTTGCAGGCATACAGGGTTGAGGATCTTGGCAATGGTATCTATCTTGTCAGTAACTAAAAGTTCAAGGTTACACCAACCAAAAAGTTAGTGGTTGCTTGTGGGTAATAACCTACGCCCTCAATAGTTGAAACAATTCCTGGGTTGGAAAAGTCGTCATCATAAGTATAATAATAACCGTTGGAAATATATTTCACATTGAAAATGTTATTTACTAATCCTGAAAACACTATAGATTCAAAAATAGATTTGGTTTTCAAAGTGTAATTAATGTTGAAATCATTAATAAAATAACTATCCAATTTTGATAATTCAGCTTCAGTATTACTCATAAATTGCTCACCTACAAATTTACTTAACCAAGACATTTGAAGATGTTCAATAGGCTGAAATACAATAGCATTGGCTGCGACTATACTTGGCGAAAATGAGATATCCGTTTTACCCAGATTCTGTAATTCGCCATCAAAAGAAACAATGGTTTCACTATTCTTATTGGTGCTAAGTGTGACATTTGGTTGTAAGGTTAACTTTGAAACCACAGGAATCACGGCTTCCAATTCTAAACCTAATCGGTAACTTTTGCCACTATTGGTCCTAATAGGATTTCCTACGTCATCCAACCGACCGGATAAGACCAATTGCTCATTATATAACATGTAATAGGCATTGGCATTAAACACAAAGTTTCCTTTGTTGTGTCTCCAACCCAGTTCAAAATCATTGAGTTGTTCTGGTTCTATAGCGTTATTGCTTTCAAAGTCAGTTCTATTCGGTTCTCTGTTCGCCCTGGCATAAGAGAAGTATAAACTGTTATCCTCATTGAGATCAAAGGTTATACCTGCTTTAGGATTAAAGAACGTAAAATCTTTATCGACGGCAAATTCTACAATATCAGAAGTTGTACCCGTAGTTTTATAGGTTACGTTTCTTACTTGCATATCGCCGAATAGGCTTATTTTATTATTTATTTTATAATTTGCTTTCGCGAAAATGGATAAATCATTCTTTTTACTATTGCCATCATAATATCGGTCTCTAATTTCGGATTGACTTGCAAACTCTGCCCAGATCACTTCACCAAAATGGTCGCCATCATAATGACTGTATGAGCCTCCAAAAATAAGATCCAGGTTATCCTTTTTATAATTGGCATTGGCATTAAAAACATAATAATTATTATCTAACCAACGTCTTCTAATTAAATCGGTTTCCTCAATTATTTCCCCATTAAAATTTAATGTTTCAAAGCCATAGTCACCAAAATCCTCATCTTCTTTGTATTGCTCAAAATACCCTTGCCCTTTGGTATAATTGAAACTCAATGTGGTTGACCATTGATTATCGTAACGTTGATTCCAATGTAATTGATAATGATCTTGACTGTAATTATCCACTTCGTTATCATAAAATTTAAGAACATCATTGTCATCAAAATAAGCACCAGACACGTTGAATTGTCTATTTTCATCAATATTTGGGTTGGCGCCTAAGGCACTAATATAATCTGGATCGAAACCGTTCCAAGCTTGGTAAGTTACTTCGCTACCACCAAATGTAATAGCCTTTATTAAAGTGTTATCATCAATATAAGAGCCTTGTAAAAAATAGGATTTTAAATCTGTAGAAGCTCGATCGATATAACCATCAGAAGCTATATTTGACAAACGGCCAGCAATCTCAATACTTCGACTTCGCTCAGCATCCGAATAAATTTGTCCTGTACTGAATTTTACAGTATGTTTTCTAGTATTAAAACTCCCAAAGGAATTAGAAATTTCGCCTGAAGCGTCTTTAGAAACCGCATCCGTCAACACGTTAATGCTTGCACCAAAAGCACCAGAACCGTTTGTTGAAGTTCCAACGCCACGCTGAAGCTGTAGACTTTCAACAGAAGACGCAAAATCTCCTAAATTGACCCAAAATGTACCTAAGGATTCGGCGTCATTATAAGGAATTCCGTTAATGGTAACATTTGTCGATTGTGAACTTACACCACGAACTCTAATCCCTGTATAGCCAACACCTGCACCAGCATCTGTAGTGGTGACTACGGAAGGCAAATAGTTAAGTAGAACAGGAATGTCCTGGCCTAAATTACGTTTCGCCAACTCTTCTTTGGATACATTACTGTGCGTAATTGGTGATTTTGCATCGACACGAACTGCTTTTACTAGAACTTCGTCGAGTTTCTCAACTTTAGTTGAATCTTGTTGTTTCTCTTGCCCAAAAGCTGAGCAAAGACTTAATAAAAAAATGGAAAATGTTAATCTCTGTTTTCGTTTTTTTGAGAGATTGTTGAATAAAATTTTAGTTTCGGCTATATTATTTAGAAAGGCGAAACTGAATCTAGATAATGACAATAGATTATCAGATTGAACTTTAAGAATACTAGATTTCATACGACTATAATTTATAATCGAATAAAAAGAGGTCATTATTCTTGGTTAATAATTAATTTTTTGAGCTTAAGGCTTATGCAGTTGGTAAATGTTGATTTCTTCGTTTTGAAACTGTTCATGTCTAAATATAACAGATCAAGTTTCAGAAGTAGTAAAAACAATCATTGATAACCTTATTGCACTCGCTAAAAATGTCCACAAGACATTTTCTTAACGCTCGCTTCCTAAACAGCATTACCTGTTCTAGGTTCAATGGGTATGATCTCAGCCGATAATAGGCACCCCTTTTTTGAGAACGTGGCAAAGATAAAAGGGATTTTTGATTTTCTAGTAACGATTTTCGATTTTTTCTTCTAGCAAACACAGAAAGGCACAAAGCGAGACTTTAAAGCTTTGCAATTTAGACGCTTTACGCAAAAAAAAATGAGATTTTGCGTCTTGATTTTGGAATTAATCTAATTTTGGTGGCTTGCGATTGGCCTTTTTATCCGCATTAATCCGTTTGTTCTTTAAACGCTTCTTTTTGACTCTTCTGGGAACTCTAGTCGGTACCCTTAACTTTTCTTCCTTTAAGCCTTCTTCAATCAAGTCTAAAAAGCGGCGGGTGACTAAAGCCTTGTTTCTAAATTGACTTCTGCTTTCATCAGATGCAAGGATTAATACGCCGTCTTTGGTTAATCGATTATTGAAAAATTCAGAAAGTTTTTGTTTTTCTTCGTCATTAAAGACTTGGGAATTTTCAAGGTCAAAATATAATTCAGCTTTAGACGATACTTTGTTTACATTTTGACCTCCGCTTCCTGAGCTTCGGACATATTTGTAGTTTAATTCAGATTTTAGTAATTCGGAATCCACTATTCTTTAATTTGATGTGGTGATTTTAATAGATCGTTGACGGTTTTAACAGGATTGAAAGTGATGATTGGTACCTCAACAAAAATCGTCGTCCAATGGGCCATACTTCCATTCCAAAGTCCTGGCAGCTCCAATGCTTTTAGTTGTTTCCCATTTTTGGTTTTTTGGGAAATGAAAGCGGTATTAGGATCTACGTAGTTTGCCAGATCAAACTTTTCGCCTTTATAATTTTTTATACCACAGACTAAATCTACAGGATTAAAATGGGTGGCGTTATTTAGTATATCTGCTTGTTTTTGGTCTTCTAAATTGATTTGAGCCGATTCCACAATTTGAAGCGATTGGTTAGATCTGTGATCTTTTACCCAAAATGGACCGCCTCCTGGCTCGCCTTCATTTTTTACCATGCCGCAGATACGAATTGGGCGGTTTAGTTTTTCTTTAAGGTATTCAACCTTATAACGATCGGCATATTTTTTATATTCATCCGTTATTTTAATGCTTAACTTATCTGTTAGAAAATTCTCAATAGTTGTCAAACGCTCTTCTGTAATCGTTTTTGAATCTAAAACCTGTAAATATTCAAAAGTTTGATTTTGTAATTCCATAAGAATTCCTGCTAGCACTTTTTTATATTTTGCAACTTCTTCTTTGTATCTATAGACGACGACATTATCTATATTTTTAATAAAAACAACATCTGCATTGAGGTTATTCAGGTTTGTCAATAAAGCGCCATGACCAGATGGTCTAAACAATATGGAGCCATCAGCTTTCCTAAAAGGTTCGTTATCCAAAGTTAACGCAATGGTATCCGTAGATTGCTGTTGGTATGAAAATGAAATATCAAATGTAACGCCTGTATTTTTCTCTATATCTTGCTGAATATTCTTAAACTCTTCTTTAAATTTATCTTCATGAACTTCTGAAATAGTGAAATGCAATTTAGCCAATCCATTACTCGATGCGTATAAGGCTGCTTCGTACAAATGTTCTTCAAAGGCCGTAGAAATATGGTCTTTTTTATACTCATGAAATGGTAACAATCCCTTAGGTTGATTTCCGAAGTTCATTTGGTTTTCATCTAACATCGCTTTTGCAAAATGCCACACTTTTTCTTGCGTTGGTAACATTTCAAGGTTGATCCCTTTAGATTTCAATGACGCTAATATGTCTCTATAAAATGGAAATTTTTCCATCCCAACCATAAAGAGTGATAATTCCCTTAAATTGTTTCTGTTGATATAAGAATTAAGTGATTGTTCATCAGGATTGTATTGGTTGACAAACTGAAATAGAAATTTGAACATTCGGGTTGCAGCTCCTGATGCTGGTACAAATTTTAATAACGTTTTATTATCTTTTTCTGCTTCGAATGATGCGATGTACATGTCAATTAAACTATCATTCAATGTCATTATTCCGCTATCAGTCGTGGCTGCTTCAGCAATATTTGTAAATGGAATTCCAGCTTTAAAAATGTGAACTTGTTTTTTAACTTCATCTAAGCTTAAACCTTTCGATTCTATTTGTTTTATATCTTTTTCTGTAAAATTCATAATTTGTTATTTAATAGACGATCAATATGTTGAACAGCAATCTTAAGACGTTCCTCTTTACTTCCTTTTAATAAAACATAAGGCTTGTTGTGAGTTTTAAGAGCCGTTTCAAAAGCGTTGAACATGCGTTCTCTTTCATTGGGTTTATCCCTTAGGTCGTCCGCTTCCCAAGGTGTGTCAATATAAGTTAAAAAGTAAAGATCGTAAAAATTTTTTAAAGCGTAATTGTCTAAAATCGGGTCACATGTTCCTGAATAATAAGCTTCACTATATACTTTGGTTTCCAGTAAATCGGTGTCACAGATTAAAACTGAGTCTGTTTTTAGGGCCAGTTTATTTTCAAGAGCCATCTGTCCAATTGCTATGGGAAGTAAATCTTTTGGTTCACAAGTTTTACGTTCATCATTCCATTTTTCCTGTAAATAATCACGTGCATATTCTGGCACCCAAACTGAATTATAGTGTCTAGCTAATTGCTTAGAAAGCGTAGTTTTTCCTGTAGATTCTGGTCCGAATAAAACTACTTTTATGCAGTCTGATGGTTGTTGTTTAAGTGCTTCTTCCATGAGATATAGCCTTGTATTGCTAAGATTGTAAAGATAAAATATTGTAATGATAACATGCCCAAACCTCTATATGCATAAAGAGGAATTGTTATTAAATCGCCAATAATCCAAAGGGTCCAATTTTCTAATTTTTTATTAGCCATGTACCACATTGCTGTAAAGAAAATACCAGAAGTAACGATATCTATATAGTTTGGAATTTCTATAGTATAATCATAAAAGAGATATACTAAATAGGTAACTATCATGGTCAATATAAATAAGCCAACACCAATTAGTTTTTCTTTGGAAGTCGTTCTGGAAATCGGAACAGCAATGACGTTGTTTTTTTTCCGCGACCAATTCCACCATCCATATAGACTCATTACGGAATAATAAAAATTCATCATCATATCGCCTAAATATTGATTAATATATAAGAGATAAACAGTAATTACTGTACAAATTATTCCTGTTGGATATACAAGAATATTTTCTTGTTTTGCATACCAAACACTCGCAATTCCGAACACAAATGCAACGGCCTCTAATACAATTTGATATGTCGGCGCATTTTGATAGGCGTTTAAGAAAAAATCAAAAATTTGGTTCATAATCGCTTCGGTCGGTTTTAACCAATTTCATGTGCAATACGGCAATGTCTAAACCTGAAAATGATTTCTTAATTTCTTGGGTCAAAAAAGGCATTACCTTATCATAATCTCCATAGATCTGCGTGCTTAGAGGATTTTCCAAAATTTTAAATTCAGAAGCCCTAAGCTCTTTTATGAAGTCGATGATGTGTGGTTCGTAATCGTCTTTTAATGGTGTAAGTGTTAGTTCTATTGATATTTTCATACTTTGTTTTGCATTTCGACTACGCTCAATGTGAACTTCAGCGGTAATCTTTTAATTATATATTAGTCTTTATTTGGACTTCGACTGCCCTCAGTCTGACAGTCTGAGTTACTTTATTAATTCATCGAAGAAGTTTTCGTCTTCTTCAAAAGCAGTTCCTATAACCACCAAATCTGCTCCTGCTTTGTATGCTGATTCCATGTCGGCTTTTGTTCTAATGCCTCCACCAACAATCAAAGGTATATTGAGTTGTTGTTTAACTTCTGAAATAATACCAGCTTCAATAGGATGTGTTGCGCCACTACCAGCTTCAAGATAAATGAATTTCATACCTAATAATTCTCCTGCCTTTGCAGTGTCTTTTATCGTTTGAACATTTTTTCTTGGAATTGGTTTAGTTTCACTCACGCGTTGTACTGCAGTTTCTTTTCCACCATGCCTGACGGCAGGCAGGTTTTCAATTAAAAGATATCCTGTTGGAATGACTTCCAAATTAGAGTACTTCAACCTAGAAACAGCTTCGACGTGTTTACCAATTAAATAATCAGGATTTCGACCAGAAATTAAAGACAAAAACAAAACACCATCAGCTTTATCCGTAATTTGAACAATATCTCCAGGAAATAAAACAACCGGTAAATTCGTATGCTTTTTAATTTCGATGACTAAAGTTTCCGTTAGACCTTCATCAACTTCGCTTCCTCCAACAAAAATATGTGTGGCTATGGATTGATTGACCTTAGATATAAAATTCGACACATGTTCAATCTTCATCTTATCTGGATCAATCAAAACGGCTAAAAGTTTTTTGGCTTTAGCTTTTTCAGCAATTATATTTTGGTAAATACTGTTCATTACGGAATCACATAAGCACAGGTAAAGCCTTCAAATTCTAAAAAAGCGGTATTATACCTATATTTTTTACCTTCATAATCTATCCAAGCCACAGTTTGACCATCTATCATCGAAAAAGGAATCACTAAAAAATGGTCTCTAAACAACATACCAGGAACGGCAAAAAGTTTATAAAGCGATTCTTTAATTCCCCAAATTACGGTAAGTCTATTGATGTAATCGTCATCAGTAGATTTTAAGTAATTGTATTCATAATCCACAAATTTATGGGCAATGACAGTTATTTTATCACGTTGCTTTTCAATATCAATGCCCACTTCTTTATCACTAAGAATAACTCCAGAAAAGGTAAAGGAATGCGTAATGGAAATATGTTTGCCATCATTAAGGTGCGGTTTTCCGTTGTCGTCATAAAACAAATCCTGGTCTGTATAACCAAATTCACGTAACAAATGACGCACACTCAAAAAGCCCCGTTGATGCAATTCACTTTTCATCCCTAAAACCCGCTTTAAACTGTTAGGTTTTAAATTTAAAGGCTGAAATAACTCGTCATAAGATTCTTCAATCTTCCAAATTTTAACAGTAGTTTGTGAGTTTACACTAATGGTTTTATACAGTGGCATTTAGAATTCTGAATGTTATTGGTTATCTTTGCACTGCCTGAGGCAGATTTAGCATTTTTTATTCAGCGAATTTAACTATTTAAGCGTTAAACCCAAAGGCAAGTATAATTTAAAAAAAGTCAAAAAAATATGAGTACAAAAACAGTTGCCTACATACCTAATAAGGTAAAAGATATGTCGCTTGCGGCTTGGGGAAGAAAAGAAATTGAATTGGCTGAAGCAGAAATGCCAGGTTTAATGAGTTTACGTGAAGAGTACAAAAACGAGCAACCTTTAAAAGGCGCACGTATTGCAGGCTGTTTGCACATGACGATTCAGACTGCGGTTTTAATTGAAACATTGCAAGCCTTAGGCGCAGAAGTGACTTGGAGTTCTTGTAATATTTTCTCAACTCAAGATCAAGCTGCTGCTGCTATTGCTGCCGCAGGAACCGCTGTTTATGCTTGGAAAGACATGACAGAAGAAGAATTTGATTGGTGTATAGAGCAAACCTTATTCTTTGGCGAAGACAGAAAACCATTAAACATGATTTTAGATGACGGTGGCGATTTAACCAATATGGTTTTGGATAAATACCCAGAATTGTCTGCTGGAATTAAAGGTTTGTCTGAAGAAACAACGACTGGAGTTCATAGACTTTACGAGCGTGTTAAAAATGGTACATTAACTATGCCGGCGATTAATGTCAATGATTCTGTCACAAAATCAAAATTCGATAACAAATATGGTTGTAAAGAATCTGCGGTAGATGCGATTCGTCGTGCCACTGATATTATGTTGGCCGGAAAACGTGTAACCGTTTGTGGTTATGGCGATGTTGGTAAAGGTACAGCAGCCTCTTTTAAAGGCGCAGGAAGTATTGTTACCGTTACTGAAATCGATCCAATTTGTGCGTTACAAGCTGCCATGGACGGTTTTGAAGTAAAGAAATTGGAAACTGTTGTTGGAAACTCTGATATTGTCATTACCACTACTGGAAATAAAGATATCGTTAGAGCTGAGCATTTTAAAGCCATGAAAGACAAAACCATTGTTTGTAATATAGGTCACTTTGACAATGAAATACAAATGGCTTGGTTAAACAAAAACTACGGAAACACTAAAGATACGATTAAGCCACAAGTTGATAAATATACGATTGATGGTAAAGATATCATCGTTTTAGCTGAAGGACGTTTGGTTAATTTAGGTTGTGCAACTGGTCATCCAAGTTTTGTAATGAGTAATTCATTTACTAACCAAACATTGGCGCAAATTGAACTTTGGAAAAACAGCGACAAGTATGAAAATGATGTGTATATGTTACCAAAGCATTTAGATGAAAAAGTAGCAAAACTACACTTAGAAAAGATTGGTGTAGAGTTGACTGAATTAGCAGAATACCAAGCTGATTATATTGGTGTAAAAGTTGAAGGGCCTTATAAGCCTGAGCATTATAGGTATTAAATAATTTCTTATAATAGTTAGTTAAAATTAAACCCCAAATCTTAAGGATTTGGGGTTTAATTTTATGCTTTATTTTGTCTCTGATTTAGTCCAAAGATGGAATCATCTTGAATTGCCCATCAGTAATAACTATAATATCAGATGGGTCTTCAGAATTATAAAAAGTTGCAGAAAAATTACCTTCAACAATTTGACCTGCACTAATTAAAGTATCTGCAAAATAAGTGTTAAATGCTGTTGAGGAGGTTATCTCAAATGTGCTATTAGATTGATCTCCACCATAAGTACTGTAGTATGGCCCGTCTTGAGCGTTAGGACTGTAAGTTAATCCAATTTTACCTACAAGTCCAGAGGAAGCTAAATCTGAATCTGCAAATTCATACGAAGTGGTAGGAAATTTATCATTAAATGTTTCTAATTGAGATGAGTCATCTGTACATAAATGAAATCTAACAAAATCAATTCCCATGGTTGGTCTAGATTCATCATCAAAATTTGGATAAACAAAAGGGCTGTAGTTAAATCCTCCAGTATCTGGGTTATAGGCGCAAACTGCAGGTAACGTAACGCTTAAACCAGAAGTGTAATCCAATTCAGTTGCACTAGTTTTTTGTCCATAAATAAAAGATTCTCCATCGATTTTACCCGACATGAAATAAATATATTCATTACTATCCGTTTCATCGTCGTTTGAATCAGAATCGGAGCTACAATTATAACAAAATGAGAAGCACAGTACAATTAGATATAGAGGCGTAATTTTTTTTAGCATAATTTTTTTTGAGTTTTTAAAATGTTCGGCAATATAAATAAATAATTTTATTAATGTCATTTTTCTTACAAATTACACGGCCTTAGAAAAAATAAGTATTGAGTTGACTGAATTAGCAAATTACCAAACCGAGCATATTGGTATTACAGTCGAAGAACCATATTACCCTGAGTATTATTGTTATTAAATCAATAAAAATCCAATAAATTAAATCTCAAATCTCAATCAGAATTGTTTGATATTTTTTTGTTTACAACCTTGAATGTATGTTTTAGGCAACCTAGAAGTCTGTTTATTTTTGAATAAAAATTTTGAAAAATTCTATAGTGCAATATTGATTTTTTCACGAATTATTTACAACATTCTAAAACCAAAATCGTAAATAATAATCCTCTTCATGTTTTTCCTGCAAATATTTTATTTTAACCTGTTTTTTGTTAAATAAAACAAAATAAGGTTAATATAACATATAATGTTGTCAAATCTGTTGTTTTCTAAGGTGTAATCCATACGTAAATTTGCACGCGCTTTTAAAAGCCGCAGAAAACAAATAAAATTATGAAAACAAGTAACAGAACACTAGGAGAAAGTAAAGTTGGAACCAAAACTTTAAAATTTGGAAATGCCAGTTCAATCGTTTGGAACACTAAAAGACGTTATAAATAATTATAAACCTAATTAAAAAGAAAAAGCCCAATTGTTCCGATAGTTATCGGAATCTAATTGGGCTTTTCTAATAGATATTATTTGATTTTGTTACCATCTTTATCATAAAAATGGTATTCAAGATAAGTGTAAGCATCTCTAGGTAAAACTTTTACCCATTTTTTGTGTTCAAAGAACCACTTTGAACGTACTGATGGAAACCCTTTGGTTAAAAAGGCTGCTATAAAAGGATGTGCATTTAGTGTTACCTTTTTATAGTCTTTTCTGAAAACGCGTTCTAGATCTTGATTAATACGCTCCACCACTTTAATTGGTGCTTCGATTTCATCGCCTAAAACATTAGGGTTTTCTTCTTTCGTTTTAATATTGCGTTCTGGCCTAACGCGCTGTCTAGTTATTTGCACTAAACCAAACTTACTCGGCGGCAATATTTTATGCTTTGCTTTGTCGTCTTTCATCTCATCCCTGAGATAATTGTAAAGCTTTTTTCTGTTCTCAGCACGTCCCATATCAATAAAATCGATAACGATAATGCCTCCCATATCACGTAAACGTAACTGTCTGGCAATTTCTTGTGCAGAGATCATGTTGACTTCTAAAGCGGTGTCTTCTTGGTTCTTTTCTTTATTAGATCGGTTACCACTATTAACATCTACAACATGTAGTGCTTCAGTATGTTCTATTACCAAGTAAGCGCCTTTTGCCATAGAAACAGTTCTTCCAAATGATGTTTTAATCTGGCGTTCTATGCCAAATTTTTCAAAGATTGGAACACCATTTTTATAAAACTTCACTATAGACTCTTTTTTCGGTGCAATTTGTTGCACATAATCTTTTACTTGTATGTACATTTCTTCATCATCGACAACAATACCAGAGAATGAATCGTTAAAAATATCCCTTAAAATTGAGGATGCCTTGTTCATTTCTCCCAATACTTTAGTTGGGTGATGTGCTTTGTACAATTTTTTACACATTGCTGTCCATCGATTCAGCAAATTCTGCAAATCACTATCGAGCTCGGCAACTTTTTTGCCTTCTGCTACAGTACGAATAATAACCCCAAATCCTTTAGGTGTGATACTTTTTACAAGTCTTTTTAATCGGTCTTTTTCTTCTTGCGATTCAATCTTTTGTGAAATTGAAATACGATTGGAAAAAGGTACCAAGACAATGTATCTTCCAGCAATAGACAATTCTGAGCTAATGCGTGGTCCCTTTGTAGAGATAGGTTCTTTTACTACTTGTACTAAAATGGATTGATTGGATTTTATGGCATTTGCAATACTGCCATGTTTGTCCAAATCCTTTTCCATCGGAAAGTCTTTAAGGGTGTAATCCCTTAATTTTCCTGTGCTTACACGTTTAATGAATTTTAAAAGTGAAGGCAATTGCGGTCCAAGATCATGATAGTGTAAAAAACCATCTTTCTCATAGCCAACGTTAACAAACGCAGCGTTTAAACCAGGAATAACTTTACGTATTTTGGCAATAAAAATATCACCAACTGCAAAGTTGTTATCCTCTTCGTCTTTATGCAATTCAATAAGTTTTCCATCTTTTAATAAAGCAAAATCAACAATATCTGAACTCGATCTTACGATTAATTCATTGTTCATAATGTTAATTTATATCTAACTCTTCGTTGAGATAGATGGATTTTACTTAGAGAACTTAGTTAAACTTTTTGGGTCCAATAAAAAATTACCGCTTTTAGTCCTATCTTTTCTTTTATCGCTTCTTAGCTCTTGCTAAGCAACTTAAAAAGATTCAAAATATGACTATGAACATATAATTTTAATTAGAAGTAAAAAGTTTAAACCAGTTCAATTAATTGACACAGGTCCCGATTATTATCGGGAAACCAACAAATCTAGGTGTACTCTATTAAATACGCCAGATTCTATATCAAAGAACGTTTCGTTAATAGGACTCTTATTGAATATTTGTATTTCCTGAAAAAGGATTAAAATTCAATAGCTGTCCAAACTGAAAAAAGTAGTTATAAAACTACTTTTAACAATTTATTTCTTTTTGTGACGATTAGCGCGTCTACGTTTTTTACGCTTATGCGTCGCTACCTTGTGTCTTTTTCTTTTTTTACCACTTGGCATAATAAATAATGCTTTTTAATTAATATTTTATTTTAAATGCTTTCTTAGTTTACTTCAACATTAGATTTAACACCTTCTAAAAATACTTTAGCTGGTTTAAATGCTGGTATGTTGTGTGCTGGAATTTTTATTGTAGTATTCTTTGAGATATTACGACCTGTTTTTTCAGCTCTTGTTTTAATGATGAAGCTACCGAAACCTCTTAAATACACGTTATCTCCGCTCTCTAAAGATGTTTTTACTTCTTCCATAAAGGTTTCTACAGTTGCTTGTACGTCTCCTTTTTCAATACCTAATTTATCAGATATTTTTGCTACCAAATCGGCTTTTGTCATTGTTACTAGTTTTAGGGTTACTATTTATTCTAAGGGATTGCAAATATAGGTAATTTAATTTCAATAGTTCAAACGTAATTAATTAAAATTTAACACAATAAACATTTAATTTTGCTTTTCATTAAAAAAAGCCAATGGATTTCAAACACAAACTAATTAACTGGTACTCAATAAACAAACGACATTTGCCATGGCGAGAAACCCAAAATCCATATCATATTTGGCTCTCAGAAATTATTTTACAGCAAACCCAAGTGAAACAAGGTTTACCTTATTATCAACAATTTGTTACCAATTACCCAACTATTTTCGATCTTGCTGACGCCTCAGAAACATCTGTTTTAAAATTATGGCAAGGTTTGGGCTATTATTCCAGAGCAAGGAATCTTCATTATACAGCTAAATATATTGTACATGAGCTGCATGGACATTTCCCGGATAATTACAACGATTTATTAAAACTAAAAGGCGTTGGCGATTATACAGCAAGTGCCATTGCTTCCATAGCCTTTGACAAAGTGGCGGCTGTAGTAGATGGCAACGTCTATAGAGTTTTATCTCGCTATTTTGGGATTGAAACGCCGATCAATTCAACTTTAGGTATTAAAGAATTCAAATCTTTAGCAAATTCTCTGATCGATGAGTCACAACCTGCCACATATAACCAAGCCATTATGGAATTTGGTGCGCTACAATGCAAACCGAAAAATCCCGATTGTACTATTTGTCCCCTTAAAAATGGTTGTATTGCGCTTCAGAAAAAAATGGTCGATGTCCTTCCTGTAAAACTAAAGAAAACTAAAGTGACCACTAAATACTTCAACTTTTTGATTTTCATTGATCACAACCAGCAAACCCTTTTTGAAAAACGAGCAAAAAAAGGGATTTGGCAGAACCTCTATCAGTTTCCTTTAATTGAATCTGAAAAAAGTTTGAATTCTGAAGAATTTCATCTCATGAATTTAGAGGAGTCTTTTTCAACATTAAAACCCTTCGATTATTCCTTATATAATGAGGTGGATATAGTACATAAATTGTCGCATCAACATCTTTACACCAAATTCTGGATTATAGATGTAGAGCAATTGCCAAACGATGCCATTCCTACAAAATCATTGACTGAATATCCTGCACCTGTACTTATTAGTGATTTTATTGACCGGTTTGGTTTTTAGAACCTTAAAGAAATCACATTTTTTTAGTACTTTTAAAGTTGTGACTACACAATTGAGTAACTTTGCAAACTATTAAACAAAATAATTATGGCCGGAACATTAAATAAAGTAATGCTAATTGGAAACTTAGGAGACGAGGTAAAAATGCATTATTTTGATGATAAAAATTGTGTTGGTCGTTTTCCTTTAGCGACAAGTGAGTCTTATGTCAGTAAGCAAACCAATGAGCGAATTACTAATACGGAATGGCACAATATTGTAGTGAGGAACAAAGCCGCAGAAATTTGCGAAAAGTATCTTACCAAAGGCGATAAAGTCTACATTGAAGGTCGTATTAAAACTAGAAAATGGACTGATGACAAGGGCATGGAACGCTATTCTACAGAAATACAATGTGATGAATTTACGTTCTTAACACCTAAAAGTGATCAACAACCTCAGCAATCCCAAAAGCCCAATACATCAGATAGTAATTCTCAAAAGCCACAATCTGCTCCTACAAATGCAGAGCCAGAAGGCGATGATGATTTACCTTTTTAACCATTTAATAGTTTCTTGACTTGGACCCAGAACCCACGGTTTTATTATCACATTTATTAGTTATTAATACATCGTTTATAACGAGCATTGTTGTACTTGTGGTTTTATTGCTATGCTCTGCATTAATCTCAGGAGCTGAAGTGGCCTTGTTTTCCCTGACCAAATCTAATTTAGACGAAGGTTTGGAAAAGAAATCTGCGGCCATGCAAATTATTGCTTCACTTTTAGAACGGCCAAAAAAATTGTTGGCAACGATATTAGTGGCTAATAATTTCATAAATATAGCCGTTGTATTATTGTTCGCCTATATAGGTGAAACGCTCTTTAGCAGTATTACAAATGCACTTTTTCGATTTTTAATTGAGGTCGTTTCCGCAACCTTTTTAATATTATTGTTTGGTGAAATTATTCCTAAAATTTATGCTAGTAGAAATAGTGTAAAGTTTTCTTCATTTATGGCAAGACCTTTACGGGTTTTGGATGTCATGCTTTCACCGTTGAGTTTACCAATGCGTTATGTAACTATACAAATTCAGAATAAATTTGGGAAACAACGCTCTAATCTTAGCGTCGATCAGTTATCACAAGCTTTAGAACTTACCAATGATCAAGATACAACCAAAGAAGAACAAAAACTTCTTCAAGGTATTGTATCTTTTGGAAATACAGATACCAAACAAGTGATGCGACCTCGCATGGATTTGTTTGCTTTGAGTATGAATACTCCTTATGAAACTATAATCACTGAGATTATTGATAATGGTTATTCCCGAATTCCTGTTTATGAAGAAAGCATCGACACCATAAAAGGAGTGCTATACGTTAAGGATTTATTACCGCATTTGAACAAAAAAACTTTTGATTGGACGACCATTTTACGCGAACCTTTTTTTGTACCGGAAAACAAAAAGTTAGATGATCTAATGGTTGAATTCCAGACCAAAAAAGTACACCTTGCGGTAGTTGTAGACGAATATGGAGGCACTTCAGGACTGGTTTCACTTGAAGATATAATTGAAGAAATTGTAGGTGATATTAGTGATGAGTATGATGACGATGACTTAGTTTACACCAAGCTTAACAATAACAATTATAGTTTTGAAGGCAAGACACCTCTTAAGGATGTTTTTAAAATCGTAGGTATTGAAGACGATATGGATCTTTTTGACGCTCGAAAAGGAGAAGCCGAAACCCTTGCTGGTTTTGTTTTAGAGATTTCAGGTGGTTTTCCAAGAATAGGAAGTAAAATAAATTTTGAAAATTACGTTTTTACTGTAGAAGCCTTAGAGCGCAAACGCATCAAACAAATTAAACTCACTTTATTAAATCGACATTTATGAAGCGAATAGTTTTACCCTTATTAAGCTTATTGATGTTTGGTTGTGGAGACGATCCATTACCAAAACCCAAAGGTTATTTAAGATTGGAATATCCAAAGGCTGAATATAAAAAAGCAAGTATTCCTTTACCATTTTCTTTTGAAAAAAATGAATTGGCAAACCCTATAAAAACTGTAAAATCTCTAGGTAAAACCAATGGAGTTGATGTTAAATATCCCGCTTTAAAGGCTACCATTTATCTCACTTATAAAGAAGTAAAGAATGATAATTTGGATAGTTTGTTGAGAGATGCACAAAACCTGACGCAAAAACACACTATAAAAGCTGATGAAATTTCCAGTAACCTCTTTGAAAATAAAGAAGCTAAAGTGTATGGAATGCTTTATGAAATTGGAGGCAACGCAGCATCGCAATCTCAATTTTATGTCACAGATAGTTTAAATCACTTTTTAAGCGGATCCCTTTACTTCTATGCGAAACCTAATTACGATTCTATTTATCCTGCTGCGGAATATTTGAAGAAAGATATTAAGAAGATTATGGAGAGTGTGCGATGGGAGGATTAATATTTGTTTTAATAAGCATAAAAAAATGCCTATCAGAAATCTGATAGGCATTTTTTTATAATAGACTTTTTAAATATGATTATTCAGGTAGAGTTGGATCAATCCATTCACCTTCCATTTTAATAACCCTAAATTCTTCTGTAGAGCTAGCACCAAATGTATTTGCAGTAACGGCATACTTTTGTCCTTCTTCCGCATTAGGATCTAAATTGTCTAGAACAACTCCCATAGCTCTTTCCATCATTTCATCACTCCAAGCCGATGCACTACCAGTTCTGTTGAAATTTCCAAAATTCGCTAAGTTTCCTGCAGCCGCACTAAATCCTTCTACGTCCATCAATGTTGTTGCGACTAAATCATAATCAGAACCAACCATTGTATACCTTATTGTATTATCTGGTACCCAAACACCATTTTCATATTCAAATTGTAATGATGATGTTTTTGGCGACCATTCTCCATTGTTGAATGTATATAAGTTACTTTTTATTACAGTTGAGCCATCAACAAAAAATCTATAAACAATAAATATTTCATCCTCATCTTGTGCAAATGGATATTGCAAGCTCAAAAATTGTGGTAAATAATTCTCAGGCGCAACAGAATTACTAAAATTATCAAAACGTCCTGGCTGACCAGACTCCTCACCCATGGAATCGTAATCTGCAGCTGTTAGATAATAAACATTCTCAACGACGTCCCATGAACCACCAGAATACCTAAAATATACTGATTCCGTTACTGTATCACCTGAGATACCTATAGTTTTAAGAACTAAAGATGCTATTCTCCATCTCGCAGCGTCAGAATCTGTGGACTCATACTTAAAAGCAATATTAATGGTTTCACCATCATAAGCAGAAAAGTCAAAATCTTCTGACAATACTAATGTGTCACTATTTCCTGCAGGTGCCGTCGCTAAATCAATTTCAGCCCAATCTGCTGTTGCGACATCTCCAGTGTAATCTGTTGCCACTAAAATTTTAAGGAGACTTATATCTGAAGCAAAACGTATGGCTTGATTTATCTGAAATCTTAAATCACTTTCTTGAGTTAGATCAATTTCAGGAGAAACCAACCACTCAATATTGGCAATTTGGCCACCAAAAAACCCATTACCTTGTATGAACTCAATATCAGATGTCCAAACTTCGTTATCGCCAAATTCCTCTTCAACAGTCCATCCCTCAAAGCTATCAGCAAAATCAAATTCAACTGCTGGTGCTAAGCCTACAGTTGGTTCATTAATAAATTGATTAAATTCGGCTCTTACGATTTGACCTTCCATTGGACTAGATATTTGAGTATCCAAGATATCCTCTAAAAAATCCATTGGGTCTTCGTTAGGAAAAAATGCATTACTAGCGGCAGTTGGGTAATCTTCAGTCATCAATTCATAAATCGTTGCATTGGTAAATGCACTAGCATCTTCTGGATTACCATCAAATAAGTTAAAGTTTACAGTTACAGAAGAACCCTCTCCCCAGAAAGGATATCGATCACTTAAAAATCCTGGGAGCATAAGCTTTGCATCATCAGTATCGCTAAAAGCGTCAAATGTTTCATAATAATCCGGTTCTTCATCTTCACCTTGTTCTACAATATTAGCATAGTCTTCTGTCGTTAAGGTAAACTCCTCTACACCAACTACGACTTCGTTTTCTATACTATTATTAATATCTTCTACAGGATTACAACCCGTAAAGGCTATACCTATAAAGGTCAGTAAATAAATTAATTTTTTCATTTTGTTTTTTTTTAAAATTTAATAGTTGCTCCTACACTAAACGTTCTACCAAAACCGTAATAAACTAATGCGGTTTCAGCATTTGAATCAGCTCCATCTAAGGAATCTGATATATATTTAGTATTAAACACATTATTCATTCTAGCAATCAAAGTCGCTTCGAAGTTTCCAAAAGGAAAACTATGAGAAAATGCTGTATCGAATACTCCATAATCAGGAACTTCCCATGGGTCTGGTGCGCCTTCCGTACCTCTGTCACTTGGATCAAAATCAGAGTATAAACGAGCAAAATAGTTATAATCTATAGTAAACCTTGTTTCTGGACTAAATTTATAATTTGTACCTAAAGCAAATGTAGTTTGAGCAGCATCACCAACAGGCACATCTTCAATAAATAAATCTACAGTAGCGACAACTTCTTGCTCTTCATCTAGAATATTAACATCAGTCACATTTTCTTCCCATCTCCAATCACCTAAAGATACCATACCCGTTAAATCTAATTTATCTGTGGCTTTATAAACGAAGTCAATTTCAATACCTTGATGTATTGCATTAACACCTAAAATATTTGCAAAACCTGTTTCGTCTTCATTTAACTGAAAAGGTATAGTTTCTGTTCTATCTCTCCAAGCTGTTCTGTAAAGATTGACGTTTGCAGAAAGCTTCTCCCCTCGGTAACCATAACCGACTTCAAAACTCATTATTTTCTGATTTTCAGCATCTTCATTAATTTCTTCGTTATTAAATTCAGGAAAAACAGCATCAAAATCTGCAGCTTTTTCAAAATAACCTAAATTAATAAATACGTTATGATTAGAATCTAATCTATAGTTTCCGCCACCTTTAGCACCAAAACCTAAAAAATTGAAGCGATCTGTTTCCTGTAATGGGTCACCATCTAAATAGTTGAAGTAATCTTTTCTTTTGTAAGACGTATTTGATGCATTTACTGAAAGAAATGTATTGAACTTTTCATTAATATCATACTCTAACTGACCGAAAAAACCTATCCAACCAACTAAACCATCGTTAAAATAGGAAACTTTATCACCTTCTCTAGCAACACCTGTTACGTTATTAACGTTATCATCGTTAATAATAAACTGTCCCCCTAACAAATCTGTTACTTCTCTAAAATGAATACCAGTATAGTTTCTATAGTCTAAACCAGCTAAAAGTACTAAATCATCAGATAGGTCTGATTTTAATGTAGATAATACACCGTACCAATTATGATCATTTCTTGATGCTCTTAAAGCTGCATTAGAACCATTTGCCCCATTCGCGATATTTTCGTTCACGATTCTGTCAAAATCCAAAGGACCAAAGTTTCCTATTCTATATTCAGGATTTGTAAATTTAAATACTCCATCATTTTCAAATCCAGGAATATCCGCGTCGCTTCTCATGGTTCCACCACCACCACCAGAGCCAAAAGACACATATGCAGCGGTAGAGATACTTGTTTTATCATTCAGATTCCAATAATGATTTAAGGATATTTGTGGTTTGTGATAAAAGTTATCCTCTATAAAAGTAACTTGACCATTTTTATAACCCCAATCTTGGTTATATTTTATACCGTCTGGACTTTTTTTGTAAGTCTCTATAAGCTGTCTGTTTTGTCTTTGACCGTGACGTTGTTTAGCGCCAAAAGCCGTAAAAGCTAATTTATGCTGGTCATTTATTTTCTTAGATACGTTAACGAAATAAGAAACCGAATTAAACTGTGTTCCTCTTACATATCCATCACCATCTGTTTTAGCAGCGGATACTGTAGCAGCAAATCCATTATCCATTAAACCTGTAGAATAGGTTACACCAAATTTAGTATAACCATCATTTCCTAGGGAAGTCATTACGTTACCACCTTCTTCAACATCTGTAGTTTTGGTTAAGATATTTATTGTTCCACCAATAGAAGGTACTGCAACTCTCGCAGCACCAAGACCTCTTTGAACTTGCATTGTGCTTGTAACGTCACCTAAACCAGCCCAATTACTCCAAAATACGCGTCCGTTTTCCATGTCATTTACAGGCACTCCGTTAATCATTACGGCGACATTTTCTGAATCAAAGCCACGTAAGTTAATTCGTCCATCACCGAAACCACCACCAGCTTTCGTCGCATAAACACCTGGCGTAGATTTTAAAATTTCTGGAAACTCTTGAGTTCCTAATTTTAAAGAAATTTCTTCGGCACGAACAGTAGAAACTGCTACAGGTGTTTTCCTGTCAACCGCTACAGAAGCAACGATCATTATTTCGTCCAATCCAACATTACTTGAAATTAAAACTACTGTACCTAAATCTGTGTCTCCACTATAGGCTATAGTTTGAGTTACGTAACCCACGTAAGATATTACAACCTCTCCAGAGTTTGATGCTGCATTTAAAGTAAAATTACCATCAAAATTTGTGGTAGCACCATTTGTAGTTCCTTTTACTATAATATTAGCACCAGGAAGTGGTGAGTTCATATCACCATCAATAATTTTTCCTTTGATAGTAGTTTGAGCATATATCACTGTTGAGAACAGGGTCAATACAGTAACACATAAAAATTGATTAAATTTTTTCATATTAAAATTTAAGTTAATTGGTTTTATTATTCGGCGCAAATTTACGCAATACTATAGCTAAAACATTAACCCAATGTTAACAATTTAGCGATGCGAAGATAATTATCGAATCGTCAAATTCTATGCGTGCATAATGAATTTTATTAAAACTTTTTAACAAATTTTAACAATTCTTCTTATAAAATGTTACTAAATTTTGAGTAGATGCATCATGAAGTGAAGATGAATTGGCTTCTTGAAGTTCACTTAATATGGATTTTGCCAATTGCTTCCCTAACTCAACACCAAATTGATCGTAACTATAGATATTCCAAACAATGCCCTGTACAAAAATTTTGTGTTCGTACATAGCAATGAGTTTTCCTAAGCTTTCTGGTGTTAATTTTTGAATTAAAAGTGAGGTTGTTGGTTTATTGCCTTCAAATATTTTAACAGGTAACAGGTCTTTTATCTCATCTTTGGTTGCTGATTGCCCTTTTAATTCCGATAGAACTTCTGCTTCTGTTTTACCGTTCATTAGCGCTTCTGTTTGTGCAAAATAATTAGACATCAACTTATCGTGATGGTCTTTGTTTCCGTAGAGTGAATTAACAAACCCAATAAAATCAGTCGGAATTAATTTAGTGCCTTGGTGAATTAACTGAAAAAAAGCATGTTGGGAATTTGTACCTGGTTCGCCCCAAATTAATGTACCAGTTTGGTAATTTACTTTGTTCCCATCTCTATCGACACTTTTACCATTACTTTCCATAATGCCTTGTTGCAAATAGGTAGCAAACTGATTTAGATATTGTGTATATGGAATAATGGCTTCGCTCTCCGATTGAAAGAAATTATTGTACCACACGGTCAATAAAGCTGAAATTACCGGAATATTCTCATTGAAATCCGTCGTTCTAAAATGTTCATCCATTTTGTGCGCTCCATCCAATAGACTTTCAAAGTGTTTATAACCTAAAGCAAGACTTATAGAAAGCCCTACAGCACTCCATAATGAAAAACGACCGCCAACCCAATCTTTCATTGGGAAAATATTAGCTTCATCTATTCCGAAGTTTTTTACACTTTCAATATTAGTTGAAACCGCAACAAAATGTTTAGAAACCGCTTCTTTTGGTTGTGATTCTAAAAACCAAGCTCTAATGGAATTGGCATTAGATAATGTTTCTTGTGTTGTAAAGGTTTTAGATACAATTACAAAAAGCGTGGTCTCAGGATTTAAGTTTTTAATGACTTCTTGATAATGGTCACCATCTACATTACTTACAAAATGTGTAGTTAATTGATTTTTATAATACTGAAGAGAATCAACCACCATTGCTGGTCCCAAATCAGAACCTCCAATACCAATATTTACAACATCTGTGATGGCTTTTCCGGTATGGCCTTTGTGATTTCCATTAACAACAGAGTTCGTGAAATTCTCAATTTTTTTCTTTACTTCATGTACTTCAGGAATCACATTTTCGCCATCAACTAATACTTTGGCTTCTTTTGGTGCTCTTAAAGCCGTGTGTAAAACCGCTCGTCCTTCTGTAGCATTAATAACATCGCCATCAAAATATTTTGAAATGGCATTTTTTAGGTCCACCTCATTTGCTAATTCAATTAACAAATCGATGGTTTCTGTTGTGATTCTGTTTTTAGAAAAATCGACATAAAAGTCCTCCCACTTTACCGTAAGATCATTTGCTCTATCGGCATCAGATTTAAACATGTCTCTTAAATGCTGGGATTTAATGGTTTCAAAATGCGCTTGTAATTTTTTCCAAGCTTCTGTAGTGGTCGGGTTGGTTGCTTTTAGTGCCATTATTGTATATCTGTTGTTAAATCCTCGGTTATGGTGTTTTCTGTTTCCTTTGGCTCAGCTTCTAAGAAGAAAATATTGTCTAAGCGTTGTTTTATTGGTTTTATATGGTCCAGAAATTTTACTTTTAGGCTATCCGAAATTGGTTTGGCTTCCGGTAGTTTTTGTTTAAATGGATCTACCTGACTACCATTTTTCCAGAAACGGTAACACACATGTGGACCACCTGTATTTCCTGTCATACCAACATAACCGATAATATCGCCTTGTTTTACAAATTGCCCTTTTTTAACGGCTTGTCTGCTCATGTGCAAATATTGTGTAGAATAGGTATCATTATGCCTAATTTTCACATATTTTCCATTGCCACCTCGTCTTGTAGATTCGGTCACGGTTCCATTGGCTGTAGCCATAATAGGTGTTCCGATTGGTGCGGCAAAATCGGTACCTTTGTGCGGACGGACTTTATAACCATAAACTGCAATCCGACGTTTCAAGTTATAACGGGAGGATATTCTACTAAACTGCACAGGTGCTTTTAAGAACGCACGTCTTAGATTTTTTGCGTTTTCATTAAAGTAATCTCGTATGCCTTTTACAGAATCGGTTTCAAATTCGAAAGCATATAAGGAATCACCATTATGCTCAAAATAAGCCGCTTTAACATGATGGACACCTGCATAAATGGTGTCATCAATATACTTGTCAGTATAAAGCACCTTGAAACGGTCTCCCTTTTGTAACCTTCTAAAATCAATAGTCCAGGCATAAATATCATCCGCCATTTTATAAGCTAACTTCTGACTTAATCCTTTTTCCTCTAAAGTTGAAGAAATACTACTTTCTATAACGCCAGTAGCTGTTTTTTCAACATAAGTTACTGGTTTTTTGTTGGTGTAGGCATGAATGGAATCTTTTAAATTTATAACCACATATTTAACTTGATCTGCCTGATAAATAAAAGTTTCTGGACTGGGAAGGCTATCCTTTTCAGAATCTTTTGAAAACAGCAAGGTATACGGTTTTCCTGGATGAAGTTTTCTTATATCGAAGGTATCTTTAGTGACCTCAGCAATTTTAAAAATATCAGGATAGCCAATATTATTGCGTTGAAGAATTTCACCAAAACTATCACCTTTTTGGATGGTATCCCGTTTTACGATGTAGTTATTGATATCGAACCCAAATTCAAGAATCTTTTCTTCTTCAACAATTTCGGCTTCTTCTTTTTCGTAAGCGACTTCAGCAGAATTATCTTCTTTACACGTCCATAAACTTATGGCAATAACAACTATTGCCAGACTATTTCTTAATTGCATTAACTAATTATAAATTATTTCCCCAATTTTCTAATTCTTTTTCACTCCACAGTTCCGGAAAAAAAATACGTTTCTGGTATTTTGGATGCATGTATTTTTTCCAGTCACTTCCTCCAGTTGCTTCTCCATCTCCAATGCCACTATCAATATAATGTTTGGCTGCATTGTAGTGTGCCATTACCCAACTTACGTTAACCGTGTAATCGTAATGGCGCATGGCTTTTACAAGCTCTTCATTTTTCTGGTCCTTTTCCGGCAACTCTTTAAAACGTGTCCAAAGGTTTTTAGTGTTATAGGTTTTCATAAACCTTAAAAACTCATCTTTGTAACGTTTTTCAAAATTAACTAAAAGTGTGGATTTTTTCCCTGTTTTATGGTCTTTTCCTGCCGCTTGCCAATATAAATGTTCAAAAGCATGTGTAAACGGTGTATCTCTATCAATATCTTTTCTAAATC